>JBFIML010000009.1:0-92544 GCA_041611735.1 Myxococcota bacterium | reverse complement strand
TGCCTCCCGTAGGAGTCTGGGCCGTGTCTCAGTCCCAGTGTGGCTGATCGTCCTCTCAGACCAGCTACCCATCACAGCCTTGGTGAGCCGTTACCTCACCAACAAGCTAATGGGACGCGGGCTCATCGACGGGCGATGGCTTCCAAGGAGAGGCCATCTTTTTCCGCAAGGCCCGAGGACCTCGTGGTCTCATCCGGTATTAGCTCCAGTTTCCCGGAGTTGTCCCAGACCCGAAGGCAGATTACCCACGCGTTACTCACCCGTGCGCCGCTGTACTCACTCCCGAAGGAGCTTTCTCGCACGACTTGCATGTCTTAGGCACGCCGCCAGCGTTCGTTCTGAGCCAGGATCAAACTCTCCGATTTGAACCTGCGCACGATGCGCGCCTCAGCGCACACCGCGCGATTCGTTCGGAATCCGGAGCCGAGTCGGCGGGCCAGCCGGGGCCAGCCCGACGACGAGCTCCGATCGATGGGGAAATGCGGCTCGTCACCGTCTTCGCGGGCGTTCCCCAACGCCCGCCAAAGACCGCACGCTATTCGGTTTTCAAAGACCGGACGAGGCGCTCGGACGCTTGTCAGGAGCCCCCGAGGCGAAGACAAGCCGAGGGTGCGCTCCCGGAACGGAGCGTCCTCGACGAGAAAACGAGTCTAAGACTGGGCCCCTCCAGCGTCAAGAGCGCCCTCCCGGCCCCTCAGCCCCCCTCCGGGGGGAGGAGCGCCTGGTCACCAGGCGGACCCGGGCGTACCGACGACGTCCGGCGCGGATCAGGTAGCGGCCCGCCCCGAGGCGCCGGGTCGGCTCGGCGACGCGCTCCCCGTCCACGAGCACCGCCCCCTGGGATACGAGCCGCCGCCCCGCGCTGCGGCTCTCCACCAGCTCGAGCCGCTCGAGCAGCTCCAGGAGACCGATCCCCGCCGGCTCGCCGAGCACCAGCTCGCGCTCCGGGAGGTCCTCCGGCGCCTCGCCCTGGCGCACCACGCGCCGGAAGTGGGCCTCGGCGCGCTCGGCCGCCTCCGAACCGTGGAAGCGCTCCACGATGCGCCGGGCCATTTGCTGCTTGAACGCGAAGGGATCCCCCTGGCCCCGGCCCAGGGCGACCCGGGCGGCTCGCAGGTCCTTCCACAGACCCGCCGAGAGCAGGTCGTAGTACCCGAGCATGGTCTCGTCTGAGAGCCGCATGGTCTTGCCGTAGACCTCCTCGGGCAACTCGTTGATTCCGATGTCGTTCCCGAGGCTCTTCGACATCTTCTCGCGCCCGTCGGTGCCGACCAGGAGGGGATGCAGCACCACCGCCTGGGGCGGCTGCTCGTAGGCCCGTTGGACCTCCCGGGCCATCAGGAGGTTGAAGCGCTGGTCGCTCCCTCCGAGCTCGACGTCAGCCCGCAGCACCACCGAGTCGTAGGCCTGGACGAAGGGATACAGGAACTCGTGGACGGAGATCGGCTCGCCGGCTGCGAAGCGCTGCTGGAAGTCGTCCCGCTCGAGGAGGCGAGCCACCGTGTAATGGGAGCAGAGGCGGATGAAGTCCTGTGCCGGGAGCGGCGCCATCCACTCGGCGTTGAAGCGCACCTCGGCACGCTCCACGTCGAGGATGCGCCCGACCTGCTCCAGGTAGGTCTCGGCGTTGCACCGGACGGTCGCGGCATCCAGGGCCGGTCGGGTCTTCTTGCGCCCCGAGGGGTCTCCGATCCGGGCCGTGAAGTCCCCGATCAGGAAGATGGCCACGTGGCCCAGCTCCTGGAAGACACGCAGCTTCTGGACCACGATCGTGTGCCCGAGGTGCAGGTCGGGCGTGGACGGGTCGACGCCCAGCTTGACCCGCAGGGGCGGGCCGCCATCTGCCGCCTGGCGCAGCCGGGCCCGCAGCTCCTCCTCCCCGAGCAGCTCCTCGGCGCCCTCCCGGATGCGGCCGAGCTGGCGCTCCACCTCGCGCTCCAGCCGCCCGCCCATCTGCTTCACCTCCGCCGCGCCATCCGATGGATCCCCCGCTCCGTCACCACCGCGTCCATGGGCCGGTCGTCCTGCGCCTGGGGCACCGCCTCCAGCAGCTGGAAGTGGAAGGCCAGCCCGAACAGGAGCGGCTGGCCCGGACCACCCGGCGGAAAGGTCCGATCGTAGAAGCCCTGCCCCCGCCCGAGCCGGTTTCCCACCCGGTCGAAGGCGACGCCCGGCACGAACACCAGCGCATCGACACCCAGCGGCTCCGCCGGCGCCTCCGGCGCCGGCTCCGGCACGCCCCAGGGGCCCGGGCGAAGATCCTCGAAGCGCGCGGCCGGCGCAAACTCGAGCCGACGGCCCGTCGCCACCATGCGCGGGAAGAGCACGTGCTTGCCGCGGCGGCGGGCCGCCTCGAAGAGGGGCGCCGTGGCGATCTCGTCGGAGAGCGCGGCATACAAGGCGATGCAGCGGGCGGCGGCGAACTCGGGAGCGGCCGCTGCGTGGGCTGCCATCTCGCGTCCGGCGGCGGCCGCCACTTCCGGGACGACGCGGCGTCGGCGCGCGAGCAGCTCCCGACGCAGGCGGGCCTTCTCGCCCGCCGTCTCCGCCATGCGCGGTCTGCTCAGGCCGCCGGGGGGGAGGCCGCTCGGCCGACGGCGGCCTCCACGCGGTCTACCAGGTCGCGCAGCCGCTTCGGCGCGTCGGCGGCGTCTCCAGCGCTCTCGCGCAGGGCGAGCAGGTCATTGGCCAGGTTCAGGGCCGCCAGCACCGCCAGGTCGAGGCTGTCGACCGTGCCGGTGCGTTGGCGGATGCGCGTCATGGTCTCGTCCACGAAACGCGCCAGGCGTTCCACCGCCGCCTGCTCGGCGTCGGTCCGGATGCGGTACTCCTTGCCAAGGATCCGCACGGCGACCGATCGCTTGTCGGTCACGGCGGCGCTCAGTCGCCCGGGGGCCCGAACTGGGCGTCGAGTTGATCCAGCTGCGCGATCAGCTCCTCCACGCGCTTCCCAACGTCCTGGCGCCTCTGGTTGCCCTCGCGCAGCTGCGACTCCAGGGTGTGGATGCGCCGCTCACGCTCCACCAGCCGACGCCGGATCTCGGCGTTCTGGCGCGTCATCTCGGCGTGACGCCGCAACAGGGCCGCCACTGCGCGCTCGAGCCGCGCGAAGTCGTAGGCTCTGGACGCCGCGTGCGGAATGGACCCCCCCGATCCACCGGATCGTACCGGCCGCGGCGCGCAGGCGTCAAGCGCGATCCGGCCGTTTCCCGGCCTAGACGTAGGCGTCGCGAGCGGGCAGTGCCGAGTCCCCCGCGAGATAGCGGTCCACGGCGCGGGCGCACTCGCGCCCCTCCCACTGCGCCCACACCACCAGGGACTGTCCCCGCCGGCAGTCCCCGGCGGCGAATACGCCCGGCTCGCTGGTGGCGAAGCTGCGCGCGTCCGCAGCGACGTTGCCCCGGGGGTCGAGCCGGACGTCGAGCTCCTCCAACAGCCCCTCGTGGACGGGATGGACGAAGCCCATGGCCAGCAGCACCAGGTCCGCCGGCAGCTCGAAGGCGCTGCCGGGCACTTCCTCCATGGCCCGCCGGCCGGTCTGGGGATCCGGCGGCCCGAAGGCCACCCGCACCGCGCGCAGCTTCTCCACCCGCCCGCCGGAGCCCAGGAACTCCTTGGTCATCACCGCGAACTCCCGCGCCCCTCCCTCCGTGTGGGAGCTCGAGGAGCGGAACACGAGGGGCCACAGGGGCCAGGGCGTCGAGGCGTCGCGGCTGTCCGGGGGACGCTCCAGCAGCTCGATGGAGGTGACGGCCCGGGCGCGCTGGCGGTGGGACGTGCCCACGCAGTCGGAGCCCGTATCGCCCCCGCCCAGGATCACCGCATGCCGGCCCGTAGCGAGGATCTCCGCGTCCGCGGCCACGTCGTCTCCGGCCACCCGGCGATTCTGCTGGGTGAGGAAGTCCATGGCGAAGTGGATGCCCTCCAGGTCGCGGCCCGGGATCGGGAGGTCGCGCGGCTGCTCCGAGCCCATGCAAAGCACCACGGCATCGAAGCCGCGTCGCAGGTCCGCAGTCGAGAGGTCGCGTCCCACCTGCACGCCGGTCTGGAACAGCACGCCTTCCTCCCGCATCTGCTCCAAACGCCGGTCGATGATCCACTTCTCCAGTTTGAAGTCGGGAATGCCATAGCGGAGCAGCCCGCCGACGCGGTCGCTCTTCTCGAAGACCGTCACCGTGTGACCGGCCCGGCTCAGCTGCTGGGCCGCCGCCAGGCCGGCCGGCCCGGAGCCCACCACGGCCACCGAGCGCCCGCTGCGCCGCTCCGGCCTCACCGGGCGCACCCAGCCCTCCTGCCAGCCGCGCCGGACGATCTCCCACTCCACCTGCTTGATCGTGACCGGGTCGTCGTTGATGCCCAGCACGCAGGCCGCCTCGCAGGGCGCCGGGCACACCAGGCCGGTGAACTCCGGGAAGTTGTTGGTGGAGTGCAGGCGGACCAGGGCGTCCTCCCACTTGTCGCGGAAGACGAGGTCGTTCCAGTCCGGAATCACGTTGCCGAGCGGGCAGCCCTGGTTGCAGAACGGGATCCCGCAGTCCATGCACCGGGCCGCCTGCCGCTGCACGGAATCGGGCGGCGCATCATCCTGCACGTGACGCCAGTCGCCGACCCGCCGCTCCACCGGCCGATACGGCGTCTCCTCGCGCTCGTACTCGAGGAACCCGGTGGGCTTACCCATCTCCGCTCCCCTCGCGCAGGCGATCCGCGAGCGCCCGCTTGTAGTCCACGGGCATGACCTTCACCATCTTCGAGGCGAACGTCTCCCACTTCCGCAGCACGTCGTCGGCCTTCTTGCTGCGGGTGTACTGGAAGTGGCGCCGGAGCAGCCGCAAGATCGTCTCCTCGTCCTCCGCATCGATCTCCTCGAGCACCACCATGCCGAGGTTGCAGTGCGAATGGAAGTCCCCCTGCTCGTCGAGCACGTAGGCGATACCGCCGCTCATCCCGGCCGCGAAGTTGCGGCCCGTCGGCCCGAGGATCACCACCCGGCCGCCGGTCATGTACTCGCACCCGTGGTCCCCGACGCCCTCGACCACCGCGTGGGCGCCGCTGTTTCGTACACAGAAGCGCTCCCCGGCCAGGCCCTGGAAATACGCCTCCCCGGCCGTCGCCCCGTAGAGCACGACGTTGCCGACGACCACGTTCTCGCCCGGCTCGAAGGTGGCCCCGCGCGGCACGCGCACGACGACCTTGCCGCCCGAGAGCCCCTTGGCGCAGTAGTCGTTGGCGTCCCCTTCCACCAGGATGGTCATGCCCCGCGGCACGAAGGCCCCGAGGCTCTGGCCCGCCGAGCCCCGGAAGTGGATGCGGATCGTGTCGTCCGGGAGTCCGTCCTCCCCGTGGCGCCGCGAAAGCTCTGCCCCGAGCATGGTGCCGACGGTCCGGTTCACGTTGCGGATCGCCAGGTGCATCTCCACTGGCTCTCCGCGCTCGAGCGCCGGCTCGGCGAGCCGGATCAGCTCGTTGTCGAGCGCCTTGTCGAGACCGTGGTCCTGGCTCCCACACCAGCGGATCGGGTGGGAGACGTCGGGCTTGTGCAGCAGTTCCGAGAAGTCGAGGCCCTTCGCCTTCCAGTGCTCGACGGCCGGCTGCACCTCCAGCTTGTCCACCCGACCCACCATCTCCTCGATGCTGCGGAAGCCGAGGCGGGCCATGATCTCCCGCAGCTCCTCCGCCACGAAGAAGAAGTAGTTCACCACGTGGTCCGGGAGACCCGCGAAGCGCTTGCGCAGCTCCGGATTCTGGGTGGCGATGCCGACCGGACAGGTGTTCAGGTGGCAGACGCGCATCAGGATGCAGCCCAGGGCCACCAGCGGAGCCGTGGAGAAGCCGTACTCGTCCGCCCCGAGCAGGGCCCCGATGGCCACGTCCCGCCCGGTCTTCAGGCCCCCGTCCACTTCCACGCGGATGCGCCCGCGCAGGTCGTTCAACGCCAGGGTCTGCTGGGTCTCGGCGAGGCCGATCTCCCACGGCACACCCGCGTACTTGATGGAGGTCTGGGGCGAGGCGCCGGTGCCGCCGTCGTGGCCGCTGATCAGCACGTGATCGGCCTTGCCCTTGGAGACGCCCGCCGCCACGGTGCCCACGCCGGTCTCCGCCACGAGCTTGACGCTCACATCCGCATGGCGGTTGGCGTTCTTGAGATCGTGGATCAGCTGGGCCAGGTCCTCGATCGAGTAGATGTCGTGGTGCGGCGGGGGCGAGATCAGCCCCACTCCGGGCGTCGAGTGACGGATGCGGGCGATCACGTCGTCGACCTTGTGGCCGGGAAGCTGGCCGCCTTCGCCGGGCTTGGCCCCCTGGGCGATCTTGATCTGCATCTCGTCGGCGTTCACCAGGTACCAGCTCGTCACCCCGAAGCGCCCGGAAGCCACCTGCTTGATCGCGCTGCGTCGCAGGTCGCCGCTGGGATCCGGCGTGAAACGATCCGAGTCCTCGCCCCCCTCACCGGTGTTGCTCTTGCCACCGATCCGGTTCATGGCGATGGCCAGGGTCTCGTGCGCCTCCTTCGAGATGGATCCGAAGGACATGGCGCCGGTGCGGAAGCGCTTGACGATCTCGCTGGCCGGCTGCACCTCCTCCAGGGGCAGGGGCTCCGGGGCCAAGCGGAAGCGGAACAGCCCACGCAGGGTGCACAGGCGCTCCGCCTCGTCGTTGGCGGCCTTCGAGAACTCCTGGAACGTGCGGAAGCTGCGCTGGCGGACGGCGTGCTGCAGGTTCGCCACCGAGTCGGGGTTGAAGGTGTGACGCTCCCCGCGACGCCGCCACTGGTAGAGCCCGCCCGGATCGAGCTCCGGGTAGAACTCGTCCTCGGGATCGAAGGCGCGCCGGTGCCGCAGCGCCGACTCGCGAGCGATCACGTCGAGGTCGATGCCACTGATGCGCGAGGGGGTGCCGGTGAAGCAACGCTCCACCAGCTCCCGGGAGAGCCCCACCGCCTCGAAGATCTGGGCGCCCCGGTAGCTCTGGAGCGTGGAGATGCCCATCTTGGCGAAGATCTTGAGCAGCCCCTTGTCGACGGCCTTCCGATAGTTCGCCACCGCTTTCTCGAAGCTGAGGTCCTCGGGCTGGAAGGTTCCGTCCTCCACCAGCTCGGCGATCGTCTCGAAGGCGAGGTACGGATTGATGGCCCCGACGCCGTAGCCGATGAGGAGCGCGAACTGGCCCACCTCCCGGGCCTCGCCGGTCTCGAGCAGCAGGCCGCAGCGGGTGCGGGTCTCCTCGCGGATCAGGTGATGGTGGACGGCTCCCGCGGCGAGCAGGGCCGGGATGGGAGCGAGCTCGGGCGTGATGCCGCGGTCGCTCAGCACGAGCAGGTTCACGCCGTCCGCCACGGCCTGGGCCGCCTCGTGGCAGAGGGCGTCCAGGGCGCCGCGCAGCCCCTCGCCTCCGTCCGCCGCCTTGAACAGGATCGGCAGCGTGCGGGCGCGGAAGCCGGGTAGATCGATCCTGCGGATCCGCTCGAGCTCCTGGTTGGTGAGGATCGGCCGCTCGAGCACGAGCATGCGCGCGTGCTCCGGCGTCTCGTCGCAGAGGTTCCCCTCCGCTCCGAGTGTCGACACGAGCGACATCACGAGCCGCTCCCGGATCGAGTCGATGGCGGGGTTGGTCACCTGGGCGAACAACTGCTTGAAGTAGTGATACAGCAGCCGGGGCCGGTCCGAGAGGCAGGCGAGCGCCGCGTCCTCGCCCATGGAGCCGAGCGCCTCCTGTCCCGTGGTCAGCATGGGCGGCAACACGATGCGCAGATCCTCCAGCGTGTAGCCGAAGGTCTGCTGCAGCCGGAAGCGCACCTCCGGATCCAGGGACTCCACCGCCTCCAGCGGCGGAAGATCCGCCAGACCGACCGTGTGGCGCTCGATCCACTGCCGGTAGGGACGCCGGCGCACCAGCTCGGCCTTGATCTCTTCGTCCTCGACGATGCGACCCTGCTCGGTGTCCACGAAGAAGATCCGGCCGGGCTGCAGGCGGCCCTTCTTGAGCACCTGCTCGGGCTCCACGTCGATGACTCCAACCTCGGAGGCCATCACCACCAGGCCGTCCCGGGTGACCACGTAGCGCGAGGGTCGCAAGCCGTTGCGGTCGAGGACCGCGCCGATCTTGCGCCCGTCGGTGAAGGCGATCGAGGCCGGGCCGTCCCACGGCTCCATCAGGAAGGAGTGGTACTCGTAGAAGGCACGCCGATCGGCGTCCATGCTCTCGTGCCCATCCCATGCCTCCGGGATCATCATGAGCACGGCGTGGGGCAGCGAGCGGCCAGAGAGGAACAGGAACTCGAGGGCGTTGTCGAAGATCGCCGAGTCGCTGGCGCCCGCGGTGCAGATCGGGAAGAGCTTGGCCAGGTCCGGGCCGAACAGGTCGGAGCGCGACGTCCCCTCGCGGGCGTGCATCCAGTTCACGTTGCCGCGCAGGGTGTTGATCTCGCCGTTGTGGGCCAGGTAGCGAAACGGCTGCGCCAGCTCCCAGGTCGGAAAGGTGTTGGTGCTGTAGCGCTGGTGGACCAGGGCCAGGGCGCTCTGGAAGGAGCGGTCGGCCAGGTCGGCGTAGAAGCCCTCGATCTGGTGAGCCAGCAGCAGCCCCTTGTAGACGATGGTGCGGCTCGAGAAGCTCGGCGCGTGGAAGGGGACGCCGCGGGAGCGGATGCGGTTCTCCGCCAGGCGCCGGATCACGTAGAGCTTGCGCTCGAAGGCGTCGCCCTCGAGGTCCGCGGCGGCCGCCACGAACACCTGGCGGATCGTCGGCAGGGCTTCCCGGGCGATACGGCCGATGCGGCTCGGGTCCACCGGGACGTCGCGCCAGCCGAGCACGCGCTGACCCTCCTCGGCGACGACGCGCTCGAGCGTGGCCTCCTGCCACTCTCGCTCGCTGGCCTGCGAGGAGAGGAACACCATGCCCGCCGCATAGCGGCCGGGCTCCGGCAGATCGAGGCCCAGGCGCCGCGCCTCTCCGCGCAGGAAGGCGTCGGGCGTCTGGAGCAGCAGGCCCGCCCCGTCGCCGGTCTCCGGGTCCGAGCCGGCGGCTCCCCGGTGGGTCAGATTGACCAGCACCTCGATCCCGCGGCGCACCACGTCGTGGGAGGGCTCGCCCCGCACGTGGGCCACGAAGCCGACACCACAGGCGTCGTGCTCGAAGGCGGGATCGTAGAGCCCCTGCTTCGAGGGCAGGCCGGCGGGGCGCGTCATGAAGGGGGACCTCCTCACGCGGGATCAAGCGGACCCGGCGGCCCGCTTGACCCGGCCGGGTGGGGCGCGCCGAGCGCGCCGGGGCACGGGAGCTTCGGCGACGTCGAGGGACACGCGCGTCCGCTCGGTGTGGGTGGAGAGCACGACCATGGTCTCCGTGGCGGTGACGCCCTCGATCGAGCGGATGCGGTCGATGAAACGCTCGAGGGTGCGGGTGTTCTCCGTCTTGAGCTTCACCATGAGCGTGTGACTGCCCGTCACGTGATGGCAGTCGAGCACCTCGTGTGCGCCCTCCATCTCGCGCTCGAAGGACGTGACGGCGCGGGGATGGCTGATGGAGACGCCGATGAAGGCGGTCACGTCCCTGCCCACGGCACGGGCATCCAGCAGGGCCACGTAGGCCCGGATCACGCCGGCGGCCTCCAGCTTGTGGATGCGCTCCATCACGGACGGGGCGGTGAGGCCCACCTTCTCGCCGATGGCAGCGAGCGGTCGCTTGCAGTTCTCCTGCAGCAGCTCGAGGATCTCTCGGTCGGTCGTGTCCAGGTCCGCTTCCGGGCTGGTCGGCTCGGGATGATCGAATTTCATAAGGCTGCTTCGCTTCCCCCGCCAAACGTTTAGGGCATGACAGCGCGAAACGTCAAGACTTCGAAAGGCGGCACGGCCCTGCCTCTTCCCCCGGGGAAGAAAGCAGGGCCCGCATCCGGTCCGGGTGGTTGGTGAAGATCCCGTCCACCCCGAGGGCCAGGAAACGCCGCATGGCCCGGGGGGCGTCCACGGTGAAGACGTGGACCGCGAGCCCGGCGGCGTGGGCCTCCTCCACCAGGCGCCCGTCCACCAGACCCGCCTCTGCATGCAGGGCCTCGGCGCCCAGGGCCCGAGCCCGCTTCACCGCCTCCCGGGGATAGCGGCGCGCCACCAGCAGGCCGATCCGCGCCCGCGGCTCGAGCTCCCGCAGCCGGGCCAGGACCGGGTCGTAGAAGCAGGAGAACAGCGTCTGCGCCAGGAGTCCCCGCCGCGCCACCTCCCCGGCCGCCGCCGCCTCGAGCCCCTGGTACTCGGCCCGCCCTCCCCGCTTGAGCTCCAGGTTGAACGGGATGAGCGTCCCGAAGGCGTCGAGCACCTCCTGGAGCAGCGGCACCCGCTCCCCCCCGCCCGCGTCGAGGGCCCGCACCTCGGCCAGGGTGGCGTCGGCGATCTCGCCGTGGCCCCCGAGCCCCGCCAGATCCTCGTCGTGGGTGACGACCACGGCCCCGTCGCGGGTCCGGTGCAGGTCGGTCTCGATCATGTCCGCGCCCTGCTCGACGGCCAGTGCGAAGGCGGGCAGCGTGTTCTCCGAGCGCTGGCCCGAGGCGCCCCGGTGCGCAATCACGAGGGCGCGGCGGCTCATTCCTCCGCCCAGCCCCGGGCACGCTCCACGGCGCGCTTCCAGCCGGCGTACAGCACGTCGCGCCGCTCCGCCTCGAAGGCGGGCTCGAAGACGCGCGCCCGGCCGGTGGCCGCCTCGAGCTCGTCCCGGTCGCGCCAGAAGCCCACGGCGAGCCCGGCCAGCGCCGCCGCACCCAGGGCCGTCACCTCGAGCATCTCCGGACGGCTCACGGGAATCCCGAGCACGTCGGCCTGGAACTGCATCAGGAAGTCGTTGCGGCAGGCTCCCCCGTCCACGCGCAGGGTCTGCGGAGCGAGACCCGAGTCGGCCGTCACGCACTCCACCACGTCGCGCGTCTGGTAGGCGATCGACTCCAGCGTGGCGCGGATCAGGTGCTCGCGCGTCGTCCCGCGCGTGAGCCCCACGACCGTTCCGCGCGCCCGCTCGTCCCAGTAGGGCGCGCCGAGACCCACGAAGGCCGGCACCAGGTAGACGCCCCCGGTGTCCGGCACGGCGCGGGCGGCGGCCTCGGTCTCCGCCGCGTCGGTCACCATCCGCAGGCCGTCGCGCAGCCACTGCACCGCCGCTCCCGCCACGAAGATGCTGCCCTCCAGGGCGTATTCGACGCGCCCGGCCAGCCCCCAGGCGATGGTGGTGACGAGGCCGCTCTTGGAGCGCGGCGCCTCCATTCCGGTGTTCTCCAGCAGGAAGCAGCCGGTCCCGTACGTGTTCTTGGCGCGTCCGGGCTGGAAGCAGCCCTGCCCGAAGAGCGCCGCCTGCTGATCCCCAGCCATGCCGGAGATCGGGATCTCCGCCCCGAACCACTCCGGGTCCGTGGTCCCGAGCACGCCGCTCGAGTCCCGCACCTCCGGGAGCAGCGCCCGGGGGACGCGCAGCTCCCGGAGCAGCAGGTCGTCCCAATCCCGCTCGTGGATGTTGTAGAGCAGCGTGCGCGAGGCGTTCGAGTACTCGGTGGCGTGGACGCGGCCCCGGGTGAGCCGCTGGACCACCCAGCTGTCCACGGTGCCGAAGGCCAGCTCGCCCCGCTCGGCGCGCTGCTGGGCGCCCGCCACCGCGTCGAGGATGAAACGCACCTTGGTGCCCGAGAAGTACGCGTCGATCACGAGCCCGGTGCGCGCCCGCACCTCCTCCTCCAGACCCCGGGCGCGGAGGGCCTCGCAGATCGGTGCGGTCTGGCGGGACTGCCACACGATGGCCCGGTGGATCGGCTCGCCGCTGCGGCGCTCCCACACCAGGGCCGTCTCGCGCTGGTTGGTGATGCCGATGGCCGCCACGTCGGCTCCCGTGGCACCCGCCTTGGCCAGCACGCCGCGGGCGGCGCGGAGCTGGCTGTCCCAGATCTCGCCCGGGTCGTGCTCCACCCAGCCCGGCTTCGGGTAGTGCTGGGGGAACTCGTGCTGGTCGACGGCCACGATCTCACCGGCACGGCCGAAGAGGATCGCTCGCGAGGAGGTCGTGCCCTGGTCGAGGGCCATGACGTAGCGGCTCACGGCCGATCCTCCGGGGCGGAGCCCTCCTCGAAGAGGGCATCCACGAACTCCTGGGCAGAGAACTCCCGCAGGTCCTCCACCCCCTCGCCCACCCCCACATAGCGGACCGGAATCCCGAACTCGTCGGCGAGGCCCACGATCACCCCACCCTTGGCGGTGCCGTCGAGCTTGGTCAGCACCAGGCCCGTCACCCCGGCCACCTCGGTGAAGAGACGCGCCTGGGAGATGGCGTTCTGTCCCGTGTTGGCATCCAGCACCAGCAACGTCTCGTGGGGTGCCCCCGGAAGGTCGCGTCCGATCACCCGCACGATCTTGCCGAGCTCCTCCATGAGGGGCGCGCGGGTCTGGAGGCGGCCCGCCGTGTCCACGATGGCCACGTCGGCACCGCGCGCCCCGGCCGCCTTCACCGTGTCGAAGGCAACCGCCGCCGGGTCGGCCCCCGGCTGTCCCTTCACCACCTCGCACCCGACGCGCTCGCCCCAGACCTCGAGCTGCTCCGTGGCGGCGGCCCGGAAGGTATCGCCCGCGCCCAGCACCACGCGCTGCCCCTGGCTCCGGTAACGGGCCGCTAGCTTGCCGATCGTCGTGGTCTTGCCGGATCCGTTCACGCCGAGGACGAGGATCACGCGGGGCGGCCCGCCGGATGCGGGTGCAGGCCGTTCGATGGGGCGCAGCTTGTCGAGGATGGCCTCGCGCAGGACGCGACGCACCGCCGCCGCATCACCGCCCTGCGCTCGCTCGCGCACCGTGGCCAGCAGGCTCTCGGCGGTCTTCACGCCGAGGTCCGCGGAGAAGAGCAGCGCCTCGAGCTCCTCGATCAGCTCCGCCTCGAGTCGGCGTCCGCCGAGCAGGCGCTCCAGCCGTCCGACCAGCGCTTCGTGGGTGCGCGCGAGCCGCTCGGCCAGGCGTCGCGGCGGAGGGGGCGCCGGGACGGCCTCCACCGGGGGCGACGGCAGCTCCACGCGGGGCGGCGCTGCCACGGAGCTTGCGGGCCGGCGCCGCGGCACGAGCTCGGCCAGCACGAGGAGTGCCAGCGGGAAGGCCAGCGACGCGAGCAGCAGGGCCAGCGGGTGCGCGGCAGCCCACGCGGCGAAGGGCGCGAGCCATTCGACGAGGGAGGTCATGGGAGCGGCGAGCATACCAGCACGCACGACGCGCGCCTACCGCCGCGCAGGCTCCCGGCTCGCGGGTGGAGCGGCGTTCCGCTGCCGGGCGTGGACATCACCCCGGACGCCGCCGACGACGACGGGCACACGCTGCCCGTGCGCCTCGATCCCTCGACCACCGATCGTCTCGGAGTGCACGGCGAACCCGGTGAGGACGACGTGGAGAGCGAGGGCGCCGCCCGCCTCGCTCGCGGTGCGACTGGGCCCCGACTCACTCCACGAAGAAGGGGCTCGACCAGGCGGCGCCCTGGTCCTCCTGCAGCACCCGGACGTAGAGCGTCTCGCCGGACCGCAGGTCGTCGACCACGCGCTCCAGGAGCAGCTCTGGCCGGGAGTGGCCCGGCACCCGTTCGACCACGGCTCCATCGCGGACCAGGTCCAGGCGCTCCAGGGGAGCGGCGGCCACGACCCGGACGCGGAGCACACGCCGGGCCGCAGGAGTCAGCGTCGAGCCCATGGGGGCCTCGTCGAGCGTGGCCCACAGCAGGATGCGCGGCCCGTTCGTCGCGTACACCCGCCTCGCCCGCAGCGCCTCCAGCACCGAGGAGCGCGTCCGCTGCTCGGCCAGGATCCCTGCCAGTCCACAGGACCGGGCGGGGGGACCCTCCGGACAGCCGGGGTGTCCGTCGTGGCTGTCGCTGCTCCCCACGAACCCCAGCCGGTGACCCTTGCGCAACGCCCTGCGGACGAAGCCGCGGGGCGCGGGCTCCCGGATCCGGAACGGGGTGTCCCAGGCCTCGCTGCTTCCGCCATTGGATACGATCTCCACCAGCGGCTCGAGCTCGGCGTCCGGGGCCAGATCCCAGTCGATGGCGATGGGACGGCCGGCCGGATGATGCCCGATCGTGACAACGGATCCTCCGCGCAGGGCCGACCACAGCTGCGGCGGCGTCTCGTACGCCGGGTCGATGGAGCTCTTCACCTCGCCGTCGTCCGCGAAGAACAGCACGTGGCGATGGCCGTACAGCCAGCTCGTCCACTCGTAGCCGCGCAGGGCCACGAAGCGCCCCGGAAGGTCGAACCGCCTGGCTGCGGATCCCACCGCCTGCCAGACCTCGAGATTCTCGTCGAGGAAACGGGGAGCGCCCCAGTGGTCGTGGTCCGTGAGGGCCACCACGTCCAGGCCCGCCACCTCGCGCGCGTAGCGGAAGAAGTCCTCGGGAGTGCCCGTCCCGTCGGAGAGGTTGGAATGTCCGTGGAGATCGGCCCACAGGATCCTCGGCAGGGACGCGGAGACCACCAGGGGATTGCTCTCGGCCGCGAGGCCCCGGGGCCCGCGTGCGGAGACGCGGTGGACCCCCTCCTCCCGCACGGCAAGGGAGACCTGCTTCTGCCCCGCGTCGGCGGTGGTCAGCGTGACGCGCTCCGGCCCCTCCAGCCGCGGACGCAGGGAGAGCTCGAAAACGCCCGAGAGGGCGGCTCCGGGGTTGGCGCGTGCGTCCAGCACGGCGAGGCGCAGGGGCACCGTGTCGCCTGGCCGCGCCACCCCGGGCCAGACCAGCTGCAGCCGGCTCGGGGGGCCGGGCCCCACGTCGATCGCCGGCGAGTCGGGCAGGAAGCGGTAGACGCCGTCTCCGTCTCCATCCACGTACATCCAGAAGCGGGAGTCGCGCTCCGCCGACTGGTCCGCCAGGGCCCCGGCCGGCCCCGCCCCGTAGACGATCCGCACCCGTTCGCCGGCTGCGAGGGCACGACCCTGCACCTTGATCTGCAGCAGCATCTCGCGGGGGATGCGGGGCCGCAGCGCCACGCCCCGGGCGGTGGTCGAGACGATCACGTGCCCGGGCGCCGTGGCGTCCTTCAGCTGGGGCGGGCTCCAGCCCAGGAAGGGAGGCACCAGCAGGAAGAGCGCCCCGCCCTCCTGGATGCCGAGCTCGCCCGCCTCGTAGAGGATCACCCAGCGGCCCGCTTGCCCGGCCGTGGCCCGTTCCGTGGAGTCGCGGCGCTCGATCCAGCCCCGCCCGCCCCCGTCCTGCCTGGAGGGCACGGCCGTCGCCTCCCGGCGCAGGCGTTCGAGGGCTTCGGGTTGCGCGTTCGGAGCGCGCGGGACCGCGGCCGGCGGCTTCGAGATGCGGGGCGCACCTTGCGCGTCGGACCCGATGGCAGGACCCGGGCCCATGCCCAGCAGAGCGACCAGGCCGGCTACCCGGAGCGAGCGACGCATGAGCAGCATGGAAGGCAGGAGTAGCCCAGCTAGGGCTGCTTCAGCTCCACCGAGACCAGCTTCGAGACGCCCTTCTGCTCCATGGTGACGCCGTAGAGCCGGTCGGCGATCTCGATGGTCTGCTTGTTGTGGGTGATGAGCAGGAACTGCGACTCCTTGGCCATCTCCTGAACGATCTCGTTGAAGCGCCCCACGTTGACGTCGTCCAGGGCCGCGTCCACCTCGTCCAGCAGGAAGAACGGCGACGGATGCACCTGGAACAGCGAGACGAGCAGCGCCAGGGCGGTCAGCGTCTTCTCGCCGCCCGAGAGCAGGTTCACGTTCTGGAGCCGCTTGCCGGGGGGCTGGGCCAGGATGTCGATGCCGGCCTCCAGCACGTCCTCCGCCTCGGTCAGGGCAAGGCTCGCCTTCCCGCCCCGGAACAGGCGCGGGAAGTTCGCCTTGAAGCGCTCGTTGACCGCCTCGAAGGTCTCCCGGAAGCGCTTGCGACTGGTGCGGTTGATGCGGGCGATGGCCTCGCGAAGCGAAGCGATGGTGCGCTCGAGGTCCGACTTCTGCTCCGAGAGGAAGCGGAAGCGCTCGCCCAGCTCCTCGTGCTCCTCGATGGCGGCCAGGTTGACCTCGCCGAGGGCGTCCAGGCGCCGCCGCGTCTCCCCGAGCAGGCTGTGGCGCTCCTCGGCGGGCAGGCCGGCCAGCTCCGCCTCGCCGGGACCGACGCTCTCGGCCTCCTCGTCCTCCCCGTCCGCGCCGGCGGCGGCCGCGGCGGCCGCCGCAGCCTGCTCCGGCGTGGGCGGAGACCAGGCCCCGAGCTCCACGGACCAGCGCTCGCGGATCTGGCCATCCAGGTTCTCGAGACGGAGCTCGGCCTCGCGCAAGGACAGCTCGCCCGCCTGCAGCTCCTCGCGGGCCGCCAGCACCTCGCTGCGCTGGCCGCGCACCTCCGCCTCCCGCGCGCGGATGGCCTCGGCCTCGACCTCGTAGTCGTTGCGTGCCGAGTCGGCGGCGACGCGGGCCGCCTCCTCGCGCCGCAGCTTCTCCGCCAGGGACGTCTCCGCCTGCTGCACCGAGGCCGCGAGCGCCTCCCGTTGGGCGTCGATCTCCTGGATCTCGCGCTCGCGGCGGGCGATCCACTCGCGCGCCTCCTCGGCCGCCAGCTCGCTGCGGCGGCGGCTCTCGGCGAGCCGATCGCGCTTCTCCGCCCGCGCCACGTGGCTGACGCGCCGCTCCGCCAGGGCCAGCTCGTAGCGCTGCGCCTCGCGGGTGGCCGCCCCGATCCGCCCCGCCAGGGTCTCCAGGCGGCCGCTGAGCTCGAGCCGTCCGTGGCGCCCCTCGACCAGGCGGGCCTCCACCCGGGTGCGCTCCTCGATCAGCGCCTCCGCCTCGGACACGAGCTCGGAGCGCTCCGCCGCCCGCCCCTCCTGGGCTTCGCCCAGGGCCTTCACGCGTTCGCGCGTGCGCTCGAGATCCTTCTCGTGGTTGGCCACCGCCAAGGCCGCGGTGTGATGGCGGTTGCGCAGGTTGTCCACTTCGTCCGCCGCCTGGTGGACGACGCGCTCCCCCTCCGCGGCCTGCCGCTCGAGCTCCGCCACGCGGCGGTCGAGCTCCGCGGTCTCGCGCTCCAGATCGCGGAGCTCCCGCACGCGTCCCAGCGCGCCGACGGTCCCGGTGCGACCACCGCGCACCACCCCGTCCGGGGAGAGCATGTCGCCGGCGCGGGTGACGAAGTGCGCCGGCAGCCGGCCGGCCCCGAAGTGGCGCAGCGCCTCGCGCAGGTCTTGCACCAGATACACGCCGCCGAGGAGCGTGCGGGCCACCGCCTCGAAGCCGGGTCGCGGACGCACGCGGTCGAGCAGCGGCTCCCCGAGCGGAACGAGCCCGAGCGGGGCGCCACCCTGGGGATCGCAGACGAAGACCGCCCGACCCGCGTCTGCCGCCCGCAGCAGGTCGAGGGCTGCCAGCGCCCCTTCCGGCCGCTCCGCCACCCACGCCTCGGCCCGCTCGGCGAGCACCGCCTCCACGGCCCGCTCCGCCTCGGGCTCCACCTCGAGGACGTCGCGCACCAGGGCCCGCAGCCCGTGGGCCGAGCGGACCGCCTCGCCCTGGGCGAGCAGGTGGCGGGTGCCCGCCACCAGGTCCTCGCCCCGCTCCAGCAGCTCGCGCAGGGAGTCCAGGCGGGCATGGCGCTTCTCGCGGGCCTCCCGGGCGCGGCTCAGCTCCTCGGCCAGGTGCTCCCGGGACTGGGCCAGGGCCCTCTCGTGACGCTCCAGTGCCGTACGCAGGGCGCCCATCAGACGGTCGCGCTCCGCCAGGAGGTTGTGGAGGCCGTGCACGAGGTTGCGCTGCTCGTCGTCGAAGCGGGTCGCCTCGCCCTGCTGCACCTCGAGGGCCTCGTCGGCGCTGCGCAGGCGACGCTGGAGCCCGTCCCGACGCTGGTCCAGGGCCGCCAGCCGGTCTTCGCCCCGGGCGACCTCGGTGAGCGCCGAGAGCAGCGCCGTGTTGAGCTGCTCCCGCTGGGACTCGAGCGTCCGCTGGGCCTCCCGGGCGGCGCTCGCCTCGCGCTCGGCGGCCTTCAGGGCCTCGTCCTCCCGGGCGAAGTCCGCCGCCATGCTCTCGAGCTCCGCCGCGGCGGCGCGTGCCTCCGCCTCGGCCGCCGCCAGCCGGCCGCGCAGGCGTTCGAGCTCCTCGCCCCGCAGGGTGCGGGTCTCGGCGAGGCTCGCGCGGGCGCGCGTCTCGTAGGCGCTGCGGCTCTCGAGCTCCTTGATCTCGCTGCGCAGGGCGAAGAGGGCCTCGCTGCCCGAGACGACGGCCTTCTCCCGCTCCACCAGCTCCAGGCGCGCCTGCTCCAGGGCGGCTTCGCGCTCCGCCACCCGCGCCTCGGCGACGGTGACCCCCTGGCGGCGCTCCACCAGCCGCTGGCGATCCGCCTCGATCTCCGCCAGCAGCGCGCGCCGCGCGTCGGCCGCCAGGGAGAGCTCCAGGATGCGCAGCCGCTCGCGCAACCGCTTGTAGCGGGCGGCCTTGCGGGCCTGCCGCTCGATGGAGCCGAGCTGGCGGCGGATCTCGCCGAGCACGTCGCTGGCGCGCAGCAGGTTCTGCTCGGTGGCCGCGAGCTTGCGCTCCGCCTCGCGCCGGCGGGCCTTGTACTTGCTGATGCCGGCCGCCTCCTCGATCAGCACCCGTCGCTCGTCGGGCTTGGCCGAGACGATGGCCGCGATCTGCCCCTGCTCGACGATCGTGTAGCCGCGCGTCCCGACGCCCGTGTCCCGGAAGAAGTCGAGCACGTCGCGCAGCCGCACCGCCGTCTTGTTGATCAGGTACTCGGACTCCCCGGAGCGGTACAGGCGCCGGGTGACCTGGATCTCCGAGAATTCGCCGTAGCCCGGCGGAGCGAGCCGATCGGCGTTGTCGAAAGTGAGGGTCACCTCCGCCAGGCCCACCGGAGCCAGGGCCTCGGAGCCGGCGAAGATCACGTCTTCCATGGACTTGCCGCGCAGGCGGCGGGGGGCCTGCTCCCCCATGGCCCAGCGGATGGCGTCCACCACGTTGGACTTGCCGCAGCCGTTGGGGCCCACCACGGCGGTGATGCCGGGCTCGAAGCCGAACACGGTCCTGTCCACGAAGGACTTGAAGCCGTTGACCCGGAGGGATTTGATGCGCAAGCGCGACCTCACGTTCCGGTCTCGCGGGGGCCGGGGCACCCACGGGGGCCGGCGATCGTCCTGGAGGATCGCTTCTGGGGGGTAGGGGTCGCCCCTATTGGTACCATCCGGCGAGGGCCGGACGCAACCGCGCGATGCCCTACTCCCGTCCCGCCGGCGTATCCCCGGCCCTCGGCTCCACGTAGCCCAGGGCCTCGAGCTGGGCGCGCATCTCATCGTCCAGGGCCTCGGCGCCCGGCCGCAGGGCCGCGGCCGCGTTGGCGTCCGCCCACTGGCGAAGCGCCGCCTGCAGGGCGCCCTCCGCCGGGAGCCCGCTCCCCACCAGGTTTCGGCGCTCGTGCGGGTCGAGGTCCAGGTCGTAGAGCTCCGCGCCACCCTCGTTGAGGGACTCCACGTACTTGAGGGAGCGTCGGCGCAGGGAGCGAAGCGGAACGTGGGCGTGCTCGGAGAAGGCCGGCAGGGCCTGCTCCGCGCCGTCCCGCATGCGCGGCAGCAGGCTGGTCCCCTGCCAGGTGGCGGGCGGCTCGAGCCCCGCCAGCTCCACGAGGGTGGGAGCCACGTCCAGGGTCCGGACCGTCGCGGACAACCGGCGCGGCGACAGCGAGGCATGCTGGAAGATGAGCGGGACGCGCAGGTTCTCCTCGTAGAGCGTCCAGCCGTGACCCGTCGCACCGTGGTCCAGGAACTCCTCGCCGTGATCGGACGTCACCACGAGGAGCGTGTCCTCGCCCCTCCCCAGGGCCCAGAGCCGGGCGTACAGGCCCCGGAGCGCCAGGTCCACGCTGTGGATGGCCGCGTCGTAGAGATCGACCACGTAGCGCAGATCGTCTTCGTGGAGCCTCTGGAACGCCTGACGCCACGTCGAAGGAAACTCGAGCAGGGCCGGGAGGCTCGACACGCCCAGGAGCCGTCCCGCGTAGGGACGCACGAAGCGCCGTCGTGCTTCGGGCGAGGGCGCATAGTTGTGGACCTGGAAGGTGTGGAGGAACAGAAAGAAGCGCTCCTCGGAGCCGAGACCCCCGATCCAGGCGATGGCGAGATCCACCGCCGACGGCAGGGCGCGATCCGAGCCCTCGAATCGCTCGAAGCCCCGGTCGAAGCCCAACTTCTCCGACACGAAGCCGCCGCCCGCCAGGGCCCGGGTGCGGAACCCCGCCGCTCGCAGCACTTCGGCCAGGGTGGTGGCCTCCTGCGGCAGGCGGCGGGGCTGCTTCCAGGTTCCGAGGCCGAGGATCGAGGGATACAGCGAGGTGAGGAGCGTCCCGTGGGACGGGACCGTCCAGGGGGACTGCGCGATCGCCTGCTCGAAGACGACGCCGCGCTGGGCCATCTCGCTCAGAAAGGGAGCCGTGTCGCGCGGGTAGCCGTAGGCGGGGAGATGGTCCGGCCGCAGCGTGTCGATCGAGACCAGGACGATCCCCGTGACGGCCGACGCCGGCTGCCCGTCGCCCTTCTCGCAGGCGAGCAGGAATCCCACGGCGACCAGGATCGCAAGGGCCGGGATGCGCACGTCGGAACCATAGTCCAGCCGGCGGCCGAGCCCGGATCCTGGCGGCGCGTGGCCTCAGCCGGCGGCGGCGCGAACGGCGGGCTGGGCCTCGAACTGGAGCCGGTACAGGCGCCGGTAGAGCCCGTCCCGGGCCAGCAGCTCCTCGTGCCGCCCGGACTCCACCAGCCGCCCGTGGTGGAGCACGTGGATGCGGTCCACGTCCTGGATCGTCGAGAGGCGGTGCGCGATGACGAGCGCCGTCTTGCCCACGAGCAGCGTGTGGATGCCGCGCTGCACCAGGGCCTCCGTCTCCGGATCCACCGAGCTCGTGGCCTCGTCCAGGACCAGCACGTCGGCCCCGTGGGCCAGGGCCCGGGCGAAGGAGAGCAGCTGGCCCTGGCCCGCCGAGAGGTTCGTGCCGCGCTCCCGGACCTCCGTGGCGTAGCCCTGCGGGAGCCGCTCGATGAAGCGCTGGGCCTCCACGGCCCGGGCGGCGCGGCGCACCTCCGCCTCGGAGATGTCGCTGCGCCCGAGGGCCACGTTGTCGTGCACGCTGCCGCCGAACAGGAACACCTCCTGGAGCACCATGGCCACGCGCCGGCGCAGCTCCGCCTGCGGGTATTCGCGCAGGTCCACGCCGTCCAGCAGGATGCGGCCGCGCGTGACCTCGTAGAGGCGCGCCAGCAGCTTGATCAGCGTGGTCTTGCCGGCGCCCGTGGCCCCCACGAAGGCCACCCGCTCGCCCGGCTCCACCCGGAAGGAGACGTCCCGGACCACGGCCTCCTCCAGGTCCCCGGAGTAGGAGAACCACACGCGCTGGAACTCCACCGCGCCCTGGCGCACGGGCGGCGCCACGTGCAGCCGCGTCGGCTCCGGGTCGCGGATGAGGGGCTGCGTGTCGAGGATCTGGAAGATCCGCTCGCAGCTCGCCATGGACGACTGCATCACCGAATACTTGGCCGATAGGTCGCGCAGCGGCAGGAAGAAGCGCCGCATCCAGTCGATGAAGACGTAGATCACGCCCGCTTCGGCAATGCCCGTGGCCCGCCAGATCACGATGGCCACGGTCAGGTTCTGGGCCAGCTCCACCACCGCGAAGAGCGCGGCGTCGTAGCGGATCGACTGGAACCAGGCGTCCCGGTGCTCGGCGTTCAGGTGCTCGAAGTCGCGCAGGTTGCGAGCCTCCCGGGTGAAGAGCTGCACCACCTTCATGCCGGTGATGGTCTCCTGCAAATACGCGTTGATGCGTGCGATGCGTACACGCACCTTGCGGAAGGCCTCGCGCACCTTGAGCCGGAACACGACGGCGGCCACGGCCAGGAGCGGCACCACGCAGAAGGTGACGAGCGCGAGCTCGGCATCCACCAGGAACAGAGCGACGGCGAAACCCACCATCTTCAGGACGTCGGCCAGGAACGCGACGATCCCCGCCGAGAACATTTCCGCCACGTTCTCCACGTCGTTGGTGGCCCGGGTCACCAGGCGACCCACCGGATAGCGGTCGAAGAAGCCGAGGTGGAGCGCCTGGATGTGCCGGAACACGTCGGCGCGCAGGTCGCGCATGGCCGCCTGGCCGGTCTTGGCCATGAGCACCATGCGCCAGAACTCGAGTCCGGACAGGGCCACGGCCGCCACCAGGTAGAGGCCCGCCAGCCAGGCCAGGGGCGACACGCCGCCCGGGGCGTCGAGGACGACGTCCAGGGGCGAGCCGCCCGTGCCCGCTCCGGCGCTCGGCGCCATCACCCGCTCGATCCCGGTCTTGACCAGCCAGGCCGGCGCCAGCTCGAGCAGGAAGAGCGGCGCCACCACCAGCAACGTCGCCCCCACCTGGCGGCGGTAGGGGGCCACGTAGGGCCACAGGCGCGCCAGCAGGCGCGCGTCGTAGGCCTTGCCGAGGGCCTCCTCCTCGTGGATCGCCTCCAGGGCCGACGAGGCGGCGCCAGGGCGGGGCGGGCGGGCGCTCACGACCGGCCTCCGGCGGCGCCCAGCTCCTCCAGCTCCTCTTCGAGAGCCTGATCTCGCGCCAGACGCGCGTAGAGCCCGTCGGCCGCCACCAGCTCCTGGTGGCGGCCACGCTCCACGATGCGGCCTTCGTCGAGCACCAGGATCTGGTCCGCGTCGCGCACGCTGGCGACCCGGTGTGCGATCACGACGACCGTCCGGCCGCGGAAGACGCTCTCGAGCTCGCGGCGGATCGCCGCCTCGGTCTCGGCGTCCACGCTCGAGAGCGTGTCGTCGAGGATCAGGATCGACGGGCGCAGGGCCAGGGCCCGGGCCAGCGCCGTGCGCTGGCGCTGCCCGCCCGAGAGCATCACGCCGCGCTCGCCCACCAGGGTGTCCCAGCCGCGGGGCAGCTCGCCCACGTCCTTGGCGAGCTGGGCCCGCTGCGCGGCCTCGTACACCTTTGGCAGGTCCAGATCCGGCAGGCCGTAGGCCACGTTCTCGGCCAATGTGAGCGAGAAGAGGAACGCGTCCTGGGGAACCATGGCGATGTTCGAGCGCAGCACGTGCAGCGGGATCCGGTTCACGTCGATCCCGTCCAGGAAGACGCGGCCGTCCTCCACCTCGTAGAGGCGCGGGACGAGGGAGGCGAGGGTCGTCTTGCCGGACCCGATCGGCCCCACCAAGCCGAGGACCGTGCCCGCGGGTACGCGCAGGCTCACCTCTCGCAGGGCCGGCCGGCCGCTCCCGGGATGGCGGAAGGTCAGGTTTCGGAACTCGATCTCGCCTCGCAGGCGCTGGACTGCCACGAGCTTCCCGCGGTCCGCGATGGAAGGCTCGGTGGAGAGCACCTCGTCGATGCGCTGCATGGCCGCCCCGCCCCGCTGCCAGAGCGCGAACACCCAGCCCAGGATGAAGGTGGGGAAGGTGAGTCCGTAGACGTACATGGCGAAGGTGAAGAACTCGGAGAGCGGCATGCGGCCGTCGAGCACCGCACGCCCGCCCACCAGGAAGACGATCCACATGGACAGCGCGGGCAGCAGCGTCGCGATGGCCGGCATGCCTCCGGCCACCCGCACGAGCCGGAGCTGGCGTCGATACAGGTCGTCGCTCGCGGCCTCGAAGCGCTGCCTCGTGGTCTGCTCCATGGCGTAGGCCTTCACCACGGCGATGCCCGAAATGGTCTCCTGGAGCTGGCTCGACAGGTCGGCGAGGCCCTCCTGGACACCCACGTTCGCCGCGTGCATGTGGCGTCCGAAGGCCCGGGCGATCGCGACGAAGAGCGGATAGGGGATCAGCACCAGCAAGGCCAGACGCGCGTCGAGGACGAACATGGCGACGAGCACTCCGACGAAGAGCGGCGGGTTCTGGATCACCGCGAGCAGGCCGGGGCCCAGGAGCAGTCGCACGGAGTTCATGTCGTTCACGCAGCGGCTCATCAGATCGCCGGTGCGCCAGCGGGCGTAGAAGGACTGGGGGAGACGCTGAAGGTGGGCGAAGAGATCGTTGCGCAGCTCGAACTCGATCTCCCGGGCGGCATTGAAGATGCCGGTGCGCGAGAGGAAGCGGACGGCCGCGGTGAATCCCGCCGCGATCGCGAGCCACGCACCGCGCCGCGCCACCTCGGCGACGGCGAGACCCTGCTCCAGGGCCTGGATCGCGTACCCCACCAGCAGGGGGATCACCACGAAGCCGGCGGCGTAGGCCAGCACGAAGACCACACCCGACGCGTAGCGGCCCCGGTTGCGCAGCAGGTAGCCGCCCAGGCGGCGGAACGCCTGGCGACGTGCCGGCAGCGCTTCGCCGGGAGCGGACATCGAGCTGGCGGCAGCGCTCACCGGCGGTACCAGGCGGCCACCCGCGCGCGGTCCAGGCCGAGCCGCCAGGCCAGCAGCGCTGCAGTGTTGCGCAGCCAGGTGCGCAGGACGCCCCGTTCCCGGTAGCGCCGCGCCGACGTCACCACGGGCAGCGGGACCCGCGCGAGACGTCCGGCGCGGCGCATGGCCCGCACCAGGTCGAGATCCTCCAGGATGGGCACCTGGGGCACCCCTCCCAGGGCCTCGAGCGCCGCGCGCCGCACGAACAAGGCCTGGTCCCCATAGGGCAGGGAGAACAGGGCCTGCCGCAGCCACGCCCCCCACTCGACCCAGCGCAGCCCGGGCGTGCGTCGGTCGAAGCGCAGGGCGAACGCGCCGCCCACCACCCGGACATCGGCCAGGCTGCGGCGCACCGCCTGGGCGTAGCCGGGCGGGAGACAGCTGTCGGCGTGCAGGAAGAGCAGAACGTCGCCCTCGGTGGCGCCACGACCCGCCTCGAGCTGCCGAGCCCGCCCGGGCGCCGAAACCACCACCCGCGCCCCGGCCACCCGGGCCCGTTCCACGGTGTCGTCCCGGCTGCCGCCGTCGACCACCACGACGTCCACCCCAGGCTCCCGGGCGCTCGCTACGGCCCGCGCGATCCCCCCGGACTCGTCGAGCGCGGGGATCACCACGGCGATTTGCACTGCGGGACCATAGCATGGGCCCGACCCCCGACGGGCGCCGGGAGCGACCGGCCGCGCCCCGACGTTGACAGGCCGGCGCAGCGTCGCGTATGCATGCCGCGTGAACCGGCGCAGCTCCGCCGACGACGCGCCCGAGGTGCCCACCTCCTCGGCGCCGGGCTACGCCGAGGCCGGCGTGGACCTGGATCACGACGAGGCCTTCATCGGCGAGATCGGCCGCATCGCCCGCACCACCTTCCGGCCCGAGGTGCTGTCCTCGATCGGGGGCTTCGCCGGGCTCTTCAAGGCTCCGGACCGCTACCGGGAGCCCGTGTTCGTCGCCAGCGCCGACGGGGTGGGGACCAAGCTCAAGCTGGCGGCGCAGCTCGGGCGCTTCGACACGGTCGGCATCGACTGCGTGGCCATGGTGGTGAACGACATCGTGGTCCAGGGTGCCGAGCCGCTCGTGTTCCTCGACTACCTCGCCATGGGCCGCCTGGACGCCGCCATCGCCGAGCAGGCGCTGCGCGGCGTGGCCGAGGGCTGCCGGCGGGCGGGCTGCGCACTGCTCGGCGGCGAGACCGCCACCATGCCCGGTGTCCATCCCCCGGGCGAGATCGAGCTGGTGGGCTTCGGCGTGGGCGTCGTCGAACGCAGCCGGGTGATCGACGGCTCGAGCGTGAGCGAAGACGACCGGCTGGTGGGCATCGCCTCGGCCGGGCTGCACAGCAACGGCTTCTCCCTGGTGCGTCGCGTGGTGGAGGGGGCGGTCGCGGCCGACAAGCTCGACTGGCGCGCCGAGAACGAGGAGCTGAACGGGTCCCTGGCGGCGGCGCTGCTGGCTCCCACCCGGATCTACGTGCGCCCGGTCCTCAACCTGATCCGCGACTTCACGGTGAAGGCCCTGGTGCACGTGACCGGGGGCGGCTTCGCCGGAAACGTCCCGCGCGTGCTGCCCGAGGCGGTGCGGGCGTGCATCGACCTGGGCTCCTGGCCACAGCCCCCCATCTTCGACTTGTTGCAGCGCCACGGCGCCATTCCCGAGCAGGAGATGCTGCGGGTCTTCAATTGCGGGATCGGGATGATCGCCGTGGTGCCCGCGGAGGAGACCTCCGACGTGATCGAGCGCCTGCAGGCGCTCGGGGAGCGCGCCTACCCGATCGGGCGCCTGGAGCGCCGCGCGCCTGGCGAGCCGACGCTCCGCTTCCAGCGGGCGCCGGGCTAGCAGCCTCCCCGCGGGTCCGGGCGGCGTTTGCCCGCGCCTTCCCCGTGGGCTACACGGTGGCGGTCTTCGAGTCAGGAGGGGCTCCTTCATGGCCAAGGTCTGCGACCTCTGCGGGAAGCGTCCCGACACCGGGCACAACGTGAGCCACTCCAACCGCAAGACCGCGCGGGTCTGGAGCCCCAATTTGCAACGCACCCGCGCCCTCATCGATGGCACCGTGCGCCGGGTGCGCGTCTGCACACGTTGCATCCGCTCGGGCCGCATCACGAAGGTCGCCTGACGCCGTCCGATCCTTCGAGTCCGGCCTCCCCCTCGCGGCCGTCGGCTCCCGGCCCCTTCCGGCGCCTGACCCGCTACGGGCGTCCCTACCTCGCCCTGGTGCTGGTCGCCATGCTCTTCTCGCTGCTCTACGCCGGGGGGCGCAGCCTGCGGGCGTGGTTGATCAAGCCTCTGCTCGACGACGTCCTGCTCGCCCAGCCGGCGCCGGAGGGCGGAGACGAGTCCCGCTTCGGGATCCCGGACCTGGATCGGCTGCTCACCCGCGCGGTGCCCGAGCTGCTGCCGGGCCTCTCCGGCGCCGCCGGAGCCAGCGCCGGCGCAGCGGACGTGCCGCAGGCCTCGGAACCCGGGCCCGCCGCGCCGGCGGCGGCCCTGGAGGTGAGCGATCGCTTCTGGGCCATCGTGGTGGCCGGCATGCTGGTGGTGCTGCTGCTCCCCGTCGCGCACCTGGGCAAGGACTACCTGGTCGAGTACGTGCTCGGGCGCGTCCTCGTGGACGTCCAGCAGGAGCTGTGCGCCAAGCTGCTCGCCCTCCCGCTGCGCGTCCACCACAGCATGGGCCGCGGCGATGCCCTGTCGCGCACCTTCAACGACGTGAGCCGTGCCCATGGAGCGTTGCGGCTGCTGTTCGGCGACATCTTCCAGTCGATCCTCTCGGTGGTGGTCGGCGTCGCGGTGCTGCTGGCCATCTCCTGGCAGCTCTCGCTCCTGGCGCTCGGCATGGCGCCCCTCCTGATGGGGGTGATCGCCGTGTTCGGGCGCCGCATCCGGCGCACGGCAATGCGCCGGCAGGAGAAGCTCGGGGACGTGACCCAGCGCCTGGTGGAGATCCTGGCGGGCATCAAGGTGATCAAGGCGTTCCGCGCCGAGGCCCTCGAGGAGCGCGCCTTCAGCCGCGAGAACCGCAAGCTCTTCCGCCGCAGCATGAAGGTCGTACGCAACCGGGTCTTCTCGCGCAGTCTGGTGGAGGGGCTGAACCAGGCCATGGGCGTCGGCGTCCTCGCCGTGGGGACGCTGCTCGTGATCCAGGGGCAGTGGGGCCTGAGCGCCGGCGACCTTGCCGCCTTCGTGACCGTCATGGCCACCACCTACCGTCCCACCAAGGAGCTCACCCAGGGCTGGACGCAACTCCAGGATTCGTTGCCCGCCGCGGAGCGCTTCTTCGAGCTGCTCGACCGGGAGGTGGAGCTCCCGGACCCCCCCGACGCGGTTCGTCTGGACGGCGTGCGCGAGGCCGTGCGCTTCGACCGGGTGAGCTTCTCCTACGGACGCGAGCCGGTGCTCCGAGACGTCTCCCTGGAGGCCCGCGCCGGCGAGGTGGTGGCCATCGTGGGGCGCACGGGAGCGGGCAAGACCACCCTCGTGGACCTGCTGCTGCGCTTCCACGACCCTCAGACCGGCTCGATCTCCCTGGACGGGGTGGACCTGCACCGCATCGCCCGCGACTCCCTGCTGGCCCACGTGGCCGTGGTGACCCAGGAGCCCTTCCTGTTCGATGGAACCATCCGCGAGAACATCCGCTACGGGCGGCCCGGGGCGTCCGAGGCGGAGCTGCTGGCGGCGGCACACGCCGCCCACGTGGACGAGTTCGCCGAGCGCCTGCCCGAGGGCTACGACACCCCGGTGGGGGAGGGCGGCGCGCAGCTCTCGGGCGGGCAACGCCAGCGCGTGACGATCGCCCGCGCGATCCTCAAGAACCCGGACATCCTGATCTTCGACGAGGCCACCAGCTCCCTGGACGCCAAGAGCGAGAATCTGGTGCAGGAGGCCATCGAGGCGCTGCTCCGGGGCCGCACCGTCTTCGTGATCGCCCATCGGCTCTCGACGGTGCGCCGCGCCGACCGCATCGTGCTCCTGGAGGAGGGCCGCGTCTCGCGCATCGGCACGCACGAGGAGCTGATGTCGCAGCCGGGTCTGTATCGGGAGCTGGTCGGGCTCCAGAACGCCTGAACACCGACCGGCCCGCACGGCTCAGGTGCGGATGCGGTCCACCGAAAGGACACCGCGCACCTTCTCGATCTGCTTCATCACCCCGTTCAGCGTGCGGACGTCGCTCACCCACAAGTCGAAGCTGTGCACTGCCTGGCGGTCGGCGTTCGTGCTGACGCGCGCCCCGCCGATGTTGATGCCCGCCGTGGAGATCGACTTGGTGATCTTGGCCAGCAGCCCCGGCTCGTCCACCGAGAGCACCCGGATGCGGATGCGGCGCGGCTCGGGTGTCGACGACTCCCACTGCACGTCGATGCGCCGCTCCGGATCCATGGCAAAGGCTTTGCTGCATTCCTTCACGTGCACCGTGACGCCCCGGCCGCGGGTCACGAACCCGACCACCTCCTCCCCCGGCAGCGGGTTGCAGCAGCCACCGAAGCGCACCAGCACGTCCGCGCTGCCGCCCACGCGAATGCCGCTGCGGTCCGGTGCGCGGCGGAAGAGCCCTCGCCGCGGCGGGGGCGGGGGCGCGGGCGCCGCCTCCCCTTCGGGCCGCAGCGCGGCGACCACCGAGGCCGCCGGGAGGCGGCCGTAGCCGACTGCCGAGAACAGCTCGTCCACGGAGCGCAAGCGCTCGCGCCGGGTCACCTCCTCGAGCCGGCCCGCCTCCAGCAAGCGGGGCAGCGACAGGCCCGCCCGCCGCAGCTCCCGATCCAGGATCTCGCGGCCCAGCTCGTAGCTGCGTGCCCGCTCCGCCGCACGGATCGCGTGGCGGATGCGACTGCGCGCCTTGCCCGAGACCACGAACTCGAGCCAGTCCTTGCGCGGGGACTGGGCCGGGTTGGTGAGGATCTCGACCGTGTCGCCGTCGTGCAGCCGATGGCGCAGGGAGATGAGCTTGCCGTTCACGCGCGCTCCCGCGCAGTGCTCGCCCACCTGGGTGTGGATGGCGTACGCGAAGTCCACCGGGGTCGCGTCCTTGGGGAGGTTGATCACGTCTCCCCGGGGCGTGAAGACGAACACTTCGTCCGGGAAGAGGTCGACCTTCACGGTATCCAGGAACTCGTGGGGGTCCGACAGGTCGCGCTGCCACTCGAGGAGCTGGCGGAGCCAGGCGAACTTGTGCTCGTCCTCCTCGCGACTCCCGGCGCCCTCCTTGTACTTCCAGTGGGACGCGATGCCGAACTCGGCGTTCCGGTGCATTTCGCGCGTGCGGATCTGCATCTCCATGCGCTCGCCGTAGGGCCCGATCACGGTGGTGTGGAGGCTCTGGTAGCCGTTTGGCTTGGGCAGCGCGACGTAGTCCTTGAAGCGCCCGGGCACCGGCCGCCAGGTGGAGTGCACGATCCCGAGCGCGGCGTAGACCGCCGCCTCCGAGTCCTCCAGCACGATCCGGAACGCGATCACGTCGTAGATCTGGTCGAGCGTGAGGCCCTGGTTCTCCATCTTGGCGTGGATCGAGGCCAGGTCCTTCAGGCGCCCGGTGACCTCCGCCCGCAGGTTGGTCTCGGCGAGCTTCGCGGAGAGGATCCCGATCACCTCCTCCACGTAGCGCTCGCGCGCCCGCCGCTGTCCGCGCAGATGCTTCTCCAGGTCCGCGGCCACCTGGGGCTTCAGGGTGCGGAAGGCCAGGTCCTGGAGCTCCCGCCGCATCCAGTCGATTCCGAGCCGGTGCGCCAGGGGTGCGTAGATGTCCTGGGTCTCCTGGGCGATGCGGCGCCGGGAGTCCTCGGACATGTACTGGAGCGTGCGCATGTTGTGGAGCCGGTCTGCCAGCTTGATCAGCAGGATGCGGATGTCCTTCGACATGGCCAGCAGCATCTTGCGGAAGTTCTCGGCCTGCCGGACGCGTGCTGAGCTGAACTCGATCTTGGCGATCTTGGTGAGGCCTTCCACCAGGAAGGCCACCTCCTCGCCAAACAGCTCTCTCAGCTTCTCCGGCTCCGCCAGCGTGTCCTCGAGGGTGTCGTGGAGCAGGCCGGCGGCGACCGTCACCTCGTCGAGCCGCATCTCGGCCAGGATGCCGCCCACCTCGAGCGGGTGGATCAGGTACGGCTCGCCCGAGAGGCGCTCCTGGCCTTCGTGCACCTTGGCGCAGAACACGTAGGCCCGCTGCAGGAGGCCGAGGTCGGCCTCCGGATGGTTCTCCAGGATCCGATCGGCGATGTCGTTGAAGCGGAGCATGGGTGGCGCGACGTTCTCGCGGGTGGTATCCGCGCAAGAGTACCGAACGGCCGGCGCGTGTGGCAATCAGTCCCGGATGCGCTCCGCCAGGGCCGGATCCAGGCGACCCTGCATGCGCTCGCGCCCGAAGCGGGCCAGCGCCGCCGCATCCCCGCTCCGCACCGCACCCACGATGTCCAGCACCGCCTGCACGGCCGCCTCCAGCCGGTCGTTCACGACCCAGTAATCGAACCAGCGTGCCGCCCGCAGCTCCTGCCGGGCCAGGGCCAGGCGCCGCTCGATGGCCTCGGGCGCATCCGTCCCGCGGGCACGCAGCCGCTCCTCGAGGGTCGCGAGCATCGGCGGCAGCAGGAAGACGAGGGTCGCCTCGGCCAGCCGCTCCCGCACCTGGCGGGCCCCCTGGATCTCGATCTCCAGCAGGACATCGAGGCCCCGATCGCGAGCCTGCTCCAGGCTGGCCCAGGACGTTCCGTACAGGCGGCCGCTGTACTCGGCGTACTCGAGGAAGCCCCCCTTCTCGGCCAGGCGCCGGAACTCCCGCTCCGTGACGAAGTGATAGTCGACGCCGTCCCGCTCGCCGGGCCGGCGCGGACGCGTGGTGTGCGAGACGGAAAACACGATCCCCGGCTCGCGCTCCACTACGGCCCGGCACACGGTGGTCTTGCCCGTGCCCGAAGGAGCCGACACCACGAAGGGATGCCCGCGCCGCGGGGTTCCGCTCATGCGCCTTCCGTCCGACCGGGATCCTCCGGCGCGAGGCGGGCGGCAATCGTCTCCGGGTTGATGGCGGAGAGCACCACGTGGTCGCTGTCCGTCACCAGGATGGAGCGGGTGCGCCGCCCCTCGGTGGCGTCGATGAGCTTGCCCCGCTCGCTGGCCTCCCGGCGCAGGCGACGCATGGGGGAAGACTGGGGCGAGACGACGGCGATGACCCGCGTGGCCACGATCAGATTGCCATAGCCCACGTTGAGCAGTCGCACGCCAGGACGAGGCGCTTCCGCCGGGCTCTCCAGGATCGGCGTGTGCGGGCCTGCCTGGGGCGCGCGGGCGCGGGTCTCACTCAACGTTCTGGACCTGCTCGCGCAGGCGCTCGAGCTCGCTCTTGAGCTCGACCACGAGGTGGGCGATCGGAGCATCCGATCCCTTGGATCCGATCGTGTTCACCTCGCGCAGCATCTCCTGGAGCAGGAAATCGAGCCGCCGGCCCACGCGCTCTCCGGCCACCAGGAGCCCGCGAAACTGCTCCACGTGGCTGCGCAGGCGGACGACCTCCTCGGTCACGTCGAGCCGGTCCGCGGCCAGCACGATCTCCTGGGTGAGGCGAGCCTGGTCGAGAAGGCCGGTCTCGCGAGCGAGCTCCTTGGCACGCTTGCGCAGCCGTTCACGCACCGACTGCTGCACGACGTCCGCCCGCGCCTCCACGCCGCCGGCCAGCTCGTCCACCCGCGCCAGCCGCGTCTCGAGCTCGCGGCCGAGGGCCCCCCCCTCGGCGCAACGCATGGCGTCCACCCCGTCGAGGGCCCGGGCCAGGCTCGCGTGCAGGGCCTCCCGCAACGGCTGCGCCGGAAGCGAACGTTCCACCAGTCGCGCCACGCCCGGGAGCGCCAGCAGCGTGGCCGCATCCAGACCTCCCGGCAGCCCGTGTCGCTCGGCCAGCTGCGTGGCCGAGCCCAGATACCGCTCGGCGACGGCGAGATCCACGTTCACCGTGTCGACGGAAGCGGCGCCGGTGGCGGTCCGCACCGTCACGTCCACCTTGCCGCGCCCGACTCGCGCCCGCAGCCGATCGCGCAGCGCCGACTCGAAGGCGATCATGCCCCGCGGCAGACGCACCCGCAGATCCAGGTGGCGGTGGTTCACGGTGCGCACCTCGAGCTCGAAGGCGGCCCCTTCCACCTCGAAGGCGGCGGTTGCGAAGCCGGTCATGCTGCGGATCACGCGCCCGCCTCCGCCGCCTCGAGGGCGGCCGGAAGCGCCTCGCGCACCTCTTCGGGACTCGCGGTGGCCGTGCCGATCTTGGCGACGACGACGCCGGCGGCGGCATTCGCGATCACGGCGGCCTCCAGCAGCGAAGCCCCGGCCCGCTGGGCCAGGGCCAGGGCGGCGATGGTGGTGTCCCCCGCACCCTGCACGTCGAACACCTCGCGCGGCGCCGTGTGCACCGCGAGGCCCGGCCCATCCCCTTCGAAGAGGGTCATGCCGTCGGCTCCGCGGGTCACGACCACGGCGCCGCCCCCGATGACGCGCCGCAGGCGGGTCACCGCGCGTGCCAGATCCCCGGGCCGGCGTACCGCCACGCCGGACAGATGCTCCGCCTCGCGCAAGTTCGGCTTGAGCAGCGACGCGCCGCGGTAGGCGCGCAGGTGCCCCTTCGGGTCCACCGCCACGGGCACCCCCGCCTGCTGGGTGAGGCGCATGGCGGCCCCGATGACGCGGGTGGAGAGCACGCCCTTGCCGTAGTCCTCGAGGATCGCACCATCCGTCCGCGACAGGACGGGCTCGATGGCGCGCAGCAGCCCCTGGGCAGCGCGGGTCGAGATCGGATCGACGCTCTCCCGGTCGAAGCGCACCACCTGCTGGGAGCGGGCGATCACCCGCGTCTTGCGTGTGGTGGGTCGGCCCGGCTCGCGCACGAGGCGGCTCGCGTCCACACCCTGCTCCTCGAGCAGCGCCACCACCCGACGCCCCGCGTCGTCCTCGCCCACCACGGAGCAGAAGTCGCAGCCTGCGCCGAGGGCCACCACGTTCCGCACCACGTTGCCCGCTCCACCGAGCACGGTGGACTCGCGATTCACGTGCACGACCGGTACGGGCGCTTCGGGGCTCACGCGCTCCACGTCGCCCCATAGGTACTCGTCCAGGACCACGTCCCCCACCACCAGCAGCCGGACGCGACGAAAGGCATCCACGAGCTTCTCGAGACGCGTGAGGTCGAGGCGCACCCGGATCCCCCTCGGCCGGCCGCGGAGGGTCGCGGCGGCAGCGCCCGCCCAACATAGCCGCCCGCCCGCGCTGGCGTCGATCGCCCCCTCGCGGCCGCCCGGTCCGTGCCGCCGGCCGAGCAGGATCAGGGCGGCGGGAGCTCGAAGACCCAGGCCTCGTGGTCGGACGCGCGAACCCGGTGCAACAGCCGGGCGCCCGGCGCATCGGCCAGTCGCAGGCGGTCCAGCTGCTCGGGCTCGTCCACGATCACGTAGCGGACCTCGAGGCGCTGCAGCGCCGCGAGCGGCTCCCGGCTCGGCAGACCGCGCAGGGAGACGTAGGGCGCCTGCGCGTACCACGCCACGCGCGAGCGATCGGCCGCCACCGCGCCTCCCTGGGCGGAGCGGTGCACGCGCAGCCACTCCGCGGCACGGCGTTCGGCCAGCTTGTCGAGGCGCTTGGGCTCGAGCTGGCGAATCAGCGGAGCGATCGCCAGCAGTGCGAGGCCCAGGACCGCCGCGCTGCGCAGACCCACGGCGGCCGGGGCCGCGCGTACGCGCCGTCCCGTCGCCAGCGCCAGGCTCGCGAGCCAGGCCGCCCCGAGCGCCACCCATCCGTAGGCGAGCACCACGGGCGGCAGGACGTGGCGCTTGCTCAGATACCCGTAGGAAAGGAGCAGCGCGACGAGCAGCGCGGCATGCACCGCGGCCACCGCGAGCACCAGGGCGCCGTCCGCCCGGGGTCGCCCGAAGCGGAGGGCCACGCCCAGGAGGAACACCGGAAGCATCTCGTAGCGCAGCGCCGCGATGGCGGTGCGCACGACGTCGGTGGCCGCGCGCAGGACGCGCTGCAGCAGAGCGGCCGTGGCGGAGGTGCCCCGCCGGCTCGCGGCCGCCGGCGGCGCTTCCGGCTCCACGGGATCGGCGTTCGGGGCCGCCGCCGGAGCTCGCGGCGCGACCTGGACCTTCGGAGCCGTGGCGGGAGCCGGCGGCGCCTCCGACTCGGGAGCGAGACCCGCCATGACCGTCACCGATTTCTTCTGACTCAAGCCCCAGCGGCCGGTCTCGAGACGCAGGGCCGTGGCGTAGGGGACCACGCACACGGCTACACCCATGGCCAGGGCAGCCAGCCAGCTGGCCCCGGCTGCGCGGGGCCAGCGCCCACGCAACACGCGCAGGAACCCCAGGAGCCCGACGCCGGAGGCGGCCACCAGCCCCTCCGGGCGGGTCAGGTAGGCGAGGCCCGCGACGCCGCCGCAGGCCAGGGCGCCGCTCGGGGAACGACGCCGCAGCGCCCGCGCCCCCAGCGCCACCGTGGCCAAGAAGAGCGCGAGATGCAGGGCGTCGGTCTGGACGTCCGAGCCGTACTCCACCGCCCGGTCCTGCACGGCCAGGAGCCCGGCCCCGACGAAGGCCAGGCTGCGGCCGAAGGCGTGGCGCAGGAAGGCATAGAGGAAGACGACTGCAGCGGCTCCGCCAGCGATCGAGACCGCCGCCGCGGCGTCCGCCCAGCCGAGCCCGAGACGATGGGCGACCAGCGTGAGGGCCGGGTAGAGCGGGTGGAAGTCGTGGGCGAGCGCACCCCGCCAGTCGCCGGCACCCATGCGCTGCGCGAGATCCAGGAAGATGGGGCCGTCGTTGAACATCACCACGGTGCGTCGCCAGGCGATCACGCGGAGCCCGGCCGCAAGCAGGGCAAGGGCCGCAAGGGCCCCCACCTCGCCCCGCGACACGGGCGGCCCCGGGGCGGCCGCCGCGGCGTGCGGGTTGGCAGCTTCGGCTCGTCTCACGCTTCCCCACCGCCGGCGAGCGCCCTCCCGCCGGAGTCCCTACCCTGCTCCGCCGCAGCTTCCCCCCCGCACGGCGGCCGTCCACGCGTCATGATCGCTCCTTCGCGACCGCTCCGCATCGTTCACGTGGATGCCGAGACGGGCTTCTCGGGAGGCGAGCGGCAGGTCTTCCTCCTGCTGGAGGGGCTGCGCCGCCGCGGCCACGCCTCGCTCCTGGTGTGTCCGCCCGGAAGCCGGGCGGAGCACGAGGCGCGCGCCCGCGCTCTGGACGTGCGCCCGCTTACCATGCGCAACGATCTCGATCTGCCCGCCCTGCTCGCCCTGCGCCGGCTGCTGCGCTCCGCCAGGGCCGATCTCGTCCACCTGCACACGGCGCGGGCCACCTGGCTCGGGGGGCTGGCCGCCCGGAGCGCCCGGGTGCCCGCGCTGACCACCCGCCGCATGGATCGACCGGTACGCCGCGGCTGGCGCACGCGCCTCCTGTATGGCCGCCTCGTGCGGGGCGTGGTCGCCATCTCGCCGGCGGTGGCGGGGCGTCTCCGGGCGGGCGGCGTCCCGGAGGCGGCGCTGCGCGTGATCCCGAGTGCCGTGGACCCACAGGCCCTGGCTCCGACCCGCAGCCGGGAATCGGTGCGAGCCGCCGAGGGACTCGGGAACGAGATCCTGTTCCTGACCGTGGCGGCTCTCGTGCCCCGCAAGGGGCTCGACGTGCTGCTGCGGGCCCTGGCGCGCCTGGTGGAGGAAGGGCTGGCTCCCGTCCTCTGGATCTGCGGTTCGGGTCCCGCCCGCAGCGGCCTCGAACGGCTGAGCGAGGAGCTCGGGCTGGCCAAGCGCGTGCGCTTTCTGGGCCGACGCGAGGACGTACCCGATCTGCTGGCCGCGTGCGACGTCTTCGCGCTGCCCGCACGCCGCGAGGGGCTCGGCGTGGCCGCCCTGGAGGCCATGGCCGCCGGCCGTCCCGTGGTGGCAAGCCGCGTGGGCGGGCTCGCGGAGGCGGTGGTGGAGGGCGGTACGGGGCTGCTCGTACCCCCCGACGACCCGGCCGCACTGGCCGCGGCCCTCGGACGCCTGCTGCGCGAGCCCGCGCTGCGCCGGGAGCTCGGCCGGGCCGGCCCCGGACGCATCGCCGAGGGCTTCCGCGCCGACCAGATGGTGGCAGCCTACGAGGAGCTCTACTCCGAGCTGCTGGAAGCCGGATCCTCGGCTCCCGGCGCGTCGCGCGCCAGCAGGTAGGATCGCACCACGCGTCCGTGGTGGCGCTCCTCCACCAGGGCCAGGGGCGCGGGCTGGTCGATGCCGCGCAGCAGCTGCGCGTGCGCCGCGCGCCAGGCCCGCATCCCCGCATGTCGACCCAGGGGCCGCAGCAGGATCTCCGCGAGGCCGCGGCCCGGCTCCTCCCGCACGAGCACCGCACCCCGCGCCGGGGATCCCGGCTCGGGCGCTCCCTGTCCCCGGTCGAAGGGGCGCGGGGCGGGCCCGGGCGGCGGCCCCCCGAGCACGCCCGCCACGAGCGTCGCCCGCCGGGCTTGAGGGGACCCGACGAGGCCCGGCGCCATGGCGCGCCGGTGCGCCTCGAGCGCAGCGAGGACCGAGTCGTGGGGCAGGTCGGCCCGGCGGTAGATGCGATAGCGGCCGCGGCGCTCGATCCGGAAGCCGGTGGAGGGCCGCACGCAGCGTCGCTCGCGACTGCGCAGCCGACGCCGCGCCCGCCGCGCGCAAGCCCGCTCGACCCGAGCACGCAGCCTCCCCACATCCAGCTCGGGCGTCCCCGAGCGCGCGTAGGCCTCGAGGACCCGGGCCCGGGTGGCGTCGTCCACCAGCCGGGCCAGGTCGTAGTGCAGCATGCCGAGGTCCCGGTGACGCAGCCCCCGGGGCAGGGAGAGCGGAAGGCGTCGCAGCTTCTGTACGTCCACGAAGCAGATTGCCGGCCGGCCGCCGCGCGCCTCCACCAGCACGTTCCCGGCGTGCAGGTCCCGATGCCAGCATCCGCTGTCGTGCAGACGTCGCATGTGGTGGGCCAGCTCGAGGAGAAGTGCGGGGCCCGCATCGCGCCGGAGGACGTCGCGCAGCACCGCCGCGCCGGGCACCTCGCGCGTCGCCAGGAGCGCCTCGCGCAGCCAGGGACCCTCCCGCCGCTCGGCGCAGGCCAGCGGTGCCACCGCCGGCACCTCGAGAACGCCGAGCCGCTGCAGGTTGACGAACTCCTGCATCGCCCGCGAACGCCCCACCAGGGCGCGCCAACGCTCGCTGCCACCGCGGGCCGGATCCCGCTTCAGGTAGACGCGGCTCCCGTCCTCGAGCGCGACGCGCAGCACGCGTCGCACGCGGCTGCGCTTGACGACCACGGCGTCGGCTGGGTCGGGGTCGCCGAGCTCGCGAAGCAGTCGCGTCAGGGCGGTACGCGGGGCGTCCGCAGCCCACACCACCCGCCACGCTCCGATCTGCACTCCCAATGTTCTCCCGATCCGACCTTCTCCCGATCCGAGCTTCTCCCGATCCGCACTCCCCAACCCGAACATCGAGAGCGTCACGAGTAGCGGCCCCTCCGTGCGCGTGCAACGCAGGCGAGCCCGCAATGGCTGTGTATACTGCTCGCTCGACGTGGACCCTTCCCGGGAGAACCACTACGACCGCGAGGCGCGGCGCTGTCTGGCCAGCGGCGGAGGCTTCCGGCGTGAGCGGCGCGACGCGGCGACCTGGTTCCGGCCCGAACGGGTTCCACCCGAGCTTCTCGCCGAGGTGGTCGGTGTGCACGACGCGCGCCTGGCACGCGGCGACGCGAACGGCGTCCTGAAGACCGACCGGCGCGCCCGGCTGAGCGTGGTGGAGCCGACGACCCCGGGCTTTCCGCCGTTGTGCGTGAAGGAGTTCCAGCGGCCCCGCGTGCGCCAGCGGCTGGTAGACCGGCTCACCGGCTCGCGGGCGCGCCGGGCCTGGCTCGGGGCGCATGCCTGCCGGGTACGCGGCATCGCGACCCCTACGCCCTTCGGCGCCCTCGAGGCCGGTCCCCGCTCCTACTTCGTGAACGAGTACCTGGCCGATGCGGTGCCCGTGGTGGAGTGGGTGGCAGAACACGGGCACCCCCTCGACCCGGAGGCACGCCTGCGCTGGGAGGCCTTCCTGGACGCGGCCGCGGACTTCGTGGGTCGCCTCCACGCCCACCGGCTACGGCACCGGGACCTCGCGCCGAAGAACCTGCTGGTTCGCGAGCGGACCGGACGGGTCGAGATCTTCCTGATCGACCTGAGCGACGTCCGCCTGGGGCGCAGGCCTTCCGCCCGCTTCAAGATCCACAACCTGGGACAGCTGGCGCACCTGCCCGTACCTCCCGAGGAAGGCGACAAGCAGCGCTTCTTCCGCCGTTACGTGGCATTCCATCCGGAGCTGGACCGATTCGGGACGCTGCGCGAGATCGCCGCCGTCGCCCACGCGCGGCGCGAGCGCTGGCTGGCCCACGGCGGGCGCAAGTGGCTCGCCGAACGGCGCCGTCACGACAAGCCGGTCTGAGCCCATGCGCGTCCTGCACCTGTTGAGCAACTTCAAGCTCACGGGCCCCGCGGAGCCCGCCCTGCGTCTGGCGGAGCACCTGGCCCGGCGCGGCCACGACGTGGTCGTGGCGCACATGCCGAAGCCCGCCCACGTGCCCGTGGAGAGCGGGCTCGTGGCCGCCGCGGCGGCCGCGCGCGGCCTGGCCACCGTTCCGGGGCTGCGCCTGCCCAAGCACTTCGAGCCCCTGGCCGCCTGGCGCGACGCCCGCCACCTCGGGCGCCTGTTCGGCGAGCGGCGCTTCGACGTCGTCCACTGTCACCTCCCCAACGACCACCTGACCGCGGCCCTGGCCTGCGGGCGGACGCGCTCCGCGCCGCTTCTGGTGCGCACCAACCACGACGCGGTGCCCCTCGCCGCCGGGCTCCGCAACCGCTGGCTCCTGCCGCGCCGCACCGACGTGCTGATCGAGCTGTCGCGCCGCGCTCTCGAGACCGACGTGCGCCGCTTTCGGATCGAGCCGGACCGCGTGCAGCGGGTGGAGACGGCCATCGATCTGGCACGCTTCGACCCGGCGCGCCCGCTGCCGGACCTGCGCGCCAAGCTCGGCCTCCGGCCCGAGCACTTCGTGGTCGGCATCGCGGCACGCGTCCAGCGGCGGCGGCGCTTCGACGTGCTGCTGGCGGCGGTGGCACGGGCCCATCGGGTCCTCCCGGAGCTGCGGCTCGTGGTGATCGGCCGGGGCACCCACCGGGAGGAGGTGGCGGTGCGTCCCGCCCAGGCCCTCGGCCTCGGAGAAGTGGCGATCTTCCCGGGCTACCTGCGGGACGACGAGTACGTCGGCGGGCTGCGCGCGCTCGACGTGAAGGTCTTCCTGGTCCCGGGCACCGACGGCTCCTGTCGGGCCGTCCGGGAGGCCATGGCCCTGGGTCGGCCGGTCCTGGCGTCGCGTCGCGGCATGTTGCCGGAGCTCGTCACCGACGAGCTGGACGGAATCGTGGTGGAGGACACGCCGCAGCGGCTGGGCGACGCCCTGGTGCGCCTGGGCCGCGACGCCGACCTGCGCACCCGCCTCGGCGACGCCGCGCGCCGCAACGCCGTGTCGCGCTTCGACCCGCAGCGGCAGGCCGAAGAGGTGGAGGCCGTCTACGTCCGGGGACGCTCTTGACTGGTCAAGAGCGTCCCCGGCCAGCGAGGGCGGCGAGCGCCGCTGCGATCACGCGCTCCGGATCGAGCCGTGTCATGCAACGATGATCGATGGGGCAGACGCGGTGGTAGCAGGGCCGGCAGGCCACGTCCGCGGCCAGAGCCGTCACCCGCTCCAGGTTCAAGTTCGTCTTCGCCAGGCTCGTGGGCCCGAAGAGCACCACGCAGGAGACACCGAACGCCACCGCCACGTGCCGCGCTCCGGCATCGTTGCAGACCAGCACCCGCGCCCGGCGCAGCACCGCCTTGAGCAGCCCCAGGTCGAGATGCGGCGTCAGGTCCACCGCCGGCCGGCGCATGGCGGCCACCAGCCGCTCCGCGAGCCTGCGCTCCCCGGGAGCCCCGACGACGGCCACCTGCGCGCCGGCTTCGGCGAGGGCGTCCCCCACCCGGGCGAAACGCTCCGCAGGCCAGAGCTTCGACGCTCCGTAGGAGGCGCCCGGTGCCAGGGCGGCGAAGGGACGCGTCTCGTCCAGGCGCCGTTCCGCAAACAACCGCCGACGCGCCGCCTCCTCGCGCTCGCTCACGAAGAGCTCCAGGTGGGTGCCCTGGCCCGGGCAGCCCAGCGCCTCCACCAGTCCGAGCACGTGGCGTTCGCGCGCCACCAGGCGACGGCCACGGGTCCTGGCAGGCGGGTCCACCGCCAGATGGAGCAGCGGGCCGCGGCCCTGGGTGCGATAGCCCACGACCCGCTGCACGGCGCCGGCGCGAAGCAGCAGAGCCGAGGCGAAGGAGTCGGGCAGGCAGACGCCCAGGTCGAAGCGCTCGGCCCGCAACTCGCGCGCCTCGCGCCACAGGGCCACGAGCCCCTTGCCATGGGAGCGCACGCGAACGACGGCGTCGAACCAGGGCGCCCCCTCCAGGAGCGGCTCGAGACCCGGCCGGAGCTGGAGGGTGAGACGCGCCGCCGGGAAGCCCGCCCGCAGGGCGCGGAAGGCCGGCGTCGCCATGATCACGTCGCCTGCCCAGTTGGGCCCGCGCACCAGCACGTTGCGCGCCCCCTCGAGGACCGGCCCCGCGATCGCTTCCTTCACGCTTCGCTCCGGAACGCGAGCAGCTCGCGGGCGGCCGCGATCACCGCCTCCGGCGACACGACCCGCATGCAGGTGACCGCGGCGCAGCCGCGCCGGCAGGGACTGCAGGACACCGCACGACGCACGCTGCGGGAGGGCGTCCCGGACCACGGCCGGTTCTCCAGCGGATCGGTCGGGCCGAGGATCTGGACGACCGGCGTTCCGACCAGCGAGGCGACGTGCATGGGACCCGAGTCGCTGCCCACGTAGAGGCGACACAGGGAGAAGAGCGCTGCCAGGTCCGTCAGGCCCGCGGTCTCGGGGGCCAGACGCGCGGTGCCCTGGGAGGCGCCGACCACCGCCTCGGCGAAGCCGCGGTCGTCCCGGGCCGGCCCATGGCTCACCACGCTGGAAAGGCCTGCATGCTTGGCCAGTGAACGGGCCACCGCCGCGTAGCCCGCCACCGTCCAGCGCTTGTGGGGCGTCGCATCGCTGGTGCCCGGATGCATCACCACGGGCGCGGGGCCGGCGCCGAGGCCTGCCCGGGCCCGGGCCAGGGCTCGCGTCTCGATGCGAAGCGGCTGCCTGGCGGACGGGGCGCCCACGCCCAGGAAGGCCACCAGCGCCGCGTTGCGCTCGAAGCGGCTCGACTTCGGCGCCGACAGCCGTACGCGCCGGTTCGCGAACAGCCACGCACCCTCCCGCGCGTAGGGCAGCGCGTAGCCCACCCGCAGCGGGGCCCCGCTGGCCCGAGCCAGCAGGCCGCTCTTCAGGATCGAATGGAAGTCCACGGTCAGGTCGAAACGTCGTTCGCGCAGCTCGCGCAGGAAGACCTTCAGCACCCGCCGAGCGGCCGCGACCTGCCCGCGACGCAAGGCCTCCCGCAGCGCCACGCGCGGGAACTCGATGACCTCATCGATCCAGGCTTGCGCCTCGAGCAGGCTGCGTGCGGGCGACTCCACCAGCCACGCCAGGTGGGAGCCCGGATAGGCCGCACGCAGGGTCGATGCAGCCGGCAACGTGCGCACCACGTCGCCGACCGCTCCCAGACGCAGGACCAGGATGCGATCGGCCGCGGGCGGCTGGGCCAGTGCGTTGGTGCAGGTGACGATGGCGAGCCTCGCGGCGGGGGTGGGTGGCCGTTAGGATACTGCGGCATGCCGCAATCCCGCACCCTCTTCGGCTACGTGCTCCGCGAAGTGACGCTCTACACCGCGCTGGGCTTCGTGGCCTTCGCGGCCATCCTGATCGCCCAGAACCTGCTGCGCCGGCTGGAGGACCTGGTGGCGGTGGGATTCGTGGCGCGCGACGCCTGGACCGTGGTGGCGTGCCTGTTCCCCATGCTCTCGGCCTACGCGGTGCCGGTGGCTTTCCTGTTCGGGGTGCTGGTGGCCGTGGGACGGCTCGCTTCGGACTCCGAGATCAAGGCCATGCGGGCCTGCGGGCTGGGTCAAGCGGCGCTGCTCACGCCCGTCCTGGCGCTGGCCCTGCTCGTCAGCGTGGGCACGGCGGTGTTGATCGTGCAGGTGGAGCCGGCCGCCCGGCTCAGGCTGCGGGCCGTGCTCAAGGACGTGGCTTCGCGCGGAGCGATCCTCGAGCCGGGAACCTTTCGCAACCTGGCGGGGCGCGTCATCTACGTGCAGGAGCGCGACACGGAGAATCGCCTGACCGGCGTCTTCGTGGCCGATCGGAGCGATCCCCAGCGGCCCTTCGTGATCGTGGCCGAGAGCGGGCGCTTCCGCTTCGATCCCGAGCGGGTCGAGATCGTGCTCGAGCTCGAGCACGGGGACCTGCATCTGGACCCAAGAGGCGACGACGAGGAGCGGCACCGACGCATCGCCTTCGAACGCTTCCACTACGCCATCGACGCCACCACGCTTCTCGACGAAGCGCGTACGCCGCGCCCCAACGAGATGACCTTCGGTGAGCTGCGCACCGTGTTGGCCCAGACGGAGGCCGACACCCTGCCCCCGGAGGCACGCCGGCGTGACCCGAACCACTACCGGGTGCAGATCCACCGGCGCCTGGCTCTGCCCTTTGCGCCCCTCGTCTTCGCGCTCCTCGCCGTGCCTTTGGCCCAGCGGCGCACACGCGGCGCTCGTTCCTGGGGAACGATGCTCTGCGTGCTGCTGGTGGTGGCCTATTACGCGCTCCTCTCGCTCGGGATCTCGCTCGGGCAGACCGGCACGCTGCCGGCTGCGGCGACGCTCTGGATCCCGAACCTGACCTTTGCGGCCGTGGCGGTGCCGCTCCTGCTTCGGACCCGACGCGGAGAGACGTGAGCCGCGGGGCGGGCACGGCGCCGCCGGGCTTCCTGGCCCTGCGCGAGGGTCCCCTGGTGGCGCTGGTGGACGCCGAGCTCGCGCCGGCGCTCCGCCCAGCGGGCCTGTTGGACCCGGCCCGGCTGGCAGAGCGCCTGGCGCGGGGCCAGGGGGCCTCCGGGCGCGCCCCCACCGCCGAGGTGGCGCTGCCGGGGCTGGCCGTGACACTCGTGCTGCGGCCCGTGCGCCGGGGGGGGCTGCTGGCCCCGCTGCTGCGGGGAGCCCTGCTGGGGCCCGGGCGCCCCCTGGGCGAGCTGCGCGCCACCGTCGCGCTGCGCGCGGCCGGCGCTCCGGTGCCGCAGCCCGCCCTGGCGCTGGCCTGGCGACGCCTCGGGCCGATCTGGAACGGCGCGGTGGCCACGCGGCGCGAGGCGCATGCGGTGGACGGGCTCGCCTTCCTGGCCGCCGGACCGGACGCGCGCCGGGTGCGCAACGCCGCGCGGTCGGTGGGCCGTGCCGTGCGCCGCTTCCACGACGCGGGCGGCCGCCATGCGGACCTGCACTTGAAGAACCTGCTCGTCCGCGAAGGCGCCCAAGGGTTCGAGGTGATCGTGATCGACCTGGATCGGGCGCGCCACGTGCTCCGCGTGGCGCCGGCTGCGCGCATGCGCGAGCTGATGCGCCTCTACCGCTCGCTGCGCAAGCAGGGTCTGGAGGACCGGGTGGGCGTGCGCGGCTGCGCGGCCTGCTTCCGGGCGTACGTGGCGGGCGATCGCGTGCTGCGGCGCGCCATGCTGGCGCGCCTGGCGCGCGAGCGCCGGCGGGTGGCCCTGCACGCGTGGCGCTACCGGCGAGGGGCGCCCGGGTCGGAGCCGGGCACGGCCTAGCGGCGCGCGGCGCGCAGGCGCTCCTCGAGCCAGCCGAGTAGCCGCTCCGGCTGCTCCGGATCGAGCTCCACCACGAGCACGTCGAGGTCGACGCCCTCTTCCAGCCACTCGGGCAGGATCTTGACCGCATCCTTCTCCGTGGTGACCCAACGCGGCGCCACGGCGGCGAGACCGGCGAGGTCCCTGGCGCGGTAGCGGTGATGGTCCGGGAAGATGCGCTCCGTCACCACCACGGCGCCGAGGGCCTGGAGCGTGCGCCGCAGCGACGTGGGCCGGGCGATGCCCGCCAGCATCCCCACCCGGGCGTCGCGCAGGGCGTCCAGGGGCGCCAGCGCCCCGCCCTCCAGGGGCCGCAGTCCGAGGGGCCGGCGGCGGGCGGCGAACCAGGCCACCCCTGGCGCGTGGGCACCGATGCGGGTGGCGTCCTCGTCGGGGAGCGGCCCATCCACCACCAGGATGGCGTCGGCGCGGGCGAGGGCCCCGATGGGCTCGCGCAGCGGTCCGCGCGGCAGCACGTGGCCGTTGCCCAGGCCCGCGCGACCGTCGAAGCAGACGATCTCCACGTCGCGAGCGAGCCGGTGGTGCTGGAAGCCATCGTCCAGGATCACCACCTCGGCCGCGAAGGCGGCGATCCCGCGCAGGGCCACCACCGCCCGGTCGGGCCCCACCAGGACCGGGACGCCCGGAGCGTGGGCGGCCAGGAGCAACGGCTCGTCCCCCGCCTGCTCCGCGCTCGCCTGCACGTAGCGGCCGTCCGAGACGACGAGCACCGGCTCGTGGCCGCGGCGCCGGTAGCCGCGGCTCGCCAGCACCACCTTGTGGCCCCGCCGGCGCAGGGCCCGGGCCAGCCAGGCCACGGCCGGCGTCTTGCCAGTGCCGCCCACCGAGAGGTTGCCGACGCTCACCACCCGGCAGGAGACCCGTCGCCTGCGCAGGAAGCCACGCGCATGCAGGGTGCGATGCAGCCAGGCGGCGGCGGCGTAGAGCCAGGAGAGCCCGGTGATGGGCGCCAGCAGGAAGCGCCGGAGCGTCGCTTCCTCGCGCTCCTCGAACCAGGTCGGGCGCCTCACCGCGGCTCCCGAGCCGAGCGCGCCAGCACCTCGTCGAGCAGCGCCAGGGTGCGCAGGGTGGCGCCCCGGTGGCGGGCCAGCTCGCTGCGCCCCGCCTCGCCGCGGCGGCGGGCTTCCTGAGGGTCGCCCAGCCAGGCGACGAGCGAGCGGGCCAGCGCGCCCGCGTCCGTCACCCGCTCCGCGGCGCCGCATGCGAGCAGACGCTCGGCCGCCTCGCGCACGTTGCGGGTGTGGGGTCCGAAGAGGACGGGACGCCCGGCGAGCGCGGGCTCGAGCACGTTGTGGCCACCGCGGGGCGCGAGGGTCCCGCCCACGAAGACCGCCGCAGCGCGTGGCAACAGACCGGGAAGCTCGCCCAGGCTGTCGAGGAGCAGGACCTCGCCGGGGGCGAGCGGTGCCCCGCCCGCCCGGGAGCGGCGGCGCAGCCGCCGGCCGCGCGCGCGGACCAGGGCCGCCACCTCCTCGATCCGCTCCAGGCGCCGGGGCGCCAGCACGAGTGCCGTCGCCAGACCGGCCGCCTGCACCGCATCCAGGGCGTCCAGCGCGACCTCCTCCTCCGGTGCATGGGTGCTGGCCGCCATCCACGCGGGTCCCTCGCCCAGGAGCGCCGCCAGATCGGGCGCGACCTCGGGAACGCGCTCGGGAGGCTCCAGCTTCAAGTCGCCCGTCACCCGCATCCGCTCGGCGGGGATGCCGAGGGCCATGAAGCGCTCGGCGTCCTCGGGCGTGCGCGCCCCGACCGCCGCCAGGCGCCGCCAGGTGGGTGCCAGGAGCCGACCGACCCGTCGGTAGCGCGCCAGGCTGCGCGCCGAGAGGCGCGCCGAAACCGTCAACACCGGGATCCCGCGGCGCGTCGCCCCGGCGATCCAGGCGGGCCACAGCTCCGTCTCCACCAGGACCAGGGCCCGCGGCGCCACGCGCGCGAGCGCGGCCGCCACGCACCAGGGATGGTCGAGGGGCGCCAGCGTGCTCGGAATCTCCGGACGGGTGCGCTGCAGCACCCGGCGGCCTGCCGCGGTCATGCTGGAGGCCAGCAGGGGCTGGCCGCGCTGGGCCAGGGCATCGAGGAGCCGCGTCGCCGCCAGCACCTCCCCCACGCTGGCCCCGTGCACCCAGACCGCACCCGGAGCCAGGCGTGGCGCCCGTCCCAGGCGCAACCCGAGGCCCTCGCGCCAGCGCGGCCGCAGGAGCAGCGCCAGCAGCGCCGGGGGCGCCACGGCGAGCGCCGTCACCGCCGCGCCGCTATGCCGCCACACCGCGTGCAGCCAGCATCTCCTCGGCGATCTCCGCAGTGCGGCGCGCAGCGCCGCCTCGCCCCAGGCGTCGTCGCACCTGCACGAGCCGGGCGAGCTGGAGCTCCCGCGCCGCTCCCGTGAGGAGCTCGCGGAGCGCGGCGGCGATCCGTTCCGGGATGGCCTCCGCCTGCAGGAACTCGGGGACCACCGGCGCGCCGGCAATCAGGTTGGGCATGGTGAGGGAGGGAACGCGCACGAGGCGGCGCAGGATGGCGACGCTCACGGGGTTCGCGCGGCCCGCCACCACCAGCGGGCAGCCGAGCAGCGCCAGCTCCACCGTGATCGTGCCCGGCTTGGCCAGGGCGGCGTCCGCGGCGCGAATCGCCTGGTAGGTGCGCCCCTGGACCAGCTGCAGCGGGAAGCCCGGCGGAAGGCCGGCCCCGGCGAGGCCCGCCTCCGCGTCCGCCCGCAGCACGGTGGGGGCGAGGGCCAGCACGAAGCGGATGCGCGGCACCTGCACCCGCAGACGCCGCGCCGTCTCGGCCACGAGCGGCAGCCCGTAGCGCAGCTCGTTGCGCCGGCTCCCGGGCAGCAGCACCACGACCGGCGCCTCCGGGTCGAGCCCCAAGGCGGCGCGAGCGCCGGCCCGGTCGTACTTGGCCCGCACTTCCGCCAGCCGCTCGACGAGCGGATGCCCCACGAAGTCCACGCGCAGGCCGGTGCCCGCGTAGACCCGGGTCTCGAAGGGAAAGATCACCGCCAGGCGGTCGACGCGCCGGGCCAGCTTGCGCGCCCGCCCGGCCCGCCACGCCCACACCTGGGGACTCACGTAGTAGAGGATCGGGATGCCGCGCCGCTTCAGGCGTCGCGCCAGGGGCAGGTTGAAGTCCGGCGAGTCCACCAGGATGGCCAGGTCCGGAGGTGCCTCGCGCACGGCGCGCGCCAGGCGCCGCCAGGCGCCCGCCACCCGCGCCAGGCTGCCGAGCACCTCCACGAGGCCACCCACGGCGAGCTCGCGCTGGTGCACCAGGAGCTCCACGCCGGCCCGCGCCATGGCGTCGCCACCCACCCCGACCCAGCGCAGCTCGGGCCGGCGTTCGCGCAAGGCCTCCACCAGCTCGGCCGTGTGCAGGTCGCCGGAAGCGTCCGCGGCCGAGACGAGCAGGCGGGTCATCGAAGCTCGTCGAGCGGGGGCAGAGCCTCCACGACGCGCAGGGCGGTGCGCAGTGCGCGCAGCCCGGCCTCGCCCTCCTCCCAGGCGGGGCGACCGCTGCGGATCGCATGCAGGAAGGCGTGCAGCTGGGCCAGCAGGGCGTCGTCGCGGTCGATGTCGAGCTTCTCCATCTCGATGCGCGGCTCGCCGCCTCCCGGGGGCTTGAGCCGGCGGAACACCACCGCCGACTGGGCCAGGAAGTCGATGGAGAAGTAGCCGTCCGCCTGGAAGAAGCGGATCTTGCGCATGGGCGTGGGGGAGACGCGACTCGCGGTGAAGTTGGCCACGCAACCGCCCGGGAAGGCCAGGCGCGCGTTTGCGATGTCCACTTCGTTGGAGAGCACCGGGACGCCCACCGCCTCGACGCGCTCCGGCTCCGCCCCGACGAGCCGCTGCACGACGTCGAGGTCGTGGATCATCAGGTCGCGCACCACGTCCACGTCGGTGGCGCGCCCCGGGAAGGGGCCGAGGCGGTGGGCCTCCACGAAGCGGGGCCGTCGGATCATGCCCTGCATGGCCCGCATGGCCGAGTTGAACCACTCCAGGTGTCCCACCTTGAAGATGCGGGCGCCGGCCCGCGCCCGCTCCAGCAGCACCTCCGCCTCGGCCAGGGTGGCGGCGATCGGCTTCTCCACCAGCACGTGCAGGCCTGCCTCGAGCACCGCGTCCACCACTTCGAAGTGCCGCACGGTAGGGACCGCCACGATGGCCGCGTCGGCCCCGTCGAGGAGCTCCCTGAAGTCGCTCACCCCGCGCGTCCCGAAGCGCTCCGCCACCTCGCGGGCCTTCGTCTCGTCGAGGTCGGCCACCCCCACCAGGGTGACGACCGACTCGCGATCGCGCAGCCAGGCCAGCTTCTCCAGGTGCAGGCGCCCCATGTGACCCGCTCCGACCACGGCGACGCGTACGGGCCTCACGTCGGCTCCTCCGGCTCCGCATCCCCGTGCCGCAGGCCGAGCACACAGATGTCCTGGCCGTCTGCGATCTTGATGAGCTCCTCGCGCTCGAGCAGCAGCGTGCGGCCCGCCTCCACCGCCAGCACGGCCGCCCTCACCTGCGCGAGCACCGCCACGGTCTGGGGACCGACGGCGGGCAGGTCGAAGCGCGGGTCCTGGGTGGGCTTGGCCACCTTCACCACGCAGGCCCCCTCGCGGCCCAGCGCCCCGCCGCGGCGGATGGCGGCGTCGGTGCCCTCGATGGCTTCCACGGCCAGGACGGTCCGGTCGCGCACCACCACGGTCTGGCCCACGTCGAGGGCGCCGATGGCCTTGGCGATGGGCCAGGCGTAGCGCACGTCGGCGAGCTCGGCGGGGGTGGGCGTGCGGACCCCGAGCACCCCTTCCGGCGCGAGCAGCTCCGGGGCCAGCTCGTCCTGGCCGCGCACCCGGATGCCTTCGGCCTCGAGGGTCTCGGCCAGGGCGCACAGGATCGCGTCGTCGCCGCGCTCCGCCAGGCGCCCGATCAGGGCGAGGGCGCGCGCGTCGGGGCGCACCAGGTCCGGCGTCTCGAAGAGGCTCGTCTTCGGCACCTTGCCCGCCAGGACCACTTCCCGGGCGCCGGCCTCGCGCAGGGTGCGGATCAGCTTATCGAGCTCGCCCAGGTGGAGCCAGACCAGCCGGTCCACGTCGTCGGCCAGCGCCTCCGAGGTCAGGCCGCGGAAGCCCAGCGCCAGCACGCGATGTCCGTGGCGGCCTGCGGCGCGCGCGAGATCCCGGGGCAGCCCGCCCCAGCCGGCGATCAGCCCGAGGGTGTGGCCTGCGGCTTCGCTCACCGGGGGCGGCAGACGCCCCGCTCGCTCGTCTCGAGGAAGCGCAGCAGCCGCTCCACATCCGGCAGCGGCGCTCCCTCGCCGCGCAGGCGGCCGAGCGCCTCCTCCTGGCGCAGCTTCGAGCCGAACAGCACGTGGAAGGCGTGCTTCACGGCGCGCAGGGTCTCCTCCGGGAAGCCGCGGCGGCGCAAGCCGATCACGTTCACGCCCACCAGCCGGGCCCGGTCGCCCGCCACCATGGCAAAGGGGGGCGCGTCCTGGGAGAGCATGGAGTTGGCGGCGGTCATCACCGACTCCCCGACCCGCGAGAACTGGTGCACGCCCGTGTAGGCGCCGAGCACCGCGTGGTCTCCCACCGTCACGTGCCCTGCCAGGCCGCAGAAGCTCGCCACGATGCAGTGGGAGCCGATCTGGCAGTCGTGGGCCACGTGGGCGCCGTTCATGATCAGGTTGTCGTCGCCGATCCGCGTGCAGCCGCCGCCTTTGGGCGTGCCCACGTGGACCGTCACGTGCTCCCGGATCACGTTGTCGGCGCCGATCGCCAGGCGGGTGGTCTCCCCGGAGAAGGTCTTGTCCTGGGGTTCGCCGCCCACGGCGGCGAACGGGAAGATCCGGGTGCGCGGCCCCACCACCGTGTGACCCGCAACCAACGCGTGGGCCCCCACCACCACGCCGGCGGCGAGCTCCACGTCGGGACCGATCACCGCGAAGGGGCCGACCTCCACGTCGGCGGCGAGCTTCGCCCCCGGGTCGACGATGGCGGCGGGGTGGACGCGGGCCAACCTCAGCCCTTCTTGTTGAAGCGGTCGATCACCAAATCCGTGATGTCCAGGGCCTCCCGGGTGTACATGAGGCCTGGGGTCCCGCGGGCCAGGATGACGGTGAATCCCTGCTGCTTCCCCAGCTCCTGCACGATGTCCGCCAGCTTGGCGCGCAGGGGGCCCTCGAGCCGCTCGCGATCCACCTTGAGCTGCCCCAGGATCTCCTTGCGCTTGCTGTCGATCTCGTTGCCGAGCTCGGCGAGATCGAGCTGCTTCTGGAAGAGCGCCTCGTCCGACAGCACGAAGCGCTTGCTCTTGACCTCCTCCACCATCTGCTGGTAGCGCTCGAGCAGCGGCTGCATCTTGGACTCGGCGTCACGCTGCTTGCGCGCCAGCTCCTCGCGGGCCTTCTTGCCCTGGTCGGTCGAGTTGATGGCCTGGTCCAGGTCGACCACGCCGATCTTGACGGCCTCGTCCGAGGCACCCGTGCCCCAGGCCAACACCAGGGCCAGGCCTGCCAGCACGGTCCATCGTCTCGCGTCCATGACTTGTTCGATCCCTCCTCCGGTCCCGAAGACCCGAAGCTGCCTAGAAGCCGGCCCCACCCACGGAGAACTCGAAGACGGAGGCGTCCTCGACGTCCTCGAGCGGATCGAGCGGAACGCCCCAGAAGGCCTGGATCGGGCCGAAGGGCGAGAACCAGAGCACGCCCGCCCCGGTTCCGAAGCGCCACTTGCCCACGTCGAAGACGTTCTGGTTCTCGTCGAAGGCGTTGCCCGTGTCCAGGAAGAAGATGCCGACCAGGCCGAGCGCCTCGGAGATCGGGAAGCGGTACTCGGCGGTCATCGACACGAACTTGTTGCCCCCGATCACGTCGGTCTGCTCCAGGTCCTCGAAGTCGTCGGTATCCTCGTCGTCCAGGTCGTTGCAGATGCCGTCGTTGTTGCCCTGCTCCAGGGCCGTGTCCTTGCAGACGCCGGCCTGGTCTCGCCCGAGCGGAGCGTACGGTCCACGGCTGTCCAGGCCCAGCGCCCCGCCGAAGGTCGTGTTGTACAGGATCGGCCGGCGCGGGCCCACCGAGCGGGCCCGGAAGCCCCGTAGCTGGAAGGTGCCGAGGCCGCCCAGGAAGTAGCGCTCGGTCAGCGGCAGCTCGAGGTCGTCGTCGATCAGATCGATGGGGCAGGCCTGCTCGGAGACGCAGGTGAGCGGGCCGCGCTCCGGCAGATCGTAGTCGGCGATGTCGTTGAAGGGAAGCGACCAGCCGAAGCGCGCCGCCAGCATGACCGTGGAGCGGTCCTCGAAGGGCAGCGGCAGCCAACGCAGCTCCGGCACCTTGCGGTACCAGTAGGCGCGGCCCTCCAAGCGCAGGAACTCGGCGAAGCCCCCGAGCCCGGCGAACTCCAGCGACCCGGCCAGCTGGTAGCCCTCGGTGGGGAGCACGCGATCGTCGCGCGTGTCGGTGCGGAACGAGAGCGCCGTCAGGCTGGTGGACTGCGCCCCCGACAGGATCTGGCGCAGGATCAGCGACGCGGCGTTCACCCGGGTGTCCTCGTCGATCTCCCGATTCGCCCAGCTGTAGCGCCAGAACCCGCGGGAGCGGTTCTCTTCGTCGAGGGCGTGGCCCAGGGTGAGGTCGACCCCCTCCTGCTCCTGTTCGAAGTCCTCGAAGCGGATGCTGGTGCGGAACAGCGTCGTCGCCAGGCTGAAGCTCGTGCCCAGCCAGTACGGGTTCGAGAAGGACAGGTAGAAGCGGTCCGAGCGGCCGCCCGTGTCCACGGAGGCCTGCAGGCCGTAGCCGCGCCCGAACAGGTTCGCCTGGGCCACGCTCCCGGTCAGCACCAGGCGGTCCTGGGACGAGAATCCGGCGCCGAAGCTCAACGAGCCGGTGGGCCGCTCCACCACCTTCACGTCCACGTCGAGCTGGTCGGGCAGATCCGTGGGCTTTGGCTCGAAGTTCACCTCCTCGAAGAAGCCGAGGCCGCGGATGCGCCCCTGGCTCACCTGGAGCGCGCGGGCCGAGTAGAGCTGGCCTTCGACCAGCTGCATCTCGCGCCGGATCACCGGGTCCACGGTGCGCGTATTACCGGCGATCTCGATCTCGCGCACGAAGTACAGCGGGCCTTTTTCCACCTCGAAATTCACGTCGACGGTCAGCTCCTCCTCGGAGAGGTTCGTGACCGGATTCACGCTGGCGAAGTAGAAGCCGCGATCCGTGTAGCGACGCGTGAGCGTCTCCACGTCCTGGGTGAGGTAGGAGCGGTTGAACCATTCGCCCTCCACGAGCGAGAGCTCTTCGCGCAACGCGTCGAGATCCACGGTCGGATCGCCGCGCACGTCGAGGGCTCCGACCCGGAAGCGCCGGCCCTCGCGCACCCGGACGCTCACCACGAGCCCGTCCTGGTCGGCCTCCACGCGGGGCTCCTCCAGCTCCACCTGCAGGAGGCCGGCGTCCAGGTACTTGCGCTCCACGGTCTGCAGGTCCTGGAGAAAGACGGGCTCGGCGTAGGTCCCGGAATTGTCCAGGAAGCGCGTCACGTGGGAGTAGAAGCGCCAGGGCTTGGTCTTGAGCCCCTCCCTGAGCTCCTCGTCGCTGAAGTGTTCGTTGCCGAGGAACCCGATCCTGCGCAAGCGCAGCTTCTTGCCCTCGGTGACTTCGAAGTGGATCGCCACCGCCTCGCCCGCCAGGGGCTCGATCGTATACCCCACCCGGGCCAGGTAGTAGCCCTGGGCCCGGTAGAGGGCCTGGATGCGCTCGCGGTTCTCGAACAGCAGCGGGTGATCGAGGGTGGAGCCGGTGGTGAGGGTCAGCTCGTCGCGGATGCGGGAGGAGTCGAGGGCGTCGTTGCCGGTGATGGTGATCTGCCGGACCACCGGGCTCTCCTCCACCTCGAAGATGACCACACGACCGGCCTCCGACGCCTCGGTGAGCACGCGCACGTCGCGGAAGAAGCCCATGGCGTGGATCTCGCGCACGTCCCGGACGATCTGGGCGGGCAGGTAGGGCGCCTCGGCTCGTGTGGCCAGGCGGGCGCGGATCGCGTCCGCCTCGATGCGCCGGTTGCCGCGGATGCGCACCTCGGCGACCTGCTCGCCCGGGACCGCCGGCGGCGGCATGGCGCGCTCGACCTGCGCGCCGGGCATCGGGGTCACGTGGAAGGTGACCACCACGCCGGCGGGGCCGCGCGCCACCTCGGCCCGGGCATCCTGCACCCCCGGCGAGGCGCGCAGCGCGTCCAGGTCGGCCCCCAGCTGGTCCGCCGCGTAGACGCGCTGCGGCCGCGTGGCCAGCCGGGTCCGCAGGGCGGGATCCAGCGTCTCGGCGCCCACCAGGCGCACCTCGGCCACGATCACGTCCGACTCGCGCCGTCCCACGATGCGCAGCACCTGGTCCGCCAGCTCGTTCACCCGCTCCAGGAGCTCCTCCTCGCCCGCGGCGGTGAGCACCATGGTGCGCGTCGGGATGCGGGTGCCCACCGGCGTGACGCGCACGTCGAGGCTGAAGCGACCCGCCAGCTCCGTGAGGCTGCCCTCCACCACCCAGTCGGCCCCGAGCTCCGACGCGATGCGCCGGAGGACCTCGTCGGTGCGCTCCCCGGCCACATGGGCCACGAGTCCCTGGCGGACCACCACCGCGTCGAGCACGCGCACCTCGCCGCTCGCCTCCAGACGCGTGGCCAGCAGGTCGGCCAGGGACTCTTCCAGGCCTTCCAGCGAACGCCCGCTGTGCACCTGGAAGGGCAGCACGGCCACCAGCACCTTGACCGGCTCCGCGGCGACCGCGCGCGGCGCGAGCGCCGCCACGAACGCGAGCAGCCGGAGCGCGAGGGGCGCACGCATCCCGGCGAAGCGGCGGATCGGCAACCAGTTCCTCCGAGGGAGTGGGCGCAGGCTCCGCGGGGGAGCGCAGGATCTGGGCATTCTAGAGGGGTGGGGGTCGGGAAGCAACCCCGCCATCTCTCCGTTTTCCTTTTGGATCCAGAGAGTTAAACCGTCGCGGAGGGCTCGCTGCGGGAGTCTTCGCCCGCCATGCGCCCCTCCTCCAGGGCGGCGATCCGGCCCAGGCGCGTCGCCAGGCGCTCGTTGTGAGTGACGACCACGAGGGCGGTCCCCCGCGAGCGGTTCATCTCGAGCAGCAGGTCGCCCACGCGCTCGCCGGTCTCCGCGTCCAGGTTGCCGGTAGGCTCGTCCGCCAGGAGCAGCGGCGGGTCGAGGACCAGGGCCCGCGCCACCGCCACGCGCTGGCGCTCGCCGCCCGAGAGCTTTCCTACCCGATGCTCCAGGCGCTCCGCCAGGCCCACCTCCTCGAGGATGTCCCGGGCCCGGCGACCCATGGCCGGCGCGGGCAGGCCGCGCAGCAGCCCCGGCATCATCACGTTCTCCAGCGCGCTGAACTCGGGCAGCAGATGGTGAAACTGGAACACGAAGCCCAGGCACTGGTTGCGGAAGCGCGCCAGCTCGTCGGGGCTCTTTCGGAACAGGTCCTCGCCGCGGAAGTGCACCCGGCCCGCCGTCGGGTGATCCAGGGCTCCGAGGATGTGCAGCAGGGTCGACTTGCCCACCCCCGACTGGCCGACGATGGCGAGCCGGTCGCCCTCGGACACGCGCAGGTCGATGCCGCGCAGGACCTCGATGCGCCGGTCGCCGACCACGAACGCCTTGTGCAAGCCCTCGGCGCGGACCAGCTCGTCACTCATAGCGGAGCGCCTCGGCGGGATCGAGGCGCGCGCCCTGGCGGCTCGGCAGGAAGGTGGCGCCCAGGGCGAGGCCCATGGCGATGCCCACCACCGCCGCGATCTGGGCGGGGTCGAGCCGGGAGGGCAGCGTGGAGAACTGGTAGACGCTCGCGGGCAGGGTGTCGATCCCGGTGAGCCGCTCCACCTGCAGCTGGATCCAGTCGAGACGCCGTGTCACCACGATGCCGGCCACCACGCCGAGCGCCGTGCCGAGCAGCCCGATCAGCGCGCCCTCGATGGCGAAGATGCGCTCGACGGCCGCGTCGTCGGCGCCCATGGCCTTCAGGATCGCGATGTCGCTCGACTTCTCCATGATCATCATGACCAGCGTCACCACGATCGCGAAGGCGGCCACCACCATGATCATGGTGAGCAGTACGAACATCATGACGCGCTCGGTCTTCAGGGCCTGGAAGAAGGCCGGGAAGAACTCCTTCCAGTCGCGCGTGAAGTACGGGAAGCCGAGGGCGGCCTCCACCAACGCGGCCACCTGGCGTGAGCGGTAGAAGTCGGTGGTGCGCACCTCGAAACCGTCCACCAGGTCGCCGCTGCGGCGGAAGCTCTGGGCGGCGTCCAGGTTCACGTAGGTGAAGGCCTCGTCGTACTGGAAGAAGCTCGATTGGAACACGCCCACCACCCGGAAGCGCGCCAGGCGCGGGGCGGGGCCGAGGGGCGTCGGGGGGCCGCCGAAGGGCGAGACGAGCAGGACCGGGTCGCCCACCGAGAGCCCGAGGGCCGCCGCCAGCTGCCCTCCGACCACGATGCCCGGATCCGCCTCCGCGTCGTCGCCCGCCGCGCCGTTCCCGGACGGCGGCCGGCTCAAGGCCTCCAGGGACCCCGCCACCAGATCGTCGCGCAGGTCGGTGACGTCGCCGATGCGGTCGGGATCGACCCCGCGCACGCGCACCGCCATCACCTCGCCGGCTTCGCCCCGGACCATGCCCTCCGCGTCCAGGTACGGCGAGGCGGCCACCACGCCCGGCACGACCAGGATGCGATCCAGCACGCTCCGGTAGTCTTCGAAGGGGCCGAGCCCGCTGAAGACGTTGAAGTGGGCGCGGTTGCCGATGATCTCGTCGCGCCAGATGCTCTCGAAGCCGTTCATGACCGAGAGGACGGTGATGATCAGCCAGACGCCGGCGGCCACACCGCCCACGCAGATCGCGGTGATCACCGAGATGAGCGTCTGGCGGCGGCGCGCGAAGAGGTAGCGACGGGCGATGAACCACTCGGCGCGGCCCCGGGCGCCGAGGAAGCCGGCGGCGGCCAGGGGCACCAGGCCGAGCACGACCAGCATCCCGAAGCTTGCGAGCAGCGCGCCAGCGGCAGCGCGCAGGGTCGCGCCCGTGGCGGGGTCGGGCCAGGCGCCCCCGCCCGCAGCCAGGGCGAGTCCCAGGCCGACCCACACCAGGGCCAGGCGCCCCAGGCTGCGCGACCGCAGGCGGGCCAGGGCCAGCGCGGTCACCGCCACCGCCGCCGCGGTGGCGAGCAACCCGACCCCCGCCGCCGCCCCGAGCTGCTGGGCCAGCTCGCGCGTCGTGTCCGTGCGGAGATCCGGGGCGGCGGCCTGGACCCCGAGGGCCGTCACCACCAGCGCCCAGATGCCGCCCGCCCCGATCACCAGCACGGGACGGCGGGCGATGCGCGCGAAGCGCTCCAGCACCACCACCGCCGCCCCCGCGAACAGCGCCGTCATCGCCAGGATCCCGCACGCGATCAGCACGATGAAGGCGAGGGCGAAGCTGCCGCCCAGGGTGCCCACCAGCTCCCACAGCCGCGCCAGCAGCGGCGGCATGCTAGCCGGACTCCGGCCGCAGGTGGGGGAACAGCAGCACCTCGCGCAGGGTGGCGGCGTCGGTCAGCACCATCACCACCCGGTCCACGCCCACGCCGAGGCCACCCGTGGGAGGCAGCCCGTGCTCGAGGGCGCGCAGGTAGTCGTCGTCCGTGGGGTGGGCCTCCATGTCGCCGGCGGCGGCCGCCTCGCGCTGGGCTTCGAAGCGCGCTCGCTGGTCGTCCGGATCGTTCAGCTCGCTGAAGGCGTTGGCGAGCTCCATGCCCGCCACGAAGAGCTCGAAGCGCTCCACCAGCCGCGGGTCCTCCGCGGAGCGCTTGGCCAGGGGCGAGAGCTCCACCGGGTAGTCGGTGAGGAAGGTGGGCTGGTCGAGGCGGGGCTCCACGTAGCGGCTCAGGAGATCGTCCACGAGCTTGCCCCAGCCGGTCGCCCCGTCCGCCTCGAGCCCCACCTCGCGCACGCTCTTGCGCAGGGACTCCACATCGCCCGCCGCCAGCACGTCAACGCCCGTCGCCTCCCGCACCGCGTCCCGCAGGGTACGGCGCGGCCACGAACCGCCGAACTCGATCTCCCGGCCCTGGTGGACCACGCGGGTGCCTCCAGTCACCGCCCGCACCACGTGCTGCAGCATCGCCTCGGTCAGATCCATCATGTCCCGGTAGTCCGCGAAGGCCTGGTAGCACTCCATCATGGTGAACTCGGGGTTGTGCTTGCGGGAGATGCCCTCGTTGCGGAAGGTGCGGCCGATCTCGTAGACCCGATCGAGCCCGCCGATCACGAGGCGCTTCAGATAGAGCTCGTCGGAGATGCGCAGGTACAGGTCCTGGTCGTAGACGTTGTGGTGGGTGACGAAGGGACGTGCCGCAGCGCCCCCGTAGATCGGCTGCAGCACCGGCGTCTCCACCTCGAGGAAGCCCCGCGCGTCCAGGAACTCGCGCAGGGCCGACACGGCGCGGCTGCGCGCCAGCGCCATCTTGCGCACTGGCTCGTTCATGAGCAGATCGAGATAGCGCTGCCGGTAGCGCGTCTCGACGTCCGTGAGCCCGTGCCACTTCTCCGGAAGCGGACGCAGGGCCTTGGCGGCCAGTGTCACCTCCCGGATGTCCACGGTGAGCTCGCCGGTGCGCGTGCGCCAGAGGGGTCCGCGTACGCGCACGAAGTCGCCCACGTCGAGGCTGCGCACGCGGGCGAAGGCCTCCGCCTCCAAGCCGCCCTTGCGGGCGCTGGCCTGGAGCTCCGTCCCCGACTCCCGGAGCTGCAGGAAGACGAGCTTCCCGAAGGAACGGATCGCCATCACCCGGCCGGCCACCGCCACCTCGACCGCTTCGGCCTCGAGCCGCTCCGCATCGCTCCCGTCGTGGCCGGCCCGCACGGAGGCGATCGGGACGACGGGCCCGATGCGCGCGGGATAGGGGTCGGTGCCCGCGTCGCGCAGCGCTCGCAGTCGCGCGCGCCGGGCCTCGCGCTCCTGCTCGCTCACGAGGCCGGCTCCGCCCGGCCCGCGCGGGCCAGCAGGGCCGCGCGGACGAAGGCGTCCAGGTCGCCGTCCAGGACGCCCTGGGCGTTCCCCGCCTCGACCCCGGTGCGATGGTCCTTCACGCGCTGGGAGGGGTGCAGGGTGTAGGAACGGATCTGGCTGCCGAAGCCGATGTCCTGCTTCTCTCCCCGCAGCGCAGCCAGCTTCTCCTCCTGCTCCTGCCGTGCACGTTCGTAGAGGCGCGCGCGCAACACCTTCATGGCCTGGGCACGGTTCTTGTGCTGGGAGCGCTCGTTCTGGCACTGCACCACGATGCCCGTGGGCAGGTGCGTGATGCGCACCGCGGAGTCGGTCTTGTTCACGTGCTGACCGCCCGCGCCGCTGGCCCGGTAGGTATCGACGCGCAGTTCCTTCTCGTCGATCTCCACCTCGATCGACTCGTCGAGCTCCGGCCACACCGACACGCTGGCAAAGGCGGTGTGCCGGCGGTGCTGGGCGTCGAAGGGCGAGATGCGCACCAGCCGGTGCACGCCCTGCTCGGTCTTCATGTGTCCGAAGGCGTAATCCCCGGCCACGGTGACCGTGGCGCTGCGCAGCCCCGCCTCCTCCCCGGCCTGCAGGTCCAGGATCTCGGTGCTCCAGCCGCGCGACTCGGCCCAGCGCAGGTACATGCGCAGCAGCATCTCCGCCCAGTCGGAGGCGTCGGTGCCGCCGGCTCCGGCGTTGATGGAGACGATCGCGTTGGAGGCGTCGTGCTCCCCGCCCAGCAGCCGGCGCAGCTCCGCGTCCTCCAGGCGCTGCTCGGCCTCGTCGAGCTTCTGGGCCACCTCGACCCGGGTCGGGGCGTCGTCGGCCTCCTCGGCCAGCTCGAGCAGCACACCGGCGTCGGACAGGGCCGTCTCGAGGCCGCCGAAGAAGACCAGCTCGCGCTCGACGGCCGCCTTCTCGCGCAGCACCCGCTCCGCCCGCTCGCGATCGCTCCAGAGCTCCGGATCCCCGGCTTCGCCCTCGAGCTGACTCAGGCGGGACCGCATCCCGGCCAGGTCAAAGCCGCCCCCGGAGCTCGTCCAAGCGCCGACACAGGATGCGCAGGCGCTCGGCGAGCTCGCCGGTGGCGGGCCCGGTCGCAGGCTTCTCGGTCTGGCTCATCGCGACTCCCGGTTCGAGACGCGGCGCGGCAGCCCGGCCAGGACTGCCAGCGCGGCCCAGCAGGCCCCGGCAAAGACGTCGCCGTGCCTCACGTAGAAGGAACGTTGCGCAGCGGCCGGCCGCAACGGCACGTCCGCAACCAGCAGGTCGCGCTGGAAGATCGGCGTCCGCGCACGCACCCGGCCGCGGTGGTCGATGATGGCCGAAACCCCCGTGTTCGCGGCGCGCGCGGTCCAGACTCCGGTCTCGGCGGATCGCACGGCCGTCATGGCGAGGAACTGGTACGGCGCCCCCGTGCGTCCGTACCAGGCGTCGTTCGTGATCGCGAAGAGCACCTCCGCCCCATCGCGAACGAAGCGCCGGACGAGGTCCGGAAACAGCAGTTCATAGCAGATCGGGACCCCGACGGTCACGACGCCGCTCCCGCCGGGATGCGGCAACGCGAGGCCCTGGGGCGCCGGGCCGGCGCTCACGTCCGCCGGCGCGATGCCGCGGGCCAGCGCGCCCAGGAAGCGGCCGAGCAGGGCGCGCAGGGGCACGTACTCGCCGAAGGGAACGAGGTGCGACTTGTCGTAGCGCGCCAGCAGCGCACCACTGGGCGCGAAGGCGAAGGCGCTGTCGTAGAAGCGCCACGTGCCCCCGTCCGCCACCACCCCGACGCCGCCCACCACGAGCAGGGCCTGGCTCTCGCGGGCCAGGGCCGCGATGCGCTCGCGCAGCTCCGGGCGGTTGGTGAGGGAGCCGGGAACCGCCGTCTCGGGCCACAGGATGGCCGCCGCTCCCTGGGCCGCTGCCCGGCGCGTGAGGCCCTCGTAGTGTTCGAGGGTGCGCTCCGCCCACTCGGGGCTCCACTTGACCCCCTGGTCGATGTCGCCCTGAAGCACCGCCACCCGCAGCGTGGCAGCGTCCGTCTCGGCCGCATCCCGAAGCGCGGCCAGGGCTCCGAGCCCGTGCAGCACCAGCACCACGCCGAGGGCCGCCCGGGCCTCCCGGCGCGGCCAGCCGACGCGGGGGCCCGAGACCAGGTCGGCCAGGGCCGCCCCGGCGAGGACCGTGACGAAGGAGAGGCCATAGACCCCCGTCCACGGCGCCAGGCCGAGCAGCGCCGCGTTGCCGTGCTGGGCATAGCCGAGGGTGGCCCACGGGAAACCGGTCAGCGCAAAGGCCCGCAGATGGTCCCCGGCGGTCCAGAGCGCCGCCAGCGCGAAGGGGCCCGCCCGGCCGCGACCCGCGAGCCCCGCCAGGCCCGCCCCGAAGCCAGCGGTGAGGAGCGCCGGGTAGATCGCGAGCGCCAGGGGCGCGGCCACACCGGCCCAGACGGGTGCGTGGCCGTACACGACCGTCACCACGTAGATCCAGTGGAAGATGGCGGCGTGGGCCAGCAGGCCGGCTGCGAAGGCGAGCCCGGCGGCACGCCACGGGCCGAGCCCTCGCAGCCCCGCCACCAGGCAGGCTGGCGCCAGCCACCCGGCCAGGAGCCCGCCGTCCACGACGCGCCCGCCCACGGGGTGCGGGAAGGCCAGGAAGAGTGCCGTCGCATAGGCGAGCCCCGCCAGGATCCGTCCGCGCGGCGTCACGGGGACAGCACCCGCCACAAGCGCCGCTCCTCTGCCCGCATCCTGCGCGCTTGCCCCGGCCGCTGGTGATCGTGCCCCAGCAGGTGCAGCAGTCCGTGCAGCAAGAGGCGCGCCACCTGGTCGTCCAGGGAGCAGCGCCCCCGGCGCGCCTGGCGCGACGCCGTCTCCACGCCGATCGCCACCTCGCCGAGCAGGGGCCCCCGGAAGCGCCTGTGGGGCCCCTCGAGCAGCGAGAAGGACAGCACGTCCGTGGGCGCGTCGCGCCCGCGCCAGGTCGCGTTCAGCTCGGCCATGGCGGCGTCGTCGAGGAGGCTCACCGAGAGCTCCGCCTGCGGCTGGCCCAGCGTGTCCAGCAGCCTTTGGGCTCGCCGGCGCAGCAGACGGCGGTCCGGCGCCGGGCCGCCGCGCCGCCGCGGCGGCCCCGCCAGACGCACGGTCATTCGGAGGAGCGAGGGGTCTCGGAGCCGTTCGAGCCACGCCGGGCGACCGCGTCGCGCTCGTAGGCCCGGATGATCGACTGCACGAGCGGATGGCGGACCACGTCGGCTTCGGTGAAACGCATCACGGCGATCCCCTCCACCCTGTCGAGGATGCGAAGCGCTTCCACCAGGCCGCTCGTCTTGTCCGTGGGAAGGTCGATCTGCGTGATGTCGCCGGTCACCACCGCCTTCGAGTTGTAGCCGAGGCGGGTCAGGAACATCTTCATCTGCTCCGGGGTCGTGTTCTGGGCCTCGTCGAGGATCACGAAGCAGTCGTTGAGGGTACGGCCGCGCATGAAGGCGAGCGGCGCCACCTCGATGGCCCCGCGTTCGATGAGCCGAACCGCCTTGTCGAAATCCATCATGTCGTGGAGCGCGTCGTAGAGCGGTCGCAGATAGGGGTTCACCTTCTCCGCCATGGAGCCGGGCAGGAAGCCGAGCCGCTCGCCTGCCTCCACTGCCGGCCGCGTCAGGATCACGCGCGCCACTTCCCGACGATTGAGGGCCGCCACGGCGCATGCCATGGCCAGGTAGGTCTTGCCCGTGCCCGCCGGTCCATAGGTGACCACCACGTCGTGCTCCGCGATGAGCTCCACGTAGCGCCGCTGGGAGAGGTTCTTGGCGCTGATGCGCCGCCGCGAGCCGACGGCGGACAGGATCTCCTCGTAGACCTCGCCCAGATCGATCTCGGGCTGCTTCGAGACCAGGCGCACCGCCTCGCGCACGTCGCGGCTCTCCACCGGCGTGCCGGCCCGGGCCATGCCGTAGAGCTCCTCGAGGACACGCCGCCCCATCGCCACCTGGGGCGGCGAGCCGACCAGACGCACCTCGTTGCCGCGCGCGTGAGCATCGATGCCGAGCTCCTGCTCGAGGATGCGCAGGGTCCGCTCCCCGTCTCCGTAGAGCTCGGAGGCGATGCGATTGTCTTCGAAGATCAGGGTCTGCCGGGTGCTGGCTTCGCGTTCGGCCAGAGGCGTCTCCCGCGGCGGGAGGTCAGTGCTCCGGGGCGAGAAGAAGCGGCCCGGGTCCGCCGCTCTGATAATAATAGGGACCCGCAGGGGAGAACGTCAACGCGCCCCCGCCCCAACGCTCGAGCTCGGCGAAGCCGTGCGGCGCCCGTCCCAGCCCGAAGCGGCTGGCCTCGAGCAGGTGTCGCGCCGCACGCGTCTCGTAGCGCAGGCGCGCCTCGGCCAGCGCATCGCGCTCCACCCGGCCGGGCGCCGTCCCGGCCGCCTCGGGCCAGCGGACGTGGGTGGCCACCGCCAACCCGGCCAGGACCGCGAGGCCGAGCAGCGTTGCGGTGGCACGTCGGCCCCGGCGCACCGGCTCGCGGGCCCTCGCTCGCCGCTTGTCGCGCGCCCCGGCCGGCGCCGCGGGCTCGATGAGCCGCGCGGCTCGCAGCTGGGCCAGCACGCGCGTGCCCTCGAAGGTGCCGAGCCGGGAGAGGTCGATCACGCGACGGACGCTCGAACGCCCGTCGATCAGCAGGAAGATCCGCTCCTCGCGGGCCAGGCGCTCCGCGTCGGCCTCCTCGCGGGAGCGACGATAGTCGTCGAAGCTCTTGACGCGCCGGAAGACGGTCTGCTCCGAGGGCACCGCCGCGGCGAAGGTGCGCCACTCGTCCACCATGCGCAGCCCGTCCATCAGGACCTGCTCGGCGCCCAGCAGGGCCTCGGGGTCGCGGGCGTGGCGCGCCGCGCGGGCCTCGAAGCCGAACGAGCCATCGGTCCAGCGCAGCAGGTCGAAAATCGTGTCGCGGGTCAGGAGATTTTCGATCTCCTCGATCTCGTCGGCATCCAGCACTTCGCGGTCCACGAGCAGCTGGGAGAGCGAGCAGAGCGCGGGCTCGCGTTCCGTCTCGAGCTCCGCCAGGCGTTCGCGGGTGAGCAGGCCGCAACGGACCAGCATCTCGCCGAGCGCGGCTTGATCGTGGCCGGCTTGCACGGGCATCGCCGATACGATGCGGCCCTCGTCGAACCAGAGCTCCACCCGGCCGCCGGAGCCGCCCACCTCGAGCACCCCGCTCTTGCGCTGCTGCCCGATCAGCTGGAAGACCTCGCCCATGCCGAAGTCGCGCAGGTTGCCATGCAGGGCGACGGTCACGAGGCGGAACTCCGCGGGAAGCGCAGGGCGAGCCCCGTCGCCACGGCGTAGAGCGCCGCGAGGCCGAGCGCCGCCGTCCCGAACCAGAGCCGTCCGGCGAGACCGGCCGAGATCGGATCCGGCACGAGATGCAGGGGCCCGAGCCCGCTCGCCGCCGCCCCGATGAACGCGAGCACGGCCACCAGGGCGAGCAGCGGGCGCCCGCCCAGCAGGCCGGCCACGCCCGGCACCAGGCAGGCCACCAGCCGCTCGATGCGGGCCCGTCGTTCGCCGCGGGCGCGCAACCGCTTGACGCGCAGATCGCGCAGGGCCGGGTCGATGGTCTCCGGGCGGTGCAGGAGCCGCGCGCAGCCCTCGCACAGCCCGCCCCGAGACGGTCCGCTGCGGCAGCGCGGGCACAGGTGCGCGGCGCAATGGCGACAGCGCCGGGAAGGCCGGAAGCTGCGGGACAGCCCTGCGGCGAGAGCCGCCAGGGCGAGGAAGGTCCCGGCCAGCAGGTCTCGTCCGGCGCCCAAGGCCCCGGGCGCCATGGGGTGCCGCAGGGCCTCGGTCGCCGCCGCACCGCTCGCCGACGCGAGCAGCCGCTCGCGCGCGACCCGGGCGGGCAGCGGAAGGTCGGCCACGAGGGCCTGCGGCGAGCCGGAGATCTGGGTGGTCAGCTCGCGCACGAGCTGCTCGTCCAGCGCCTGGGCGCGCGCGAGCGCCGCCTCGTGTTCGTCGACCCGGATCACCTGCCCGTAGGCCTGGGCCAGGTTGAACCAGATCAGCGGCGCATCGCTCTCCGCCGCCGCGCGAAGATAGAGGGCGATGGCGCCGTCGCTGTCGCCCCGGGCCAGGCGCACGTTGGCGGCGTTGTTGAGGGCGGCCGGATCGGCGGCTCCGCTGGCGAGCAGCGCCCGATAGCGGGCGTCCGCCTGCTCCAGATCCCCCGCCCGTCGAGCCTCCAGGGCGAGGGCGCGCTGGGCCAGCGGATCGTCGGGAGCCGCATGGGCGAGGCGCAGGGCATCGAGGCGCGAGGCCAGGCCGTTCTCCGCCGCGTGGGCCGCTTCCGCCACCGGGTCGGCCCCGGGAGCCGCCCAGAAACGGCCGGCCTGCTCGAGCACCGGGTGCAGGCCCGCAACCACCAGCGCGGCGGCCGCCAGCAGCGCCACGCGCCGACGCCAATCCGCGTAGCAGAACGTCATGGCGAACAATGCGAGGCCGGTGCCGAGCAGACCCTCGCCGAGTGCGGAGGGCAGCAGGACCAGGCTTCCGAGCAGGGCAGCCCGGGCGAACTCGGGCGTGGAGCGCTCGAGCCGGTCGCCCAGGTCGTGGGCGGCGCGGGACGCGACCGAGACCGCGCACAACGCCATGAAGGCAAGCCCTGCAGCCACCAGCGACCATCCGAGCAGGGTGAGGCCCGTGGCCCCCAGCCACAGGGAGGCGTCCAGGTGGCGGGGGAGCGCCCAGAGGGCCGCCCGGGCAGCGTTGGCGGCGCCGCCGAGATCGCCCTGGCCGAGACGCGCCCGGGCCAGGGCCGCCTGGGCCGCCGGCAGGTCGGGTGCCACCCGCGCTGCTGCCTCGGCCCGCAGGGCCGGGTGGGGTGCGGTCGCGTCCAGCAGGAGCAGCCGGGCGACGGGCTCGAGGCTACGGATGCCGCGCTCGCGGGCCGAGGCCAGCACCGCGTCCACCCGCGCCGGGAGGCTCGGCGCCGGGTCGTGCCAGCGGGCCGCGAGCACCTGGCTGGGGTCCTTTGCGGGGGGCGGCGGCTCCGGCGCGGTGGCCCCGGGAGTCTGCGCCGGCTCCACCGGAGCCGGGAGCTGCGGCGAGGCCGTCTCCGGCGCCTCGACAGCGGGGGGGGCAGCGGCCGCGGGAACCCCCTGTGCCTTGGCCGGCAAGGCCCCGGCCAGGAGCACCAGGAGCGCGAGCGTCGCCCGCAGGACGGCGCAGAGGCTCACCCTTCCCCCCTTCCCCAGTGGCCCGGGACGTCCGTTCCCGTATCGGCCGGACCGGGGGGCGTCTGAACGGGCGCAGCCCGCGGCGGACCGCTTTACGGCACCCCTACGGGCGACTATGCTCCGGCGCCTCGCAAGAGCCCGGAGAGGACGTGGCCACCCACAAGTCCGCCGAGAAACGAGCCCGCCAGGCCGAGCGCCGCCGCGAGCGCAACCGCCAGGTGAAGAGCCGCGTGAAGACGCTCGTCAAGGCTTTCCAGACCAGCGTGGAGCAGGGCGACGCGGCCGAGGCCCGGGTCCGGCTGCGCCAGGCCGAGGGCGCCCTGCGCCGGGCTGCCGGCAAGGGCGTGATCCCCGACCGCCGGGCGAGCCGCAGCGTGGCGCGGCTGGCCCGCCGCCTGGCCCGGCTCGGCGCCTAGCGCGGCTCAGGCCGCCAGTCCGAGCACCAGACGCTCGAGAGCGAGATCCGGCCCCAGGGCCCCCTGCCCCTTCAGCCTGGCGTCCGTCTCGTGGATCGCGCGCAGGCAGCCGCGCAGGCGGGCGGGCCCGTAGCGGCGCGCCTGCGCCTGGAGCTTGCGGGCCACGAAGGGGGGAGCGGCCAGGCGGCCGCCGTGGCGCAGCCGGGTCAGCTTGCGGAAGTGGGCCGCCAGCGACGCCAGCAGAACCGGCGGCGCCGCCCCGGCGGCGCGCAGCTTGCCGAGCAGGACCAGGGCGTCGCCCACGCGGCCGTCGCCGATCGCGTCCGTGAGCTCCCAGATCGGCTCGTCGGCGACGTCGGCGACCGCGGCCGTCACGTGGTCCAGCCCCACGCGCATGCCCTCCCCCGCCAGCAACGCCGCCTTGGCGAGCTCGTTGCGTACGAGCAGGAGCTGCGGGCCGATCCGCTCCGCCAGCCGCTCTGCGGCGCCGGGCCCGAGCTGGACACCCTGGCGCCCGGCCTCGCGACGCACGAACGCCACCAGGGCCCGCTCGCCCCGGGGCGCTTCGCAGACGACGCGCGCAGCCGGGTCCGCGAAGGCCCGCACCCAGGCGGCCCGGGCGTCGGCGCTGCGGGCGGTCACGAGCAGCACCGTGGAGGAGCCCGCCGCGAGCTCCCGGACCAGGGCGGGCAGTGCCTCCAGCAGCGGACGACCGCTCCGCCCGCTGCCGGGCTCGCGCAGCCACACCAGGCGACGGGCCGCCAGCACGGGAAGCGTGCGCACCGCGTCCAGCAGCTGGCCGGGCGTGGCGGAATCCCCCTCGAGCCGGTCCAGGTTGAAGTCGGCGGGCCCGTCGGCGAGCACCGTTGCGCGCAGCGCCCCCACGGCGTCGTCGCGCAGCAGGTCCTCGGCACCGGCCACCAGATAGGCCGGGCGCAGGCGTCCACCGGCCAGCTCCGCGTGCAGATCCTCGGGTGTCAGGGGACCAGACCCTCCGCGAGAACGTCGTGGACGCGCCCGGCCAGCACGCCCGCCAGGCGCCGGATCGCCTCCTCACGGTTCTTGCGGGTCACCTCCACGTCCGCGCTGCTCAGGTAGATCTCCGCCTCCTGGAGGGTGGAGCCGTGCAGGGGCACGGGCGCGCCGTCCCCGCGCCGGGCCTCCAGGGCCAGGCGCAGCACCACCTCGTACTCGAGCGCGAAGACCGCCGAGGAGAAGCTGCGTCCGCGGGTCTGGAGCGGCAGCACGGCCCCGGAGAGCACCAGGTCCGCCGCCCGGGGCGTTTCCACCAGACGCACCGACCCGCGCCGCAGGAACTCCCGCAGCAGGGCATCGGTCACGACCATCTCGACGCCGGGCTCGTAGGACTCGTTGCGCAGGGTCTCGATGGCCACGCGTCGCACGTCGCCGAGACCCTGCTCGTAACGAACCCACTGGTAGCCGCAGCCCAGGGTGGCGGCGAGGAGCAGGAGTGCCCCGCCCCGCCCGAATCGGCATCGCCGCCCGCCCCGCACGCGGCGATGGATACCACAGGAGCCCGCGGCGCGACCAGACGCGGTCTCAGTCGAGCTTGAGCAGCGCCCGCGCCACTTCCACGACCCGTCCCGAGTGCACCGGCTTGACCAGGTACTCGTCGGCGCCCAACGCCAGGGCCCGCTCGCGATCCTCGCGCGCCGACTCGGTGGTGATCACGCAGATCGGCATCTCCTTGAAGGCATCGTCGCGGCGGATCAGGCTGATGAGCTTGAGGCCGTCCATCACGGGCATGTTGATGTCGATCAGCGCGAGGTCGAAGTGGTCGGAGGTGACCTTGCGCAGGCCGTCCATGCCGTCGCGGGCCTCGACCACCTCCACGTTCTTGAGGCGCCGCAGCGCGAAGGCGAGCAGCTGGCGCATGGTCGGGCTGTCTTCCACGATCAGGACGCGACGTCGCAGCACGACCGCCCTCCCTCGCGCCCACCCGGCGCGTCCGCTGGCCTGGCCGGCACGCCGGCCCGCAGCGCCCCCGCCAGCTCCCCCAGCGGCAGCACCGCGTCCACGCACCCCGTGCGGATCGCCTGCTGGGGCATGCCGAAGACCACTGCCGTCTCCTCCGCCTCCGCCACCACGCGCCCGCCCGCCGCCCGCACGGCGCGCACCCCCTCGCGGCCATCGTCCCCCATGCCGGTCAGCACCATGGCGAGCAGCTCCGGCCCCGCGTGCTTCGCGGCCGAGGCGAACAGCCGGTCCACCGAGGGGACGTAGCGGTCCGTCGCCGTGCGCAAGCCGAGCCGCACGCGCAGGACCGCCTCCGCGCGCTCCAGTTCCAGGTGGCGTCCGCCCGGCGCCACCAGCACCCGCCCCGGCTCCAGGACGTCCCCGTCCGCCGCCTCGCGGGCCGCAAAGGGGGTGAGCCGGGCGAGGCGCTCGGCAAAGCCTCGGGTGAAGCCCTCCGGCATGTGCTGGGCGACCAGCACCGCCACCGGCGGGGCCTCCAGGAACGAGCCCAGCATCTCGACCAGGGCGCCCGGCCCTCCCGTCGAGGAGCCGATCGCCACCACGCGCGGGGCGCCTGCGGGCCCCGCTGCCGGCCCGGGCACCCGCCGCGGCCCGGCGCCGAGCCGCCCGCGCAACTTGTCCAGGCGCAGCTGTCGAATGGCGTGCACCTTGCGCAGCAGCTCCTGTTCGATGCCCTCCAGCTCGGGGCCCGCGCGGGGCGTGGGCTTGGCGATGAAGTCCGCCGCCCCCACCTCCAGCGCCCGGAACACGTCGTCCCCCTGGCCGCGGCCGCTGATCACGATCACCGGCACGGGCCGACGGTTCATGATCAGACGCAGATACGTGAAGCCATCCATGGTCGGCATCTCGAGATCCAGGGTCACCAGATCCGGCTCGATCTCGAGGGTCTTGCGCAGCGCTTCCTCGCCATCGCGCGCCACGCCCACCACCTCCACCAGCGGGGAGCGTTCGAGCATGCGGATCAGCGTACGGCGGCTGAAGGCCGAGTCGTCGCAGACGAGCACGCGGATGCGCTCGGTCCCACTCACCGCTCGGGGTCCTCGCGCTCCAGGGCCGCCAGCGCGCTGCGGGCGGCCACGTGCCAGCGGTCGCTCACGGCCTCGCCGGGCGCCGGCTTCCGGTAGACCATCTCCCGGCTCAGGTGACGCAGCTCGAAGTCGCGCGAGAGGTTGACGAGGGACTCCGAGTGGCCCAGCAGCAGGTAGCCACCCGGCTCGAGCCGGGCGTGGAAGGTCCGGATCACCCGACGGCGGGTCTCCAGCTCGAAGTAGATGATCACGTTGCGGCACAGGATCACGTCCATACGGCCGAGCAGGGCGCTGCGCGAGCCCTCCAGCAGGTTCAGGTGCGTGAAGCTCACGTGCCGCTTCACTTCATCCGACAGGCGCTGCAGCCCGTCCTTTTCCGTGAAGTATCGTTCGCGCAGGCCAGGCCCCGTGTCCCGCAAGGAGCCTGGCCGGTAGAGACCGCGGCGAGCCTTGTGCAGCACGCGTCGGGAAATGTCGGAGGCGTAGACGCGGAAGTCCCGACCGGGCACCAGCCCCGCTTCGAGCGCCAGCATCACCACCGAGTAGGGCTCCTCACCGCTCGAACAGCCCGCGGACCAGATCGGGACCGGGCCGAGGCCACGTTCCTCCCGCCACAGCCGGCGTTCGGGGATGATCTCCTCCACCAGGGCCAGCAGCTGGCTGCGCTCCCGGAAGAAGTAGGTCTCGTTGGTGGTGAGAGCGTCCACGGCCCAGGCCAGCTCGCGTTCAGCGCTGGAGTCGTGTCGCAACATGTAGTGGTAGGCCATGAAGCTGCGCAACCCGAGCTCCGCCACGCGTGCAGCCAGCCGGCGCTCCAGCAGGTAGCGCGACTCCGGACCGAAGTGCAGGCCACAGTGCTCGCGCAGCAGGTCGGTCAGCATGCGGAACTCGGAGTCGCCCATCACGAGCGGGTTGGCGCGCCGGACGTCGTCCACGGCCGGCCTCAGGCGTCCAGTCGGGCCAGCGCCCGCAGGATGATCTCTCGCACGAAGTCGTCCTGCTCGATCTCGAGTCGGCGCAGGATGGCCGGCACCGCACGCACCACGCGCCGCTCCCCGAGCACCTGGAGCGCCTCGGCGCGCACGGCCCACTGGTCGTGGCCCACCAGGGGAATCAGCTCCTCCACCTGCGCCGCGTCGTCCAGACAGCCCAGGCAGCGCACGGCGGCCTGCAGCAGCTCCGCATCCGGGTGCGACAGGAGGGCGCGCACGGCGCGTGCCGCTTCGGGGGCCGCGGAGGCCTGCAGCCCTTCGAGGGCCGTGAGGGCCACGGGCCCCGCCTCTTGCAAGCTGCGCTCGAGCAGCGCCACGGCGCGAGCCGTCGCGGCGGTCGCCGGCGTCTGGCCCCGGGCGGGGCGGCTGCGTCGCAGCACCTCGCCGATGGCCCGCACCGCCGCAGCCCTCACGCGGACCGCCTCGTCCTCCAGCAGGCGCTCCAGGTCGTCCAGGGCCGACGGGTCGCCGGCGCCCAGGGCCGCCGCCGCCGCGACGCGCACGCCCGGCGACTCGTCGGCCAGGGCGAGGCGCAGCGGCTCCCGGGCCACCTCCCCGAGACGCCCGAGGGCCTGCACCCCGGCGCGACGCACGGCCGGGCTCGGGTCGCGCAGGAGCGCGCCCACGATCGGGAGATGATCGGGACCGCTCACCGCCGCCAGCACCCGGGCCAGGGCGTGGCGCACTGCCTCGTCGGCCTCCTGGAGCCGGGGACCCAGGTAGGCCACGGTCTCCCGAGTGGCTTCGGCGCCCGTGGCGCCGGGTGCCTGGGCGATGGCCACCAGCGCCTGGACGAGCGCCTCGCGCTCCTCTTCGCCATCGAGGCCTTCGTGACGAGCGGCGCGCTCCAGCCGGCGCAGGAGGGAGCGTACCGCGGTCACCTCCTGGCGCCGTCCGACGGCCTGTGCGGCGATGGCGCGCAGCTCGCCGTCCGCATCGTCCAGGGCGCGGAGCAGGCAGGTGCGACCGGCCTGCCCCGCGGTGCGGCCCAACAGCTGGCACGCCAGGCGGCGCAGCTCGGGGTCCAGGCGCTCCCAGACCGTGGCGATCGCCTGCTCCGCCCGTTCGCCCAGCTCGACCAGGGCGCCAAAGGCGACCTCGGTGATGGCCTCGTCGCGAGCCGAACGCAGCAGCGGCAGCGTCACGTCACCGCCCACCAGCCCCAGGAACTGGGCCAGGACCAGTCGCGTACCCAGATCCGCGTCGATCACCCGCTCGCTGGCATCGCGCAGCGCCTCCGGAGCCGCGGCCACCGCGGCGCGGATGCGCGCCGCCCGCTGCTCGGCGAGGCCGGCGTCGTCCCGAGCCATCAGGCGGAGCAGCGCCTCCATGGCCGCCTCCCGGGTCGCCCGCGACCCGGACTGGAGTCCCTTGAGCAGGTGGCCCTCCGCGTCGCCGTCGTCCACTCGACCGAGGACCGCAAAGGCGGCGGGCCGCAGCAGCCCCTCGTCCAGGGCGCCACCCAGCTGCGCCGCCGTGACCGGGGTGTCGAGGCGAGCCAGGGCCCAAAGGGCGGCCAGGCGGACCAGCGTGTCGTCCTGTTCGTGAACCGCCACCCGGAGCAAGGCTTCCGACGCCCCGAGGTCGCCCACCGCCCCGAGCGCGTCGGCGGCGGCGGCACGAACGTTCGGGTCCGCATCGTCGAGCAGCTCCAACAGCCGTTGCGTCGCGCGCGGATCGCCGATCCCGGCCAGGGCATCCACCACCAGCTTGCGAACGTCGGCATCGGAGCGACGCGAAGCCTCGAGCAGGGCGGGCACGGCGTTGCGGCCGCACCGGATCAGGGCCTCCACCGCCGCATTGCGGCGGCCCGGATTGTCGCCGTCTGCCAGCGCCTCGGTGAGCGCCGCCGGGACGTCCCACGCCCCGGGCGCGCCGGCCAGCCGCTCCACCACGGCCTTGCGCACGCGCCAGGCCTCGTCGCCCAGGCCCTCGACCAGGCGCGGCAGTGCCTCCGCGCCCGGAAGCGTCCCCAGGCGCTCCACGGCCAGCCGGCGCACCTCCTCGTCCGGGCTCTCCAGGTCGTGCCGGATGGCCTCGCGCTCACGCGCCTCCAGCGCGTCGATCACGAAGCGCTCCGCGCCCGCACCACCCGTTGCAGCTCGTCGCCCACGTGATCGCGCTCCCGGCGTACGCGCTCGTCCACGCGCTGCGCAAGCAGGGCGCGTCCCTCGTCGAGCTCGTTGGCCAGGGCCCGCAGGACGTCGCCCGCCGCCAGCGCGGCCGAGAACTTCTGCTCGTTGTAGAGCACGATGTCCGACACGATGATGCGCGCCAGCCGTTCCGCCTTGGCCCGTTCCGGGGCGAGCTCGTCGTCGACCGGGGCAGGCGGCACCGACGGCCCGGGGGCCTGGGAGGGAGCCGCCGCCGGCGCCTGGAGGGGGCGGGGAGCCGGCCCGGGTGTCTCGCTGGCGGGCTCGCGGACCGGAAGGCCGAAGCCCCGCAGCAGCGGCAGGAGCGCGGTCGGCAGCTCGCCGCGCTCCACGCTGGCGTCGGGACCGTAGGGGTCGCCGGATCGGGGTCGGTCGTCGGGCGCACCGACCCGCACCACCCAGGTGGAGCGCAGGCTCTCGTTGCGCTTCACGAGTTCGCAGATCTGGCTGGCGTCCATGCGAGGCAGCGCCGCATCGAGCACCACCGCTCGGGGCCCCGTGCGCTGCAGGGTGAGGATCGCCTCCACGCCCTCGTGGGCAACCACCGTCTCGAGCCCCGAGCGGCCCAGGGCCGCGGCGGTCGCCTTGCCCCGCTCGGCATTCGGATCGGCCACCAGGACGAGCCGACGGCGATCCTGCTGCGGTTGCTCGGCGGGCGCGGACGGCGGGGCGGCGCCGCCTGGGGTCCGGACCCGGAACACGGCCTGGCAGCGCGTGCAGCGCAGGCGAAGTCCGTCGGGACCCACCCGTTCCGGATCGACGCGATAGCGGGTCGTGCACTTGGGGCAGCTGGCGATCATCGAAACTTCCTCCGGATCTTCCCGGGCGCCGGGATTCCCAGGTAGCCCCCAGGGGCCCGCCGCGCCCTCATGTTCCCGAATGCCTCATCGGCCGTCGCGTTCTCCGTCTGAGCCGCCCGGCTCGACACCCAGGCGCACGCTGCAGGTCGCGCGGCGCAGCGCCTCTGCCTCCCGGGCCAGCCGTTGCAGGGCCTCGCGCGAGCTCCGCCACCCCGCGTGGCCGCGCCCTACCTCGCCACACGCGGTGGCGAGCAGCCTCGACACACGCCGGGACACCTCCAGCTGCTGGGCCAGGGTGCGCTGCGTGCGCTCGGCGCCCTCGCGCACGCTCTCGAGAGAGCGACCGATGTGGCCACTGCCCCGCACCTGCTCCTCGGTGGTGCGGCGCACCTGCTCGGCCACCTCGCGCATGGTCTCGGTGCCCTCCACCACCAGCTCGTGACCCCGCGCCTGCTCCCGGGCCGCGGAGCGGATCTGCTCCACGCCGACCCGCACGCGCTCCACGAGTTCGGCCACGTGCGCCGCCGCGCCCGTCTGCTCGCGCACCGCCGCCACGATCTCCCCGATGCGCTCGCCACTCTCCCGGGCGCCGCGGGTGATCTGCTCCAGGGAGACCCCCGCGTGGGCCACCAGATCCACGCCGCCGAGCACGCTCTCGCTGCCGCTCTCGATGGCCCCCACCGCGTTGCCGGTCTCCTCCTGGACAGCCCGGATCAGGGTGCCGATCTCCTGGGTGCTGGCCAGCACCCGGTCCGCCAGGGCCTTGATCTCCTCGGCCACCACCGAGAAGGCCCGGCCGTGCTCCCCGGCCTGGGAGGCGATGATCGCCGCATTCAGCGCAAGCAGGTTGGTCTCGTCGGCCACGTCGTCGATCACGTCCAGGACGGATCCGATCTCCCGGGCGCGCTCGCCCAGGCTGCGGATCACCCGCTGGGCCGCATCGGTGGCCTCGCGGATGGCCTCCATGCCGGAGATGGTGTCGCGCACCTGCGTCCGGCCCTGCTCGGCGAGCTGTACCATGTGGGCGGACAGACGGGTCATCTCCCCGGCGTTCCCGTCCACGTCGCGCATGGAGCGCACCATCTGCGCCATGGAGGCCGAGGTTCCCGTCGCCGCCTGGGCCAGGAGCGTCGCACTGTCGCTCACCTGGGTCACGCTGCGGGCCGCCTCTCCCATGGAGCTCGAGACGTCGTCCACCTTGCTCGACAGCAGCGAGGCGGTCTGCCGGAGCTGCTCGCCGCTGGTTCCCAGTTCGAACACCGAGGCCAACGACTCGTCGGCGCAGGCAGCGAGCTGCCGCGCCGCAGCCAGGCTGGCCTGCCCGCCCGTCTCCCCCTCCTGCAGGGTTCGCAGCGCCTGGCCGAGGGCTTCGGCGACCTCGGGGTCCAGGGCAGGCGTGGCCTCGAGGGCCGCGCTCGCCTCCCGGGCCACGGCCTCGAAGCGCACCGCCTGGGCCAGCAGCGGGCCGAGCCCGTTCCGCAGCCCCTCCACCGCCTCGGCCAGGGCGGCAGCAAGCTCGCCCACCTCGTCGTCCGTCTCGAGCCGGGGCGAGCTGGCGAGGTCGCCGTCCGCCAGGCGCTCCACGGCCCGGCGCAGGCTCGCGACGGCCCGGCTCACGTCGTCCGCCAGGAGGGCAGCGACGAGGCCCGCCACGGCCACGCAGAAGACCAGTAGCAGCGCGATCAGCCCCCGATCGGCCCAGATGGCTCCCCGCCAGGCGTCGCGGGGGCTGCTGGCCACGAGCACGCGGCCATCCGGGAGCCGTCGCCAGGTCAGCAGCTCCTCCGCGTCGGCCAGGTTGCCTGCGTGACCGGGCGCCGCGTCGAAGCCGGCGCGCGCCAGGCGGGCCTCGAGCTCCGCATCGCCGGGCTCGAGCATCCGCACCCGCCCGGCCACGCCGAGGGCCACGGCCTCGCGCCCCAGGCGCTGGAGGACCTCGAACCCTTCGTCGGGAAGACGCTCGGCCAGCCGGGCCAGGAGATGGCTCTGCAGCTGGGCGGCGCTTCGCTCCAGGGCCCGCCGCGTGCGGGCCTCGCCGTGCACGGCGGCCAGCGTGCCGGCAGCCAGGGCGAGCCCGCAGGCACACACGACGCTCTTGCGCACCAGCGACGTGCGGCGCGGCGTGGCCACCTCTGCGGCGGGAAGGCCCTGGGCGAGGGCGAGGCACGCCGGCTCCACGGCGCGTTTCAGCAGCAAGGCCGCCAGGGCACTCGACACCACGCCGACCGCCGTGCCCGCGGCGAGCACCAGGCCGAAGGCATCCGGGGGTGCGCCGCCGGGCGCGAAACGCAGGCTGGCGCCCAGGGCGGCGCTCGCTCCCATCCAGCCCAACAGGTTCGGCCCGAAGCTCGCCGCCGGCGCCTCCAGCAGGATGACCAGGGCGTCGCGCTCCTGGGCCACCGAGACGTCGCCGCGACGACACGCCTCGCTCCAGTGGCGGAGGGGCGCGTAGCGGCGCAAATCCCCGCCGGCGCGCAGCAGCCCTGCCACCAGCGCGGCGGCCGCCGCGGCGGCCACCAGGAACCCGCTGGCGGGCCGCGGGAGCTCCAAGGCGAGGATCAGGAAGCCGGTCAGGCCGGCGCCGGCCGCGAGCCCGACGGCCGCCTGCCAACGGGCGGCCCGCCGCTGCAGCTCCTCCCAGGGCGGTGCGGGAACGCGGAGGCTCATCCCACGCCCCGCGCGGCGGCAGCCGGGGCCGCCAGCTGCTCGATCAGGTGCTCGACGGAGAGCAGCAAGAGGGGCGGCGCCCCGGGCCGACGCACCACCGCGCGCACCGCCCGGTAGCCGGCGCGTGCGGTGAGGGCCGGCGGATCCTCCACCCCCTCCGCGTCCAGCGTCACCACGTCGTCGGCCGCCTCCACGCGCAGCCCGAGCCGCAGGCCGTCGATCTCCAGCACCACGATGCGGGCGGCGGCCGCTTCGGCCACCGGACCGAGCCCGAGGCTGCGGCCCAGGTCCACCACCGGAAGGATCGTGCCACGCAGGTCGATCACCCCTTCGATGAGCGGCGGCGCCTGGGGCAGGGGGGTGATCGGCTGACTGCGTACGATCTCGCGGATGCGTCGCACGTCCATCCCGAACCGCTGCCCGTGGGCGCGGAGGCAGGCGACCTCCAGCTTGCCCGCTGCGCTAGGCGGCGTCGTGGCCAAGATCGAGCACTCCGTCCACGTCCAGCAGGGACACGAACTCCTCGCCGGCCAGGCACAAGGCGGTGACGGCGGGAGACGTCCCTGGCGCGGGGGGTCGCAGGCTCGACGCCGGGGCGCGTCGCACCTCGCGCACGGCATCCACCAGCAGACCGGTGGTGCGCCCTTCGTCTCCGTGCAGCACCACGATGCGCGCTCGCCGGTCCGCCTCGGCCGCCGGCAGGCCCAGGCGCCGGCGCAGGTCCACCACCTGGAAGATCTCCCCGCGCAGCGAGGTGACGCCCCGCACCTCGGCCGGGACGCGGGGGACGCGGGTGATGACCCGCAGGCGCACGATCTCCCGCACGCGCTCGATGGGCAGCGCGTAGGCCGTGCCGGCCAGCTCGATCACGAGCAGCTCGTTCACGAACTCCGGGGCGCCGGCGCCGGGGGCCTCCACGGCGGCGCGGGCCAGCTCCCGCCAGGCCGCGGGGCCGGGGCCCGGCTGGGTCGGGGTGGGATCGGATCGGCTCATGCCGCCTCCGGCCTGGCGAGCGCGTCTTCCACCAGTGCCGAGACGTCGAGGACCAGGACGGCGTCGTGGCTGCCGAGCTCCGTCGCCCCGGCAATGCCGCGCAGCCGTTGGATCGGACCCTGGATCGGCTTGATGACGGCGTCCTGCTTGCCCAGGAGCCCGTCCACCAGCAGGCCGAGCCGGGCGCCGCCGAGACCGAGCACCACCACGTGCAGCTCCTCGGTCCCGGGGTCGGCGACGAGGCCGAACTCGTCGGCCAGCCGGCGCAGGGGCAGCGCCTCGCCGCGCAGGTTCAGCAGCTCGCGGCCCTCGCTGCGCTGAACACGCGCCGCTTCCACCACCAGCGTCTCCAGCACCGAGGCCAGCGGGATCGCGAAGCGCTCCCCGCCCACCCGCACCATCAGGGCCTGGATGATGGCCAGCGTGATGGGCAGGGTGAAGGTGACCGTGGTGCCCAGCCCTGGCGTCCAGTCGAGATCCAGCAGACCCCCGAGCGCGGTGAGGTTGGTGCGCACCACGTCGAGGCCCACGCCCCGGCCGCTGGTGGCGGTGACGGTGTCGCGGGTGGAGAAGCCCGGGACGAGAAGGGTCTCCACCAGGCGCTTGCGCGCCAGGGGCTCGTCGGGAGCGACGAGACCACGCTGGACGGCGTGCCGACGCACCCCCTCCGCGTCGATGCCGCGCCCGTCGTCCGAGACCTGGATCACCACGTGGTTGCCGCGCTGGAAGGCCTCGATGCGGATGCGACCCTCCGCGGGCTTGCCCGCCGCCTGGCGTTCCTCCGGCGGCTCGATGGCGTGGTCGAAGGCGTTGCGCACCACGTGCATGAGCGGGTCGACCAGGTCCTCCACGATCAGCTTGTCGAGCTCGGTGTCGGCGCCCCGGATCTCGAGCCGCACCGCCTTGCCCTCGTCGCGCCGCAGCCGGCGTACCACGCGGGCGAGCTTCTCGAACACCTGGGCGAGGGGCACCATGCGCACGTCGAGCACCGCGGCTTGCAGATCCTGGAGGCGGCGGTCCAGGCCCTGGTGGAGCTTGCCCAGGTCCGTCCCGAGGCGCGCCGTCCTGGCATCTGCGGCGAGGCGCCCGGCGAAGGCGCCGAGGGCGCTGCGCTGGATCACGAGCTCCCCGACCAGGTTCATGAGCTCGTCGAGCTTGCGGATGTCGACCCGCACGGTCCCGCTGATCGACTTGAGCGACGTGAGCTCCCGGGGGCCGGCGGGCGGCTCCGGGGCCGGGGGGGCCGCGGTCGCTTCGGCTGCCGGTGCGGGCGGCCCCCCCGCGTGCACGCGGCGCACGCTGGCGTCGGGCAGCTGCAGCCGGGTGCGGAAGGCGTCCTGGTCGAGGTCGCTCGCCACCAGCAGGGTGAAGCGGATCTGGGTCTCGGGGGCTTCACCCGGGGCGGGGAGCGTGGAGATCACCTCGCCGCCCTCCCGCGCCGCCTGGGTGAGCTCGGTCAGCCCCTCCTCGAAGGCCTGGACGTCGAGCGTAGCTTCGAGCAGGTGCAGGTGGCGGCCGCGCCGCACGTTCTCGAGCACCCGGTGCTCCTCGTACTCGGTGAGCGCGCGGCGCAGGGCGGGATCGAGGTGGGCCACCGGCTGCGCGCCGGGCGTCGGATCCGCCTGGCAGAGCGCCGCCTGGATGCGTTCCACCATCTCCGCCGCCGCCCCCGCCAGCGGCGCCGCCCCGGGCTCCTCCTCCACGTCGAGCAGTCCCGCCAGGAGACCGATCGCCTCGTCGAGCAGATCGATGGCCGGGGAGTCGAGGGAGACGCGGCCCAGGCGCAGGCCGTCGAGCAGGTCCTCGAGCCGATGGGCCAGGCCGCCCATGGCATCGCGGCCGAAGCCGCCCGCCAACCCCTTGAGCGAGTGGGCGGAGCGGAACAGGCGGTTGACCAGCTCTGGACCGGGCTCCTCGGCGCCCGCCCGGGCATCGAGCAGGTCCGCCAGGTCGGCCCGCAGGCGTTCGAGGATCTCCTCCGCCTCGGACACGAACTCCTGCTGCGCCTTGCTGCGCCGGCCGGAGTGGGAGCGTCGCCCCGCCACGCGCCTATCCGCCTCGCTTCGCAGCGAGCAGCTCTCGCGCGAGGCTGCGCAGCTCCTCCGGCTCGAAGGGCTTCACCAGGTAGGCGTCGGCGCCCAGGCCGAGCCCGCGCTCGCGGTCGCGCTCGGAGCCCTCGGTCGAGATGATCAGGATCGGGATCGAGCGGTAGGCGGGGTTCTGCCGCAGGAAGGAGATCAGCTCGAGTCCGTTGATGTCGGGCATGTTGATGTCCGTCACGATCAGGTCGAAGCAGGAGCGCGGCAGGGCTCGCAGCGCCTCGAACCCGCTGTTGGCCTGGCTCACCTTGGCCGGCACGCCGAGCTCCTCCAGGGTCGAGGCCAGCAGCGAGCGCATGGTCGGCGAGTCCTCGACCACGAGGATGTGGTGCACGGCGCCTCCCCGCCGGGGTGGACGGCGGAACGGATCGGCAGTTGTATCGGTCAGAGGCGCGCCGCCCTTGAGACTCTGGGCGCGTCAGGGGGCGCTGGTCATGCCGCTGCGCTCGCTGGCCGGGGGGCGACCCGGCCGCACGGCGTCGAGGGCCCTGCCCACCTCGGCCAGCAGGGCCTCCAGGGCGCGGGTATCGGCCAGCGGCTCGCCGGTGGGCAGGTTGTCGGCGTAGAGGAGGGCCACGATCCGGCCGGCACTCTCGATGGGAGCCAGATAGGCCTGGGGCGCCACCACTTCGCCGATGCAGGCGGCCAGGCGCCGGTCGCCCTCTCCCTGGGGGCCGCGCCGGACGCCGGCCCGCACCTCCAGGGCGGCTCGGAACCAGGGCACCGCATCGAGCGGCAGACGGACCTGACGCAGGCCGGGGTCGTCGGGTCCTCCGGCGGCGGGCAGCCCAGCCTGGGCCAGCCCCACGGCCTGCTCGTCCTGGATCCGGAAGAGCGCGACCCGGTGGAAGTCCTCGGCCGCGAAGTCGAGCACCTGGCGCAGCACGTCGCCACCCGCGGGCGCCTTGCGAAGCCGCGCCGCGGCGCTGGCCAGGCGGCGGCGCGCTGCTTGGGGCAGCGGCTCCCCCACCCCACCCTCCGCCTGGGACGTGGCCTCCTCCGCCGCCCGGCACAGCTGCTCCGCCAGCTCGGCACAGCGATCCGCCGCCGCGGGATCGGCGAGCCAGGTCGCGTCGGGCCGCTCGGCCAGGGTGGCGGCCGTGAAGCCGACCGGCGCGAAGCCGGCCGGGCACAGCAGGATCATGGGCATGCGGGGGGCCTGGACGCGCAGGCGCTCCACCAGGGCACGGCCATCCGGGGCTCCGCTCACGGGGTCCGCGGGGGAGTCCTCGGCCACGATCACCACGGGAAGCTCTCCGCGCGACAGATACTGCCGGATGCGGGCGATCCCGTGCTCGGGCCGCTGGAAGACGTGGATGCGCTCGTGACCGGCGTGGAGCACCCGCTTGGCCCACTCGAGGACGGCGCGGTGGCCATCGATCACGATGACGGCGCGGGGCACCGCTGCCCGCGAGGTCACTTCCCTCTCGGACCCGTCGGGGGCGACCTCCGGCGTCTCCGGCACCCGCTGGTCCAGATCCTCCGGCGACGGCCCGCCGACGGCATCCTCCTCGTCGTTGCGCCGCGCACACTCCAGGGCGAGGAACTGGGCGTTCAGGCCGGCGAGCAGCAGGAGATCGCCATCGGGGCCCCCGCCTCCCACCTCGAAGGTGAACTCGCCGGCGACCCAGCGGAACATCCCGCTCAGCACCGTCTCTACCTGCCGGCGACGCAGCGTCTCGAGGGCGTCCGCATCGAGCAGGCCGGCGCCGACGAGGAGCTTCTCGAGCGGGATCCCCTCCCCTCGCGCCCGGGCGACCAGATCGTCCAGCTCCTCGGCAGGCAGGGTCCGGGTCTCCCGCAGCAGCTCATGCAGGTCCGAGGCCCGTCCGGCCAGGTGCGCCCCGCGGACCAGGCCGCCCTCGAAGAGAATGCGCCCTTCGCCCTGTGGCGAGCGCACGCGGAGGACTCCCGACTTTCCGGACAGCCCCATGATCTGGAGGATCTCCCCCAGGCCCAGATCCTCGAGACTTCCGACCAGGCTCATGCAGCCTCCGCGGGGGGGCAGGACGGACGGGCGCACCACCCGCCCCCGGGACGGGTTCACCAGGGCCAGATCGGCCGGAGAGGCGGCGACTTGACCCGATGGGGACGGACTCGGGACCCGCGCGGCCCTCAGGCCTCGGGGGCGAGGGAGCCGGGCGCCGGGCGACGTCGCGCCACGGAGTCCAGCACTCCGTTCACGAAGGCCGGCGAGGCCTCGCCGCCGAAGCGGCGCGCCAGCTCCACGGCCTCGTCGATCACCACCTCGGTGGGCGTATCCGTGTGCAGCAGCTCGTAGACCGCCAGCCGGAGCACGTTGCGATCCACGGCGGCCATGCGCTCCACCCGCCAGTGGGTGGCGTGCTCGGCCAGCAGGCAGTCGAGCTCGTCCAGCCCGGCGGCCACCCCCGTGACGAGCTCCTTCGCGAACGCGCGGGCTCCCTCCGGCAACTCGAAGTGGGCGGCCGCATCCTCGAAGGCTCCGGCCGCCGCGGTGCGCGGGTCGGCAGCCGCGCGCCGCCGGGCCAGGTCGATGGCGTACAGCACCTGGAGGGCCGCCTGCCGCGAGCGGTGGCGGGACGCGCGTTGCAGCCCGCTCACCGCTCCCCCTCCCCGCCTTCCGGCGCCCGCGCCACGGCGCGTGACAGATGCACCATCTCCAGGGCCGCCAGGACGGCCTCGGCTCCCTTGTTGCCCTCGGGACCGCCGGCCCGCGCCAGGGCCTGCGCTGCATCGTCGGTGGTGAGCACGCCGAACGCCACCGGAACCCCCGTGTCCCGAATCACCTCGCGCACGCCATCGGTGACCGCCCGGCAGACGTAGTCGAAATGAGGCGTCGAGCCCCGGATCACCGCGCCGAGTGCGACCACCGCATCGTAGCGTCCGCTCCCCGCCAGGGCGCGGGCTGCCTGGGGAATCTCGAAGGCGCCCGGGACCCAGGCCACGTGCACGTCGGCGGCGTCCGCCCCGCGTTCGGCCAGCTCCGCCGCGGCGCCCTCGAGCAGACGCACCGAGACCGGATGGTTGAAGCGCGAGACGACGATCGCGACGCGCAGACCGCTGGCATCGCGAATGCTGGGCCACACCCTCACGGCCGCCTCCGCGAGACCGGAAGCGCGACGCCCGCCTGCACGTGCCAGTCCTCGCCCAGGCGCCGCCAGCGCGGCGCCACGAGCCCCGGCGACTCGCGCAGCCGGACCAGGCCGAGCGGCCCCACGGCGGGGCGCGCATCCCCGCCCAGCAGCCGCGGCGCCATCAGCCAGTGCAGCTCGTCCACGAGCCGAACCCGCAGCAGCGCGGCGGCGAGCTCGCCGCCCCCTTCCGCCAGGAGCGTGGTGAGCCCCTCGCGGGCCAGGCGAGCCAGGGCCGCCGGCAACGCCACGCGTCCCGCGCGGGTGGCCACGGGAAGCACGCGGGCGCCGGTGTCAGCCACGGCGCGCCGATGCCGGGCCGAAGCACTGCTTCCACAGACCACCCAGGTGCGCTCCGGGTCGGCGCGGCGGTAGAGACGCGCCCGGGTCGGCACCCGCAGGCGCGTATCCAGCAAGACCCGTACCGGCCGGTGGACGACGCGCCGGCCGTCCCGCGCGGTCAGGTCGGGGTCGTCCGCCAGGGCGGTCCCCGCCCCGATCAGGATCGCGTCGGTGCGGGCCCGCAGCGCGTGCACGAAGGCGCGCGCCCGCGGGCCGGTGATCCAACGCGACTCGCCGCGTGCGGTGGCGATGCGTCCGTCCAGGCTGGCGGCCAGCTTCACGGTGACGAAGGGCCGACCCCGCCGGTGCACCGAGGCGAAGCCGCGGTGCTGGTGGCGGCAGGCATCCTCGAGCACGCCCACGGAGACCTCGATCCCGGCGCGCCGCAGGCGCCGCACGCCAGCGCCCGCCATACGCGGGTTGGGGTCCAGGTGACCCACGTAGACGCGGCCGAGCCGCGCCGCCACGATGGCGTCCGTGCACGGACCCGTGCGACCCCAGTGACGGCACGGCTCCAGGGTGACGGCCAGGGCAGCGCCCTTCAGGGCGGGGGCGCCGTAGCGGTGCGAGGCGCGCTCGAGCGCCACCACTTCGGCGTGGGGTCCGCCGGGCGGGCGCGTCCTGCCGCGGCCGAGCACGCGATCGCCCCGGAACACGACCGCACCCACGGGGGGGTTGGGGAAGGTGCGTCCCAGGGCGCGCCGCGCCTGGGCCAGGGCGAGCCGCATGGCCGCTTCCGGATCCAACCCGGCCCGCTACGGGGTGCGTCCGGCTTCGGGCGCACCCCGCCGCAGCCGGCCCGCGCTCTCGAAGAAGGCGGCGTAGTCGCCTGCGCTCTCGAAGCCCTCGAAGACCGAAGCGAAGCGCGCAGCCGCCATCACGTCTACCGCGGCCAGCTCCTCCAGAATCCAGCTTCCGAGCCGACGGCTCGGGAGCTCGCTCTCGCCGCTCTCGTGGAGTCGCTTCTCGACGCGGTCCATCAGACGCTCGACGGCATCCGCCGAGACCGGTCGCTTGGCGCAGGCCTTCTCGATGCCGAGCTGGAGCTTGTGCCGATCGTACTCCTCGCGGCGCTCGTCGCGCTTGACGATCTTGGGCAGAACCTCCTCCACCCGCTCGCGGGTGGTGAAGCGGCGCCCGCATTCCAGGCACTCGCGCCTCCGGCGGATCTCGCCGCCCTCGCGTCCGAGACGCGAGTCGACCACCCGGCTCTCCTCGTCGGCGCAGTAGGGGCAGCGCACGCTCAGTCCCGATCGCTCCAGCGGCTCGCGTAGAGCGGGAAGCGGCGGCACAGGGTCTCCACGTCGCGCCGGATCGCGTCGAGGCGCTCCACGTCGCCGGGCCGCTCGAGCACCCGGGCGATGAGCGCCCCGATCTCCACCATCTCCCCGGGACCCATGCCGCGCGTGGTGACCGCCGGCGTCCCGATGCGGACCCCCGACGTGACCATGGGCTTGCGCGGGTCGAAGGGCACCATGTTCTTGTTGGCGGTGATCCCGGCGCGCTCCAGGGCCGTCTGGGCGGCCTTGCCCGTGGTGTCGTGGTCCACCAGGGAGAGCAGGAAGAGGTGGGTGTCGGTGCCGCCCGAAACGATGCGGAGGCCCCGCTCCGCCAGGGCGCGAGCCAGGGCGTCGGCGTTCTTGACCACGCGCTTGCAGTAGTCGCGGAAGCCCGGCTGCGCCGCCTCGTGGAAGGCCACGGCCTTGCCCGCGATCACGTGCATCAGGGGACCCCCCTGCAGCCCCGGGAAGACCGCGCTGTCGATGCGCTTGGCCCAGTCGGCGTCGCACAGGATCATGCCCCCGCGCGGCCCGCGCAGGGTCTTGTGGGTCGTGGTGGATACGATCTGGGCGTGGCCCACCGGGCTCGCGTGCACTCCGGCCGCCACCAGGCCGGCGATGTGGGCGATGTCCGCGAACAGGACCGCCCCCACCTCGTCCGCGATCTCCCGGAACACCTTGAAGTCGAGGGTCCGGGAATAGGCGGTGGTGCCACACTGGATCAGCCTGGGCCGGTGCTCGCGGGCCAGGCGTCGCACCTCGTCGTAATCGATCTGCTCGGTGTCGCGGCGCACGCCGTAGGCGACGACGCGGTAGAGCTGGCCCGAGAAGTTGACCGGGCTGCCGTGGGTCAGGTGCCCGCCCTGGTCCAGGTTCATGGCGAGCATCGTGTCCCCCAGGTCGAGGGCCGCGCGATAGACCGCCTCGTTGGCCTGGGAGCCGGAGTGGGGCTGCACGTTGGCGTGGTCGGCCCCGAACAGGGTCCGGGCCCGCTCGATGGCAAGCTTCTCCACCTCGTCCACCACCTCGCAGCCGCCGTAGTAGCGCCGGCCCGGATAGCCCTCCGCGTACTTGTTGGTGAGGACCGAGCCCACCGCGGCGAGGACCGCTTCCGACACGAAGTTCTCCGAGGCGATGAGCTCGAGGTTCAGGGCCTGGCGGCGGGCCTCGCGGCGCAGCAGGCGCTGGATGGGCGGATCCACGGCGGCCACCGGGTCCGCCTGCGACCCCTGCCAGGCGTCGCGCGCCAGGGCGTCGATCTGCTCGACGCGCCGCGCGTGCCGGCCGCCCTCGAAGGGCGTCTCGAGCCAGGTGGTGACGAGGCGCCAGGCCGCTTCGCCTGCGAGCCGGTCGCCCGCCAGGGCCAGCACGTTGGCGTCGTTGTGGAGGCGCGCCATGCGGGCGCCCTCCTCGTCGTGGACGAGGGCCGCCCGCACGCGCGGAAAGCGGTTGGCGGCATAGGTCACGCCGAGGCCGGAGCCGCAGATCACGATGGCCCGCGCCGCCTCGCCCCGCGCCACGGCGCGGGCCACCGGCGCCACGAGCTCCGGGTAGTCCACCGACTCGCTGCCATCGCTGCCGCAGTCGCGCACTGCATGGCCCGCCGCCTCCAGGCGGCGGCGCAGCTCCGTCTTGAGCGCGAAGCCCCGGTGGTCGCTGGCCAGCCAGATCGGATCGCCCATCACTCCTCCTCCCGTCCCAGCACGAGGCTCGCGTTGGTCCCACCGAAGCCGAACGAGTTCGAGACCGCCACCCGCACGGCCTGCAGCCGCGCCTTGTGGGCCACGTGGTCCAGCGCGCACTCGGGATCGGGCCGGTCCAGGTTCACGGTGGGCGGCAGCCAGCCCGTCTCGAGGGCGAGCACACACCATACCGCTTCCACGGCCCCGGCGGCGCCGAGCAGGTGCCCGGTCATGGACTTGGTGGACGAGACCGGCAGCTGGTCCGCATGGGCCCCGAAGACCGCGCGGATCGCCGCCGCCTCGATGCGATCGCCGGCGGGCGTTCCCGTGGCATGGGCGTTCAGGTAGCCCACCGCCTCGGGGCCGCAGCCCGCGTCGCGCAGCGCCCCCTGCATGGCGCGGCGGGCCCCGGAGCCGTCCTCCGCGGGGCTGGCCAGGTCGGCGGCGTCGGCGCTGGCCGCGTAGCCGAGCAGGCGGGCCCGCACCCGGGCCCCCCGGCGCCGGGCGTGCTCCTCGGCCTCGAGCACCAGCACACCGGCCCCCTCCCCGAGCACGAAGCCGTCCCGGTCCGCGTCGAAGGGACGGCTGGCCCGCGCGGGCGCCGCGTTGCGCGTGGAGAGGGCGCGCATGGCGGCGAAGCCGGCCACCACCAGCGGCTGGATCGCCGCCTCCGTGCCCCCCGCCAGCACCACGTCCGCCTCGCCGCGCTCGAGCACCCGCAGCGCCTCGCCGAGGGCGTGGGCGCCGCTGGCGCAGGCGCTGGCGGGACACAGGTTCGGACCCCGCAGCCCGTAGCGGATGGAGAGGTAGCCGGAGGCCATGTTGGCGATGGCCATGGGGATCAGGAAGGGCGACACCCGGCGCGGACCGCCCTCGAGAAGCGCCCGGTGGTTGGCGAGCAGCGTCTCGATGCCTCCTATGCCCGAGCCGATCACCACGCCGCAGCGCTCGCCGTCCAGCCGACCGGGAGCCAGCTCGGCGTCGCGCAGGGCCTCCTCGGTCGCCGCCACGGCGAAGCGCACGGCCCGATCCAGGCGACGCACCTGCTTGGGAGGCAGGTCCCCGGGCAGGAGCGGATCGGGCGCCTCGGCGGCGATGCGCACCGCGAGATCACGGGGGTCGAAGCGCTGGATCGGGCCGACCGCGCTGTGGCCAGCCAGGGCAGCGCCCCAGGACGCGGCGGCGTCGGGCCCGAGCGGGGTCACGCAGCCGATCCCCGTGACGACCACGCGCCGTCGGCCGCCCGCACGCTCCATGGGGGTCAGGCCTCGACGCGCTCCTTCACGTAGGCAAGCGCGTCCCGGATGGTCTGGATCTTCTCGGCGTCCTCGTCGGGGATCTCGATGTCGAACTCTTCTTCCATGGCCATCACGAGCTCGACGATGTCGAGGGAGTCGGCCCCCAGGTCCTCGATGAAGGAAGCCTGCGGGACCACCTCTTCGCGGGACACTCCCAGCTGCTCCACGATGATGTCGGTGACGCGGCTCTCGAGCGACATGGAACCCCTCCCGACCCCGACCCGAACCCCCACCAGAAACCCGAACCCGACTGCCCATTCCGCCGGCGGCGGAAGCGTAGCCGTCCCCGGCTGCCGGCGCCCGGGGCAAGCCCTACGCGCCGGCGACGAAGCGGGCGGCCCGCTCCAGGTCCCCGGACCCGGCCAGGTTGGCCCGCTCGAGCTCCGGTGCGATGCGGCCCACGAGGCTGCTCAGCACCCGGCCCGGCCCCACCTCGAGCACGCGGGTGGCGCCGAGCTCCACCAGACACCGGACACTCTCCACGAAGCGCACGGGCTCCGTCACCTGGCGCTGCAGCAGCTCGGGCACCCGGGCCGCGCTCGCGTTGGGCCGGGCCTCCACGTTGCTGACGATCGGCGGCCGCGGATCGCGGAAGGCCAGGCGCGCCAGCTCCGGGGCGAGCTTGTCGGCGGCGGCAGCCATCAGGCGGCAGTGGAAGGGAGCCGAGACGGGCAGGCGCAGCACGCGTCGGGCGCCGGCCTCCCGCGCCCTCGCGCAGGCGGCCTCCACGGCGACGGCCTCCCCGGAGACGACGGTCTGCTCCGGCGCGTTGTAGTTGGCCGGCTCGACCCAGCCGCCGGTCTCGGCGCGCGCGGCCTCGCAGGCGCGCTCCACCAGCGCGGCGGAACACCCCAGCACGGCGGCCATGGCGCCCTCTCCCTCGGGCACCGCCTCCTGCATGTAGCGGCCCCGGGCGTGCACCAGGCGCACGGCCTCCTCGAAATCGAGGGCTCCGCAGGCCACCAGCGCCGTGTACTCCCCGAGGCTGTGGCCCGCCGCCCAGGCGGGCGCCACCGCCCCGCGCTCCTCCAGCGCCCGCAGCAGCGCCACGCTCGTGGCGAGGACCGCCGGCTGCTGCAGCTCCGTGCGCTGCAGCTCACGCGCCGGCCCCTGGAAGCAGAGCCGCGCCAGGGGAACGCCGAGCGCCGCGTCGGCCGCCGCGAAGACCGCCCGGGCTGCCGCCGAGACTTCCGCCACCTCGCGGCCCATCCCGACCGCCTGGGACCCCTGGCCGGGGAACAGGAGAGCGAGCACGCCCGCTACTCCTCGTCGGTCTGGATCAGCGTGCGGCCTCGGTAGGTGCCGCAGTTGCGGCAGATGTGATGGGGACGCTTGGGCTCCTTGCACTGGGGGCAGGTGGAGCGAGCCGGAAGCGCGAGCGCGTCGTGGCTGCGCCGCCGGTCGCGCCGGGCGCGCGAGGTCTTTCGCTTCGGAACCGCCATCAGGCCTCTCCCCTTCCGCCGCCGCGCAGGCCACGGAGCACCGCAAAGGGCGAGCTCCGGCCGGCCTCCACGCACCGGCAGCTCTTCAGATTGCGGTCCGCCCCGCACTGCGGGCACAGACCGCGACACTCCTCGCGGCACACGGGCTGCACCGGCATGCACAGTGCGACCAGCTCCCGGAAGAACTCCCCGAGATCGATCTCGCTGCCGCGGAACCAACCGGTCTCGAGCTCGTCGCCCGGGCACATGCCGAACTGCGCCAGCGCGCGGGCCGCTTCCGGGTCGGCTGGGACACGCTGGGCCGCCGGCTCGAGCACCAGCCGGAAGGTCTCGCGGAGCGGGTGACGGTAGCGCGCGAGACAGCGGCTGCACCCGAGCTCCAGGGCGCCGGTCAGCACCCCTTCCAGATAGAGGTCTTCGCCCATGCGGTGGGCACGCAGCTCGAAGCCGAAGGGCCGCGCAGGCCCGCCTTCGAGCTCCGCCAACGAGGCCCGCAGGCTGCCCCACCACTCCTCGGTGCCCTCGAAGCGGTGGACCGAGGGGGTCTCCTTCAGTCGATCGACGAGAAGCCTCATTGCCCCGGGGGGCCGCGGCCCGGACGAGCCGCCTCCTGGCCCGGCGCGAATATGCAGGCCACCTGCGGCAGCGTCAACGGCAGTTAGACTGGGGCCGCATGGCGACCGTGCGCACGCGTTTCGCCCCGAGCCCCACCGGCTTCCTCCACCTGGGCGGGGCACGCACCGCCCTCTTCAACTGGGCCTTCGCCCGTCGCCACGCGGGCGTGCTGGTGCTGCGCATCGAGGATACGGACCGCGAGCGCTCCACCCCCGAGGCGGAGCGGGCCGTGATCGAGGGCCTCGAGTGGCTCGGCATCCCCTGGGACGAGGGGCCCGTGCGCCAGAGCGAGCGGGGCGAGCGCTACCGGACCGCGGTGGCGGAGCTGCTGCGCAAGGGGCGTGCCTACCGCTGCACGTGCACCCGGGACGAGCTGGAGGAGCGCCGGGCGCGCACCATCGCCGAGGGCCGCAAGTGGACCTACGACGGGCGCTGCCGCGACGCGGGCCACGGTCCGGACTGCGGCCCCCACACCGTGCGCCTGCGCGTCGATCCCGACGTGCGCCTGGTCTGGGACGACCTCGTCTTCGGGCCGAGCGGGCAGGCCGGCAGCGAGATCGGCGACCTGATCATCCAGCGCAGCGACGGCCACCCGCTCTACCACCTGGCCGGCGTGGTGGACGACGTGGAGATGCGCATCACCCACGTGATCCGCGGCGCCGATCATCACAGCAACACGCCGTTCCACCTGGCTCTCTACCGGGCCCTGGACGCGGAGCCGCCGGCCTTCGCCCACGTGCCGCTCATCGTGGGCTCCGACGGCAAGAAGCTCTCCAAGCGCCGCGACCCGGTCTCGGTGCAACACTACCGGGACGAGGGCTACCTGGCCGAGGCCCTGCGCAACTGGCTGGTGCGCATCGGCTGGTCCCACGGCGACCAGGAGATCTTCTCCCGGGAGGAGATCGCACAGCTCTTCGACCTGGCCGCCGTGAACCGCTCTCCGGCCCGGGCCGAGACCGGCAAGCTCGAGTGGCTGAACCAGCACTACATCAAGGAGCTCCCGGCCCCCGCCCTGCTGGCGGAGCTCCAGCCCTTCCTGGCCGCCGAGGCGGGCGGCCCCGTGGAGCCCGACGAAGCCCTGGCGCGTCTGGTGGACCTCCTGCGGGAGCGGAGCAAGACGCTGCGGGAGATGGCCCGGCTGGCGCGCTTCCTGGTGGTGCCGGACGAAGCCCTGGTCTTCGACGAGAAGGCGGTGCGCAAGCACTGGAAGCGGGAGATCGATCCGGCGCTGGCGGACCTGCACGCGTCGCTGGATGCGCTCGAGAGCTGGAACGAGGGCGACCTGGAGAAGACCTTCGAGCAGGTCTGTGCGCGCCACCAAGGGCTCGCCCTGGGTCGCCTGGCCCAGCCGGTGCGCGTGGCCGTGACGGGCGGCGCGGTATCGCCCGGAATCTACGAGACCCTGGCCGTCCTCGGGAAGCCCCGCACGCTGGCGCGCGTCGGCCGCGCCTTGGAGCGCATCCGCGTCGCTTGAGGGGCCCAGGCGGCTCCGGTATAAACCCGAAGCCGCGGCTCCCCGGTCGTCTAACGGCAGGACAGTAGGCTCTGAACCTACGAATGGAGGTTCGAATCCTCCCCGGGGATCCAGGGGCTCTCCCGCGTCTTCGCTCTACTCCGCGCCTCGCTGCGCGCCTACGCGCGGCGGCGGCGGGCGGTGACGAGCCACGCCGCCGATGGCAGACGGACGCCCTGCGCAGTGGCGTGGCGGGCCAGCTCGTCGTGCAGCGCTTGGGCCAGCTCCGCCCGCGTCGCCTCGTCGGCGCCGCTCTCGCGCAGGGCCGCCGCCACCGGGCTGACCAGCAGATAGAGGGCCGCCGCCTGGGCGGGGTCGCCGCCCGCGGGCGCCAGCGGCCCCTCCCGGCTCTCGCAGCGCACGTCCACGAAGCCCGCCGCGGCGAGGAGACTCCGGATCCGGCCGGCGTCGGCGAGGCCGAACATGCCGGGCGCGTCCGGGGGCAGGGGCGGCGGAAGCGGCACGAAGCGCGCGGCCACGGCCATGGGGACGGTGATCCACGGGTTGCGCTCGCGTCCCTGCCAGCACACGAAGGCGAGGCGTCCGTCGGGTCGCAGCGCCCGCCACAGGTTCCGGAACGCGCGCTCCGGCTCCGTGAAGAACATGACGCCGAAGCGCGAGTAGACCAGCTGGTAGCGGCGCTCGCCCAGACCGCCCGCCTGGGGATCCACGCGCCGGAAGCGCACCCCCGCCGCACCCGCCCGGCGCGCCCGGGCCCGGGCGTGGGCCAGCATGGGCCGCGACACGTCGATCCCGACGGCGCGGCCCTCGGGCCCCACCCGGCGCGCCAGCTCCAGGGTCGTGTCGCCGCAGCCGCAGCCCACGTCGAGGACGTGCTCCCCGGGCGCGACCCCGCCCGCTTCCATGACGACGCGTCCCAGGGGCGCGAGCTGGCGGTCCAGGAGCGGCTGCGCCTCCACCCAGGAGATCCCCGCCACCTCGTCCCACCAGCGGGCGGGCTCCGTCACGGGAGAAGGCGGGGCGGCGGGAGGGGTCGAGGGATGGTGCGGCACGGCGGAGAGGACGCGGTCGCGTCGGCCCCAGGGTAGCCGCCCGTACGGGCTCAGGCGCCCGCGTCCACCTGGGCGGCCTCGCGCAGGCGACCCTGCTCCCGCAGCAGGATGGCCAGGTTGCGCCGCACCGTCAGGTAGCTCGGGTGCTGGCGCATGAGGTCCCGGAAGATGGCCTCCGCCCGGGCGGCCTCGCCCCGGGCGGCGTGCACGATGCCCAGGCGGTTGCGCAGGTGCGGGACCTGCGCCCAGGCCCCGGCCTGCTCCAGGTGCCGCGCCGAGTCGGCGCCCTGGCCGAGCCGGGCCAGCTGGATCGCCAGCAGCATGTGGGTCTCCCGGGAATCGGGATCCAGGGCGAGGGCCTCGCGGTAGGCGGCCAGCGCCCGCTCGTACTCGCCGGCCTGCTCCCAGGCCGCGGCGATGCGCCGGGCGATCTCGGGACTCGACGGGGAGAGCTCGCGCGCGCGACGCGCCGCCGCCTGCGCCTCCCGCACCCGGCCCGCCCGCGCCTCGGCTGCCGTCAGGGCCGACTGGGTGAGGGGATGGTCGGACTCGCGCCGCACGGCGTCGCGCCAGGCCCGCTCGGCGCCCGCCCAGTCGCCCAGGTGGAGCTTCACGTCGCCGACCAGCACCGCGTAGCTCACCTCCTGGGGCAGCAGCCGCGCCGCCGCCTCGGCGTGCTCCAGGGCGAGGTCGGCGTGGCCCTCCATCACGTGGACGCGCGCCAGCAGCGCATGCCCCAGGGCGCTGGTGGGCACCCGCTCCAGCATGACCTCGACCCGGGCCCGGGCCTCGGCGAAGCGCTGGGCCTCGAAGAGCTTGAGGGCGTCGAAGTAGGTCTCCAGGGCGGCGAGCCCGTCCTTCGGGTCCACGCCGCTGCGTGCCCGGGGCTGCTCCGGGAGCGCGTAGCCCAGGACCTGGAGCCGGGCGCGCGTCTCGGCATCGACGGCGGTCGGGCGCACCGCCGTGGCCCCTGCCAGACGCGACTCGATCTCCGCGTCGAGCTCCGCCACGATGGGCCCGGGCCCCGCACCGCCGCCTTCCAGCAGGTTGCGCACCTGGCGCGGATCCGTGGCCACGGCGTAGAGCTCCGGCCGCGGGGCCCGCACGTAGTGGTGGGTGGCGGAGCGCACGGCGAAGAGCGGGCTCCAGCCGTGGTGGAGCTCCGTGGCGAGGGTCTCCGCGTAGGCGATCCGCGGCGACGGCGCCGCGGACGCCTGCCACAGGGGCGCCAGGTCGCTGCCGTCCAGGTCCGCCGGCGCGGCGAGGCCCGCGCGCGCCAGCACCGTAGGCATCACGTCCACCGTGCGCACCACGCCGCCCACCACGGCGCCCGCCGGGACTCCCGGGCCCCGCACCAGGAGCGGCACCGCCAGGGTGGCGTCGTAGAGCGTGTAGCTGTGGGTGAGCTCGCCGTGCTCGCCCAGGCTCTCGCCGTGGTCCGCCGTGGCCACCACCAGCGTGCGGTCGAGCCGCTGGTCCGCGCGCAGCGCCTCCACGATGCGGCCGAGCTCCGCGTCCACGTAGGCGATCTCGCCGTCGTAGGGCCGCCCCGGGAAGACCTCCGCGTAGCGCGCGGGGGGATCGTAGGTGGCGTGGGGGTCGTAGTAGTGCACCCACAGGAAGAAGGGCTCCGGCGCGCGCGCCAGCCAGGCGAGGGCC
>JBFIML010000008.1:0-104569 GCA_041611735.1 Myxococcota bacterium | reverse complement strand
TGAGCTCTCGAGATCTCCCGGGTGGGTGAGGGCGTCCACCACCTGCTGGGTGATCGCCGGCGAGAGATAGCACTCCCCCTGCTTCACGGCGCGGATCGCGGTCATCACCTCGCTCGCGGGCGTGTCCTTGAGCACGTAGCCAGACGCACCGGCGCGAAGCACCTCCTCCACGTAGCTGCGCGCCTTGTGCATGGAGAGGATCAGGACGCGGGTGGGAGCGCCGGAGCGGATGATGCGACGCGTCGCCTCCACGCCCGAGAGCCGGGGCATCCAGACGTCCATCACCACCACATCCGGCGCCAGGCGCCCGGTCAGCTCGACGGCCTCGAGGCCGTCGGCCGCCTCGCCCACCACCTCGAAGTCCTTCTGGGCCTCGAACAGCTTGCGAAGCCCCTGTCGGACGACCCCATGGTCGTCCGCGAGCAGGATCCGGATCGCCACCGCACACCCCCCGTCCGAGCGGCTGTACAGCACCCGCTACCTGGAGGGCACCCTACCCGGGAAGGGGCTTCGACCGTATCAGGGTTTCCACCCATGAGGCGGCATGGAAATAACCGAAGAGAGGCGGCAAAAAACACGAGCGGCGGCCGGGTGTCCCCGGCCGCCGCCTTCGAATGCGGGGCGCTGGCCGCTAGTGGCCCGGCCGCTCGGGCGGGCGCGGGACCGGCTCCGTAGCCACGTCCTCGGGACGCGCCAGGGAGCGGACCACCCGCTGCGTGCGTGCGATCGCAGCCCGCTGCACACGCAGCTCCTCGGTCTGCGCCGCCACCTGGCGCTCCAGCCGTTCGCGAGCCTGGGTGAGCTCCTCGCAGCGGCTCTCCAGCTGCACCAGCCTCCGCTCGAGCGCGTCGAGCCGACCGCCCTCGGCCGCGGGCCGGGCGGGTCCCGGTGCCGGGGCGACGGCCGCGGTCCTCGGCGCCGGCTCGAGCGACGTCTCGAAATCCGAGTTCGCATCGAACTCCGTCACCGACTCGGCGTGCAACTCCGGGGCGGCGCTCTCCGCCGCAGTGGGCTCCGAATCCATCGACATGGCGAAGTCCTCATCGTTCAGAATGGAAGCAGTCAGCGGCTCGCTATCGTCCTCGCGGCGCCGCAGGCGCAGCCACACGAGCACCAGGATCACGATTCCGGCCACCACCGCCACGATCCCCTTGGGCGCGGTCAGGAAGCCGGGTACCCCCCCACTCGAACCAGTCGAAGGGGCTGCACGGCTGCTGGGGACGGGCGGCCTGGCAGACCCCGGCGCCGCGTCGGCGCGCAGGGACGGAGCCGGCGCCGCGCCCTGCTCGGGTCCCGGAAGCGGCATACCCGCAAAGGGATCGTCCTCCCCGGAGCCGGCGGAGGCCACCTGCACGGCGCCGCTCGGCGGCTCGCTCTGCTCCGGACCCGCCGCTGCGGGCAGCTTGGCAGCGGCCGCCTCGACCTCCGCCTTCTGGGCGGGCTCGGCAGCCTTGGCGGTGCCTGAGCTGCGGGCGGCCTTCGTCTCCCCGAGGGCTGCCGCCGCGGCCTTCTCGAGCTCGGCGGGTGCGAGATCGGGCAGGCCGGCAGAGGCGGCCGGGGCGCTCGTCCCCGCCTTCGCCGCAGCAGCCGAGGGAGTCGTGTCCAGCTTGGCGGGCGGCGCGCCGGTCGCAGCCTTCGGCGGGGCGATCGCCGCAGCCTCGAAGCGGCGCACGTCGAGAACGATCCGCGTGGGCTTGGCCAGGATCATCTCGGTGACGTGCACGTCGTCGCGCTTGAGCGGGATGCGCACCGTCGAGCCACGCGTCGACGGCTCCACCCTCACCTCACCCACCAGCGGGCTACGCGAGGTGACCTGCTGCGCCGAGCTGCTGGCGTCGATCTCCATCACCAGCTCTTGCGGCGCACCGACCTTCGGTTCGTGGAGCCGGTAGCCGGCGGGGCCGTCCAGCTCGAGCACGATGCGCGTGAAGCCGGGGTGCGTGCCGACCCGCACCTCGGAGAGCCGGCTGGCGTGCGCCAGCGTCGGTCCGAAGACCAGCGCGGCGACCGCCAGCACCGCCCAGTGTGCGAAGCCAACGGAAACACGGGCCTTCATGGCTCGGCTCCCCTCCTCCTGGATCCCGCCCGCAGGGATCATCGTCCCTCGCAGCGGGGCTTGCGCTTCTCGAACGCGCGCGGGCCCTCCCGAGCGTCGCGCGTGGCAAGGACCGCACGGCCGATTCCGAGCTCGCGTGCCAGGGCATCCTCCTGCTGCCGCCCCAGCGCGCTCCGCACCAGGTGGCGGACCTCGCGTACGGCGATCGGGCCACTGCCCACGATCTTCTCGGCCAGCTGGAGCGCCGACTCGAGCACTTTTTGCTTGGGCACGACCCGGTTGACCCGGCCCGATTCAAACGCCCTGCGGGTATCGATCCGGCCTCCGGCCGGGCGGTTTTCCATGGCCACAACGTAGGAAATCTGGATTGGAAAACGTACGGTGGAGCCGGAGATGGGGAATAGGCCCCACTCGACCTCCTGGAGGCCAGGACGGCCCTCCGCGGCGGCCAGGCGGAGATCCGGGGCCTCGAGCAGCCCCATCCCCCCGGCGGCGGCGAAGCGGCTCACGGCCGGGCACCGGGCGGGAGCGGGAGGGGGCGGGCCCGGTGCGCTGCAGCACGCGCCAGCCGGACCGCGACCTCGGGGCACACCGCGCTGGGGACCTCGGGCCCATCGAAGCGGACGGGGGCCCTGGCGTCGCGAAGCTGGAAGTGGACCAACGACACGGTACGGCGGCCTACCCCCCGGAAGCCTGCCGCTGCCCCCCCGCTTCGCTTCCTGCATCCCCGGGGCCCTGCGGGTGGAGCAGCTCCCGGAAGGCCTCGAGCGCCCGCCGGATGCGGGGACCGTACCACGACACCCAGGTGCCGTCGATGAGATGGATGCGGCCCGCGTGGGCCGCGGGCACGTCGAGCGCGGCCAGCTCCTCGGCGTCCGCCAGCCCGAAGCGGTAGGGCTCGTCGGGCAGCAGGATCACCTCGGGCCGACCCGCCTCCACCTCCTCGAGCCTCACCACGGGGTAGCGGCGCTCCCGACGCTCCGCGAAGACGTTGGCCCCCCCTGCCAGGCGCAGCAGATCGTGGGCGTACGTGTCGGTCCCGACGCTCATCCACGGTTCGCGCCAGACGGGACAGAAGAAGCGGGTCCGGCGCTCGGGAGGCGAGGCTTCTGCTTCGGCCACGGCGCGCTCCACCGGCTCCACCACCGCGGCCCAGGCCTCGGGCGGAGCCCCGAGCTCCGCCAGCTCGCGCAGCAGCAGCGCCCCGTCGCGTACCGTGCTGGGATAGGTGACCCAGACGGGAATGCCGGCGGCGCGCAGCCGCTCCACCACCCGACGCGTGTTCTCCTCCTGGTTGGCGATCACGAGATCCGGGCGCAGGTCGGCGATCCGATCGGGGTCCGCGTTCTTGGTGCCGCCCACCTTGGGCAGCCGGGCGACCCCCTGCGCCGGATGGACGCACCAGTCGGTGACGCCCACCAGCCGCTCGCCCATCCCGAGGGCGAAGAGCGCCTCCGTGAGCGATGGCACCAGCGACACGATGCGGCGCGGCGGGCGCGGGGGCCTCACGGCGCGAAGCGCACCTCGAGCACCCCGTCGCGCAGGCTCGCTCCCGCGAGCTCGCGCCCCGCCACCGAGGCGGGCAGGGCGATCCGGCGTTGCGCGTCGCGCACGCGCAGCAGGAGGTCGTCGCCGTGGAGCGCCACCTCGAGCTCCTCCTTGGACACCTGGGGCAGGTCGATCTCGAGGAAGGTACGGCCGCCCCGGCGCGCCAGCCGCAGGGGTCGGGCGCGTCGCAGGACCGCGGCGGGATCCTGGCCGGCGTACACCTCCCGGGCCAGTTCGCGCAGGGCTTCCACACCGACCACCTCGTGGGGACGCAGGGAGGCACGCAGCAGAGGCAGCGGAAAGGCGGCCGCCAGGGCCGACAGCTCCTCGTGCTCGCGGTGTGCCCAGCGCGCGAACCAGCCCTGGGAGGCCTGCTCGGGCAGCAGGCGGTTCACCACCACCGCGTCCGTGGCCACGCCGTACAGCGACAGGTAGGCGAACGAGCGTCGCGTCTCGTCCATCACCACCCGGGTCGGGTTCGTGACCAACCGGGCGGTCGTTCGCTCCCCGTCGAGCAGGATGCGCCGCACGTCGTCCACGTCTCGATACAGGCGTTCGAAGGCCTCGAAGAACGCTTCGCTGGGCACCCAGCGACCGCCGGCGCGCTCCACCAGGGGGCGCAGCAAGCGGGCACCGCGCCGCTCCCACTCGAAGAAGTTCTCCATGAAGATGCGCAGCGCGTCCGGGAAGCGGAGCATGCGCAGGGTCGCACCGGTCGGGGCGCAGTCCACCACGCAGACATCGCAAGCACCCATGGCCTCCACTTCGCGGACCGCTCGCAGCGCCACGAGCTCCTCGAGCCCCGGGAAGACCAGCAGCTCCTCGGCCACCACCGGGTCCACATCGTCGCGCAGGAGCTGCCGGAGCCAGTCCTGGATCTCCGACCAGGAGCGCGCCAGCTCCTCCAGGACCTCCACCTCCTGGGCCACCACGCCCGGCGCGATGGCGAGCGGCCTCGCCCCCACGCGCCGGCCGAGGGCGTCCCCCAGGCTGTGGGCGGGATCCGTGGAGAGCAGGTGCACGCGGTGGCCGTGCTCGGCGGCGCCGAGGGCCGTGGCCACGGCCAGGCTCGTCTTGCCGACGCCCCCCTTGCCGGTGAGCAGGACGACCCGCATGGCTAGCCGGCTCCGGGCTCGGGCGGTGCGAAGCGCACCTGCAGCCGCTCGGATTCCAGGCGCGCGCCTTCGAGCGCCAGGCGGGCCAGGTGGCGCGGCAGCACCAGGCGCCGCCGCTTCCCCCCGACCCGGATCACGAGCTCGCCGTCGAGCTTTGCCACTTCGAGGGCGCCGCGCTCGGCGTGGGGGAGGGGAAGCGAGAGCGAGACGCGCCCGGCGCTTCCCTCGTGCCGGAAGCGCAGTCCCCGCGTGCGGCTCAGCACACCTCCCGGATCGCGGTCCCCGAAGAGCTCGCGGCCGTGGGCGGCGAGGGCCTGGACGCCCATCACCTCGTCTTCGCGCAAGGGACCGCGCAGCATGGGAAGCGGAGCGAAGAGCTCCGCCACCTCGGCGCAGCGCTCCTCCTGCACCCGTCCCCAGTCGCGAAAATAAGGCTCGGCGGCGGCCGCCTCGGGCAGCAGCCGGTTGATCACCACCGCGTCGCAGCGGATCTGGAAGAGCGAGAGGTCCGTGTGGGCGCGGCGGGCCTCCTCGATCACCATGCGCTCGGGCGTCAGCACGAGGCGCACGTGGGTGGCGGGCGCGACGAGCAGGCGGTGGATGGCGCGCAGGCGCTGGTACAGGAGCCGCTCGGCATCGCGGAAGACCTGGGAGCCGGGCAGGGGGACCGGAACCACCGCCCGGGCGAGCGGCGTCACCACGGCGGCGAGGGCCCGCTCGAGCCGCAGGGCGACGCGCAGGGCGCCACGCACCACCTCCGGGAGCGATAGCAGGCGCAGGGTCGAGTCGGTCGGCGCGCAGTCCACCACCAGCAGGTCCCAGCGATCGGAGCGGGCCTGCTCCGCCACCGCGAGCAGCGCCGCCAGCTCCTCGGCCCCGGGCAGCAGGGCGAGCTCCTCCGCCACCACCTCCTCGATGCCCTGGTGGCGGAACAGGGTCACCAGATACTCGCGGATGCTTCCCCAGTGGCGCGCCATCTCGGCGCGTGCATCCACCTCGAGAGCGTGGAGGCGCTCGCCCACCTGGCAGGCCTCGCCGTCGAGCCGGCAGCCCAGCACGTCGCCCAGGCTGTGGGCGGTGTCCGCGGAGAGGACGAGCGTGCGGCGGCCGCGCGCCGCAGCCCAGGCGGCGGTGGCCGCGGCGGTGGTGGTCTTTCCGACACCCCCCTTGCCCGTGTAGAGGACGAGCCGCACGCGCGCACGGTATCACGCCGCGGCGACGGCCGGCGGGGCCGCACGGGTGCCCGGGCCCGCCCGGTGCGGGCTGGACGCGGCGCCGAGCGGGGCCGTCCAGCGGTGCTCGCAACGCGGACACTCGGCGAGCAGCACGAGACCGCGGTCGATCACCTCGTCGGTGCGTACCTCGGCAAAGCCACAGACGAGGCAGCGGGTCAGGGTTCGTCGGGGGCTGGTCATGGGGGTCATCACGTCTCTCCTGTGTCTCCCTGGATGCGAGGCGGCCCCGAGGCCATCCGTCGGGGGAGGGGTCGGGGGACCGGGGGGAGCCCCGGGACCGCCTGCTGGCTCCTCCTGGAGGGAAGCAGAGGGGCGTGACGGAGACGGTCACGGTCCAGGCGTGGCATCCTCTGAAGCCTCTGCGGGCGGCGGAGCGCCCCAGGGAACCGGGAGGAGCTTGCATGCCCATGAGCGCCGCCGAGGTCGTGGCCCGCGCCAAGGCCTCGGTCTCCACCATCCCGTGCGAGGAGGCGGCCCGGCGCGTGGCCGAGGAGCCCAATCTCCTGCTGCTGGACGTCCGAGAGCCGGCCGAGCACGCCCGGGGGGCCGTGCAGGGCGCGGTGAACCTGCCACGGGGGCTGCTCGAGCTGCGCATCGGCGAGCTCGCCCGGGATGCAGACCGTCCCATCCTGATCCACTGCGCGGGCGGCGGTCGCGCGGCCCTGGCGGCGGCCACCCTGCGCGAGATGGGCTACGGGAACGTGGTCGCGGTGGACGGCGCCTTCGACGAATTCGAAACCTGTTGCGCAAGGCGGCGCGGCGCGTCCTGAAGGGTGACGAGGGGGCTTGCATGGCTGGCGGGGGGCGGAAGCGGAGCTGGCTCACCCATTGGGAGGCGGCGGCCATGCCGGCCAGCGGCGCCTGGGCGGAGAAGCGGCGGCTGGCGGCGGCCATGCGCCTCGTGATCGAGCGTCTGGTCTCGAGCGACGCCCCCGAGACGGAGCTCAAGCGGGCGGCCGACGCCCTGGAGAGCTACGCGGAGCGGCTGGCCAGCCACCCGCGTCTCGACCGCTACGAGGGCGTGGCCGAGAGCGCCACCAGCGGGGATGTGGGCGCCTTCTTCGACCAGAGCCCCATGATCGGCCGCGCCAACCCCCTGGCTCCGCCCATCGTGCTGCGTGCCGAGGGCGAGCGTGTGCACGGAACGGTCCGCTTCGGATCCGCCTACGAGGGGCCGCCGGGCTGCGTCCACGGGGGTTTCGTGGCAGCAGCCTTCGACGAAGTGCTGGGCTTCGCCCAGTCGATCACCGGCCAACCCGGCATGACGGGAACCCTCACGGTGCGCTACCGGCGCCCCACGCCCCTGCACCGGGAGCTGCACTTCGAGGCCTGGGTCGACCGGGTAGAGGGACGCAAGATCTTCGCCGCCGGCGAGCTGCGCGCCGGGGACGTGGTCACCGCCCAGGCGGAGGGCATCTTCGTGACGGTCGGGCGCGAGCGCTTCCTCGAGCTGATCGAGGAGCGGGCCCGGCGGCTGCCCGACCCGGCGCAGCCCGGGGGCGGAGAAGTCAATTAGTCAAGAACGTTCCCGCAGCTCGCGTTTCAGGATCTTCCCGGTGGGGCCCTTGGGCAGGGTGTCGCGGAACTCGACGATGCGCGGGTACTTGTAGGCGGCCAGGTTCGCCTTGCAGTACTCGATCACCTCCTCGTCGGTGAGCGTCCTGCCGGGCCGCGTCACCAGGATCGCCTTCACCTCCTCGCCGTGGCTCTGGTGGGGCACCCCCACCACCGCCGCCTCCACCACGTCCGGGTGCGCGTACAGCACCTCTTCCACCTCGCGCGGATACACGTTGAAGCCGCCGCGCAGGATCATGTCCTTCTTGCGGTCCACGATCCGGTAGCGGCCCTCCCGGTCGCGCACGCCCACGTCGCCGCTGTGGAACCAGCCGTTGCGCAGGGCCTCCTTGCTGGCGTCGGGCCGTTTCCAGTAGCCCTTCATCACGTTGTGCCCGCGGATGGCGATCTCCCCCGGCTCTCCGTCGGGCAGCGGGCGGTCCTGGTCGTCCAGGATGCTCAGCTCCACGCCCCATACCGGCCAGCCGATGGTGCCCGCCTGGCGGGGCCGGTCCGCCAGGTTGAAGCTCGCCACCGGCGAGGTCTCGGACAGGCCGTATCCCTCGAGCACGGGCACCCGGTACTTCTCCTCGAAGGCCTTCAGCACCTCCACCGGCATGGCCGCGCCGCCGGTGATGCAGAAGCGCAGGCTCGAGGCGTCGTAGCGGTCGGCCTCCGGGTGATGCAGGATCGCGAAGTACATGGTCGGCACCCCGGCGAACAGGGTGACCTGGTCCCGCTGCATGATGGCCAGGGCCTCCTCGGGCGTGAAGCGCGGCAGCAGGGTGAAGCACGCACCGAGCGCGATGCAGGCGTTCTGGATGCACGTCATCCCGAAGGAGTGGAAGAGCGGCAGGGTCGCGAGGGCCACGTCGTCGGGGCCCAGGGGCAGCAGCTTCGGCAGCACGATGGCGCAGTTGATCAGCAGGTTCGAGTGGGTGAGCTCCGCTCCCTTGGGCTTCCCCGTGGTGCCCGAGGTGTAGATGATGACCGCGGTGTCGTCGGCGCCCGTCGGGTGCAGCGCGTCGATCGGCGCCTCGCGCTGCATGGCCGCGAAGCTCTCGGGAGGCGCGGCATCGCCGCTCGACCAGACCAGCGGGACGCCGGCCTTCTCGGCCCCGGCGCGGGCGGGCTTCTCGAAGAACGGATGGGCCACCAGCAGCCGCGCTTCGGAGTCGCGCAGGAAGTAGTCCACCTCCGGACCCGAGGCCAGCACGTTGATGGGCACCACGCTGCAGCCCGCGTACAGGGCCCCGAAGTAGGCGATCGGGAACTCGGGCACGTTCGGCACCAGCAGCGCCACCCGGTCGCCGGGCTGGAGGCCGCGGTCGCGCAGGGCGGTGGCGACGCCGCGCGCGGCGCGGTCGAGCTTCGCATGGGTGAGGACCAGCTCGTTCCAGCGCACGGCCGGCCGGTCGGCGTGGTCGCGGGCTGCAGCCATCAGGATGGAGGCCAGGTTCAGGCTCATCTCGCTTCTCCTTGCTGCGCGGGAGTACCCCGCACGCCTCGTCGTCGGCTCAGTCAGACGGGCAGGTCGGCGCGGCTGAAGAGCGTCTCCAGGCACAGTCCCCGGGCCGCGAAGGCCTGCTCGGCGCCCTCGCCCCGGTCCACCAGGCCCACTACCCGCGTCACCTTGCCGCCCTCGGCCTCCACCGCCGCGGCCGCCTCCAGGGTGGAGGCGCCGGTGGTCACCACGTCCTCCAGCAGGGCCACGCTCTGGCCGGGCGCGAAGGCTCCCTCCAGGCGGCGCCGGAGCCCGTGTGGCTTGGCCTCCCTGCGGACGAAGAAGCCCAGCAGGCCCGTCTGTGGCTCCCGCTCCGCCGCGGCGGCCAGCACCGCCGCCACCAGGGGCACCGCCCCCACGGCCATGCCCCCCACGGCGTCCACCCGGGGGCCGGAAGCCAGGCGCTCCAGCACCAGGCGCCCGGCCAGGCGTAGCCCCCGGGGCCGCATCAAGGTCTGGCGCAGGTCCAGATAGAAGTCGCTCTCGCGGCCGCTGGCGAGCACGACCCGCTCGCGCCGGAAGGAAACGCGCAGGATCAGCTCGAGCAGCTCGCGGCGGGCGGCGTCGCTCTCCACGGTCCCCTACTGCTGGCGCAGGCCGAGCGCGTACTCGGCGATCAGCTTGCGGTGCAGCTCGCTGGTTCCCTCGCCGAACTCGAGGGCCTTGGCCTCGAGCAGCAAGCGCCCGACCTCGTACTCGGCGGAGAGGCCGTAGCCGCCGTGGATCTGGATGGCGTCCAGGGCGTTGCGGGTGGCCGCTTCGCTGGCCACGAGCTTGGCGAGCGAAGCCTCGCAGGAGGCCCGCGCCACGCCCGCGTCCTTCATGCGACCGAGCCGATGCACCAGGGCGCGAGCCGACTCGGCGCGGCACACCATGTCGGCGATCTTCTGCTGGATCATCTGGAACTCGCCGATGCGGTGCCCGAAGGCCTCGCGCTGCATGGCATAGGGCACCGCCAGGTCCAGGCAACGCTGGGCCTGGCCCACGCAGCGGGCGGCCACCGAGTAGCGCCCCATGTCGAGGGCAGAGCCCAGCACCGGGAAGCCGCCGCCCGGCTCGCCCAGCAGGTTCTCGTCGGGGACGAAGACCTCGTCGAAGTGCACCTCCGCCAGGTTGTCGCGCTTGAGCGTGCGCATGGGGAAGGTTCCCACGCGGATCCCCGGCGAGTCGGCCTCGACCAGGAAGGCCGTGACGCCCCTGTGCGCCTTGGCGGGGTCGACGCTCGCCACCAGGAAGAAGAGCCCTGCGTGGGCGGCGTGCGAGATGAAGACCTTGGTGCCGGTGATCCGCCAGCCGCCGTCGGCACGCACGGCGACCGTGCGCATGCGAGCCAGGTCCGTCCCGCCCCCGGGCTCGGTCAGACAGGCGGAGGTCAGGATGTCGCCCCGGGCCATGGGAGGCAGCCAGCGCTCCTGCTGGATCTCGCTCCCGTGGCGCAGGATCGAGCCGGCCACCAGCGAGTTGGTCACCGAGACGACCGAAGCGACCACCCAGTCCACCCGGGCCAGCTCCTCGCAGATTACCCCGTAGGTGGTGACGTCCACGAAGGAGCCGCCCCAGCGTTCGGGGATCATGGGTGCGATGTAGCCCAGGGGAACGAGCTTCTGGATCAGATCGAGGGGATACTTCTCCTGGCGCTCGTACTCCTCGACGAAGGGGAGGATCTCCTTCTCGGCGAACTCCCGCACGGCCCGGCGTACCTCGCGCTGCTCGGACGAGAGGTCGAAGTCGGCCATGCGCTGGAGGGGTCCGGGCGCCGTCATGCTGCGGGCCTAGGGTACGCCGGGGCCCGCGCCGGGTCACGTCCGGCCCGCGCTGGACCGCGCCCGCCGGCTTGCCTACCGTGGTCGGCCTCGGAGGCGCCATGAAGAAGGCCAAGCCGCTCCCCCATCGCAACCGGCGCAAGACCGCCCGCTACCGGGCGCGGCTCAAGGCCAAGCTCGCCCGCGCCCGCCTGCGCCAGAGCCGCGGCGGGCGCAAGTCCTACCGCTAGCCGCCCGCCGGCAGGGCCGTCGTCCCGCATCGGGGGGTCGGGGCCGCAACCGCTAGCATCGCCGCGTGGCGCTCCCCTTCCACTACCGCCTCGAAGCCCGCTCGGGCGCCGCCCGGGCCGGCCGCTTCGACACGCCCCACGGCGTCGTGCACACGCCCGCCTTCATGCCCGTGGGCACCCACGGCGCGGTGAAGGCCATGACGCCCGAGCAGGTGCGCGCGACCGGGGCCGAGATCATCCTGGCCAACACCTACCACCTGACCCTGCGCCCGGGGGAGGCCCTGGTGGCGAAGCTCGGCGGGCTGCACGCCTTCATGCGCTGGGAAGGGCCGATCCTGACCGACAGCGGCGGCTTCCAGGTCTTCTCCCTGCCCAACAAGGAGATCTCGGACCGCGGCGTGCGCTTCAAGAACGAGCTCACCGGCACGGTCGTGGAGCTCACCCCGGAGCGGTCCATCGAGATCCAGAATGCCCTCGGCGCCGACGTGATCATGGCCTTCGATGAATGCACGCCGTACCCTGCGGACGCCAAGCTCGCCGCGACGGGGGTGCGGCGCACGCTGGCCTGGGCGGAGCGCTGCCAGCGGGCACACACCCGCCCGGACGAGCAGGCGCTGTTCGGGATCGTGCAGGGGAGCACGGACCTCGAGCTGCGCACCCGCTGCGCGGAGTCGCTGGTGGCCCTGGACTTCCCGGGCTACGGGATCGGCGGGGTCTCGGTGGGCGAGGGGCACGAGCTGCTGTGCCGGGTCACCGAGCACACCGCCGCGCTGCTTCCCGAGGACCGGCCCCGCTACCTGATGGGCGTCGGCCTGCCCGAGGACCTGCTGGCGGCCATCGGCTACGGGATCGACCTCTTCGACTGCGTGATCCCGACGCGCTATGCGCGCTCGGCCGCGGTCTTCAGCGTGCGCGGCAGGATCCGGCTCACCAACCGCCGCTACCGGCGTGACGGCTATCCGATCGACCCTTCCTGCGACTGCAGCGTGTGCGCGGGGGGCTTCTCGCGCGCCTACCTGCACCACCTGTTCGCCGCCAACGAGATCCTGTCCGCGATCCTCGCCTCGATCCACAACGTGCACTTCTACCAGCGGCTGGTGCGCCAGGCCCGCGAGGCGATCCGGGCCGGACGCTACGACGCGTGGCGGCTGAAGTTCCTGGCGGAGTACGGGGCGTGACCGGCGGGGACTCGAGCAGGTCGGAAGGACCTGCCAGCGACCCGCTCCGGCGGGGCAGGTCGAGGCCGACCGCTTCCGGGAATCGGGACGGCACCGCACCGTCCTGATTCCGCAGGCCGTGCGGCGCATTTGCTCCGCCGTCGTCTGGCTGGAAGGGAAGCGTGGGGGATGCCCGGCGTGACGCTTCGGCCCGTTCGGAGCCTGCCTTGTGATAACGTGGCGAGGCACTTCGGCACAGGAGGACGCACGTCATGGTGGCCATTCTCGGGCGGGCTTTCGGACTGCTCGGCCTGGTGGTGTGGGGAGTCCTCTCCTACGGCGCCACCGCCCAGGGCCAGGAGGATCCCCTGGCCGCCACCCCGGTGTTGCGGGATGGGAGCCTGGCACCGCGCCTCGTCGGAGAGACCCCGCATGCCCCGGTCGTCCTCGAACGCAGCGTCACGTTCCGAACCCAGGACGGCAAGAGCGCAGTCCTCGAAGCGGGCGATTACCTGGTCGCCATCAGCGAGCAGCCGCCTCTCGAAGTCCGGAGTGCAACCGGCGATCTCGCTTGGAAGCTGCGTGCGAAGAGCTCGTCGCACGAGAACAATCTCGTCGCCCCCGCCGCGGAGTCCCTCGGCGGCGACGGCGACGTGCATCACCTGGTCTTGCTGCTTCCCGACGGCCGGGCGATCGACGCGGCTGGCTCGCTCACCGGCGTCTTCGAGCGCGCAGGCAGCACGACGCTCGCCTCGGCCTCGCGGATCCGCATGCACCGCGTCCAGGTGAGCAAGACCCGGCTTCCGACGACGGTCGCCTCGACGCAACCCGCGCCCGTGAAGCAGCCCTCGGGTCCCGACCTGGCCGAGCTGGAGAAGGAGGTGGCGCGTCGCAACGCAGTCGAGAGCGCCAGGCGCGCAGGCCTGACGCGGCAAGGTTGGCAGGCGACCTCGGTTCCAGAGCCGGATCTGCGCGTGGTGAACCTCGATCCCTCGGCTGACCCAGATCAGGTCCTGCACCAGCTGCAGACCACCTCCATCGGCTCGAAGCAGATCTTCAACGCCCGCCAGATCGCCGAGCGCGCTTCCAACCCCGCGCTTCGCGACGCCGCGCTCCGCGGGCTCGGTGGCTCGCGAGATCCGGAGGCACAGAAGGCGCTTCGCGAGCTCTACCCAAGGGCACGCAGCGACGAAGACCGCGGCTCGATCCTCGAAGAGCTTCGTCCCGAGCGCCCCGACGACGCGACCGGCCGCCTGCTCACCGGGGTCCTCGGGGATGCCCGGGCCTCTGCCGCCGTCAAGCGCGCGGCCTCCAAGAGCTTGATCCTGATGGATCTGCGTCGTGCCGATCGCCCTCGAACCAGCGTTCCCTCCGACCTCCGCAACCACGTTCCCGGCGACTTCCGATCCGAGTTCGAAGCGATGCACCAGAGGATGCGCGTACCCCAGGCCAATCCGGTCCAGACGCGAGAGCTGGACAGTCGCTTCCAGGTGATCAAGCTTCCTCGAGAGCAGATCGACGCGCTCAAACTCATCGCGCCCACTCTGCCCCGCCTCCAACCCGGGCAATCCCCGTATTCCTACTGCCGCAGCGTCGGTTCGAACGACGAGGTCCGCGATTGCAGCGGTGAATCGCGTTTCACCAGCCCCAACCGGAGTGGCCATCTGCGCGAGATCGTGATCCTGCCCACTGGCTGGACGGTCGACGATCACGGAGCCTTCCGCGAAGAGGTCGATCAGATGATCCTGCGGATGGCGACCGATACGCAGAACGCGTTCACCCGCCGCTGGAGAGACCGCATCCATTACACGGTCTACTGGCTTCCGGGCCAAACCCTCGAGTCGGGCAACGCGAACTTCGGCGCCCAGCTGTTCGACCATCCGGTTCGGGACGGCCAGGGCATCAGCTCCGATCACGCCCAGGTCGCCTCGACGGTGAACCAGCTACTTCAACAGCGCTTCCCGAGCACTCCCGTTTCCCAGCGACCGCAGCCGATCGGCGTGCTTCTGCTCTTCAACGTGAGAGGCAATATCACGGCGAATGCGGCCCTCCCCCATCTGATCGGCAGGCCCTACGGGATCGCGCGGGTCACGCGCGACGACATGCAGAGCAACTACGTGCCCATGCACGAGCTCGCCCACGCCGCCATCCAGTTCCTGGACGAGTACATCGAGCCCGGGATGGAGAGCACCCGCGCCACGGACTTCGACCTCTTGACGGGCATGGTCCGCCTGGACGCGTCGTGGAACTCCTGGGCAAGCCTGATTGGCGACTTCTTCTACACCTACGAGATCCGTCTGAGCGAGGTCCTGGCCGACAACGGCTCGGACAACATGTCGCTCCGCAGGCGCTTTCCTGCCACGGTGACGACCGGCGGCTTCACGCGCAACGAGTATGAGGTCGAGAGCGGCATGTTCTTCGGGCGCGGCACCTTCCGGGATGCGGGCGACAACGTGATGGACTCGGGGAGCGACTTCGCCTACGAACACACGCCCTCCCAGGTCGGCGTCCTCAGGCAGGTCTTCGAATCGCCGAGCACCGCAGATCGTCCCAACGATCGCCTGCGCGCCGCGGGGCCGCTCAACGAGTGGCTTCCGACCTTCGGAAGTCGGGTCCGATTGATGCTCTTCGATGCGGACAAGTACCACCGCTGGCATCCGACCACCCGTTACGACGTCGAGATCGGCTACTGGGAGCTCGAATGGAGGATCTGCGAAGGCCTGATCCCGTACCCCTGCGCACGCAACGTGTGGCGCACGTTCACGCGTAACGCCACGCCCCAGCGCACCTCGGTGGATCTCCGGGACACGCTGGTTGCGGGCTTCGCGCCCCTGGTGATTCCGTTCCTGTGCGAGAACGGCCTTGGGCAGGTTCAATCGGTGAACCTCTGCGCCCTCAGCTTCAACGACCTGCTCAACCTGACGTTGCCGTCGATCCAGTGGCCGCTTCCTTATCAGGATGTCGAGGTGGACACGCCCAACGTCGCAACCCAGTATTTCTGGCGTTTCCGAACCCGGAACGGCACGGCGAACTCCGGCTACACGGGATGGTCGTCGTTCGTACGGGCGCTTTGAAGTCCACGGGCCACGGGAGGGGAGGGATGCGAGGAGGCTTCCGGGTGGCCCTGGCAGCCTGGCCGCTGGCGCTCATCGGTGCCACCTGCGGCCAGGCGGTGGAGGTGGCAAGCCTGGTGGCTAGCGACTGGCTTGCGGTCACGTGTGAGAACAACCCGCAGTCCTACTGCGACAGCGCGCGCGTCCTCACGCTGAGCCTCGCGGCCCGGCTGCGGGAAGAGCGGACGCTGTCGCTGCAGGGTGGCCCGCGTCCGCTCACGGCACTGGTCGATCCGTCGCAGCTTCCTCAGCGCCAACGACCGCCCGAGCCGGACCCGGGCTTCCAAGCAGAGTCCTCGCTGGAGCCCGACGCCCCCGAAGCCGCAGCGGTCGTGCCTGCGGGACAAGATCCTCCGCAGGAGGAAGATCTCTTTGTTGCGACGGCTCCACCTTCGCAGGAGGCATTCGAGGCGCCGTCCGATCAGGACGAGAGCGAGGTCTCCACCCGGGGTGGCGTCACTGGGATCGACGTGGCGGTGTTCGACGAATCCGGGCGCGAGGTCGATGACGGAGCAGCGGTTCGAGGAGGCGATCCGGTGCGGATCGCGTTTCGCCCCTTTGGCCGCTCCTTCGTCTATGTCTTCTTCGTAGATGCCGTGGGCACGGTGACAGCGCTGTTTCCGCCGATCGGAGCTGCTGAAGGCAATCCCGTCGCCCCGGATCGAACGGTCGTGGTGTCCGAACCTGCCGCCGGACTCGAGCGGCATGCCGATCACGGGATCGTTCACGTGTACGTCGCCCTGTCCGACGCGCCCCGGGACGACCTCGAGAAGGCGCGCGGCGCCTTCGTGATGCGACCTCGCTCTGCCCTGGCCAACCCGATGGGCGTGGACGAGCCGACGGTGATCGGGCAGAGCCAGGTGAGAGCACGCGAAGTGCCGCCCGCGCTTCCGATCGGCTCCGGAATCGAGGTCACGCCTCGCCGCCATCGGGCCGAGGGCGTGCGGCAGGATCTCGTGATCACCCGTTGGTTTCGGCGGCAGTAGAGCCCTCGGGCGGCTCGGGCTGGAAGCCGGACGAGGCCAACCGGAGGGCGCTTGGAGCAACCGGCTCGGAGCGCTCGCGCTGGCTGGGACGACCGCTAGTGTTACTCACGCCATGCCCCTGCGCGCCGGTATCGTCGGGCTTCCCAACGTCGGGAAGAGCACGCTCTTCAACGCCTTGACGGCGGCGGGGGTCGCGGCCGAGAACTACCCCTTCTGCACCGTCGAGCCGAACGCGGGCGTGGTGCCGGTGCCCGACGCGCGCCTCGACCGACTGGCCGAGCTGGTCAAGCCGGCGGCGGTGATTCCGGCCACGGTGGAGCTGGTGGACATCGCCGGGCTGGTGCGCGGCGCCTCCCGGGGAGAAGGCCTCGGGAACCAGTTCCTGGCCCACATCCGGGAGGTGCACGCGGTGCTCCACGTGGTGCGCTGCTTCGAGGACCCGAACGTCGTGCACGTGGACGGCGCGCTCGATCCGCTACGCGACGTGGAGACCGTGGAGACCGAGCTCGGGCTCGCCGACCTCGAGACCGTGGAACGGCGCCTCGACCCGGCCCGGCGCACGGCCAAGACCGGCGCGAAGGAGGCGCGGGAAGCGGTGGTCTTCCTGGAGGCCCTGCTGGCCCACCTCTCCGCGGGAGGCCCGGCACGCACCTTCACGGTTCCGGATCCCATGGCCGAGGTCTTTCGCGACTGTCACCTGCTCACCGCCAGGCCCGTTCTCTACGTGGCGAACGTGGACGAGGCGGCGCTCCGCAAGGCCAACGCCGCAACCCGGGCGCTGGAAGCGCACGCGGCGCGCAGCGGCGCGCCCGTACTGCGCCTGTGTGCGAAGATCGAGGCCGAGCTGGCGGAGCTTCCGCCCGAGGAGCGTCGCGCCTTCCTGGCCGACCTCGGCCTGGAGGAGCCGGGGCTGCATCGCCTCGCCCGCGCCGCCTACGCGCTGCTCGGCCTCGTCACCTTCTTCACGATCGGACCGAAGCAGGTGCGGGCCTGGACCGTGCGGGCCGGAACCACGGCCCCGCGGGCCGCCGCGGTGGTCCACACGGACTTCGAGCGTCATTTCATCCGCGCCGAGGTGATTCGCTTCGAGGACTTCGACGCCGCTGGAAGCGAGGTCGAGGCCAAGGCGCGCGGAAGGATGCGAGTCGAAGGCAAGGACTACGTGGTGCGGGACGGCGACGTGATCTATTTCCGGGTGGGAGCCTAGGTTGGCGGCGCGGCGCAGCGAGTTCCTGAGCCCCGAGGAGGTGCTGGCTCGCTACCGCGGCGGTCCCCGAACCGGCGTTTTCAGCGACGGCTCCTGCGAGGGCAACCCGGGGCCCGGCGGTTGGGGCGTCGTCTGGGTCGAGGACGGCCGCATCGTGGCCGAGAAGCACGGCTCCGACCCGGACACCACGAACAACCGCATGGAGCTGACCGCCCTGATCGAGGCCTACCGCATGCTGCCCAGGGACGCGGAGGTGCCAGTCTACTCGGACAGCCAGCTCTGCGTGCGCACCGTCAACGAGTGGGCGCCTGGCTGGGAGCAGCGCGGCTGGCGCCGCAAGGGCGGGCCCATCAAGAACCTGGAGCTGGTCCGGGAGCTCTACGCCCTGGCCGCGGCCCACCCCAAGGTGGAGCTGCGCTGGATCGCAGCCCACGACGGATCGCGCTGGAACGAGTATGCCGACGCGCTCGCCACCAGCTACCTGCGCGAGCCCGGGTGACCGGCCCGGCTTGACCCGGCCGGGCGCGTCCCCATAGAGTGGCTTGATGCGACCGCTGCACCTGCTGGCGCTCGCTCTCGCCGTCTGGCCCTGCCTCGGCGGGGCACCCCGCCAGCCCTTCGACCGCGAGCTGCTCGGGAATCCGGGCTTCGAGGCCGGCGTCTTCGCGCCCTGGGTGGTCGAGTACGGCTCGTGCGAGATCGAGTACGGGCCCTCGTTCCCGTGGGCGACTCCGCACTCCGGCGACTGGCTCTTCTACGGGGGCGACGAGGGAGCAGTGGCGAGCTGCCGCGCCTGGCAGGAGGTGGACCTGCTGCGCGAGGGCTTCCTGGCCGCGACCCTCGACGCCGGGCTCGCCACGGTGAATGCCGAGGCGTGGCTGCGAAGCTGGGCGAACGCCGGGAGTTTCGACGACCAGGTCTTCTACCGGGTGCGCTTCCTCGATCCGGCGGGCATCGAGCTCGGCAGCGTGCGCACGCTGCTGGTCGGGGACGACGACTGGCTGCAGCGCCGGGCTGCGGCCGTGCTCCCGCCGGGAACCCGGCGCCTGCGGGTCGAGATCGAAGCGCGCTTCCGCGCCGGCCTCGACAACGACGGCATGGCGGACGACACGAGCGTCAAGCTGGCCCGGATCGAAACCTCGCCACCGACGCTCACCAAGCAGCCCATGCTCCAGGACGTGCGGCTGGACGCCATGACCATCCTGTGGGAGACAGACGGCAACCGCGCCCGCCACACGGTGGAGTGGGGCCCTGCCGGGGCGGGCCTCGGGCAGGTGCATGCCCACGTGGAGACCACCCAGGTGGATGCCCAGCACTTCGTACACAAGGCCGTCCTGAGTGGCCTCTCCCCCGAGACGGCCTACGACTACCGGGTCGTCAGCGAGACGACCGCCTCGCCCATCTACACGTTTCGCACCGCCCCGCTCCCCTCGAGCCCGTATCGCATCGCCTGGATCGCGGACAATCAGAACGGACCCGGTGTCCTCGGTCAGCACGTGATCCACATGGCGGCCCGCAACCCCGACCTCCTGATCGCCGCCGGCGACGTCGTCCAGAACGGGAACGTGCTCGAGGAGTGGCAGACCCAGTGGTTCGCCCCGCTCGAGATCGCCTTCTTTGCCCAGACCAGACCGGTGGTGTTCGCCCGCGGCAATCACGACAAGGAGCACGCCTTCGCCTACGCCTACAGTGCGCTGCCGGGTAACGAGTCCTGGTACGCCTTTTCCTATGGGAACGCCTTCTTCGTGGTGCTGGACACCGAGGCGCGCACCGGGGTGACCAGCCCCGAGCAGGACCAGCTCGCCTTCCTGATCCAGGCCCTCGAATCTCCCGAGGCCCTGGTCGCCGAGTTCCGCATCGTGGTCTTCCACCGGCCGCCCTACACGAACCTCTGGGACGACCCCTTCTCCTACAATGGCGAGACCTGGGTGCGGCGGGACTGGGTGCCGGTCTTCGAGGCGAAGAGCGTCGACCTGGTCGTCAGCGGGCACGCCCATGCCTACCAGCGCGGGGCTCGCAACGGAGTCACGTACGTGATCGTGGGCGGGGGCGGCGGGGCGCTGGACACATGGACGCCGCCCGAGCCCTGGGCCTTCTTCGACGTGGTGGAATCCGCCTGGCACTACAACCTGATGGACGTGAGCGGAAGCGTCCTCACGTGGACCGCCTACGACCTGGACGACCAGGTGCTCGACAGCTTCCAGATCGTGAACTGAGCCGCACGCACCAGCCGGGCGGGCCGCTTCACCATCCGGCGGGCGGCGTGGTATGGTCTGGCGCCGTCGGACGCGCAAGGGAGGAGGCGATGGCGCTTCGGGTGAAGGTGGACTTCGATCTGTGCGAGGCGAACGCACTGTGCATGGAGGTCTGCCCGGAGGTGTTCCGGGTCGACGAGGACGACAACCTCCACATCCTCGTCGAGCAGCCCGGCGAGGAGCTGCGCACCAAGCTGAAGGAGGCGGAGGCGATCTGCCCCCGCCAGGCGATCTCGATCGTCGAGAGCTGAGCCGCTCCCCCGGCTCCTAGCCCGCCTCGGGCGTGAAGCGGACCCGCATCTCCTTGATGCCGTTGATGAAGTTGGAGCGCAGCCGGCGGGGCGCTGCCGCCAGCTCCATGTCCGGGAGCCGTTGCAGCAGCTCCTCGAGCATGACGCGGATCTCGAGCCGGGCGAGATGGGCCCCCAGGCAGAAGTGCTCCCCGATCCCGAAGGCCAGGTGCGGGTTGCGCCGGCGTCCCACGTCGAAGCGGAACGGGTCCTGGAACACCGCCTCGTCGCGGTTGGCCGAGGGGTAGAACATCACCAGCTTCTGGCCGGCCCGGACCGGCTGACCGTCCAGATCCACGTCGCGGGTGGCCGTGCGCCGGAAGTGGATCACCGGGGTGACCCAGCGCAGGATCTCCTCCACGGCCTTCGGGATCAGGCCCGGCTCGGCGAGCAGCCGGGCCCGCTCCGAGGGATGCTCGATCAGGGCCAGCACGCCGCCGGAGATTGCGTTGCGCGTGGTCTCGTTCCCGGCCACCGCCAGCAGCAGGAAGAAGTTGTTGAACTCCACGTCGGTCAGGCGCTGGCCGTCCACCTGGCCGTCGAGCAGGCTGGTGACCAGGTCCTCGCAGGGCTTTGCGCGGCGTTCCTGCGCCATCTGGTGCGCGTAACCCCACATCTCGGCGGCGGCGCGGCGACCGTCCTCGATCGAGGTCTGGAACTCCGGGTCGTCGAAGCCGATCAGGCGGTTGCTCAGGTCGAAGATCAGGTGCCGGTCTTCCACCGGCACCCCCATCATCTCGAGGATCACCTGCAGCGGGAGCTCGGCCGCCACGTCGGTGACGAAGTCGCATTCGCCCTTGTGTGCAATCCGGTCCACGATCTTGCGGGTGAGCTCCCGCACGTGGGGCTCGAGGGCAGCGATCTGGCGCGGCGTGAAACCGCGCCGCACGAGCTGGCGGTACTTCACGTGCTGCGGCGGATCCATGTTCACGAGCTGCGCCTGGATGTGGACCAGGTCGTCGGGGGCATGGTCGCGGATGTTGGTGCCCGAATGGGAGGAGAAGCTGTGGGGATCCCTGGAGATGCGCACGGCGTGGGCGTGGCGCGTGATCGCGAAGAAGCCGGGTCCGTCGGACTCGGGGTTCCAGACGATCGGAGCCTCGGCGCGCAGACGGGTGAAGTGCTGGTGCGGGAACCCGTCGGCGAACAGGTCCAGGTCGCAGAGATCGACGTCCGCCAGGGCCATGCGGATTCTCCCGGTCGGAGTGCTGGCCCGGCCACCCGGTGCCCGCTTTACAAGCAGATTAGAACATGTTTCAATCCGTCCGGCAAGGGCGATCGCGCCCGGGAGGCGGCATGGCCGAGTCCCCGCACGTGCTCATGGAGCGCGAGGGCCAGGTGGTGGTCGTGACCCTGAACCGGCCCGAGGCCCGCAATGCGTTCAGTCCCGAGATGCTGGCTCGCATGGCCGACGCCTGGCAGGCGATCGACGCCGACCCGGACGTGCGGGCGGCGATCCTGACCGGGGCCGGAGGCTGCTTCTGCGCCGGGGCGGACCTGAAGGCGCTCGCCGGGGGGCACGCGGGCGACGACCCGTGGAAGCGCCGCTTCGTCGAGGATCCGGACCTGCAGTGGAAGGCGCTCCTGCGCCAGCAGCGGCCCCGGAAGCCGCTGGTGGCAGCCGTGGAGGGCCCGGCGGTGGCCGGCGGCACGGAGATCCTGCAGGCCACGGACGTCCGCGTCGCGGGCGAGAGCGCCCGCTTCGGCGTCTCGGAGGTGCGTTGGGGGCTCTTCCCGTTGGGCGGCTCCACGGTGCGGCTGCGCCGCCAGATTTCCTACACGCACGCTGCAGAGATGCTCCTGACGGGTCGTCACCTCTCCGCGCGCGAGGCGCTCGGGATCGGATTGATCGGTCACGTGGTCCCGGACGGCCAGGCCTTGGACCGCGCGCGGGAGATTGCCGGGCAGATCGCCGAGAACGGACCCCTGGCCGTGCAGGCCGTGCTGCGCGCGCTGCGGGAGACGGAGGGGGTTCCCGAGAGCGAGGCGTTGAAGACCGAGCTCCAGATCGGCCTGCCCGTCTTCGCCAGCGAGGATGCCCGGGAAGGGCCGCGCGCCTTCGCGCAGAAGCGCAAGCCGGCCTTCAAGGGACGCTAGGGCGGGAGCACATCCGCCAGGGCCGTGCCGCGCCCGATCGCAGCGGAGCACCATGTACCTCGACTTCACCCCCGAGCAGCAGGCCCTCCGCAAGGAGATCCGCAGCTACTACCGGGAGCTCTTCACTCCCGAGCTGCGACGCGCTCTGGATGCGGAGTTCGAGGAGATGGGCGGACCCGTCTTCCGCCAGGTCGTGGGCCGCATGGGCCGCGACGGCTGGCTCGGGCTCGGCTGGCCGCGGGAGTACGGCGGACGGGGCCGCTCCGCAATCGAGCAGTTCATCTTCTGGGACGAGACCTACCGGGCCCGGGCGCCGCTCCCGGTGATCTCCGTCAACACGATCGGACCCACCCTGATCCGTCACGGGAGCGAAGCCCAGAAGCGCCAGCTGCTGCCCCGCATCCTGCGCGGCGAGCTCTTCTTCGGCGTGGGCTACACGGAGCCGGCGGCCGGCACCGACCTGGCGTCGCTCCAGACGCGGGCGGTCCGTGACGGCGACGAGTACGTGATCAACGGCCAGAAGCTCTACACGACCCACGCCCACGACGCCGACTACATCTGGCTGGCCGCCCGCACCGATCCCGAGGCTCCCCGCCACAAGGGCATCTCGATCCTGCTGGTGCCGACGGACTGTCCGGGTTTCTCGGTGACGCCCATCCACACGTTGGGCGGCGAGCGCACCAACTCCACCTGGTACGAGAACGTCCGGATCCCGGTGACGAACCGGGTCGGGCCCGAGCACGGCGGCTGGAGCCTGATCACCGAGCAGCTCAACCACGAGCGCATCACCCTCGCGTGCCCGGGCCTGGCAGACCGGCTGCTCGACGAGGTCTGGGCCTGGGCCGCGCACACGCCAGCGCCCGACGGCGGCCGGATGCTGGACCAGCCCTGGGTCCAGCTCGATCTCGCGCGCGTCCATGCCCGGCTCGAGGCACTCAAGCTGCTGAACTGGCACTCGGCCTGGTCGGTGGCGGCGGGCGAGCCCGAGATGGCGGAGGCGTCGGCGGTCAAGGTGATGGGGACCGAGTTCTTCGTGGAGTGCTACCGGCTGCTCCTGGAGGTCGTGGGTCCGGCGGGCCGGATCCGCGCGGGGCAGCCCGGCGCGCTTTTCGGGGGTCTCCTGGAACAGGCCTACCGGGCCGCCGTGACCCTGACCTTCGGGGGAGGCGTGAACGAGGTGCAGCGCGACATCATCGCCGGGGCTGGCCTGCGCCTGCCCCGAGGCCGGGGACGTTCTTGACTGATTGACTTTTCCCCGATCGCATCGGCAAGCTTGACGTTCTCGGCAAGAGTCGATCGGCCAAGAACGTCCCCGGAGTGAACGTGAGTCTGCAGAAGCGCGACCAGCAGGCCTTCGAGAAGCGGTTGCGGGCCTACGTGGGCATCGAGACCGGTCCGCCCGGCGTAGGCCCGGTCCCCGTGAACGAGGCCATGATCCGCCACTGGTGCGAGGCCCTCGGCGACCGCAACCCGGTGTACACGGACCCGCAGGCGGCGGTCGCTTCCGTGCACCATGGGCTCGTGGCGCCGCCCACCATGCTGCAGGCCTGGATCCTGGGCGGAGTCGAGATGGCGCAGGTGGGCGACGGTCCCCGCGACAAGCAGCAGGAGCTGCACCAGTTGCTCAGCGCGCACGGCTACCCCTCGGTCGTGGCCACGGACTGCGAGCAGGAGTACCGGCGCTACCTGCGACCCGGTGACCGCGTGACCGCCACCACCACGATCGAGTCCATCTCCGAGCAGAAGGCGACCGCCCTTGGAATCGGATATTTCATCGACACGCGGACGGTCTTCCGAGACCAGCAGGGGCAAGAGGTCGGCTGGATGACCTTCCGCGTGCTGAAGTTCAAGCCCGCCCAGGAGCCGCAGGCCTCCCCGCAGCCAGCCACAGCCAGCCAGCCCCGCCGCATGCGTGCGCCCCGGGGCCACGACAACGCCTGGTGGTGGGAGGGAATCGACCGGGGCGAGCTGCTGATCCAGCGCTGTAGCGCCTGCGGCACGCTGCGCCATCCGCCGCGCCCCATGTGCGGGAAATGCCAGTCCCTCGAGTGGGGCGCGGTGCCCGCCCGGGGGCGGGGTACGCTCCACAGCTACACGGTCCTCCATCACCCTCGCTTTCCGGGCTACGAGTATCCCCTGGTGGTGGGGCTCATCGAGCTCGAGGAAGGCACGCGGATGGTGGCCAACGTCGTGGGCTGCGATCCCGAGAAGGTGGCGATTGGCATGCGGCTCCAGGCGAGCATCGAGAACGTGGACGAGGAGCTGAAGCTCCCCGTCTTCCGGCCGGCGGGCTAGTCGATGGACTTTCGCTTCCGGGAGGAGCAGGAGCTGGTCCGGGGCCTGGCCCGCCAGATCCTGGAGACGGAGGTGACGCGGGAGCGCTTGAAGGCCGCCGAGGACGAGGGCGGGGGATTCGACCCGGCACTCTGGTCGCGCCTCGCCGAGGCCAACCTGCTGGGCGTGGCGGTTCCCGAAGCCCACGGCGGCATGGGCTTCGGGCTGCTCGAGCTGTGCGTGCTGCTCGAGGAGCTCGGCCGCGTCGTGGCCCCGGTGCCGGCGGTCGCGACCCTCGTGCTCGGTGCGCTCCCGATCACCGAATGGGGGACCGACGCCCAGCGGGCGCGCTGGCTGCCCGCGCTGGCGGCGGGGAAGGCGATCCTCTCGGCGGCGCTCGGCGACGTCGGCGGGGACGCGCCGGAGCGCCCCGCGACCCGCGCGGACCGGCGGGGGCCCGCCTGGGTGCTTTCCGGGGAGAAGCGCGGCGTCCCCCACGCGCATCGGACCCAACGGATCCTCGTCCCGGCGCGCACCGAGGCCGGCGTGGCGCTGTTCCTGTTGGATCCCCAGGCGCCCGGTGTGTCCCTGGGACGAAGCGTCACCTCCACGGGTGAGCCGCTCTGCGATCTCACCCTGCAGGAGACCCCCGTGGAAGAGGACGCCTTGCTGGGCGGCGACGCGAGGGGCGGCGCGCTGGCGCTGGGCCGCCTTCAAGACCTGGCACGGGTGGCGCACGCCGCCGTCCAGCTCGGCGTGGCCGCTCGCGCCCTCGAGATCACCGCCGACCACGTGCGCGAGCGCGTCCAGTTCGGGGTACCGATCGGGTCCTTCCAGGCGGTGCAGCACCGGGCTGCCGACTGCTGGACGGACCTGTCCGCCATGCGCTGGACGACCTGGCGGGCTGCCTGGCTGCTCTCCGAGGGGCGACCCGCGACTCGCGCGGCTAGCGTGGCCGCCTTCTGGGCCGCCGAGGGCGGGGCCCGCATCGCCGCTGCCGCCCAGCACCTGCACGGCGGCCTCGGCGTGGACCTCGACTATCCGATCCATCGCTACTTCCTGCAGTCGAAGGCGCTCGAGCTCGAGCTGGGCGGGGCCACCCGCGAGCTGGCCCGGCTGGGTCGGGACATGGCCCGCTGCGGACCGCCGCAGGCGTCGTGAGCGTCGGCGGGGTGCGCTTCGAAGACGTACGCGTGGGCAAGCGCCTGCCGGAGCTCGCGATCCCCATCAGCACGACGCTCGTCGTGGCGGGCGCCATCGCGTCGCGGGACTTTACACCGGTCCACCACGACAAGGCCGCCGCCCAGGCCCAGGGCATGCAGGACGTCTTCATGAACATCCTCACCACGAACGGCCTGGTGGGACGCTACGTCACCGACTGGGCGGGACCCAACGCCGCGATCCGCCGCGTGGCCATCAAGCTGGGCGCCCCGAACCTGCCGGGCGACACCATGACCCTGACCGGCACCGTGACGGCCCGACACGACGAGGACCGCACCGTGGAGATCGAGGTGGTGGGTGCGAACAGCTGGGGCAATCACGTGACCGGACGCGTCCGGGTGGCCCTGTCGACGGGAGGCTAGCGCGTGACGAGTCCGTTACGGAACGCGGCTGCGATCGTGGGCATCGGGCAGACGGAGTTCTCCAAGAACTCCGGCCGCTCCGAGCTGCAGCTCGCCTGCGAGGCCGTGAAGGCGGCCCTCGACGACGCGGGGCTCACCCCGGCGGACGTCGACGGCATGACCACCTTCAGCCTCGACACGAACGACGAGATCGAGGTGGCCCGGTCGCTGGGGATCGGCGACCTCACCTTCTTCAGCCGCGTGCCACACGGCGGCGGGGCCGCCATCGGCGTGCTGCTCCAGGCAGCCATGGCCGTGGCCACCGGAGTGGCCAGGACGGTCGTGGTGTACCGGGCCTTCAACGAGCGCTCGGGCCGCCGCTACAGCGTGGGCATCGCCGAGGGGATCGTGACCCCGGATCTCATCCACTGGAGCTGGTACCTGCCCTTCGGCCTGCTGACACCGGCCAGCTGGGTGGCCCTGTTCGCCCAGCGCTACATGCACGAGTACGGGGCCACGGGCCTGGATCTGGCCCGCGTGGCGGTGGCGACGCGCAAGCACGCGGTCAACAACCCGAATGCCTGGTTCCATGGCAAGCCCCTCAGCGTGGAGGAGCACCAGGCCTCGCGCTGGATCGCGGAGCCGCTGCGGCTGTTCGACTGCTGCCAGGAGAGCGACGGCGGGACGGCCTGCATCGTGACGTCGGTGGAGCGCGCTCGCGACCTGGCCAAGCCGGCGGCCGCCATCCGTGGCGTGGCCCAGGCGGCGGGAGCCGAGCAGGAGAACATGACCAGCTTCTACCGGCCCAGCATCTCGCACCTTCCCGAGATGGACCTCGTGGCCGAGCAGGTCTATCGCATGGCCGGCCTGGGTCCCGAAGACGTGGACGCCGCCATCCTCTACGACGCCTTCACGCCCATCGTGCTCTGGCAGCTCGAGAGCTTCCGTTTCTGCCCGCGAGGCGAGGCGAAGGAGTTCGTCAAGGACGGCAATCTCGGGCTCGGGGGGCGACTTCCCACCAACACCAATGGCGGCCAGCTCTCCGAGGCCTACATCCACGGCATGAACGGCGTGAACGAGGGCGTGCGGCTGCTCCGCGGCACGTCGTGCAACCAGCCCGAGAAGGTGGACCACGTGCTCGTCACGGGTGGCGTGGGCGTGCCCACCAGCGGCATGATCCTGGGACGTTGTTGACGAACCGATTCTTCCCCGCGGGTCGCGCCGCTGAGCCCGGTAGGTTCTGGAGAAGTGAATCCGTCAACGACGTCCCCGTGGAGGAGGTCACCATGCGCGAGGCAGTGATCGTCGAGGCTCTTCGCACCCCCATCGCCCGTGGCAAGCTCGGGCGGGGAGAGCTCTCCGGGCTGCACCCCGCTCACCTGCTGGCCCGGGTCCAGTACGGCCTGTGCGAGCGGGCCGGCATCGACCCGAAGCAGGTCGAGCAGGTGGTGGGTGGCTGCGTGACCCAGGCCGGGGAGCAGTCGAACAACGTGACCCGCCATGCCTGGCTCTCGGCAGGCCAGGGCTGGCACACGGGCGGAACCACGGTGGACACCCAGTGCGGGTCGGGCCAGCAGGCGAACCACATCGTGAACGCCTTCGTGCGGTCCGGGAGCGTCGATTGCGGAATCGCCTGTGGCGTCGAAGTGATGAGCCACGTGGGGCTCGGTGCGAACGTGCTGAACGGGCCCGGCTTCTTCCAGCCGTCGGACTGGCCCTGGGACTCCTCGCCGGACCAGTTCCGGGCCGCCGAGCGCATCGCCCGGAACCGGGGCATCAAGCGCGAGGACGTGGACCGCCTCGGTCTCGCCTCCCAGGAGAAGGCCCGGCGCGCCCGGGACGAGGGGTGCTTCGTGCCGGAGATCCTGCCCATCGAGGCCCCGGTGCTGGGCGAGGACGGCAAGCCCACCGGCAAGACCCGCCTCGTGGAGCGCGACCAGGGCATCCGCGACACCAGCCTCGAGGCGCTGGCCCAGCTCAAGCCGGTCGTGGAGGGTGGCATCCACACCGCCGGCAACTCCTCCCAGATCTCCGACGGCGCGGCGGGCCTGCTCTGGATGACGAAGCACAAGGCCCGGGAGCTGGGACTACGGCCTCGGGCCCGGGTGATCCAGGACGTCGTGGTGGGCACGGACCCGTACTACCTGCTCGACGGGCCCATCGACGCCACGCGGGAGATCCTGCGCAAGACGGGCATGCGCCTGTCGGACATCGACCTCTTCGAGGTGAACGAGGCCTTCGCAGCGGTGGTGCTCTCCTGGCTCCAGGTCTTCGAGCCCGATCCCGAGCGCGTCAACGTGAACGGAGGCGCCATCGCCCTCGGCCACCCGGTCGGGGCCACCGGCTCGCGGCTGCTCGTGACCGCGCTCCACGAGCTCGAGCGCCGCGACGCCACCACCGCCTTCGTCACCATGTGCTGCGGTTCTGCGGTGGGCACCGGAACCCTCATCGAGCGGATCTAGGGGAGACGGCATGCTCGACGGCAAGGTTGCGATCGTCACCGGAGCAGCCCATGGGCTCGGCCGGCTCGAGGCCCTCGACCTGGCTCGGCACGGGGCGCGGCTGGTGGTGAACGATCTCGGCACCCGGGCCGACGGCACCGGGCGCGACGAGAGCGCGGCTCGCGCGGTGGTGGACGAGATCCGCGCCGCGGGCGGCGAGGCGGTCCCGCACTTCGGCGACGTCGCCGATTGGAACGATGCCAAGCGCCTGATCGAGACCGCCCTCTCCGAGTTCGGCGACCTCGACATCCTCGTCAACAACGCCGGCTTCCTGCGTGACGCCACCCTCTTCAACATGAGCGAGGAGGATTTCGACGCGGTGGTGCGCGTCCACCTGAAAGGTCACTTCTGCACCATGCGGCACGCCACCGCCTGGTGGCGCGAGCAGTCCAAGGCCCGAGGGGGTCCCCTCTACGGCCGTCTGATCAGCACCTCCTCCGAAGCCTTCCTGTTCGGAAACCCCGGCCAGCCCAACTACGCCGCCGCCAAGGCGGGAATCGTCGCCCTCACCATGGGCGCGGCCCAGCTGTGCCAGAAGTACGGGGTCACCGCCAACGTGGTGATGCCCCGGGCCCGCACGCGCATGACCCTGGCGGGCCCGGTGGCAGCGATCTTCCAGAAGCCCGAGCAGGGCTTCGACCACTTCGCGCCCGAGAACGTGACGCCACTCGTGGTCTATCTGGCCTCTCCGAAGGCGGATCGCATCTCGGGCCAGGTCTTCGTGGTCTGGGGACGCAACGTGACCGTGGTGGGGAGACCCACCCTCCACACCCGCTTCGAGAGTGCCGAGCGCTGGACCGTGGAGGCCCTCGACGATCAGCTCGGTCCCCACTTCGAGAAGCTCGAGCCGGTGAAGGACGGCTTCACCGTCCCGCCCCAATGACTGTCGGCCAGGAGGAGTGTGGCATGGACCCGATCCGCTTCGATGACGTCGAGAGCATCCGCAAGCAGGTGAGCGAGGAGTTCGGACCCTGGGGACCCGAGATGACGGTGACCCAGGAGATGATCGAGCAGTTCGCGGATCTGACCGGGGATCACCAGTGGATCCACGTGGACGTGGAACGCGCCAGGAAGCAGAGCCCATTCGGGGGGCCCGTGGCCCACGGCTTCCTCACCCTGTCGCTGCTGCCGAGCCTGACCCCCAAGCCGACCTTTGCCCTGACTGGCTTCGGGAACGTGGTGAACTACGGCTCCGACAAGCTGCGCTTCACGGGGCCGGTCCTGGCCGGGAGCAAGATCCACATGCGCGGGCGCTTGAAGGCCGTGGAGAAGAAGCCGAAGGGCACGCAGATCGTGTTCGAGAACCACATCCACGTGGTGGGGAACGATCGCCCTGCGGTGGTGTACGAGACGATCACCCTCTTCGTGCCACCGCTTGGATAGACTTCGCTCGGCTGCGCCTCGCTGCGCGCTTCGCTTGCCGATGAACTTCGCTCGGCTGCGCCTCGCTGCGCGCTTCGCTTGCCGATGAACTTCGCTCGGCTGCGCCTCGCTGCGCGCTCCGCTTGCCGACTACCCGATCGCGGCCGTCGCGGGGCTGCGCGCCAGCTCCTCCCCGAGCCGCTCGAGCTGGCGGGCTCCGGAGCCGAGCGTCAGCTCGATCTCGCGCGCCCACAGGTAGTAGCGGTGGATCGGGTAGTCCACGTCGACGCCAATCCCGCCGTGGAGATGCTGGGCTGCGTACACGATCCGATGGCCGGCCTCCGAAGCGAAGAACTTGGCCACGGCGATCTCTCCCGTCGACGGCATGCCCTGGTCCAGACGCCAGGCCGCCTGCCAGGTGGTGAGGCGGATCAGCTCCACGTCGATGTAGGCATCCCCGGCGCGTTGGTGCACGGCCTGGAAGCTGCCGATGGGGCGGTCGAACTGGCGGCGCTCGGCCACGTAGCGGGCCGTGATCTCGAGGGCGCGCTCGACCACCCCGAGCTGGAGGGCGCAGAGAGCCACCACCGCCCGGTCCGCCAGCCAGCGGATTGCGGCCTGGCCCTCCTGTTCGCCGCCGAGCCGGTCCGCGTCGGCGACCGACGCGCGGCTGAGCACCAGGCGTCCCAGCACCTCGTGATTCGTGGCGATCTGGCGCTCGAGCGCGACGCCATCGGCATGTGGGTCGAGCAGGAACATCCCGACGCCGCCCGAGGCGAAGCGGGCCGGAACGAGTACCCGGGCCGCGACCGGCGCGGCTGGAACACACAGCTTCTCGCCCGAGAGGCGCCAGCCGCCGTCGACACGTTCGGCGCGGGTCGTGGGGCGGGTCGGGTCCAGGGAGTCCGGCTCGAAGAGCGCTGCGGTGAGGAAGGCCTCGCCGCGAACCACCGCCGGGAGCCAGCGCTCGCGCTGGGCGGCGCTCCCGAACTCGGCGAGCGGCAGGGCGCCGAGGACGAGCGTCGCCCACAGGGGGAGCGGCGCGACCGTCCGGCCCGCTTCCTGGAGCAGGAGACACAGCTCGAAGAAGCCGAGCCCGCTCCCGTCCACCGACTCGGGCAGGCAGCTCCCGAGCAGGTTCGCCTTGGCCAGCTCGGCCCACAGCTCGCGGTCGATGCCCTCGTCGCTTCGCTCGATCTCCCGCAAACGATCCGGCGTGACGCGATCCGCAAGGATCTTGCGCGCCAGCTCGCGAAGCGCCTGCTGCTCCTCGGTGAAACCGAAGTCCATGCTCTCGCTCCGGGGAAGTTCCTGACTCATTGACTGCTTTACAAGCCGCCGGGCCCGATGGCACGCCGCCGGAAGAAGTCAATTCGTCAAGAACGTCCCCTTGGCAGGCCGAGGCCGGCCATGGCGATGATGTCGCGCTGCACCTCGTTGGTGCCGCCCCCGAAGGTGAGGATCAAGGTGGCCCGGTACATGCGCTCGAGCCGCCCGCGCAGCACCGCTCCGGCCGACCCGCGCTGGAGCGCCGCGCCGGGCCCGAAGACTTCCATCAGATGGCGATAGGCCTCCACGTAGAACTCGCTGGCGTACACCTTGAGGGCCGACGCGTCCGCCGCCTGGAGCATCCCGCGCGTCATGGCCCAGGCCTGCTTCCAGTGCATGAGCTTGAGCGCTTCGAGTCCCGCGTGGACACGCGCCAGCCGCTCGCGCACCCAGGGCCGGTCGATGACCCGCTCTCCTCCCGCGAGCTCGGTCTTGTGCGCCCAGGCGCGCGTCTCCTCCAGCAGCCGCGCCAGCGGACCGTAGGGCGTGAGCGAGATGCGCTCGTAGTTGAGCTGGTTCACGATCAGGCCCCAGCCCTCGTTCTCGCGCCCCACCAGCATGCGCACCGGCACCCGCACGTCCTCGTACCAGGTGGTGTTGGTGCGCACGTCGCCCATGGTCCAGGTCGGGGTCAGCTTGAAGCCGGGGAGCTGGGTGTCCACCATGAGGATCGAGATGCCACGGTGCTTGGGCGCCCGGGGATCGGTGCGAACTGCCAGCCAGATGTAGTCGGCGAAGTCCGCGAGGCTCGTGAAGACCTTCTGGCCGTTGACCACGTACTCGTCGCCGTCGCGTACGGCCCGGGTCTGGAGCGACGCCAGGTCGGTGCCCGCTCCGGGCTCCGAGTAGCCGATGGCGAAATGGCACTGGCCGCGCAGGATGCGGGGCAGCAGCTCGCGCCGCTGCGCCTCCGTCCCGAACTGCATGAGCGTCGGACCGACGGTATGCAGGGTCAGGAAGGGGAGGGGGAAGCCGGCCCGCTGCACCTCGTCGGCGAAGATGAGCTGCTCGATGTGTGAGCGCCCCTGCCCGCCGTACTCCTTGGGCCACCCGATGCCGAGCCAGCCATCCTCGCCCATGCGGCGCAAGACCTCTCGGTAGAGCGGTCCGCCTCCCTCGCTGCCCCGGATCTCCTCCTCGAGGTCCGGAGTCATGAGCGTGGCGAAGTAGGCGCGCAGCTGGTCGCGCAGGGCCTGCTGCTCGGGAGTGAGGTCCAGATACATGCCGCGGCTCCGCATCGAGCCGCCGCCCGGCGCCGCGGGCGGCCTCGTTTTTGAAACGTGTATCATTTCTGGCCCGAGGGCTCAACGGGAGGCAGCCATGGACTTCCGCGACTCGCCGGCCGAAGCCGCCTTCCGGGCCCAGGCACGCGCCTTCCTCGACGCCCGGGCCCCGGCGCACTGGCCCGACTATACCCTGGAGCAGGTGGACGACGCGGAGCTGCTGGCCGTCTCCCGCGCCTGGCAGCGCACGCTCCACCAGCATGGCTGGGCGGCGCTGCTGTGGCCGAGCGAGTACGGCGGCCGCGGCCTCGGCCCGGTGGAGCAGATCGTCTGGAACCAGGAGCTCGGCCGGGCGGGCCTCGGCGAATCGATCTTCGTGGTGGGGATCGGGATGGCCGGCCCCACCCTGATCGCCCACGGCGACGCGGAGCAGAAGCAGCGCTTCCTGCCACCGATGCTGCGCGGCGACGAGCTGTGGTGCCAGCTCTTCAGCGAGCCCGGAGCCGGCTCCGACCTGGCGGCCATCGCGACGCGGGCGGTTCGCGACGGCGACGCGTGGCTCGTGACGGGCCAGAAGACCTGGTCGTCGGGAGCCCACTATGCGGACTGGGGCATCCTGCTGGCGCGCAGCGACCCCACCCGTCCCAAGCACCAGGGCATCACCTACTTCCTGCTGGACATGCGTGCCCCGGGCGTCGAGGTGCGCCCCCTGCGCCAGATGACCGGGGATGCCCACTTCAACGAGGTCTTCCTGAACGAGGTGCGCGTGCCGGACGCGCACCGGGTCGGACCGGTGGACGGCGGCTGGCCCGTGGCGCTCACGACGCTGATGCACGAACGCATGGCGATCGGCGGGATCGAGCGCATGTTCTCGTTCGAAGCCCTCGCCGCCCACGCGCGCGCCTGCCGCGAGCACCTGGACCCCGGCCTGCGCGACGAGCTCGGACATCTCTACGTGCGGGTGAAGGCCCTCGAGCTCCTGAATGCGCGCGTGGTCACCCAGCTCGGGCGAGGCCGCATCCCCGACGCCGAGTCCTCGGTGATGAAGCTCGCCATCGCCCGCATCCTCTCCCAGGCCGGCGACCTGGGACAGCGACTGCTGGGCCCCGAAGCGCTGCTCGACCGGCCACCCTGGACCCGCCAGCTGCTGTTCGCTCCGGCGCTGCACATCGCCGGAGGCACCGACGAGATCCAGAAGAACGTGATCGCGGAGCGTGTGCTCGGCCTGCCCCGGGAGGCGCGGCCGGATCGCGAGCTCCCCTTCGAGAAGCTTCCGCGCGGATGAACCCTTGCGTAGACTAGGCCGCGTGGGCGAGGCCCCCCGAGAGCCCGAGGCACCGCAGACGCCGCCCATCGACCCGGTGCGGCTCGAGTACGCGCTCCAGCTGCTGCGCTCCGAGCAGAACCTGGTGCTCGGCGTGGTGGGCGGCGCCGTGGCGGCGGCCGTGGGCGCGGCGGGCTGGGCGGCCGTCGCGGCGGCCACGGGCTACCAGCTCGGCATCGTGGCCGTGGCGATCGGCCTGCTGGTGGGCTGGACGGTCCGCGCGCTCGGCAAGGGCGTGGACCGCCAGTTCGGCGTGGCCGGCGGGATCCTGGCCCTCGGCGGCTGCGTGCTCGGCAACCTGCTGGCCGTGTGCGCGATCGTGGCAGCGCAGGAAGGCCTCCCCCTGCGCGAGGTGCTGGACCGCCTGGACGCCGCCAGCGCTGGGCGCCTGCTGGCGGCCAGCTTCCGGCCCGGCGACCTCGTCTTCTACGCCATCGCGGTCTACGAGGGCTATCGGCTCTCCTTCCGGCAGCTGAGCCGGGAGGAGCTGGCGGGCCTCGTCGGGCCGCTTTGAGCGACCGGCGAGCGAAACCGGACGCCGCGAAGACGCTGCTCCGCATCACGGATCGGCTGGTGCGCGAGCTCGCGCCGCTCCTCTTCGGCCCTCCCGTGACCCATGTCTACAACCCGCTCGTCTACGCGCGCCGGTCCCACGCGCTCTACCTGCGCCGCTACGGCGCCGCTCCCAAGCGGGTGGTGCTGGTGGGGATGAATCCCGGGCCCTGGGGCATGGCGCAGACCGGTGTTCCCTTCGGTGAGGTGAACCTGGTGCGCGACTGGCTCGGCATCGTGGCCCCGGTGGAGCCGCCGGCCTGCCAGCACCCGAAGCGACCCGTGCAGGGCTTCGCCTGCCGCCGCAGCGAGGTGAGCGGGCGGCGCCTCTGGGGCTGGGCCCGCACCCGCTTCGGGACCCCCGAGGCCTGCTTCGCCCGCTTCTTCGTGGCCAACTACTGCCCGCTCCTGTTCCTGGAGGCGAGCGGGCGCAACCGGACCCCGGACCGGCTTCCGAGGGCGGAGCGGGAGCCGCTCTTCGCGGCCTGCGACCGGGCCCTGCGCGCCAGCATCGAACGCCTGGCGCCGCGCCTGGTGGTCGGCGTGGGCGGCTTCGCCGAGCGACGCGCTCGCGAGGCGCTGGCCGGACTTCCGGTCCGGGTCGGTCGCATCCCCCACCCGAGCCCGGCGAGCCCCGCGGCCAACCGGGGCTGGGAGCGCCACGCGGAGGCCGCCCTGGCAGCCCTCGGAGTCCGCATCGGCGCCAGCCCGGGCGGGTCGGTTGACGCGGCGAGACCACTCCGGTAGGTCGTGGCTCGGGAGGATTCCATGGGATTCTGGATCGTCCTGCTGCTGGTGGGCGCGGTCGCCGGCTACGTCGTCGTGCTCTACAACCGGCTGGTTCGGCTGCGCAACTCGAGCGAGAGCGCCTGGAGCGACATCGACGTGCAGCTCAAACGGCGCTACGAGCTGATTCCGAACCTGGTGGAGACGGTGAAGGGCTACGCGCGACACGAAGCCGCCACCTTCCAGAAGGTCACCGAGGCCCGCACCCGGGCCATGCAGGCCAGCGGTCCCGGGGACAAGGCCGTCGCCGAGGGAGCACTGACCGGGGCCCTGAAGAGCCTGTTCGCCGTGGCGGAGGCGTATCCGGAGCTCAAGGCCAACCAGAACTTCCTCTCGCTCCAGCAGGACCTCTCGAACCTGGAGGACGCGATCCAGAACGCCCGGCGCTACTACAACGCGGTGGTGCGGGACCTCAACACCCTGTGCGAGTCCTTCCCCAGCAACCTGGTGGCCTCCGGCTTCGGCTTCTCCCGCAAGGACTACTTCGAGCTGGACTCGGCCGCCGAGCGCAGCGCCCCCGCGGTCTCGTTCGGCGGCTGACGTGGGCCGGGCGCTCCGCGCCGCGCTGCTCGCGCTGGCCCTGGCGGCGCCGGCGCAGGCGGAGCGGATCCGCTCCTTCGAGGTGGAGATCTCCCTGGACCCGGACGGCAGCTTCCTGGTCACCGAGTCCATCGCCTACGACTTCGGCCCCCTCCAGCGCCACGGGATCTTCCGGGACATCCCGGTGCTGTATAGCCGCGACGCGGTGGGACGCCGCCGCATGCGTCTCGAGGTCGAGGCCGTGACCGATGCCAAGGGAGCGGAGCAGCCCTACCAGATCTCACGCTCCGGCGCCTCGCTGCGCATCCGGATCGGGGACCCGCGGCGCACGGTCACGGGTCTCCGGCACTACCGCCTGCGCTACCGGGTGGGACGCGCCATCCAGTACCTGGAGGCCCACGACGAGCTGTACTGGAACGCCACGGGGAACGGGTGGCCGGTGCCCATGGAGCGGGCGGGGGCGGTGGTGAGGCTCCCGGCGACGGCCGCAGCGGCCACCGCGCGGCTGGCCTGCTTCACCGGGGCCGCGGGCTCCCGGGCCGCCGCCTGCCGGGCCGAACGGCGCGGAGATGCGGTGCGCTTCGAGGCCGAGGGCGGCTTCGCCCCGGGCGAAGGGCTCACCCTGGTGGTGGGGCTTCCGAAGGGGGTACTCCGCGAGCCGGCGGCCTGGGCGCGTCTGCTCGACACGCTGCGCGACTACGGCGGGGCCTGGCTGCTGCTCCCGTTCGCCGCCCTGGCCGGCATGACACGGCTGTGGCGCTCCCGGGGGCGGGACCCCGTGGGCCGCGAGGCGATCCCGGTGCGCTACGAGCCTCCCGAAGGCCTCACGCCGGCGGAGGTGGGGGTGGTGGCCGACGAGCGCGCGGATCTCGAGGACGTGACGGCCACCATCCTGGACCTCGCGGTGCGCGGACACCTGGAGATCCAGGAGATCGAGAGCTCGCGCTTCCTCTTCCTCTCGGACCGGGACTACCGGCTCCAGCGGCGCTCGATGCCTGCCGGGGACCTGCGCCTCCACGAGTCCCGGCTCCTGGGGGCGCTCTTCGGCGGGGGCGAGACGCTGCTGGTCTCGTCGCTGCGCAACCAGTTCCACGTGCATCTGCCCGGGATCCGCAAGGAGCTCTACCGGGCGGTCTCGCGTCGGGGCGGCTACTTCCCGGTCTCACCGGATCGCGTGCGCAGGACCTGGGCCGGAATCGGCGTGGCCGTGCTCGGGGCCGCGGCCCTGCTGGGCCTCTCGGGGCTCGTGGCGCCGGGCGGAGCCCTGGCCCTGGCGGCCAGCGGCGGGGTGGTGCTGGCCTTCTCGCGGTTCATGCCGCGCCGCACGCGCAAGGGCCGGGAGGTCTACGAGGAGATCGCGGGCTTCCGGGAGTTCGTGCGGCGCGTGGATGCCGACCGCCTGGAGCGGCTGGGCGGCCGCAGCGTGGAGCGCTTCGAGCGCGTGCTGCCCTACGCCGTGGTGCTCGGGGTGGCGGACGCGTGGGCGGACGCCTTCGCCTCCATCTACACGGAGCCGCCGCGCTGGTACCGCTCGGCCCGCTACGCCGACGGCTTCGCGCCGCGCCGCTTCGTGGGCGACCTGGGCCAGTCCCTGAACAGCATCGGGCGCACCCTGGCCTCGACCCCCCGCAGCTCGGGGGGCAGCGGCTTCTCCGGGGGCTCCAGCGGAGGCGGCTTCGGGGGCGGGGGCGGGGGAAGCTGGTAGCGACTCAGGCGCCCCGACGGTGCGCCGCCGGGATCCACGCCCGCTCCGTGAGGAAGCGGGCGATCTCCCGGGCGATCACCCCGTTGGCCGCCTCGTTGGGATGCCCGGCGGGCTCGTCCAGGTGGAAGAAGGGGTTGTCCAGGGCGGCGCGCAGGTCGAGCACCGGGATGCCCGTCCCGTCCACCGAGGCGGCGATGCGCGGCTGCTTGGTGATCAGCAGGAAGCGGGCCCCGTGGGCGGCCGCGCTGCCCTGCATCTCCCGGAAGATCTCGCGTCCCAGGGCATGCACCTCCGCCTCGAAGGCCGCGTCCGGCTCCGGGTCGGCGGGCGGGGGCGCGGCCGCCGGGCCCGGGAAGAAGCGCGCGTACAGACGGCTGCGGTGGCGCAGCTTGCGGTCGAGCCGGGCCGGGAGGCTCCGGTCCGTGACCGGGGCCGGCGCGTAGGGGTCGGGCACCGGTGAGTTCACGAGCACCAGGCCCTCGGGGCCCCGGACGAAGCGGGGCTTGGCCTTTCCGAAGCGGACGCTGTGCATGTGACGATGGCTCCCGTAGTGGAGCACGAGAGCGAGCACGACGTCCGGCTGATAGCGCACGCCCTCGAGCTGGAGGGCCAGCAGCTCCTGGTCGATGCCGTAGCCCGAGACGCCCAGGTTCAGCACCTCCAGGTTGCGGAAGTAGCCCTCCAGCAGACGCGTGAAGTGTCTCTCGACTGGGATGCCCTCGCCGAACGTGTCCGAATCTCCAACGACCACCATGCGGAACACGTCCGCTGGCTTCGCGTAGGCCGTCTCGTCGTCGCGCAGGCCGTGGGAGTTGATGGTGTAGTGCACCGGGTGGCCGAAGTAGTGCGATACGCCGGCCGCACCGGGAAGCCCGGCCCATCCGAGGCGCGGGTCCCAGCGGAACAGACCGGACGGGACCAGCAGCTCCTGGCGGGTTCGGCCGTGGACCACCCGGAGCACGAGCTCCGTGCCGAGCACGGCCACCAGAAGGCCGCCCCCCAGCAGCAAGAGACGGGCGGCGATCTCGCGCATCCCGCGCCTCCCTCCCGGGCCCCATTGCAGCACGGCGCGGTGGCCGGCTCAACGGGGCGGGACCGTCAGAGGCCGAGTCGCTCCGCGAGACGGACGTGGTGGCTGCGGGCATCACCGAGCCAGACGTCCGAGCAGAAGGCGCGCCGCACGTGGAGGTGGGCGTCGTGCTCCCAGGTGACGCCCATGCCCCCGTGTACGTGCAGGTTCTCGGCGGCGGCGCGCAGGTACGCCTCCGCCGCGGCCGCCTTGGCGAGGCTTGCCGCCTCGGCCAAAACGCCCGCGTCGTCGCCCCCCTGCGCCGCCACCCACCAGGACCAGTAGGCGACCGAGCGCGCCGACTCGAGCTCGAGCAGCACCTCCGCCGCCTTGTGCTTGATGGCCTGGAAGGAGCCGATCGGCCGCGCGAACTGCAAGCGGGTCCCGGCGTACTCGACGGCGGTCTCCAGGCAGCGGGCGGCGCCTCCCACCATCTCGGCGGCCAGCGCCACCCGGGCCTCGTCCAGGGTCCGGGCCAGGGCGGGCCAGGCGGCGCCCTCCTCGCCGAGCAGTCGGGCCGGCGCGTCGGCGAGGACCAGACGGGCCTGGCGGCGCGTGGGATCGAGGACCGGGAGCGGCTCCACGCGCACGCCCTCGGCGTCGCCCCGGACCGCAAACAGCGAGAGGCCCCGGGCCCCGCGCGTGCCGGGACGGCGCGCCGCCACCAGCAGCAGGTCGGCCACCGCACCGTCCGGGACGAAGCCCTTCTCGCCGCGCAGCCGCCAGCCCGAGCCGTCGCGCTCCGCCCGGGTGGCGATCGCGTCGGGATCCGGGCGGCCCCCCGCCTCCGCCAGGGCCAGGGTGGCCACGCTGGCGCCCGCGGCGATGGGAGCCAGGAGCTCGCGGCGAGCGGCCTCGTCGGCGCCGTGGCCGAGGGCCCGGGCCGCCAGACACACGGTGGCGAAGAAGGGGCCGCCGGCCAGGGCCCGCCCCATCTCCTCCAGGGCGATGCCGAGCTCGAGGAAGCCGAAGCCCTGGCCTCCGCACGCCTCGGGGATGGCCAGGCCCTGGAGCCCGAGCTCCGCCGCCATCTGCTTCCACACGCCGCGGTCGAAGCCTTCGGCATCGTCCAGCAGGCGCCGTGTCTCGCCGATCGGCCAGCGCTCGGCCAGGAAGCGCCGCAGCCCGTCCCGGAAGGCCTCCTGCTCCTGGCTGAAGGCGAAGTCCACCGGCTAGATCTGCCGCTCGCGGCCCTTCCAGTAGGGATCGCGCAGCTTGCGCTTGTACAGCTTCCCGTTCGGGTCGCGCGGCATGTCGTCGATGAAGTCGATGCTGCGTGGGATCTTGTAGCGCGCCAGCTTGTCCCCACAGAAGGCGACCAGCTCCTCCGCCAACGAGGGGCCGGCCGCGACACCGGCCGCCGGCTCGATCACGGCCTTGACCTCCTCGCCCCAGTCCGGGTGCGGGATGCCGAAGACCGCCGCATCACCCACCTGGGGGTGGGTGAGCAGGACGCTCTCGATCTCCGCGGGATAGATGTTGACGCCCCCGGCGATGATCATGTCCGCCTTGCGGTCGCACAGGAAGAGGAAGCCGTCCCCGTCCAGGTAGCCCACGTCGCCCACCGTGAAGAAACCTTCGCGACGGTTCTGGCGCGTCTTCTCCGCGTCCTTGTAGTACTCGAAGTCGGCCTGGCCGAGCTTCAGGTAGACCGTGCCCGGCTGGTTGGGCGGGCAGTCCTTGCCATCGTCGTCCAGGATGCGGATCTCCGCACCCGGCCAGGCCCGTCCCACCGTACCAGGCCGCTGAAGCCACTCCTCGGGCCGGACGATGGTGCCGCCGCCCTCGGTGGCGGCATAGTACTCGTAGACCACCGGACCCCACCACTCGAGCATGCGGCGCTTCACCTCCACGGGACAGGGCGCGGCGGCGTGGATCACGTGCCGCCAGGACGAGACGTCGTGACGGGCGCGCACCGCGTCCGGCAGCGCCAGCAGCCGGTGGAACTGGGTCGGCACCATGTGGGTCGTGGTGGCCCGGTGGCGCGCCACGAGCTCGAGGCAGCCCTCCGGCGTCCAGCGGTCCACGACCACGAGCGCGTGGCCGAAGTGCAACGACGCGGAAGCGAACATGAGCACCGCGGTGTGGTAGAGGGGCGAGCCCACCAGGTGCACGTTGTCCTGCTCGGGCTCGATCCCGAACATGGCGAGCAGCCCCGTGTACAGGGTCGCGACCGTGTCCGGGTCGAGGGGCGCGAGGCCACGACGCACGCCCTTGGGCCGCCCCGTGGTGCCAGAGGTGTAGTTCATGACCGAGCCGGCGGCGCGCTCCTCGGGAAGCGTGTCGGGGCGGCCGGCGCTGAGCTCCGTCCAGGGACGGAAGCCCTCGATGACCCCCACCGCGAAGCAACGGTCGGCTGGAACGCCCGCCTCGTCGGCCGCGGCCCGCGCCGCCGCGCCGAAGCGCTCGTCGGCCACGAAGGCCCGGGCCTCGCAGTCCGCCAGGATGTAGGCGATCTCCGGGGCCGTCAGGTGCCAGTTGACAGGGGTCAGGTACCAGCCCGCCTGGGCGGCGGCCAGGTAGAGGGCGATGGCCGGCGCGCCGTTCGGGAGCAGCGTCGCCACGCAATCCCCCGGCTGGAGCCCGAGCCCGCGCAGGCCGTGCACCAAACGGTTGCACTCGGCCAGCAGCTCGCCCCGGGTCCACGCGCGACCTCCCGCGTCCACGAGGGCGAGCTTGCCGGGATCCTGCTGCGCGAAGTTCCAGAAACCCTTCATGGGGCTACGCTCGCCGGCCGCCGCCCGGGGCGGCTTGCATCTCGGCCATCCGTCTCACTCCTCTCGCTGGGCGGTCGTCTTCGCCCAGGGGTAGTCGGGCTTCCCGCTCGGGGAGCGCTCCATGTGCTCCACGAAGCGCACCTGGCGGGGCACCTTGTAGCCCGCCAGGTGCTTGCGGCAGTGGCCCGCGAGATCGTCGGCCTCGGGCTGGCGTCCCGGACGCAGCTGCACCAGGGCCGCGACCCGCTCGCCCCAACGTGCGTCGGGAACGCCCACCACCACGGCGTCGAAGACGTCAGGATGCGACTTGAGCACCCCCTCCACCTCTTCGGGGAAGATCTTCTCGCCCCCCGAGTTGATGCACTGGGAGCCGCGGCCGAAGACGGTGATGGTCCCGTCCGCCTCCGGCCGGGCGAGGTCGCCCGGCAACACGTGCCGCACGCCGTCCACGCTCACGAAGGTTCGGGCCGTCTTCTCCGCGTCTCGGTGGTAGCCAAGGGGAACGCGGCCGCGCAGGGCCAGGCGGCCGACCTGGCCGGAGCCCGGCTCGATCGGGTGCAGATCGTCGTCCAGCACCACCGTGTTCTCGTTCATGCGGAAGCGCATGCCGCCGTCGGGGGTGCGGGCGCCCGCCTCCATGCCCTGGGCTCCGGTCTCGGAGGCGCCGAAGCTGTCGAGGAGCCCGAGCTTGGGAAGCCGGCGCTTCAGCTGCTCGCGCACCGCCGGGGAGAGGATCGCGCCGGCCGAGGAGAGCACGAGCAGCGAGGAGGCGTCGCAGGCGAAGTCCGGCTCCTCCAGGGCTTCCGCCAGGGGGCGGGCCATGGCGTCGCCCACGATCGAGAGGCTGCGGACCCGCTCGGCCTCCACCGTGCGCCAGATCTCGCGCGGATCGAAGCGGGGTGCCAGCACCGCGACGTAGCCCTGGAGCAGCGCGATCCAGCTGCCGAGCTGGGCCGCGCCGTGGATCAGCGGCGCCGCGGACATCATCGCCATCGGCGCCTTCTCGCGCGCGCGCTCCGCGACCTGCTCCGGTCGCTCGGCGGGCGGGCCGCCCGGGTTCGCGCCGAAGAGGCCGCTGAAGAAGAGGTCCTCCTGGCGCCACATGACACCCTTCGGCATGCCGGTGGTGCCGCCGGTGTAGATCACGTAGAGGTCGTCGCCCGAGCGCGGCGGGAACTCCCGCTCCGGGGAGGCCGCGGCCAGGGCCGCCGCGTAGTCCGTGGCGTCGCCCGATGTCGCTCCGCTGCCATCCTCCACCGAGAGCCGCGCGCGCAGCGCGGGGAGTCCGTCGGCCACCGAGGCCACGCGCGGCCCCAGCCCGCGCTGGTGCACCAGCGCCACCGCGCCGGAATCCTGCAGCAGGTAGCGCAGCTCGTCCTCCACGTAGCGGAAGTTCACGTTGACCGGCACCGCCCGGAGCTTGAGACAGGCGAGCATGCTCTCCACGTACTCGGTGCCGTTGTGGAGGTAGAGGCCCACGTGCGCGCCGGGCCCGACGCCGCGGGCAGCCAGGGCGTGGGCGCAGCGGTTGGCCCGGGCCTCCAGCTCCGCGAAGCGGAGCCGCTGCTCGCCGCACACCAGCGCCACGCGATCCGGGACCGCGTCCGCCACCGATTCGAAGAGATCCGCGAGGTTCCATTCCATGGGCGCGTCCTAGGAGGGCTCCGCGGCGACGATCCACGTGGCGAAGAACTGGGAGCCGCCGCCGTACGCATGGCCGAGCGCCAGTCGGGCGCCGTCCACCTGGTGCTCGCCGGCCTGTCCGCGCACCTGGAGCGCGGCCTCCGCGAAGCGCAGCATGCCCGACGCCCCGATCGGGTTGCTGGCGAGGACGCCGCCGGAGGGGTTCACGGGCAGCTCGCCCTCCAGGGCGGTGACGCCGTCCAGCACCGGCCGCCAGCCCTGGTTCTCCGGCGCGAGGCCCAGGTTCTCGAGCCACATGGGCTCGAACCAGCTGAAGGGCACGTAGATCTCCGCCACGTCGATCTCGCGCCGCGGGTCGCGGATGCCCGCCTTGCGGTAGAGATCCGCCGCGCAATCGCGCCCGGCGCGCGGGTTCACCTGGTCGCGGCCCGCGAACATGGTGGGCTCGCTGCGCATGGCCGTGGCCCGCACCCAGGCAGGCGGCCGCGGGGTGCGGCGGGCGGCGTCGGGGCTGGCCAGCACCAGGGCGCAGGCTCCGTCCGACGACGGGCAGGTCTCGTGGAAGCGGATCGGATCCCACAGCATCGGGGAGCTGGCCACGGTCTGGTAGCAGATGTCCGGGTCGCGCAGGTGCGCGTAGGGGTTCTTCATGGCGTTGAGGCGGTCCTTCAGGGCCACCCGGATCCCCGTGTCCTCGGGAGCCCCGGAGCGGCGCATGTAGGCGCGGATCAGGGGCGAGAAGTAGCCGCCCGCCCCGGCCACCAGGGCCGGCTGCAGCGGTGTCCGGATCGTGAGCGCCCACATGGCGTTGCTCTCGCTCTGCTTCTCGAAGGCCACCGTGAGGACGCGCTCGTGCACGCCCGCCTGGATCAGGCTGGCGGCCACGATCGCCGTGGACCCTCCGACGCTCCCCGCCGTGTGCACGCGGAGGGCGGGCTTGCCCGCGGCGCCCAGGGCCTCGGCGAGAATCAGCTCGGGCATCATCACGCCCTCGAACATGTCCGGGGCCTTGCCGATCACGACCGCGTCCATGTCGCCCCAGGAGAGCTCGGCGTCCGCCAGGGCGCGCAGGGCGGCCTCGCGCAGCAGTCCCGGCAGGGACAGGTCCGTGCGCTGGGCGGCGTGGTGGGTCTGCCCGATGCCGATGACGGCGCAGGGACGGCTCACGAGCTCGCCTCCAGCACGCAGACCAGGTTCTGCTGCAGGCAAGGCCCCGAGGTGGCATGGGCCACGGCCCGGGTCGCCTCCCCGTCGAGCAGCCGCTGCGCCGCCTCGCCCATGCGGAGCAGACCCGCCACCATGATCGGGTTCGCCGCCAACGCGCCGCCGGAAGGGTTCACCCGCACGTCCTCGCCGAGGCCCAGGGCCTCGCGCAGGATCCACTCCTGATGGGTGAAGGGGGCATGCAGCTCCGCCACTTCCACGGGGCGGTCGGCCACGCCGGCCTTCCCGGCGGCGAACGCCGCCGACGCGGAACGGGTGAGGTCGCGCAAGCCGAGCGCCTGGGGATCGATGCGGTGGTCGATGCCGCGGATCCAGGCGGGGCGGCGGTGCAGGCGACGCGCCCGCTCGTCGGCCGCCAGCACCACGGCCGCCGCGCCGTCCGAAATGGGCGGGCAGTCGTGCTTGCGGAGCGGGGCGACCAGGTACGGCTCCGCCAGCAGCTTCTCCACCTCGAAGTCCCCGGCCACCTGGGCGTTCGGGTTGCGGAGGGCGTCGCGCCGGCTGCGGGCGGCGACCGCTGCCAGGTCGCGCTCGCTGCGCCCGCTGCGCTCGAGCCAGGCGCGGGCCTGGAGCGCGGCGAGGCTCACCGCGTCGGGCCACAGCGGAGCCACGCAGTAGGGGTCCAGCTGGAGCGCCAGCACCTCGGCCACGTCGCCGGCGGAGGACTTGCCGAAGGCGTAGACGAGGGCCGTGTCCGCCTCGCCGGTCTGGAGCTTGACCCACGCCTCGTACAGCGCCCAGGCGCCGTCCATCTCCACGTGCGACTCGACGATGGGCGGCCAGGCGCCCACCGCGTCGAGGGCGCCCACGAAGGAGAAGGGCTGGCCCTGCAGGTAGTCGCTGCTGCCCGAGCAGGTGAAGTCGATCTGGTCGCGGGCGAGCTCCGCACGCTCGAGCACCTCCTGCACCACCGGCTGGAGGATCTCCACCTCGTTGCGTCGCGTCTCGCGACGCACACTCGGCGCCTGGGCGAAGGCGACGACCGCGACCTCGCGCATCACAGATGCTCCCGGTAGGACTCGAAGGGCGCGTCCGGCTCGTCGACGGGCCGGAAGTGACGGATGCTCTCGAGGGTGGGCCCGAGCTCCTCGCTGGGCTTCCAGACCGCCTGGACGCGCATGCCCATCCGCACCTGCTCGAGCGGACACTCCTGGATCACGCCATAGAAGGGAATGTCCGCGCCGTCCAGGAGGACGTGGGCGCAGGCGAAGGGAAGCGGGACGGAGAGGTTCTCCGAGGGGACGCGCACGATGCTGAAGGTGGTGACGGTGCCGCGGTCCGAGACCTGCACCTCCTCTTCGGTGGGGACGGTGCAGCAGGGGCAGGCCCCGCGCGCAGGTACGTAGACCTTGCGGCAGCTGGGGCAACGCTGGCCCAAGATGCGCCCCTCGGCGATGCCGCGCAGGAAGCGGGACGTGGCCCGGCCGGCGCTGTAGTCGTACTCCAGCCGAACCGGGATCTCGAGGCGCTTTACGGGCTCGCTCATGCGTCCTCCGGCTCGAAGCAGACCAGGTCGCCGATGCCTCCCCCCCGCTCCTCGCGCCAGCGCGGCCGCACGCGCATTCCCGTGTGCATGCGGGCCTGGCCACCGGCGTCCACGGCGTGCAGCAGGGCGGTGTCCGCCCCGTCGGGCCGCACCAGGGCCCAGGCGAAGGGATGGGGGAGTGGCTGCTTGGGGCGCGGGCGGGCCACCCAGGCCCACGTCGTCACGACCCCGCCCGGCCCGACGGGCACGAGCTCCTCCAGGGCGTCGCCGGTCTCCGGATCGTACTCCGTTGGCGGCACCAGCACGCGGCCGGCGGGAGTCCGCACGCCGAGCAGCTGCCGGTCGCGCAGGCCCGCGAAGAAGCGGCCCAGCAGCGGCCCCACCGAGCGCCGGTAGCGGTACTCGAGCACGTGGGGCGCGGACAGGAAGCCGTCGACGTCTCGGATCGGCAGCTTCATCGGGTCACCGTTTCAGGATCAGCTCCGCCGCCGTGCGCACGTGGTGGATCACGGCCGACTCGGGGTGGATGCCCACGGACCAGCCGACCAGCGCCGCGAACCACACGTACTGGAGCGTGAGGGCAATGCGGCGCTCGCGCTCGTCGCCGAGCTCGGCCTCCCGAGCGGCCGCGAGGTCCGGCGTCTCCCCGTGCAGGGCCGCCACCACCAGGCGTGCCACCCGCAGCTGGGCCCCGGCGATGCGCACCGCCGTCTCCGCGTCGCCGCCCGCCATGGCACGCAGCACGGCGCGGCCGAGCTGCGGATTGCCGAGGAAGGCCTCGGTGGCGCGGCGGAAGAAGTCGGTGACCCGCGCGAGGGGAGTGCGGCCCGAGGCCGGGCGCTCGGCCAGGGCCTGCTCGACGCGCTCGAGCTCCTCGTTCAGCGCGAAGAGGAGGATGTCCTCCTTGCTGTGGAAGTACTTGTAGAGCGTGCCGAGGGCGACGCCCGAGTGCTCCGCCACGTCGCGCAGGCGCACCCCTTCGAAGCCGCCCTTCTCGGCCAGCCGCACCGCCGCGTCGACCACGCGCCGCATGCGCCGCAGCTGGTTGGCGGCGAGGCGTGCCCCGGGCAGCTCCGGCAACCCGGCTCCGCCCGCCGCCGCCTCGGAACGGGTGCGCGCGCCCATGGGGCCACGATTAGAACATGTTTCAATCTCGTTGTCCACGCCGCCGGGGCGGGAGTCAGGAGGGAACTTCCCGCTCCAGGGCGACCCGCGCCACGCGCCGTACGTAGAGGGTGAGGATCACGGTGGCAGCGAGCCCGGCCAGGAACAGGGCCCATTCGAGGGGCGTGCGGCCCCGCTCCGAGGCCGCCGCCAGGTCGCCGGCCAGGGTGCCCACGTAGACGTAGACGGTGGCGGAGGGGATCGTCCCCAGCACCGAGGCCACGAAGTAGTGGCGCGCCGGGATGCCCGTCACGCCGAAGGCGTAGTTTCCGACCAGGAACGGGAAGACCGGCGAGAGGCGCGCCAGGGCCACGATCTTCCAGCCGCGGCGCGCCACCGCGCCGGCCAGGGCCTGGAACTGGCGATTCTCCGCGAAGGCGCGCGTCACCGCGTCGCGAGCCAGGTGGCGTCCGACGGCGAAGGCCGCCACGGACCCGAGCCCCGTGCCGAGCAGGCTCAGCGCCACGCCGAGCGGGAGACCGAAGAGAGCGCCCGCCGCAAAGGTGAACACGAAGGACGGCACGAAGAGGACGCAGGTGGCGACGTAGAGCGCCAGGAACAGGGCGGGCGCCGCCGGCCCGAGGCCTTCCAGGGTCTCCAGTGCCCGCTGGAGGAGCTGCGAGGCGTTGGCGAAGACGGCGAGCCCGACGATCGTGAGTGCGATCGCGATCCGCACGGCCCAGCGACGAATGGCACCGCCCCTTCCCATGTCCGGAGCATAGCGACCGGGCGCCGGGGCCAGCGATCTCCATCGAAGCGCTCAGGGGAGCTTCCGGGCAAAGGCGCGCACGTCCGCCACCAGGCGCTCGGGCTCCTCCAGGGCGGCGAAGTGCCCGCCGGACGGCATCTCGGTCCAGTGGACCACGTTGTAGAGGCGCTCGGCCCAGGGCCGCGGCGGGCGCAGGATCTCCCGCGGGAAGATCGCGCAGCCGGTCGGCACCTCCACGCGCTCGGGAACCGGCCCCCAGCGCCCGGCCTTCATGGTCTCGTAGTAGAGCCGCGTGGAGGCGGTGATGCTCTGGGTCACCCAGTAGATCGTGATGTTGGTGAGCAGCTCGTCCTTGCTGAAGCGGCGCTCCACGTCGCCCTCGCAGTCGCTCCAGGTCCGGAACTTCTCCACGATCCACGCCGCCAGGCCGGCCGGCGAGTCGTTGAGCCCGTAGCCGAGGCTCTGGGGCTTGGTGCCCTGGATGCTCGAGTAGCCGGTCTCCTCCTGCTGGAAGCGCAGCATGTCCGCGAAGGCGGCCTTCTCGGCATCGGTGAGGCCTTGCAGGGGATCGCCGCCGGGGGGCGGCAGGGCGACCACGAAGTTCAGGTGGATACCGCGCAGGTGCTCCGCATCCACGAGACCCAGGTGGGAGGCGATCATGGCGCCCCAGTCGCCGCCCTGGACCCCGTAGCGGTCGTAGCCCAGGCGGGCCATGAGCTTCGCCAGGGTCTCCGCCACGCTCCGCACGTCGAAGCCCCGCTCCCGCGGCGGATCCGAGAAGCCATAGCCGGGCAGCGAGGGCACCACCACGTGGAAGGCCGGCTCGGCGCGCCCGCCGTGCGCTGCCGGGTCGGCCAGGGGCTCGATCACCTTGTCGAACACGCAGACGGATCCTGGCCAGCCGTGGAGCATGAGCAGCGGCACGGCATCCGGCCGGGGCGAGCGGGCGTGGATGAAGTGGAGCTTGCGCCCGTCGATCGCCGTACGGAAGTGAGGAAGGCGGTTGAGCCGGGCCTCGCGGGCCCGCCAGTCGAACTTCTCGCGCCAGTACTGGATCAGCTCGCGCAGATAGCCGAGCTCGGTGCCGTAGTCCCAGCCAGCGCCCTCGAGCTGGTCGGGGAAGCGCGTGCGCGCCAGGCGCTGGCTCAGGTCTTCCAGAACGGCGTCGGGGACCTGGATCCGATAGGGCTCGACCGTGTCGGGCATGCGCCCTCCTGGGCGGGTTCGGACCCCCGAGCACAGCAGCCCCGGATGCCCGACGCAACCCCTCCCGGAACGCAGACGGGGCCGGGACGCCTGGCGTCCCGGCCCCGCGTGTCGCGTGCCCGTCGGGGCTAGCGGCCCTTGGTGAGGCGGCCCACGTCGATGTAGCGCCGCACCTTGCCCTTGCTCGCGAACGGGCTGCCGTGGCTGTCCCAGAACTCGATCCGGTTGCCGGTGCCGGTCTGCACGTTCACGATCATGTCGGAGATGATGCGCAGGTCGCGCGGATCCGAGATGCCGTCCCAGCCCTTGTACCAGGTGCCATCGCCGCTCCAGCGGTGGTTGTGCCAGATGATCTTCCAGAGCTCTTCCTTCTGGTCGTAGGCGAAGGAGTAGAGCGCCGTGATCGCTTCCTTGTCGATGTAGATGTCCTTGTGGTGATAGGGGTGGTCCTGGTTCTTGGGCTTCATGCGCACCTTCACCACGCGCCGCACCTCCCAGCGATCATCGGCATACGACAGACCGTAGGGACCAAAGTTGTGGTCCTTGCTCTCCGGATAGGCCTTCACCTTGGTGTTCATGGGGGCCATGATGTCCATCTCGCCGAGACAGCTCCACTCGTACTGGGGCACGATGCCGGAGAAGCTGCGCAGGTCGTCGAACGTGAAGTCCGTGCCGGCCACCGCGTCGGTGCGCTGCGCCGTCGAGATGCGGCGCACGCGGCGCAGGGTGGGCACGTAGACCCAGGTGTCGTCGTTCTTGGCCTGGGCGCGCGCCATGTCCGAGGACTTGTAGCGATACGTGAGCAGCATGATGCCGCGCGCGTCGAAGGGTGCCTCCACCTCGATGCCGAAGGCGAACTTCCGCTTCTCGCCGCGGAACATGTCGCCCTCGCTCTTCTCCAGGTACTCCTTCTCGACCCGGTTGGCGAGCTGGATGGTCTTCGAGGTGCCCTGGTAGTAGAGCGGCAGCTCCTCGCCACGGTCCCAGTAGGAGTAGTAGTAGCGGGCGTCGGCGCCGTCGCCGGTCCACTGGTAGTCGTGGTTCCACATGATCTTGGTGCCGGCCTGCGGGTCGCCCTTGCAGTCGATGCTCTCCATGGGGAAGGGCGTGCCGGCGGTGTAGCCCTGGAGACTCTGGTCGGGGCCGATCTTGGATTGGCCCTTGAACTGGGCCGTGGCCTCCTTGAACTCCGCAGCCGGGGAGTAGTCCCGGTTCGAGGGCCCGATCTCCATCTTCATGCCCTCGTAGAAGAAGAAGTCCCGGTTCGCCCAGAACTCCGGCGGCAGATAGGGCCGGATCTTCTCGAGCTTGTCGAAGGTGATGATGTCGCCTTCCTTGAAGGGCGGGGCGACTCCGGTGTCCTCCTGAGCGACGGCCGCCGGTGCGGCGAGCACGGCGGCGGCGATCCAGGCGAGAATTCGGCGCGGGCGCGCATGCATCACGGATGTCTCCTCCAGTCCGGCCCCGTGTGGGGGGGGAGCCAGGGTCGGGGCACTCCACGGCTTTGCAGATTGGACGTAAACCTGCCCCGAGGGTTTCAGGTTTCCATGCTAGCGCGGGCGCGCGGGGCAGGGGAAGCCCCTGCCCCGCAGGAGTGGAAAGCATTCCGATTCGAGGCCGTTCAGGGCCTCGCGGGCCCCGGGCCGGACGCCGCCCGGACCGCGGCGATCACCTCGGGGGGCGCCTGCACCAGCTCGATCAGCACCCCCTCGCCCCCCACGGGCTCGGACTCGCTCCCCTTGGGATGGATGAAGCAGACCGGGTGGCCCGCCGCGCCCTTGCGGATGCCGCCCGGGGTGAAGCGGACCCCCCGCTCCCCCAGCCACGCGACGGCCGCCGGCAGGTCGTCCACCCACAGCCCCACGTGGTTGAGCGGTGGCTCGTGTACGCGCGGTCGCTTCTCCGGGTCGATGGGCTGCATCAGATCCACCTCGACGCGCAGGGCCCCGGCGCCCGCCACGGCGATGTCCTCGTCCACGTTCTCCGTCTCGCTCCGGAACGAGCCCTCCGGCGTGAGGCCGAGCAGGTCGATCCACAGCCGGCGCAGGGCGGCCTTGTCCCGGGCGCCGACGGCGATCTGCTGCACTCCGAGCACACGGAACGGGCGTTCGGACACGGCGTCATCTCCCGGTGGAGCGGGTGGCGAGGGTATGCGAGGCCCCGGGCCCCGGCGACCCCCTGCTACCCTGCGTCGCCATGGCGTCGTCGTCCGCCGTGGCCCTCGCCGCCGGGGCGCGGGTTCACTTCCGCTCGCTCGGCTGCCCGAAGAACCAGCTCGACACCGAGGTCATGCTCGGGCGCCTGGCCGTGGCCGGCTACGTCCTGGCGGAGCGCCTCGAGGACGCCGACGTGGCCGTGGTCAACACCTGCTCGTTCATCGCGGCGGCTCGCGAGGAATCGATCCAGGCCATCCTCGAGGTGGCGGAGCTGCGCGAGCGCGGGAGCCTGCGGGCGCTGGTGGTGACGGGCTGTCTGCCCCAACGCTACGGCGCCGAGCTGGCCCGGGAGCTCCCGGAGGTGGACGCCTTCGTCGGCACCGGGGAGTTCCCGAACCTGCCGCGCATCCTGGACGACGCCCTGGCGGGTCGGGGGCGTGGCGTGTACGTGGAGGCCGGCCGGACCCACCTTTACGACGAGCACGACCCGCGCATCCTGACCGGGCCCGCTCACAGCGCCTACCTGAAGATCGCCGAGGGCTGCGACCGGATCTGCGCCTTCTGCGCGATCCCGGGCATCCGCGGGCGCTTCCAGAGCCGCACGCTCGAGTCGGTCCTGGCGGAGGCCCGGCAGCTGGCCGCCCTCGGCGTGCGGGAGCTCAACCTGGTGGCCCAGGATTCGACCTCGTGGGGCAAGGACCTGCCGGCGACCGGGACGGCGCGCCCCAGGCTCGTCGACCTGGTGCGGGCCCTCGACGCCGTGGAGGGCCTCGACTGGATCCGCCTGCTCTACCTATACCCGAGCGCCGTCGGTGACGAGCTGATCGAGGCCGTGGCGGGAGCGCGGCGGGTCCTTCCCTACGTGGACGTGCCCCTGCAGCACGCGAGCGACCGCGTGCTACGCGCCATGCGACGGGGCACCACCCAGCACCGCCAGCGGCGGCTGGTGGAGCGGCTGCGCGCGGCCATTCCCGACGTCACGCTCCGCACCACCTTCATCGTGGGCTTTCCGGGCGAGACGGCGTCGGACTTCGAGGAGCTGCTCGACTTCGTCCGCGAGCTGCGCTTCGACCGCGTCGGCTTCTTCCGCTACTCGGACGAGGAGGGGACGGCGGCCTTCCAGCTCCCGGGCAAGGTCCCGGTCCGGGTGGCCCGGGAGCGTCATCGCCGGCTGCTGGCGGTCCAGGGCGAGATCCTGCGCCAGAAGCTCGAGGTCCTGGTGGGAAGCGAGCAGACGCTCCTGATCGATGCCGGCGGCAACGGGATCGCTCGCGGCCGGCTTCCCTCCCAGGCGCCGGAGATCGACGGGCACGTGCGGGTGCGCGGCTCGGCGCGGCCGGGCGACCTGCGCCGGGCCCGCCTCACCGCCGTCCGCGGCGTCGACCTGGAGGGGGAGGTTCTTGACTGATCCGCTTCTTCCCGGCCGGGTCGCCGAGGGAGAAAGTCGCTTCGTCAAGAACGTCCCCGGCCTATCAGATACCGCTCGCTGCTTCCGCGACGGGTGGCGGCCAGGCGCGTGACGCGGGCGTGGGCGAAGCGGGGCCGCAGCCGCGACGCCACCGCCTCGGCCTCCGGAGCGTCCAGCAGCTTGAGTACGAGGTCCCCCCGAGGCCGCAGCAGGCGCGGCACCAGGGCCTCCACCGCCTGCAGCAGCGCCTCCTCCCGGGCGCGGTCGGTGGCCCGCACGCCCGTCAGCTTGGGAGCGGCATCGCACAGGAACACGTCCGCAGGGCCCCCGAGGAGCTCGAGAATTCCCTCGACCACCGCTGGCTCGGTGAGGTCCGCCTGGATCAGGAACACGTTCGCAAACCCCTCGAGGGGCTCCACCTCCGCCACGTCCACCCCGACCACCCGCCCCGCCGGCCCCACCCTCCGCGCCGCCACCTGCAGCCAGCCCCCGGGCCAGCAGCCGAGGTCCACCACCCGCTGGCCGGGGCGTAGCAGCCCGTGGGCGCGCTGGAGTTCGAGCAGCTTGTAGGCGGCTCGCGACCGGTAGCCCTCGCGCTTGGCGCGCTGGTGGAGGGCGTCCTTGCGGCGGTAGGCCGTGGGATCAGCCGCGCACGGCCACGGCGGGGCGCACGCGCACCAGGCCGTTGGGATGGCCCGGCACGGCGCCGCGCAGCAGGAGCAGGTTCCGCTCCCGGTCGACTCCGACGACCTCGACGTTGCGGACGGTGACCCGGGAGTTGCCGTGACGGCCCGGCATACGCATGCCCTTGATGACCCGGGAGGGGAAGGCGCTGGCGCCGATCGACCCCCCGTGGCGGAAGTACTCGTGGGTGCCGTGGGTGGCTCCGTGCACGGAGAAGTTGTGGCGCTTCACGACGCCCGCGGTGCCGCGCCCCTTGCTGGTGCCGATCACGTCCACCCGCTGCCCCTTCTGGAACACGTCGCAGCGGATTTCCTGGCCGACCTGGTAGGATTCGGCATCTTCGGGGGTTACGCGGCATTCGCTGAGGTGGCGCCTGGGCTCGCTGCCGGCCTTGCGGAAGTGGCCGGCCCGGGGGCGGGTCACGTTGCGTGGCTTGCAGTCCGCGAAGCCGAGCTGGAGGGCGCTGTAGCCATCGGTTGCTTCGGTCTTCTTCTGGACGACGACGTTCGGGCCGGCCTCGAGCACCGTCACCGGCAGGGCCTGGCCCTCTTCATCGAAGACGCGCGTCATGCCGATCTTGCGGCACAGGATCTCGAGGCTCACGGCGGGGCTCTCCGCGCAGGGGGTTCGCAAGGCGCCGGAATATAGGAGGATTCCAGTCCAGTGTCGAGCCAGCCGCACGCCATCACCCTGATCTCCGGGGACGGCATCGGGCCCGAGGTGACCGGGGCCGCCCTCCGGGTCCTCGAGGCCGCCGGCGTCCCGATCCGTTGGGAGCGCGTCGAGGCCGGCGCCGAGGTGGTCGCCAAGTACGGAAGCCCCGTCCCGGACGAGGTGTTCCGCTCCATCCGCCGCACCGGGGTCGCCCTGAAGGGTCCCGTCACCACCCCGATCGGGGGCGGCTTCAGGAGCGCGAACGTACAGCTGCGCCAGGGCCTGGATCTGTACGCCTGCGTCCGCCCGGTGCGCTCCATCCCCTCGGTCCCCGCCCGCTTCGAGAACGTAGACCTGGTGCTGGTGCGCGAGAACACCGAGGGGCTCTACTCGGGCCTCGAGCACCGGGTGGCGCCCGGCATCGTGGAGAGCCTGAAGGTGGTGACGGAGCGCGCCTGCCTGCGCATCTCGAGCTACGCCTTCCGCCTGGCTGAGCGCCAGGGGCGCCGCAAGGTCACGGCCGTCCACAAAGCGAACATCATGAAGCTTTCGGACGGCCTGTTCCTCGAGTGCGCCCGCAAGGTGGCCCGCGACCACACGGAGATCGAGTACGAGGAGCTGATCATCGACAACTGCGCCATGCAGCTGGTGCGGGACCCTGCCCGCTTCGACGTGCTGCTGCTCGAGAACCTCTACGGGGACATCCTCTCGGACCTCTGCGCGGGGCTGGTGGGGGGCCTCGGGGTGGTGCCCGGCATGAACGTGGGCGACGACTGCGCCGTCTTCGAGGCGGTGCACGGCAGCGCTCCCGACATCGCCGGCAAGCGGCTGGCCAACCCCAGCGCCGTGATCCTCTCGGCCGCGGAGATGATGCGACACCTGGAGGAGACCGAGGCCGCGCGCCGCATCGAGGCCGCGGTGTACGCCGCCCTGGCGGAGCCCCGCAACCGCACCCGCGACCTGGGCGGCGAGGCGAACCTGGACCGCATCACCGACGCCATCGTCGAGCAGCTCGGGTAGCGGCGTGGCCGTCCGGCGTCCGGTGCTGGTGATCGGTCTGGACGGCGCCACCTTCGACGTCTTGCGTCCGCTGGCGGCGGCGGGACGACTGCCCCACCTGGCGCGCTGGATGGCGGAGGGCGCGGCACGGCCGCTGGCCAGCACGACCCCCCCCATGAGCTTCCCGGCCTGGTCCTCGTTCCTGACCGGGCTCGAGCCCGCTCACCACGGCATCTTCGACTTCACCCAGAAGCAGCCCGGCGCCTACCGGATCACCTTCCTGAACGCGACCCACCGCCGGGGCGCTTCGTTCCCCGGCCGGGCCTCCCAGGCCGGCTGCCGCGTCCTGTGTCTCGGCGTTCCCGCCAGCTTCCCGCCGCAGCCCCTGGACGGGCTGCTGGTGCCGGGCTTCGACGCCCCGGTCTCCGCCGCCACCGATGCCGGCTCCGCCAGCGATCCGGCCCTGTACCGGGCGGTGGCAGAGCGCGTCGGACCCTGGATGCGCGCCGACCTGGACGAGACCCGCCATCCGGAGGGCTGGCACGAACGCGCGCTCCCGACCTTGCTGGCCCGGATCGAGCGCAAGACGGCCTTCGCAAGCGAGGCCCTGCGCCGGCTCACCGGGGAAGGACGGCGGCCGGAGCTGGCCGTGGTGGTCTTCTCGGAGAGCGACACGGTGGCCCACCACTTCTGGCGCGACCACGACCCCGCCTCGCCTCGCCACGACCCGGCGGCGAGCCCGCTGCGACGGGGCGCGGTGACGGCCGTCTACGAACGGCTCGACGCGGCGGCGGGGGAGCTACGTGGGGCCTTCGGCGAGGAGGCGCTCTGCCTGGTCGTCTCGGATCACGGCAGCGGCGGCGCCTCGCGCCGCGTGGTGCACCTGAACCGGCGCCTGGCCGACTGCGGGCTGCTGACGCGCCGGCCGGGCGGCGCGCTCGACGCGGCCGCCCGGCGCGCCCGGGACGCGGCGCTGCGGGCCCTCCCGCCGCGCCTCACCCAGGCGATCTTCCGGCGCCTGCCGAGCCCCGCGGCGCGGCTCGAGAGCGCGGCGCGCTTCGGCGGCCTCGACTGGAGCCGCACGGCGGCCTTCTCCGAGGAGGTCAACACCCAGCCCGGCGTGTGGATCAACCTGCGCGGGCGCGAGGCGGCCGGCTGCGTGGCGCCCCGGGACTACGAACGCGTGCGCGGCGAGGTGATCGAAGCCCTGCTCGACTGGAAGCTGCCCGGGGGCGGGCCGGTGGTGGCCCGGGCCCGGCGGCGCGAGGAGGTGCACCGCGGTCCCTGCAGCGACCGGGCGCCCGACGTGGTGGTGGAGCTCGGCCTCGAGGAGGGCTATGCCCACTCCCTGGTGCCGACGCCCTGGAGCGAGCCGCAACGCCCCGCCGTGTACACCCTGGCCGACGACGAGCTCGCCGGGGGCCGGGGACGTGGCATGAACGGCACCCACCGGTCCGATGGGATCCTGATCGCCAGCGACCCGCAGCCGGGCGGGCCGCTGCCCGCCTCCATCGTAGACGTGGCCCCGGCGCTGCTTGCCGCCCTCGGCGTGCCGGCAGGGGGCGACCCGGCCGACGGCGCCTCACCCGTCCGGGCCTACACCCCGGACCAGGAGGCCCGGGTGGCGGCGCGGCTCCGGGCTCTCGGGTACCTGGAATGACCCATCGGCCCGCCCTCTCGCTGGTATTCCCGGTCTTCGACGAAGAGGCCAACGTGGGCCCGCTCCTGGACGGGGCCCTGGCGCTCGCCCCCCGCCTGGCCAGCGACTTCGAGATCATCGTGGTGGACGACGGCAGCCGCGACCGCAGCGCCGAGATCGTCGCCGCCCGCAAGCGCAGCGAGCCGCGGGTCCGGCTGCTGCGCCATCCCACCAACGTGGGATACGGAGCCGCCCTGCGCTCGGGGCTGCGTGCGGCGCGAGGCGAGCTGGTCTTCTTCAGCGACGCGGACCTGCAGTTCGACCTGGAGGAGCTGGCCCGGCTGCTGGAGCAGGCGGAGCGCTTCGACATCGTGGCCGGCTATCGGGCCCCGCGGCGCGACCCGTGGCGGCGCCGGCTCATCGCAGCGGTCTGGGGCGCCCTCGTGGGCACGCTCTTCGGCCTGCGCGTACGCGACATCGACTGCGCCTTCAAGGTGTTCCGGGCGCCCGTGCTGGAGGCCCTCCCGATCGCCTCGATCGGGGCCTTCGTGAACACGGAGCTGCTGGTGCGCGCCCAGCGGGCCGGCTTCCGCATCCACCAGGTGCCCGTGAGCCACCGCCCACGCCGGGCCGGACGCGCCAAGGGCGCGCGCCCGCGCGTCATCGTGCGTGCCCTGGCCGAGCTCGCCCTGCTCTACCGGGAGCTCAGGCGCCCCGAGATCCCGGCCCGAACGGCGCAGGCCCGCCCGGGCCCGCCGCTACCCGACCCGGCCTCCGGGTCGAGCGACTAGCCGTTGGTGCAGCCCCAGCGCGCGCCGCAGCCGCCCCTGCCCGCAATCCGGGCAAAGGCCCTGCACCTGGCGCTGGTGGGCGCCTTTCCCTTCCCGCTGCCCCAGGGCTCCCAGGCCTTCTTCGAAGCCCAGGCCCGCGCCCTGATGGCGGCCGGAGCGCGCGTGACCCTCTTCACCTACGGCCGGGGCGCCGGCCCGGGCCCCCCGGACCTGGAGGTGGTGCGCACCGACCCGCGCCTTTCGCCGCGGCGACTCGCTTCGGGGCCGAGCTTCCGCAAGCCCTTCGCCGACGCCGCGCTGGTCGCGAAGCTGATCGGGCATCAGCGGCGGGACCGCTTCCACGCGGTGCTCGCCCACAACGCAGAGGCGGCCCTGGCCGCCCTGGCGGCCCGCGTCGTGACGCGCTTCCCGGTGGTCTACGTGGCGCATACGCTGCTGGGCCCGGAGCTGCCCGCCTACGGACCCTACGCCCTGGCCCGGCCCCTGGAGCGCCTGGGCCGCTACCTGGACCGCATGCTCGCCCGCCGTGCCGACGCGGTGCAGGTGCTCTCCCGGGCGGCGGAGCGCGTGCTACGCACCACGGCCCGCGGGCGCGTCGCCTGCATCCCGCCGGGCCTCGAGCCGAGTCCGCCGCCCACCGCCCGGGCCACCGCCGCCATCTGCCGCGAGCACGGCCTGACACCGGGCCGCTTCGTGCTCTACGCCGGGAACCTGGACCGCTACCAGGATCTCGACGATCTGGCCGCCGCCGCCGAACGGCTGGACGTGCTGGTGGCCGTGGCGACCCACTCCCCCTACGAGGCGCCGCAGCCGCTGCTCACCGTGCACGTGGGGAATCCCGACGAGGCGCGGGCGCTCTGCTTCGCCGCGGCCGTGACCGTGCTGCCGCGGCGGCGCCCGGGCGGCTTCCCCATCAAGCTGCTGCAGTACATGGAGGCCGCCCGCCCCATCGTGGCGCGCGCCGGGGTGGTGGACGGCCTCGCGGACGGCCGCTCCGTCTGGCTGCTCGACCGCGAGGCGACCCCCGACGACCTGGCCGACGGCATCCGCGCCCTGCTCGACCAGCCCGAGCTGGCCCGGGCCCTGGGCCGCGGCGGCCGGGAGGTGCTGGAGGCGGAACATCGCTGGCCCGGCCTCACCGAGCGCACCCTCGAGCTGGTCGAGGCGGCCCGGGCGCTGCGAAGCGGAGGACGCCAGCAGCTCGTCCGGCAGCAGCTTGACCGCAAGACCTGATCGCCTCCATGCTGCGAGGGGGGGGAGGACGGAGGGTCTCCGTGGACTTCGGCATCGTCATGTTCCCGGCCGACTACGCGATCCGGCCCGACGAGCTGGCCCGGGCCTGCGAGGAACGCGGCTTCGAGTCGCTGTGGTTCCCCGAGCACACCCACATCCCCGCCGAGCGCCGCACGCCGTGGCCCGGCGGCGCTTCGCTCCCGAAGGAGTACTGGCACACTCACGATCCGTTCGTGGCGCTGATGGCCGCCGCCGCCGCCACGCAACGCCTGCGGGTGGGAACCGGCATCTGCCTGGTGGTGGAGCGCGATCCGATCACCACGGCCAAGGAGGTCGCCTCCCTGGACCAGCTCTCGAACGGGCGCTTCCTGTTCGGAATCGGCGGCGGCTGGAACGCCGAGGAGATGGAGAACCACGGCGTCCCCTTCGAGAAGCGCTGGCAGGCGGTGCGCGAGAAGCTGCTGGCCATGAAGCGGATCTGGACCGAGGAGGAGGCCAGCTATCAGGGAGAGCTGGTGCGCTTCGAGCGCATCTGGTCGTGGCCGAAGCCGATGCAGAAGCCGCACCCGCCGGTGCTCCTGGGAGGCAACACACCCGGGGCGCGGCGCAAGGTGGTGGAGTACTGCGACGGCTACCTGCCCATCGCGCCGCTCAGCCCCCGGCTCGAGGACGACCTGGTGGACCTGCGCCGACGCGCGGAGCGGGCGGGGCGCGACCCGGAATCGATCTCGGTCAGCCTCTATGGAGCGGCGCCCGACAAGGCACAGCTCGAGCGCTACGTGCGGGCCGGGGTGCAGCGGGCGATCTTCGCGCTGCCCTCGGAGGGCCGTGACGCGATCCTGCCGCGCCTCGACCAGCACGCCGAGCTGATGCGCAGCTTCGCCTGACAGGCCGCCCCTGGGGATCCTCAAGCGGGCCGATCCGGCATCCGAAGGACCCCTGGGTGGGTCCGCGTTGACAAGCCTTCGGCGAGGACGTAATTGAGCCTTATGGTGTCGCAGCGATCCCCCTGGCGCGCACGATCGCCTTGGCGCACGCGGTCCGGCTGGCTGCTGCTGGCCGCTCTCGCGCTTGGCCTGGCCGCCGCGGCCGCTCCCACCCTGGCCGGCCCGTCCTGCTGCGAGGGTCCCGTTGCCTGCGCCCACGAGAGCGTGGCGGACGCCTGCCCCTGCCTGGTGCCGTCCGGCTGCCTGGTGGCCCCGGCGGCGCTGCAATCCCAGGCACCCACCGCGACGCCTCCCGCGCCCACCTGGAGCCCGATCGCCCTGTCTCCCGCAGCCCTCCCGGGTGGAGATCGGCCAGGGCATCCGATCGGGCAGCCAGCCTCCGCGGACGGCCTCGCCAGCGTCGTCCTGCGTCTCTGATCCACACCTCGTCCCACTAGCGAAGCGCGCTTTCCGCCACGGCATCGGTGCGGCTCCCGTGCCGTCCGACGCCGAGTGACGAGGTGTCCGATCGTGACCGTCTTTCCGATCCGCAACGGCGCCCCGCGCCCACGCCGGAGGCTTGCCACGCTGGTGGTCCTGGCCCCGGCGCTGCTGGCCGGTTGTGCAGGGCTCGGGCTGCGCGCCCGCTACGGCAACCTGCAGGAGCAGTGGCAACGGACCGCCCCGACCTCGACCCCGTCGGCCGAGGACGACCGCTTCGCGGGCGCGCCCTTCCTCGAGCGGACCACGCTGGTGGCGGAGGTGCTGCGCCGCAACCCCACCCTGCACGCGGCACGCCAGGCCTGGCGCGCGGCGTTGGCCCGCTATCCCCAGCAGGTCTCCCTGGACGATCCGATGCTCGGCTACGGCGTCTCGCCCACGTCCTTCGGCTCGCGCATGGTGGACGACGCCCATCAGGTGGAGCTCAGCCAGGTGCTGCCGTTTCCCGGGAAGCTCACCCTGCGCGGCCAGGTCGCCCTGGCCGAGGCGGAGGCCGCGAGCCACGACTTCGAGGCCGTGCGACTCGGGCTCGCCACCATGGCCTCCCTGCTCTTCGACGACTACTACGTGGCCACGCGCGCGCGCGCCATCAACGCGGAGCACGTGGAGCTGCTGCGCGAGCTGCAGCGCATCGCCGCCGCCCGCTACGAGGCAGGGGACGCCTCCCAGCAGGATCCCCTGCAGGCCGAGGTGGAGCTGGCCCGGCGCCTGCGCGAGGACGTGTTGCTCGAAACCGCCCACCGGGTGACCGCGGAGCAGATCAACCTGCTGCTGCATCGTCGTGCGGAGCGACCGCTTCCGCCGCCACCGGCGAGCCTGGAGCTCGACGGAGAGCCGGAGGCCGACGCGGAGGGACCCCTGGCGCGCGCCCTGGCCCGGCGGCCCGAGCTGCTCGCCGCCCAGGCCCGGGTCCGCTCGCGGGAGGCGGCGGTCGCCCTGGCGGAACGGGAGTTCCTGCCGGATTTCACGCTGATGGGAGCCTACAACGGGATGATGCCCGAGCGGGACGTGCGTCCCATGGTGGGCATCGCCGTGAACGTGCCGTTGCGCCTGGCGCGTCGCCGTGCGGCGTTGGACGAGTCGAAGGCCCTGCTCCAGCAGGCGCAGCAGCAGCGAGAGAGCGTGGAGGACGAGGTGCGCTTCGGGGTTCGCAGCGCCCTCGACCGGCTGGACGAGGCGCGTCGCGTACTCGCGATCCATCGCGACCGACTGCTGCCGGCGGCGCGCGACCAGCTGGAGGCGGCGCGCGCCGGCTTCGAAACCGGGCGCAACGGGTTCCTGGAGCTGATCGAGTCGGAGCGCAACCTGCTGGAGGCGGAGCTCGGCTACGAGGAGGCGCTGGCGGGCGTGAGCCGACGCCGGGCCGAGATCGAGCGGGCCACGGGCGCGCTCCCGACCCTGCCGTGAGGGGGAGCAAGAGCATGCGAGCTGGAAGCTTCCACGGGGCGAATCCCGACCGGGGCGCTTGGGCGGCCGCGCTGCTGCTCGGACTGGCCCTCGCGTGCGGGGGCTCCCGCTCGGAGCCCGTGCGGGTCGTCTCCCCGGGTCTCGAGCTGCGCGTCGCCGTCGAGCCGGCCGTCCCGCGCGTGGGCGAGAACCGGCTGTGGGTCGAGCTGCGGGACGCGGAGGACAGGCCGATCGAGGACGCGGAATTGGGCGTCAAGGTCCACATGCACGCCATGGGCAGCATGCCGGCCATGGGCGGTCCGGCCCGGGTGCAGGCCCGCGGCGAGGGTCGCTACCGGGCCGACTTCGAGCTGGACATGGGTGGCAGCTGGCAGGTGGAGCTCAGCGCCCGGACGCCCGCGGGCAGCGGGGTCCGGGCGGAGGCATCCCTCCTGGTGGGGACGCGCGGCCTGCAGCTCACCCCCCCCGGAGGCCCGGCCGGCGGGCCGCCGGCCGGCTCCCCGGGACCGACCGGAGCGCCAGAGGTCTCCTTCGCGCCCGAGCGTCTCCAGCGCGTGGGGGTGCGCACGACGCCGGCCGCCCGCAAGCCCATGGAGCGGGTGGTGCGGGCCGCGGGCCGCGTCGAGTTCGACGAGACGGCCCTGGTGGACGTCTCCCTCAAGGTGCGCGGCTGGGTGGGCGACCTGCGCGTCGCCGCGCTGGGCGATCCCGTGGAGCGCGGCGCCGTCCTGTTCCGCCTCTACAGCCCCGAGCTCTACGCGGCCCAGCAGGAGTACCTCCAGGCGCTGCGCAGCCAGGCGCGGGCACGGGAGACCGGCGCGCCCGAGCGGGCCGACTACCTGGTGCACTCGGCCCGCAAGCGCCTGCGGCTGTGGGACGTGTCGGCGGCGGAGCTCGCCCGCCTCGAGCGCGGCGGCGAGGCGCTCGAGTACCTGCCGATCCGCTCTCCCGCCAGCGGCTACGTGACCGAGAAGGGCGTGGTGGAAGGCGGCAGTGTCGAGCCCGGCCAACGCCTCTACCGCATCGCACCCCTCGACCGGGTCTGGATCGAGGCGGAGATCTACGAGTCCGAGATCCCGCTGGTCGAGGTGGGGCAGCCCGCCGAGGTGACGCTTTCCCACCAGCCGGATCGCAGCTGGAAGGGAAACGTCGCCTACATCCATCCACAGCTCGTGGGGGCGACGCGCACCCTGCGCCTGCGCGTCGTGCTGCCCAACCCGGAACACCAGCTCCGACCCGACATGTGGGTCACGGTGCGGCTGCGCGCCGAGCGGGGCGAGCGGCTGGTGGTACCGCAGTCGGCGGTGCTCCACGCCGGCGACCGGAGCTTCGTGTTCGTGCAGATCGACGCAGGCCGCTTCCGGCCCCGGGAGGTGCGCACCGGGATGCGCAGCGGCGAGGACGTGGAGGTCGTCTCGGGGCTCGAGGAAGGGGAGCCCGTCGTCACGTCGGGCACCTTCCTGATCGCCTCCGAGAGCCGGCTGCGGGAGGCCCTGGACCAGTGGTGAGCGGCCAGCCCCAGCAGAACGAGGGCTACGTCGCGCGCGTGATCGCCGCCTGCGCACGCCAGCGCTTCCTCACCGTCCTGCTGGTGGTCGCCGCGACGGTCTGGGGCGTCCACGCCTTGCGCCGCGCCCCGCTGGACGCGATCCCCGACCTCTCGGACGTGCAGGTGATCGTGTTCACCGAGTGGCCCGGGCGCAGCCCGGACCTGGTCGAGGACCAGCTCACCTACCCGATCTCGACCCGGCTGCTCGCCGCACCCCACGTGCGCTACGTGCGCGGGCAATCCTTCTTCGGGCTCTCCTTCGTCTACGTCATCTTCGAGGACGGGACCGACCTCTACTGGGCGCGCAGCCGGGTGCTCGAGTACCTGGCGGGGATCCAGGGGGCGCTGCCGGAGGGCGTCTCGCCCGTGCTGGGCCCCGATGCCACCGGGGTCGGGTGGGTCTTCGAGTACGCCCTGCTGGACCGCAGCGGCCGGCACGACCTGGCCCAGCTGCGCAGCCTGCAGGACTGGAACCTGCGCTACGCGCTGGCCAGCGTGCCGGGCGTGGCGGAGGTGGCCTCGCTGGGCGGCTTCGAGCGCCAGTACCAGATCCAGGTCGATCCGAACAAGCTGCTGGCCCTGGGCATCCCGCTGCGGGACGTGATCGAGGCGGTGCGCGAGTCGAACGAGGACGCCGGCGGACGCAGCCTCGAGCTGGCGGGACACGAGTACGTGGTGCGCGGCCGCGGCTACGTGCGCAGCCTCGACGACCTCCGGCGGGTGCCGCTGCGTGCCGACGGCGGCACGCCGGTGACGATCGAGCAGGTGGCGGAGGTCGGTGTCGGCCCCGACATGCGCCGCGGGGCGGCAGAGCTCGACGGCGAGGGCGAGGTGGTGGGCGGCATCGTGGTGATGCGCCACGGGGAGAACGCCCTGCGGGTGATCGACGCCGTGAAGGAGCGCCTGGCGGCGGTGGAGGCCGGGCTCCCCGAGGGCATCGAGGTCGTGCCCACCTACGACCGCTCGGAGCTGATCCGGGGCGCCATCGACACGCTGCGCCGGACGCTGCTGGAGGAGATGGCGATCGTCTCCCTGATCATCTTCGTCTTCCTGCTCCACGCCCGCAGCGCTCTGATCCCGATCCTCACCATCCCGGTGGGCGTGCTGCTCGCCTTCGTCCCCATGCTGTACCAGGAGCTCACCGCCAACATCATGTCCCTGGGCGGGATCGCCGTGGCGATCGGGGCCATGGTGGACGCCTCCATCATCGTGGTGGAGAACGTCCACAAGCGGCTCGAAGCCTGGGAGCACGCCGGCCGACCGGAGCAGCGGGAGGCGGTGATCCTGCGGGCCATGCAGGAGGTGGGGCCGAGCGTCTTCTTCGCCCTGCTGGTGATCACCGTCTCCTTCCTGCCGATCTTCGCGCTGGAATCCACCGAGGGCCGCCTGTTCAAGCCCCTGGCCTACACGAAGACCTACGCCATGGGCTTCGCGGCCGTGCTGTCCGTGACCCTGACCCCTGCCCTGGCCGCCCTGCTGATCCGCGGCCGCCTGCGGAGCGAGGACGAGAACCCGCTGAATCGCTGGCTGGTGGCCCTGTATGCCCCGGTCGTGCGTCGCGTGGTGCGGCACCGCGCGCTGGTGGTGGGCCTCGCCCTGCTGGCCATGCTGGCGACCGTGCCGGTGTTCTTCGCCCTGGGGAGCGAGTTCATGCCGCCCCTCAACGAGGGCACGATCCTCTACATGCCCACCGCGCCGCCGGGCATGTCCATCACCGAAGCCACGGCGGTGCTCCAGCGCATGGACCGCGAGCTCGTGGCGTTCCCCGAGGTGGCGCGCGTGTTCGGCAAGGTGGGTCGCGCCGACACGCCCACCGACCCGGCGCCCCTCGAGATGGTGGAGACGGTGATCACCTTGAAGCCCCGCTCCCAGTGGCGCGCCGGCATGACCTGGGAGCGACTCATCCAGCAGATGAACGAGCGCCTGCGCTATCCGGGCATGCCGAACCTGTTCTGGATGCCGGTCCAGACCCGCACCGAGATGCTGGCCACGGGCATCCGCAGCCAGCTCGGCATCAAGGTCTTCGGCGACGACCTGCCCAGCATCGAGTCCACGGCCGTTGCCATCGAGCAGGCGCTGGCGGAGGTGGACGGTACCCGGAGCGCCGTGGCGGAGCGGCTCACCGGCGGTTTCTACCTGGATGTCCGCATCGACCGTGAGGAGGCGGCGCGTCTGGGGCTGCGGGTTCGCGACGTGAACGAGATCGTCGAATCCGCCATCGGGGGCCGCAACATCTCCGAAACCGTGGAGGGGCGCGAGCGCTATCCGGTGAGCGTGCGCTACGCCCGGGACTTCCGCGAGGACCTCGACGCCTTGCGGCGCATCCTGGTAGCGACACCCACGGGCGCCCAGGTGCCCATCGGGCAGGTGGCGGAGATCGCCTTCCAGATGGGGGCCCCTTTCGTGCGCAGCGAAGCGGGACGGCTGGTGGGCTTCGTGTTCGTGGACGTGAGCGGCCGGCCCATCGTGGACTACGTGCACGAGGCCCGGCGCCTGGTGGCCGAGCGGGTGCCGCTGCCAGCCGGCATGCGTCTCGAGTGGGCGGGACAGTTCCAGTACTTCGAGCGGGCCCGGGAGCGGATGGCGGTCGTGCTGCCGCTCACGCTGCTGCTGGTCGCCCTGCTGCTCTATTGGAACACGGGCTCCGCCGTCGAGACGGGCATGGTGCTGCTGGCGGTGCCCTTCTCGCTGATCGGGGCGATCTGGCTGCTGTGGCTGCTGGACTACAACCTGAGCGTCGCCGTCTGGGTGGGGATCATCGCCCTGGCGGGCCTGGACGCGCAGACCGGGGTGGTGATGCTCCTCTACCTGACCCTCGCGCACCGCCAGCGTCTCGCGGAGGGACGCCTGCGCAGCTTCGCGGACCTGGAGCAGGCCATCGTGGAGGGAGCGGCGCGGCGCGTCCGGCCCAAGCTCATGACCGTGGCCGCCATGACGGCCGGGCTGCTGCCGCTCTTGTGGAGCTCCGGCACCGGGGCCGATCTGATGAAGCGCATCGCGGCGCCCATGGTGGGCGGTCTCGCCACCTCCTTCACCCTGGAGCTACTGGTGTACCCGGCCTTGTTCGCGATCTGGAAGCGCCGTGCCCTGGCGGCGCCCGACGTCCCGGCGGCCCCGCCGCCCGGGGCAGGAAGGGAGATGGGATGAGCGGATTCGGAGTGCGTCTCGGGGGCGCGGCCCTGGCGCTCGTCCTCACCCTGGGCCTGGCGGCCGCCGGCTGCGGCGGCGACTCCCGGACCGGACAGGGGCAGGGCGTGGTGCGCGAAGTGCAGGCGCAGGAGGGAAGGGTGGTGCTGCAGCACGGGGACATCCCCGGCGTGATGAAGGCCATGACCATGGGTTTCGAGGTCGTCGACCCCGCCCAGCTCGAAGGCCTGGCACCCGGCGACCCGGTGGACTTCCGCGTGGAGTACGCGGACGGCCGCTATCGAGTCACCGAGATCACTCCGCGCAGTCCGTGAGCCCCGCGGATTTCCCTTGGTTCGCAGCCATGCGCCGAAGTAGGATCGGTGCGGATTCGAGAACCGCGGGGTGGACCCGACACCGCCCGCGACCGCGAGGGAGACCACGATGGCAGAGAGCGTCTACAAGATCATCGAGCTGGTGGGTACGAGCACGGATTCCTGGGAGAAGGCGGCCCAGGCCGCGGTGCAGCAGGCCTCGAAGTCCCTGAGGGACCTGCGCATTGCCGAGATCTCCAAGCTGGACCTGCAGCTCGACGGCGGCAAGGTGATCGCGTACCGGGCCAGGGTGAAGCTCTCCTTCAAGTTCGAGGGCTAGCGGCGCCCCCAACTCGGCCTCGCACGACGCGGCCGACCGGAGCGGCGGCCCACCAGTCGCTACACTGGGACCCCGAAGGCAACCCCTCCCCCCGGCGACGGGGGCGAGGGGTCTTCGTGTCCGGAGATGCCCCAGCAAGAGCCCGCCAGCACGTTGGAGGACGTCCTCGAGCGCGTCCGCAAGCGCCGTGGCCCGGTGCGGCTCACCGGCCTGCGGGGCGCCGCGCGTGCCCTGGTGGGCGCACGCCTGATCGAGGCCCACCCCGGTCGGCCGGTCCTCTTCCTGGCGGCTCACGCCAAGGCCGCCGACGCCCTGCTGGAGGACCTGCGCAGCGCCCTGGGCGAGCCCGCCCGGGAGGCGAACGGCCTTCTGGTCCCCTTCCCACGCCACGACACGCTGCCCTACGAGCGCTTCTCGCCCCAGCCGACGGTGATCGCCCAGCGCATGGACGTCCTGTATCGCTGGCTGGCCAGCGAAGCGCGCAGCGAGGGCCCGATCGTGGTGGCGCCCTGGACGGCACTCGCCCTGCGCATTCCCAGCCGGGACGCCCTGCGCGCCCGGGTGGTGCACCTGGAGGTGGGCCAGACCATCGATCGCGACGCCCTGGTCGAGCGGCTGCTGGCGGCCGGCTACGCGCGCATGCCGCTCGTGGAGGAGCCGGGCGAGCTGGCGGTGCGCGGTGGCATCGTGGACCTCTTCCCGCCGCACCGGCCGCGACCCCTGCGCGTCGAGCTGCTGGGTGACGAGGTCGAGTCGATCCGCGAGTTCGACCCCGCCAGCCAACGCTCCCAGGGACGTCTGACCCATGCCGTCGCTCCGCCGCCCCGGGAGCTCCTGCTCGACCGCTCCCTGGTGATCGAGCGCGCCGACGCCCTGCGCGAGCTGGCCCGCAGCCAGGGCGTCCCGTCCGCCGCGGTGGACGCGCTGGTCGACGCCCTCCTGCGTGGGCACCTGCCGCCGGGCGTGGAGGCCCTCGCCGCCCTGCTGCAGCCGGCCCTGGAGCGGGTCTTCGACCACCTGCCCGAGGACACCCTCGTGGTGATGGAGGACCCGGACGCCGGCCGCGAACGCCTGGTGCACTACGTGAAGGAGGCGTACCACCACTTCGACGCGGCGCGCGAGGGCGCGCGGCCGGTGTGCCCGCCGGGGGAGCTGCTGGACGCTCCCGAGGCGATCTTCGCAGAGCTCGAGGCGCGCCGGGCCGTGGCGCTGGAACGGCTGGACGTGGCCGCGCACGGCGCACGCTGGGCCCTGCGTACCTACGGTCACGACGAGCTGCGCCGGGAGCTGGTGAAGGCGCGCAGCAGCGACGCCGCCCTCGAACCCCTGGTGACGCGCCTCGCCAGCTGGATCGAGGAGGGCTGGCGCGTCGTGCTGGTGGCCGCGGCCCTCTCCGGGGCCGAGCGTCTGCGCACGCTGCTCGGGGAGTACGGCCTCGAGGCGCGGACCGCCACCGACCGACGCCCCGCCTGGCGCTGGTCCGCCCCCGGCCGCATCGAGGTGCGGGTCGCCCCGTTCGCGGAGGGCTTCCGCTTCCCCCTCGAGCGCCTGATCGTGCTCACGGAGGAGGAGATCTTCGGGCCGCGGGAGCGCCGCCGCCTCCGGGCCAGCCCGCGCGACGCCACGGCCATCGAGGCCCTGGCCCAGCTCAAGCCCGGGGACGCCCTGGTGCATGCGGAGCACGGGATCGGCGTCTACCGGGGCCTCGTGAAGCTCGAGGTCGGGCGCGTGGAAGGCGAGTTCCTGCGCCTGGAGTACGCGGGGGGCGACCGGCTCTTCCTTCCCGTCCACCGTCTCAACCTGATCCAGCGCTACGTGGGGGCCGACGGCCACGTTCCGCGCATCGACAAGATGGGCGGCTCCACCTGGAACAAGGCCCGGGGCCAGGTGCGCAAGCAGCTGCGCGACATGGCCGAACAGCTGCTGGCGGTGCACGCCGCCCGGGAGGTGGCCTCGGGCCACGCATTCGCGCCGCGCGACCGCATGCTGGAGGAGTTCGAGGCGGCCTTCCCCTACGAGGAGACCCCGGACCAGGAAGCGGCCATCGAGGACGTGCTCGCGGACCTCCAGAAGCCCAAACCCATGGATCGCCTGGTGTGCGGGGACGTGGGCTTCGGCAAGACGGAGGTGGCGGTGCGGGCCGCCTTCCGGGTGGTTCTGGACGGCAAGCAAGCGGCCGTGCTCGTGCCCACCACGGTGCTGTGCCAGCAGCACGAGGAGAACTTCCGCAAGCGCTTCGAGGGCTACCCGGTGCGCATCGAGTCGCTCTCCCGCTTCCAGTCGCCCAAGGAGACCCAGGCGGTGCTGGAAGGGCTCCTGAGCGGCTCCGTGGACGTCGTGATCGGCACCCACAAGCTGCTGCAGAAGAACGTACGCTTCCGGGACCTGGGGCTCCTGGTGGTCGACGAGGAGCACCGCTTCGGCGTGGCCCACAAGGAACGCATCAAGCAGCTCCGCAAGACCGTGGACGTGCTCACCTTGACGGCCACACCCATCCCGCGCACGCTCCAGCTGGCCTTCACGGGCCTGCGCGATCTCTCGGTCATCAACACCCCGCCGGCGGACCGCTTCGCCATCCGCACCCAGGTCTGCCGCTTCTCGGAGCCGTTGATCCGCGAGGCGATCCTGCGCGAAGTCCGTCGCGGCGGCCAGGTCTTCTTCGTGCACAACCGCGTTCAGACCATCGGCAGCATGGCAGAGCTCCTGTCCCGCATCGTGCCGGAGGTCAAGTTCATCGTCGCCCACGGACAGATGCGCGACCGCGAGCTCGAGGAGCGCATGCTCGCCTTCTGGCACGGCGGGGCGGAGCTGCTGCTCTGCACCAGCATCATCGAGAGCGGGCTCGACATCCCGCGCGCCAATACGATCCTGATCAACCGGGCCGACGCCTTCGGCCTGGCCCAGCTCTACCAGCTGCGGGGCCGGGTCGGTCGCAGCCGCCACCGGGCCTATGCCTATCTGCTGGTCCCGGGCGAGGACGCGCTGGCCAGCGACGCGAAGCGCCGCCTGGAGGCCCTCCAGGAGTTCACGGAGCTCGGCAGCGGCTTCCGGCTGGCCAGCATGGACCTGGAGATCCGCGGGGCGGGGAACCTGCTCGGGGCGGAGCAATCGGGCTGTCTGGCTGCGGTGGGCTACGAGACGTACATGGAGATGCTCGAGGAGACCGTGGAGGAGCTGCGGGGGCACGTGCGCGAGGTGGAGGTGGATCCCGAGATCCGGCTCCCGGTCCCGGCGCGCCTCCCGGAGGACTACGTCCCGGACGTGAGCCAGCGCCTCGTGCTGTACAAGCGCCTGGCCAGTGCGCCCGACCGGGCCGACGTGGATCGCATCCGGGACGAGATCCTGGACCGCTTCGGCCCGCTGCCGGCGCCGGCGGAGAACCTGCTCGAGGTGATCCGGCTCAAGATCCTGGCGCGGCGGCTGGGGGCCCGGGCCCTGGACGTGGCCAACGGCGAGCTGGTGGTCACGCTGAGCGAACGCGCACGCGTGGACCCGGAGCGGTTGGTGAGCCTGCTCACACAAGCGGGGCTCGGCCTGCGCGTCACCCCCGATCATCGTCTCTACGCTCCGCTTCCGCCCCACGCCGGCGTTTCGGCCTGCTTCGACACGGCGCGGCGACTGCTGGGGCGCCTGGGTGCAGAGCAGCCCCTCAAGCCTGCTCCCCTCGACACCGATCCCGGGTAGGATCCCGAGGAGCGACGCAACCCGGGCTGCTCTTTGGGGGGAGGTCGAGCCATGAAGACCGCACGCTGGGCACGGGTGGTGCCGGCCGCCCTGCTCGTCACGCTGGCCTGCTCGGAGCGCGCGGAGCGCGGGGTCCAGCGGTCCGAGCCGGATGCGGCCGCCGCCGTTGCGGCCAGGACCGCTGCGGCGAGGCCGGAGAGCGGCGAGGCGCCTGCGCCGGCCGCAGGCAGCAGCGAGGAGTACGGCGCGCTGCGCTGTCCCGACCAGACCGAGCCGGCCGAGCTCGCCCTTCCCTTCATCGACACGGTGATGCGCTGGTGCGTGCGCACAGGCCCCGACGGAGGTCGCCTGCAGCACGGGCCCTGGCGCAAGGAGCGCGCCGGGGACGTGGTGGAGTCGGGCAGCTACGAAGACGGACAGCGGCACGGACGCTGGACCTTCCACTGGGACAGCGGGCCCGCCCAGTCGAGCGGCGAGTACCGGGAGGGCTTCAAGGCCGGCGTCTGGACCTTCTGGGACCAGAACGGCGCCGAGCTGCGGCGCGTCGACTACGGCGATCCCGCGGCCGAAGCCGCGGGCGACGCAGAAGCCACCACGGCGGAGGCGAAGACGGAGGAGGCCCCGGAGTCCGAGCCGGTGGAGGTCTCCCTGCTGGTCGAGAACTCCCACGCCACGGACGTGATCTTCGCCCTCGAGCCCTGGGCGGAGGAGTACGACATGGCGCCGGGCGCGACCTTCGAGGTCTCGGCCAGCGGTCCCGAGGCGGGCGAGCTCGTGGTGGAGAGCTCCGAGCAGGCGATCACCGTCTGGGCCTGGGAGGGCTCCGAGGTGCAGCTCTGGTACAACGGCGTCGAGGTGATGCCCTAAGCTTCCCCGGGCCCGGCGCCGGCCCGCTCGAAGAAGACGAGCTCCCAGCCCCGGGCTGCCTCTTCGCCCTCCTCCCGGCGCAGGATCAGCACGTCTCCGGTCTCCGTGCGCACGCGGAAGTAGACGTAGTTCGCCCCCGGCCAGCGATCGAGGACCTCGACGATGCGCTGGACGCATCCCGCCCGGCCCACCCGGCGCGGAACGAGGCTTCCGGTAGCGTCCCGCTCCGACTCGACCCGGAAGCTCCCCACGCTGCCCTCCGTCGGGCGCGGCGGCCCGCACCCGCCCCATCGCCCAGCCTACCCGAGCGGGCCGCGGTATCCTCCCGGGCTGCGCGCGGCGACGCGCGCTCCCACGCCCCGCTCCGGAGGACCGCCATGCGCCAGGCCTTCCCGACCCTGCTGGCCGCCCTGATCGTCCTCGTGCCCGTGGGGCAGGCCGAAGAGCTGGCGGACGGCATCGCGGCCCAGGTGGGTTCGGACGTGGTTCTCCTCTCGGACGTGGAGCGGCTGGTAGCCCCGGTCGAGGCCGAGATGCGCCAGGTCGGCGTGCCCGACGCGGAGATCGTCAAGGTCCGGGCGGAGGCCCTCGAGCGGCTGATCGAGCGTCGCCTGATCGGACAGCTCGCCCGGCGTGCGGAGATCGAGGCCAGCGACGCGGAGATCGACCAGGCGATCGCCGCCATCGGTAGCGAGAACGGCCTGAGCCCCGAGCAGGTGCGCGCCAGCGTCGAGGCCCAGGGGCTGCCCTTCGATGCCTACCGGGGCCAGCTGGCGGAGCAGATCGTGCACCAGAAGGTGCTCGGCAGCATGGTGCAGAGCCGCGTGCGCGTGGACGAGGCGGAGCTGCGGCGCCTCTATCGGACCCGCTTCGGGGAGCAGCGCAACGAAGGCGAAGAGGTCCACCTGCGCCACCTGGTGATCGCGCCGCGGGGCAAGGGCCAGGCGGCGCTCGACGCCGCCTGCCAGGAGGCGCAACGGGCGCGGGCACGCATGGGGGACGTCGGGACGTTCCAGCAGATCGGTGCGGAGCTCGCCGGGGCGGGCCTGGCAACCGGGGGCGACTTGGGCTGGGTCCACGCCGCGGACCTGGCCGGATGGATGGCGCCCGCCGTGGCCGAGCTGTCCGCCGGCCAGGTCTCCCAACCGATCGAGACGCCGTTCGGCTGCAATCTGCTCGAGCTCGTGGCGCGGCGCCAGGCGAACCCGGTCACCTACGAGGCGGCGCGGTCCCAGCTCCGGGCCCAGATCTTCGAGGAACGCTTCGCCGAGGAGTACATGCGCTTCGTGGAGAAGCTCCGGGAACGGACCTACGTGGAGCGCAAGGGCATCTTCGCCGAGGCGGCCCGGCTCGGCGAGCCGCGCTCCGGCGGAGCGCCGCCTCCGCCCACCCCGTGACCGGCCGGGCCGCGGACGCCCCCACCCACATCGACGTCCGGGGGGCGCGAGAGCACAACCTGGCCGGCGTCGACGTCCGCATCCCGCGCGATCGGCTGGTGGTGATCACCGGCCTCTCGGGCTCCGGCAAGTCGTCCCTCGCCTTCGACACGATCTACGCCGAGGGCCAACGACGCTACGTGGAGTCCCTGTCCGCGTACGCGCGTCAGTTCCTGGAGCAGATGACCAAGCCGGACGTGGAGTCCATCGACGGACTCTCGCCCGCCATCTCCATCGAGCAGCGCACCGTGAGCCGGAACCCGCGCTCCACGGTGGGGACCACCACGGAGGTTTCGGACTACCTGCGGCTCCTCTACGCCCGGGTGGGGCAGCCCCACTGCTGGAGCTGCGGGCGGCCGATCGCAAGCCAGACCGCCCAGCAGATGACCGACCGGGTGCTCGAGCTCCCGGCGGACACGCGAGTGCAGGTGCTGGCGCCGGTGGTGCGGGGCCGCAAGGGCGAGTACCGCAAGGAGCTCGAAACGTTCCGTCGCCAGGGGTACGTGCGGGCCCGCATCGACGGCCGGATCCGGGAGCTCGACGACGAGATCCGCCTGGCCCGGCAGAAGAAGCACGACATCGATCTCCTCATCGACCGCGTGGCGGTGAAGCCCTCCGCACGGGGCCGCCTGGCCGAGTCGATCGAGACCGCCCTGCGGCTCGGCGAGGGGCTGGTCCAGGTGGACGTGGGTCCCGGCCGGGAGGAGTGGCTCCTCTCGGAGCGCAACGCGTGCGTGGACTGCGGCGTCTCGTTCCCCGAGATCGCGCCCCGCCTGTTCTCCTTCAACAGCCCGCACGGGGCCTGCCCGGTCTGCGCAGGGCTGGGCACCCGGGACGAGTTCGATCCGCTGCGGGTGGTGCCGGACGAGGATCGACCCCTGGCACGCGCCATCGAGCCGTGGGGCGCGGGCCGCCGCGTCCCGCGCTACTACGCCCAGCTGCTGACCTCGCTGGCGGCGCACTTCGGCGTGGACCCGGAGACGCCGTGGCGGGAGCTCCCGAGGCGCGCCCAGCGCGGCATTCTGCTCGGAGCCGGTCGCGAGGAGGTCCCCTTCGTCTTCGAGCGCGCCGGCCGCTCGCAGCGCGTGCTGCGGCGCTGGGACGGCGTGCTGGGCGAGCTGGAGCGACGCCGGCGGGAGACCGGCGACGACGTCCGCGACGAGCTCGCGCGCTTCATGAGCCCGCGCGCCTGCTCCGCCTGCGAGGGCACGCGGCTGCGCCCCGAGGCCCGCAGCGTCCGGCTCGCGGGGCTCGGGATCGACGAGCTCTCCCGGCTCGCCATCGGGCAGGCCGCCGACTTCCTGGAGCGGCTGGCCCTGCCTCCGCTCCAGCGCACCATCGCCGAGCGCATCCTGAAGGAGATCCGCGACCGGCTGCGCTTCCTCGCCGACGTGGGCCTCGACTACCTGACCCTGGACCGCTCGAGCGCGAGCCTCTCCGGGGGCGAGGGGCAGCGCATCCGCCTGGCCACCCAGGTGGGCTCGAGCCTGATGGGCGTGCTCTACGTGCTGGACGAGCCGTCCATCGGGCTGCATCCCCGGGACAATCGGCGCCTGCTGGAGAGCCTCGCCCGCCTGCGGGACCTCGGGAACAGCGTGATCGTGGTGGAGCACGACGAGGAGACGATCCGCTCCGCCGACTGGGTGATCGACATGGGTCCCGGGGCGGGCATCCACGGGGGGCGCGTGGTGGCCGAGGGCCCGCCGCAGGCCCTCCAGGAGCATCCCGACTCCCTGACCGGGGCCTATCTCTCGGGGCGACGCGCGATTCCCTTGCCCGAGACGCGGCGAACGCCCGGCGAGCGGGTGCTGGGCCTCACCGGCTGTCGCCAGCACAACCTCAAGAACGTGCATCTGCGGGTCCCGCTGGGGCTGCTGACGGTGGTGACGGGGGTCTCGGGCTCCGGGAAATCCACCCTGATCAACGACACGCTGTACCGGGCCCTGGCCCAGCGCCTGCACGGGGCGCGGGAGCCCGCCGGGCGCTTCGATCGCATCTACGGCCTCGAGCACGTGGACAAGGTGATCGACGTGAACCAGGACCCGATCGGAAGGACGCCGCGCAGCAACCCGGCCACCTACACCGGCGCCTTCTCGGGGATGCGCCGGCTCTTCAGCCAGGTTCCCGACGCCCGCGTGCGCGGCTACGAGCCCGGCCGCTTCTCGTTCAACGTGAAGGGCGGCCGCTGCGAGTCCTGCCAGGGCGACGGCATCCTGCGCATCGAGATGCACTTCCTGCCGGACCTGTTCGTCACCTGCGAGGTGTGCGGCGGGCGGCGCTACAACCGCGAGACCCTGGAGATCCTGTACAAGGGCCGCAGCATCGCGGACGTGCTCGACATGACCGTGGAGGAGGCGCTCGTGTTCTTCGAGAACGTGCCCTCCGTGCGGCGCCCCCTGCAGACGCTCCACGACGTGGGCCTCGACTACATCCACCTGGGCCAGTCGGCCACCACGCTCTCGGGCGGCGAAGCCCAGCGCATCAAGCTCTCCCGGGAGCTCTCGCGCCGGGATACGGGCCGGACCGTCTACATCCTGGACGAGCCCACCACGGGCCTGCACTTCGCGGACGTGGAGAAGTTGCTGGCGGTGCTCAACCGGCTGGTGGCCCTCGGCAACACGGTCCTCGTAATCGAGCACCAGCTCGACGTGGCCAAGATGGCGGACTGGGTGATCGACCTGGGACCCGAGGGCGGCGAGAAGGGCGGGGAGGTCGTGGCGGAGGGGACCCCCGAGCAGATCGGGGCCTCGCCGGTGAGCCACACGGGAAGCGCCCTGCGCGCGGGACGTTGGCTGAGCCGTTGACGCCCGAGCCGGGGTCCTGCGAGCCGGAGTCCGGGCATGGGTCGCTCCCGCCCGAGGCGCCGCCGCCGCCGGGCCTGATCGAGTCGGCACTGTTCACCGGGCTGGCCTGGATCAGCGTGCCCCTGGTGGCGTCCCTGGCGCTCCCCTTCACCACTCCCACGGCCGCCCTCGGGATCGCGATCACCCTGGGCGTCGGCGGGGTGGCGCTGCTGGGCGCCTCCCGGGTGCTGCCGCCCCAGGCCGAGCGGCTCGGCCTGCGGGGCTTTCCCCTGCGTCGGGGGCTCCCGCTGCTGCTCCTCCTGCCGACGCTGGTGCTCACCAGCGAGGTGGACAACCTGCTGCGCGAAGTCGCTCCGCCCCCCGACGCGCACGAGATCGCCGAGCGGACCCGGGAGCGCGTGGCGACGGGCACGCCCCTCGCGCTCACCGAGACCCTCATCGTGGTGGCGGGCCTGGCGCCGATCGCCGAGGAATGGCTGTTCCGGGGCGTGATCCAGCAGGGGCTGGTGGCGCGGCATGGGGCCGTCGCGGGGGTCGTGCTGACTGCCGTCCTGTTCGGCGTCGGGCACGGGGGCCCCGGGATCTCGGCGCAGGCCTGGCTCGCCGTGGCCACGGCGGGCTTCGCGACGGGCGTCGTGCTGGGCGTCGCGCGGGCCGTCACCGGCTCGCTGCTGGCCCCGATCCTGCTCCACGGCGCCCTGAACGCGCTCGCCACCGCGGCGCTGGCGCTGGGCGAGCGCTTCCCCGTCGCCGGCCTCAACGCCCCCGGCGCCCATGTCCCGGCGGCGTGGCTCGTGGCGTCGGCCGCCTCGGTCGCCCTCGGCCTCGGGCTGCTCCGGGGACGTTCTTGACTCATTGACTTCTCGGGCCCCGCGGGAGACGCGGACGGTCCCGCGGGAGGCGCAGAGGGTCCGAGAAGTCGATCAGTCGAGAAGGTCCCCGAGGCGGCGGCGGACGCCGGTGAGGATGGCGCGGCGGACGGCGCTGGGGTCCGCACCCGCATCGACGCGCTCCAGATAGGCGCAGGCGAGTCCCCGGAAGATCGCCGCCACCCGGCTCAGGTAGTCCGCGTCCTCGAAGGCGGGCTCGACGCTCCCCCCGCGGCCTCGCACGCGCTCCAGGCCGAGGTCCGGGTCGATGTCGAGCAGGAGTGCCAAGTCCGGTTCGGGAAACTCGGCCTCGCTCTCGGCCAGCAGACGGGCGGGGTCGAGGCCCCGGGCGCCCTGGTACGCCACGGTGGAGAGGTAGTAGCGGTCGGTCAGCACCACGCGGCCGGCCACCAGGGCTGGCCGGATCGTGTCGCGCACGTGCTCGCGTCGATCCGCTACGAACCAACCCAGCTCCTCCTCGGCGGGCACGCGATCGGCACCCCGGGCCATCGCCCGGATGCGCCGGCCGAAGGGGCCGTCGGTGGGCTCGCGGGTCTCGAGCACGTCGTGGCCGCCCGCGCGCAGCGTCTCGGCCAGCGCCACCAGCTGGGTGCTCTTGCCGCAGCCGTCCACGCCTTCGAAGGCGATCAGCCAACCGCGCTTCACGGGGTCGGCGCGAACCCGGGTTCACCGCCCGCGGCCCGGGCGCCCCGGGAGCCCGCCACGCGCCGGGCCGGTCCGGCACGCGCCTTGCTCCAAGAGGAAATCGGCGTCTGCGAGCGCTTCCCGCCCAAGCCCCTCTTACGGGACCGGGGGCCGGCGGGAGGAGGGGCGTCGGGCGGGCGCACAGGAATCGGCGTGGGAACAAACAACGGGGTGAGGCCCGCGTCGAGCTCCCGTCCGGCGTCCCTCCGTACGCGCGTCCCGGGAGCGCGCCGCGCCCCCGGCCGCCGGGGGCACGGCGCCCGGACCTCGTGCTTCAGGGAAGCTTCAGCCAGAGCAGGATGCCGATCAGCAGGCCGTAGATCGCGATGGACTCGATCAGCACCATCCCGAGGATGAAGGGCGTGTTCATGGCGCCCGCCGCGCCCGGGTTGCGCGCGATGCCCGCCGTGGTGTTTCCCGCCGTGAGCCCCTGGCCGATGCCGCACCCGAGCCCCGCGAACCCCGCGGCGATCCCCGCCCCGAGCGCGTAGCCGAAGTAGGTCCAGCCCGTGGTCGCCTCGCCTTCCGCGGCAAGCGCAACCTCCGGCAGCAAGACGATCGCGAGGGTCCAGAGCGCGAGCTTCCCGAGTCTTCGGATCATGGATCTCTCCTTGGCTTGGGTGGATGGGAGCGTACCGGGCTCAGTGCTCCTCCTCGAGAGCGAGCCCGATGTAGACCATGGTGAGCAGGGTGAAGACGAAGGCCTGGAGCACTGCGATCACGAGCCCGAGGCCCATGAAGAGTGCCGGAACCAGGAAGGGCACCAGCACGAGCCACACCGCGATGATGGTGTGGTCGGCGAACATGTTCGCCAGCAGGCGGATGGTGAGCGTGACCATGCGGGCCACGTGGAGCGGCGGCTCCAGGATCAGGAACACCGGTGCCAGCGCCGGGATCGGACCCATGAACTGCTTGACGTACTTGGCCCCATGGGCCCGAAGACCCACGTAGTTGTAGGTGACGAAGGAGATGATGGCCCAGGCCGCACCCGTGTTCACGTCGCTGGTGGCGCCATCCAGGAACGGGACGAGCCCGAGCAGGTTCGAGAACAGGATGAAGAAGAACATGGCCCCCACCACCGGGAACCAGCGCCGGTAGTCCGGCCCCATGTTGTCGCGGGCGATGAAGGAGAGGGCCTCGACGACCACCTCGAGGGCGTTGCGGAGCGTGACACCCCGGTCCGGCACGAGCCCGCCGGCGGCCGCGGCCAGCTGCCGCCGCACCAGCCAGCCGCAAGCCACGAGCAGAAGACCGGCCAGGAAGGCAGCCTGGATCATCCACGGAATCTGAACCGCGTGTTCGAGGGGGGCGTAGATGTTCACGCCTCGGTGTCCTCCTCGGAGGGCTCCTGCTCCCGGGCGAGCCATGGGTTCCAGCGGTCCCAGCTCGGGTCGTCGGGCGGCGGGATCGGCTCCGCCGGGAGCGGCGGGGGGAGCGTGCGCCACGCCGCCACCACGACCGCCGGCACGATCATACTGAGCCCCAGCACGAGCCCGACGGGATGGGCACCGGCTACGAGCGCCACCACCATGGCCGCTCCCACGAAGACGAAGCGCAAACCGTAGCCGGCCGTCCAGGCGGCGCCGCCGCCGAGCCGACCGCCGAGGAAGCGCTCGGCGGTCCGGCGCAGCACCCGGTAGTTCACCGCCTCGATGGCGGCGCCCAGGGCCAGGGCCCCGGCGAAGGCGGGCGATGCCAGCAGCCAGGAAGCCGCCACGGCGCTCGCGGACAGCGTCAGGTTGAGCTGCTCGGTGGCATCGAGACCGTGGCGCATGGATCAGCCTTCGCTTCCCGGGCCGCCGCCGGGCGGCTGCCTCTCGAGCTCCCCGAGCAGACGAACCAGCCGCAACACGAACGAACCGAATCCGATGGCCAGCCCCAGAAGAAACAGGACGGGACCGGTCTCGAAGCGGGAGTCGGCCCACGCGCCGAGCACCGGCATGATCACCAGGGCCAGGACCGCCTCGAGAGCGCCCTGATAGGCACGCCCGAGCCACCGGACGCGACCCCCGCCGTCGGGTTCCTGTCTCCTCACGGGCCGACCGCTGGGCGCGTCCCGACGCCCCCCGAGCCGACCGTCGCCGTCGGAGGGCCGAGGCTAGCCGACGGCTCCCGCAAGCTCAACGCACTCGGGCTGCGCGACGCAGCGCAACGCGGGCCGCTTCCAGGGTCGCGTCGAGGTCCGCGTCACGGTGCGCCAGGGACACGAAGCCCGCCTCGTAGGGGGAAGGAGCCAGGTAGACGCCCTGCGCCAGCATGGCCCGGAAGAAGACGCGGAAGCGCCCCTCGTGGGCCTTTCGGGCCTCGGCGAAGTGGGTGACCGGTCCGGGATGGAAGAAGAAGCCGAACATGCCGCCAACGGCCGTGGCGCACAGCTCGACGCCCACCTCGCGGGCGATTCCGACCAGCCCCTGGGCCAGGCGGGTGGAGCACGCCTCCAGCCGCGCATAGGTCCGGGGCCGGCGCAGCCGTCGCAGGGTCGCGAGGCCCGCGGCGCTGGCCAGGGGGTTCCCCGCCAGGGTGCCGGCCTGGTAGACCGGGCCCTCGGGCGCTACCTGCCCCATGAGCGCGCGGCGCCCGCCGTAGGCAGCCGCTGGCAGGCCACCACCCAGGATCTTGCCCAGGCAGGTCAGGTCCGGGCGAATCCCGTAGCGCTCCTGGGCGCCGCCGTAGGCGACCCGGAAGCCGGTCATCACCTCGTCGAAGACGAGCAACGCGCCGTGGCGGTCGCACAAGCGGCGCAGCCCTTCCAGGAAGCCGGGGCGCGGAGGCACGCACCCCATGTTCCCGGCGACGGGCTCCACCAGGACGCACGCGACCTCGTCGCCGAAGCGCCGCAGGGCCGCCTCCACCGCGTCGAGGTCGTTGTAGGGCACCTGGAGCGTGAGCTCCACGAACGCGCGGGGCACCCCCGGCGAGCCCGGAATCCCGAGGGTCGCCACACCGCTTCCGGCCCCCACCAGGAGCGCGTCCACGTGCCCGTGGTAGCAGCCCTCGAACTTGAGGACGCGCTCGCGGCCCGTGGCAGCGCGGGCGAGCCGGATCGCGCTCATGGCCGCCTCGGTGCCGGAGCTCACCAGTCGCAGCTGCTCGACGCTCGGCACTGCACGGCACACGGCCTCGGCCAGCTCGACCTCGAGCTCCGTGGGCGCCCCGAAGCTCGTGCCGCGGGCCGCCGCCGCCCGCACCGCGCGCAGGACCCCGGAATCCGCGTGGCCCAGGACGAGAGGCCCCCAGGAGCCCACGTAGTCCAGGTACGGGTTGCCGTCGGCGTCCCAGACGCGCGCGCCCTTGCCGCGCACCAGGAAGGGCGGCACCCCGCCCACGGCGCCATAGGCGCGCACCGGGCTGTTCACGCCGCCGGGGATGACGCGGCGCGCCCGCCGCAGGAGGCTCCGGGAGCGGTCGAGACGGCCCTTCACCGCCCGGAGTCTACCCCCGGCCCGAGGGGTCGGCACCGGCGCGTCGGCCACGCCGCCGCTCTGCTGGTGTACGTTGCCGCGCCATGCACTCCGAAGCCCGGGACGGCCGGCTCTTCTGGACGTGCGCGGGCGGCGCGGCCCTGCTGCACGCGATCCTGCTGCTGGTGCCGCCGGGGCTGCGCGGCGGTGCCGACCTGGTGCCGCACCTTCGCCTCATCCAGCTGATGGGCGAGGAGCCGGCCATCCGTTCGGTCTACTCCCCGACCTATCACGTGCTCGGCGCGCTGCTCGCGCCCCTGCTGGGCCTGACGCTCTATCCGAAGCTGTTCGCCGTGCTGGGGGCGGCGGCGTGGATGGGCGGCGCGCGCTTCCTGCAGCGTGCCATGGGCCTCCCGGAGGCCAGCGCGGCGCTGCTCGTGCTGTCGCCGTACTCGTTCGCCTTCAGCTGGTGCCTGCCCAAGGTGGAGGCGGTCGGCTACGGGCTGGTGTTCGTCGGCCTCGGCCTGCTGGCGCAGCGACGCTACGTGGGCGTGGCCCTGACCCTCGCTGTCACCTTCTGGGTGCACACCGCCTCGGCGCTCTTCTTCGGCATCGCCACCGGCGTCTTCGCCCTGGCCCGCCTCGACGTGCGCGGGCTCCTGGCCCTGGCGGTCGGGACGCTGGGAGCAGCTCCCCTGCACGCGATTCACCTGGCGGATGGCTGCGCCCTGTTCCAGGCCCTGCGCATGACGGGCTACGACTACCTGCGCCCCGGTGCCGGGGGCGGCGGGCTCGCCGTCTGGCCCCTGGCGGGGGTGCTGGCGAGCCCGCTGGCCGTGGTGCTCGCAGCCCTCGGCGCGCGCCCCCTGTGGCGCCGCGACCGCGCGCTCGCGGTCCTGTGCGCGGTGCTCGTCATCCTCTACCTGAACGAGCTCTGGCTCGGGGCCTTCGGCATGCGGATCTCCCTCACCCTCATGCGGGCCCTCTCGATGCTGGCGCTCCCGGTGGCCGTGGCGGCCGGCGTGGCGGTGGCTGCGCGCCCGCGCCTGGCCCCCTGGTTGATGGGGGCTTGCGCGCTGTGGAGCGCGGGCGCTGCGCTCGTGGCGGTGCCGCGTTCGTGCCACGTGCGGGAGATCCGCCTGGCGGAGCTGCGGGAGCTCCAGGTGGACCGCTGCAACTTCCGCTGGTGGGGGCCCGCTTTCGGGCCGGCGCCGCCCCGGGTGGCTCCGTGAGCGACAACGCCGCCCGGCGCCCCGTCCGGGCTCCCGCCCTCCTCGCCCTGGCGCTCCTGTCCGGCGCCGCGGCGCTCGTCTACCAGGTGGTCTGGCTGCGCTGGTTCCAGCTCCTCTTCGGAAGCACGGCCTACGCAGCCTCCGCCACCCTGTGCGCCTTCTTCACGGGGCTCGCTCTGGGCGCCGCCCTCTTCGGGCGCGTCACCCCCCGCTGGTCCCGACCTCTCGCGCTGTATGGACTGCTCGAGCTCGGGGCCGCGGCCGCCTCCGTCCTGGTGCCCCTGGCCCTGCGTCTCTACGAGCCCCTCTACGCCACCCTGTACGGGACCCTGGCCGAGCGCCGCGATACCTTCGTGGCGGTCAAGTACGGCCTGGCCCTGCTGGCGATGCTGCCGGCCAGCACGCTGTTGGGCGGGACGCTGCCGCCGCTCGTCGCGGCCTTCGTGCGTGACGCGCGCGAGCTGGGCCGTCACGGCAACCTGCTCTACACGGTCAACCTCCTCGGTGCGGCCCTCGGCAGCGCGCTGTGCGCCTTCTGGCTGATCGAGGCCGTGGGGGTCCCGGCCGCCTGGGGCGTGGCGCTGGTCCTCTCGCTGGTGGCCGCGGCGGCGGCACTGGCGCTGGCGGGAGGTGCGCGGGTGCCGGCAACGGCGCCCGCCCCCACGCCCGCCGCCCGATCCGCGCCCGTTGGCGCGCTCGTGGTAGCCTTCGTCTCGGGCTTTGGGACGCTCGCCCTCGAGGTGCTGCTGGTCCACGCCCTGGCCCAGACCATCGACAGCTCCGTCTACTCCTTCGGCGCGGTGCTGGTGGTGGTGCTGCTGGCCCTGGCGGCGGGGGCGGCGCTGGTGGCCGCCACGGCCCATCGCGTCGCGGCGGAGCGGCTGCTGGTCCTGGCGCTCCTCGCCGAGGCTGTGCTGCTCCTGGCTCTGCCCTTCGTGCTCGTGTCCGGCACGGACGGGCTGCACCGCTACGTGCCGGGCGGCCTGGTCTCCGGCCTGCTGCTGGCTGCGAGTTTCGGAGGCCCGGCGCTCCTGGTCGGCGCGCTGGTGCTTCCGCTCACCTTCCGGATGGCCGCCGGCGGCGCCGTGGGACCCCGCGTGGGCGGTCTGCTCGCCGCCAACACGGTCGGTGGGATCCTCGGCTCGCTACTGGCCGGCTTCGTGCTCCTGGACCGCTTCGGCCTGTGGCCGTCCCTCGCCCTGCTGGGCCTCGGCTACGGGACGACCGCCCTGGCCGTGCCCGGGTCGGGCCGCGCGCGCCTGGTGCGCGGAGCCGTGGTGGCGGCGGCGGCCCTGGCCGTGGGGGCCGGCCCCGCCGACCCGCGTGCGCTCCCGCTGGTGGCGCTCGGAGCCGGCGAGCGGCTGGTCGCCGTGGCCGAGGGTGCCCACGGTGTGGTGAGCGTGCTGGAGAGTGGCGGGGGCGAGCGCCGCATCAAGGTGGACAACCACTACTCGCTGGGTGGATCCCGCGCGCGGGTCGCCCAGGAGCGGGCCGGCCACCTGCCACTCCTGCTGCACGCAGCGCCGCAGCGGGTGGTCTTCGTGGGCGCCGCCACGGGCGGGACGGCCGCGGCCGCGGTGGTCCACCCGGTGGAGCAGATCGCGCTGGTGGAGCTCGTGCCGGAGGTCCAGGAGCTCGCCGCTCGCCACTTCGGCTTCGCCACCCGCCACGTGCACCGGGACCCTCGCACGCGCCTCGTCGTGGAGGACGGCCGCAACCATCTGCGCGCGACGCGCGAGCGCTACGACGTGGTGGTGGCGGACCTGTTCGTGCCCTGGCGCCCGGGAGCCGGCTCCCTGTACGCCCGGGAGCACTTCGCCGCCGTGCGCGAGCGCCTGGCCCCGGGTGGGGTCTTCTGTCAGTGGATTCCGCTCTACCAGTTCCGCCTCGACGAGTTCGAGATGCTGGTGGCCACCTTCCTGGACGTCTTCCCGGAGGCCACGCTGTGGCGCGGTGACTTCTTCGCGCGACGGCCCGCGGCGGCGCTGGTGGGGGTGCGGGACTCACCGCTCCTGCCCCAGGCGATCTCCGAGCGGGCGGCGCGCCTCGCCACGCGTGGGGTGGAGGACCGCTGGGTGGTGGATCCGGAGGGACTCTGGATGCTGTACGTGGGGCCGCTCGGCCCCCTGCGAGGGTCCCTGGCCGGGGTGCCCCGCAACACCGACGACCGCCCGCGCTTCGAGTTCCTGGCCGGCCGGTCCCGAGCGGAGGAGTGGGAGACCTTCGTGCGCGAGGATTGGCCTGCCTTCGTGGCACGCGTCATGCGGCCCCCGGGAGCGCCGGATCCGGCCCTGGCGGGCCGGCCCCCGGAGGGTCCCCATCGCGGTGCGCTCATGGCACGCGCCAGCCTCGAGGCGGTGCAGGGCCGCAGGGCGGCCTTCGAAGCCACCTCCCGGCGCATCCGCCGGCAGGTGCCCGCGCACCTGCTCGAACCTCCGGACCCGACCGTGGCGGACGCCTGGCCGCGCTGAGCGTCCGGTCCGCGGGCTAGGAGCCCTCGTCGGCGCCGCCCACGTCCCGCTCGGCGAGGCGCGCCACCGCCACGAGCCGCTCCCCCTCGGCCGGGTCCATGAGGCGCACGCCCTGGGTGGCACGTCCCATCTGGGAGATCCCGGCCACCCGGCAGCGCAGCACCTTGCCGCCGTCGGTGATCAGCATGACCTCGTCGTCCTCGGTGACCTGGGCGACGCCGATCACGGCCCCGTTGCGGGCACTGGTGCGGATGGTGATGATCCCCTGGCCACCGCGCTTCTGGAGGCGATAGTCGCCGAGCGGCGTGCGCTTGCCGTAGCCGTTCTGGGTCACGGTCAGGATGGTCGCGCCGGCGGCGAGGATCTCCATGCCCACCACCTCGTCGCCCTCCCCCATCGACATCCCCCGCACCCCCATGGCGGCGCGGCCCATGGGCCTGACATCCGTCTCCTTGAAGCGGATGGACTTCCCGTTTCGGCTCGCGATCAGCACCTCCTGGTCACCGCTGGTGCTGCACGCTCCGATCACCTCGTCGTCGCCGTCCAGGTGGATGGCGATGATCCCGCCACGCCGGGGATTGGAGAAGGCCTCGAGGTCGGTCTTCTTGATGACGCCCCGGCGGGTCCCGATCAGGACGTAGCCGGCGTCCGCGAAGCTGCGGACCGGGAGCGTGGCCTGCACCCGCTCCCCCTCCGCCAGCTGGAGCAGGTTCGCGAGCGACTTGCCCCGGGCGGCGCGTCCCAGCTGGGGCAGCTCGTGAACCTTCTTCCAATGGACGCGTCCGCGGTTGGTGAAGAAGAGGATGTACGCATGGGTGGAGGCCACGAAGAGGCGGGCGACGAAGTCCTGCTCGCGGGTGTCCATGCCGGTGACGCCCTTGCCCCCGCGGCGCTGGGCGCGGTACTGGGTGATGGGCCCGCGCTTCACGTATCCCATGTGGGAGACGGTCACCACCATGTCCTCCTCGACGATCAGGTCCTCGGTGGTGAGTCCCTCCACGGCGCCGGTGATCTCCGTGCGCCGCTCGTCTCCGAAGCGCTCGCGGATCTCCTCCAGCTCCTCGATCACGAGCTCGAGGATGCGCTGATCGCTGGCCAGCAGGTCGCGCAGGTCGTCGATGCGGGCGCGAACCTCCGCCAGCTCGTCCAGCACGCGCTGGCGCTCCAGGGCGGTGAGCGCCCGCAGGCGCATGTCGAGGATGGCCTGGGTCTGCCGCTCGCTCAGGTCGAAGCGGCTCATCAGGGCGTCCCGGGCCGCGGCGGCGTCGGCCGAGGAGCGGATCAAGGCGATCACCTCGTCCAGCTGGTCGAGGACGAGGGCGAAGCCCTCCAGGATGTGGGCGCGGGCTTCCGCCTGGGCCAGGTCGAAGGTGGCGCGCCGGATCACCACCTCGCGCCGGAAGTCCAGGTAGTGGCGCAGCGCCTGCTTGAGCGAGAGCGTCTCCGGGCGCCCGTTCACCAGCGCGAGCATGTTGACGCCGAAGGTGGTCTGGAGCGGGGTCTGCTTGTAGAGCTGGTTCAGGATCACGTCTGCCGGAGCATCGCGCTTGAGCTCGATCACGATGCGCATGCCCTGGCGGTTCGATTCGTCGCGCAGGTCACCGACTCCGTCGATGCGCCCTTCCCGGACCAGCTCGGCGATGCGCTCCAGCAGGGACGCCTTGTTGACCATGAAGGGGATCTCGGTCACCACGATCCGGGATCCCCGCTTGCTCTCCTCGGTACCCGCCCGGGCACGCAGGGTGAGGAGCCCGCGCCCCGTGGCGTAGGCGCTGCGGATTCCCTGGGTGCCGCAGATCATCGCCCCGGTGGGAAAGTCCGGCCCGGGAAGCTTCTGCAACAGCTCGTCCAGGCTGCAGTCGGGCCGGCGCGCCTCGAGGACCAGCGCGTCCACGAGCTCGCCCAGATTGTGGGGGGGCACGTTGGTGGCCATCCCCACCGCGATGCCCGCCGAGCCGTTGGCCAGCAGGTTCGGAAAGCGGGTCGGCAGCACGCTCGGCTCTTCCATGCTGCCGTCGAAGTTGGGCACGAAGTCCACGGTCTCGCGCTCGATGTCGCGGAGCATCTCCTCCGCGATGGGGTTCAAGCGCGCCTCGGTGTAGCGGTAGGCGGCGGCGGGGTCGCCGTCGATGGAGCCGAAGTTGCCCTGGCCGTCGATCAGCGGGTAGCGGAGGGAGAAGTCCTGGACCATCCGCACCAAGGAGTCGTAGACGGCGCTGTCGCCGTGGGGGTGGTAGTGCTTCAGCACCTCGCCCACCACGCCGGCCGACTTCGAGTACGGCCGGTTGGACAGCAGCCCCTCCTGGCGCATCGCGTACAGGATGCGGCGGTGGACGGGCTTCAGGCCGTCGCGCACGTCGGGGAGCGCGCGGCTGATGATCACGGACATGGCGTAGTCGAGGAAGGAGCGTCGGACCTCGTCCTCGATGTTCACGGGCAGAAGGGTCGCCGCGGGCGGCGGCGTGCCGCCGTCGGTCGGGGCGGCTTCGTCGGGAGTCGGAATCTCGTCGGCCACGGCGCGCTCCGGGGGACTCAGACGTCGAGGTTCTGCACGTCGAGGGCATGCTGCTCGATGAACTCACGACGCGGCTCGACGTCGTCGCCCATCAGGGTCGTGAAGGCCTCCTCGGCTTCGACGCCGTCCTCGATCTTCACCTGCAGTAGGGTTCGGGTCGCGGGGTTCATGGTGGTGTCGGCGAGCTGATCGGGGTTCATCTCGCCCAGGCCCTTGTAGCGCTGGATGGTGAGGCCCTTCTTGGCAAGCTCGAGGAGCCGCGCCAGGAGTCTGCCCGCCGTGGCCTGCTCGGATTCCGCGTCGCCGCCGTCGCGGCGGATCTGGAACGGCCCGCGGCCGATGGCATCCATCTCCTGGGCGAGGCGCCGCAGCCGCTCCCAGTCCGAGGAGCGCAGGAACTCGGCATCGAAGGACGTGCGCAGGGTGACGCCCGAGCGCCGCGTCTTCACCACCAGCCGCGAGACGCCGTGCTCCGGGTCCGCTTCCACCAGGAAGTCGATCGGACCTCCCTCCGGCTCGAGGGCCCGGAAACGCTCCTCGATGCGGGGGGCGATCGCCTGGCGCAGGCGACCCTCGTCCTCCAGCGCTGCGTCTCCTACCAGCCCGGCCAGGATCGCCGCGTCCACCACCCGGTCGTCCAGGCGCCGCGCGCCCAGGCGCGCCAGCAGGCGCGTGTACTCCCCGGCGTGCCCGAGCAGGATGCGGGCCGCCTCGGGCTCGATGGGCTCCCCGGCGCCGGCAGCCACCACCCGGGAGTGCTCCAGGGCCAGGTCGAGCAGGTGGGCATGCAGGGCCGCCTCGTCCTTGATGTAGCGCTCCGAGCGCCCCTTCTTCAGCTTGAAGAGCGGTGGCTGTGCGATGAAGAGGTAACCCCGCTCGATCAGCGCCCGCATCTGACGGAAGAAGAAGGTGAGGAGCAGGGTACGGATGTGGCTTCCGTCCACGTCCGCATCGGTCATGATGATGACCTTGTGATAGCGGGACTTGTCCGGGTCGAAGTCCTCGCCGATCCCGCAGCCCACGGCGGCAATGATGGCCTGGATCTCCTGGGAGGAGAGCATCTTGTCGAGCCGGGCTCGCTCCACGTTCAGGATCTTGCCCCGGATGGGCAGGATGGCCTGGGTCTCCCGCGCGCGGCCCTGCTTCGCCGTGCCGCCGGCCGAGTCACCCTCGACGATGAAGACCTCGCATAGCCTCGGATCCCGCTCCTGGCAGTCGGCAAGCTTGCCGGGCAGGCTGAAGTCGGAGAGGGCGCCCTTGCGACGGGCCAGATCCCGGGCCTTGCGCGCCGCTGCCCGGGCTCGGGCGGCGTCCACGACCTTCGCCACCACCTGGCGCGCGACCGTCGGGTTCTCCTCCAGGTACGCCGAGAGCTCCTCGTAGAGGAACCCGTCCACCAGGCCCCGCACCTCGCTGGTCCCGAGCTTGGTCTTGGTCTGCCCCTCGTACTCGGGCTGGGAGAGCTTGACGGAGATCACTGCCGTCAGGCCCTCGCGGACGTCCTCACCACCCACCGAGTCCGGCATGCCCTTGCCGCCGTTCTTGAGGTGGGTCCCGATGTAGCGGTTGAGCACCCGGGTGAGCGCGCTGCGGAAGCCCACCATGTGGCTCCCGCCCTCCACCGTATTGATGTTGTTGGCGAAGGAGAAGACGCTCTCGTTGTAGGACTCATTGTACTGGATCGCCGTCTCGATCTGGACGGGCACCGTGCGTCCGCGGCGCTCGAAGGTTCGCTCCCCGGCCACGTAGATCGGGGGGCGGTGCAGGGGCGCGCGCCCCCGGTTCAGGTGCTCCACGAAGGAGACGAGGCCCCCCTCGTAGCAGAAGTCGTGGGACTTCCCGCTGCGCTCGTCCTCGATCTGGATGCGAATGCCGGCATTCAGGAACGAGAGCTCGCGCAGCCGCTGGGAGAGGATGTCGAAGGAGAAGTCGATGGAGGCGAAGACCTCCTTGTCGGGCAGGAACGTGACCCGGGTCCCCGTGCGCTCCGTGGTCCCGATCTCCTCGAGAGGGGATTCGGGGTTGCCCTGGCGGTAGGTCTGGCGCCAGACCTTCCCATTGCGCCGGATCCCGAGCTCGAGGTGCTCCGAGAGGGCGTTGACCACCGACACGCCCACGCCGTGCAGGCCGCCCGAGACCTTGTAGGTCTTCTCGTCGAACTTCCCGCCCGCGTGCAGGGTCGTCATGACCACTTCGGCGGCGGGTCGGTTCTCGGTGGGGTGCATGTCCACGGGGATGCCGCGGCCGTCGTCTTCGACGGTGACGCTGTTGTCGTCGTGGATCGTGACCTGGATCTGCCGGCAGTAGCCTGCCAGGGCCTCGTCGATCGAGTTGTCCACCACCTCGTAGACCAGGTGGTGCAACCCCTCGGGACCCGTGGTCCCGATGTACATGGCAGGGCGCTTCCGGACGGGGTCGAGGCCCTCCAGGACCTCGATGGCACTCGCGTCGTAGCTCACGGGCACATCATCCGATGGCGTGACCTCGATCGATGGTGAAGCCTCGCGGGACCACCGGGGCGCGGGCACCGGCTCCCACGGAGCTCCGTCCGGAACCTCCACCGGGCCGGTCTGGCGCTGTGGCCGGACGTCCTTGCCGGGGGCGCGGCGCCCCCACGCCGTCAGGCGCACCAGGGGGACGTTACAGAATCCCTAAGTCCCCGTAAAGGCTCCGAGAACCGAGGTCAGAGGCGCATCGGCATGACGACCGCCAGGCTGTCCGGATCGTCGGCCGGGCGGAGCAGGGCCGGCGAAAGCTCGTCCTGGAGCTCGAGCTGGACCTCCTTGGCGCGGAAAGCGCCGAGACAATCCTGCAAGTAGCGGACGTTGAAGCCGATGCCGAGCGCGTCGCCCGCGTAGTCCACGTCGAGTTCTTCGTGGGCCTCGCCGAGATCCGGGTTGCTGGAGGAGACGGCCAGCCGACCCTCCGCCAGGTCCAGACGAACCGCGCGGCTGCGCTCCGCGGCGAGCAGGGCCATACGCCGGAGCGCGTGTCCCAGCGGCTCCGCTGGCAGGACCAGACGCCGCGTGGATCCCTTCGGGATCACCTGCTGATAGTTGGGGAATTCCCCCTCGATGAGGCGCATGACCAGCGTGACCCCCCCCTTCCGGGCCAAGGCGCTGTTGCCCTCGAAGCCGAGCTCCACCTCGTCTGCATCCTCCTCGTCCACCAGCCGCTTGAGCTCCGCCAGGGCCTTGCGCGGCAGGATGACTCCACTGGCCAGCCCCTCCGCCTCACTCCCTACGACCCGGTCCACCAGAGCCAGCCGGTGTCCGTCGGTCGCCACCATCCGAATCCGCGCTCCTTCCTCCAGGACCTCGAAGAAGACCCCGTTCAGGTTGTATCGCGTCTCGTCGGTAGAGGCCGCATACATGGTGCGTTCGATCATGGTGCTGAGGACCGCCGCCTGGAGTCGCGCGAGACGACCGGGAGCCAGCTCCGGAAGGCTCGGGAACTCCTCCGCCGTGGTACCGGCCAAGGTGAAGCGGCTGCGAGCACATTGTACCTCCAGGTAGGAATTGTCGGTGGCCGCCAGCTGCACCGTCTCGTCCGGAAGCTCGCGTACGATCTCGAAGAGCTTTCGCGCCGAGACGGTGAGAGAGCCTGCCTTGCTGACCTTCGCCTCGTGGATGCCTCGAACCCCCACCTCGAGGTCCGTAGCCGCTACCTCGAGCTGCCCGGGCTCCTTGGTGGCGGACAGGAGTGCATTGGCCAGGATCGGCATCGAGTTCCGCTTCTCGACGATGGCCTGGATGCGACCGAGACCCCGCTGGAGGTCGGCCTTGGACAGGGAAAGCTTCATGTTCTGATCTCACTCCCTGGAGGAATTCTTATGGAGATAGAAGCAGGGGGGTGTCCGGGGGATGAAACGCCAGGACTCCCACGTGTGGGCTTCGTTTTGCGTTGTGTCGGGTGAGCGGCGAAGGGTGACGCAAGTGGGCACGGCTGGCGGCTCCGGTAGGAGGTTACCACGCACCCCTCGTCGGAGACGAGGGGTTTGTCACGCGTTTCGCAGGGGTGGGGGAGCTGGTTGACAGTCTCTCCCACGGCTGGCTACCGTCTGAGTTTCGCAGCCGATCACGCAGCTGCGAGGAAACAAGGGTATGAAGCGTACCTATCAGCCGAGCCGGATCCGTCGCAAGCGAACGCATGGCTTCCGGACCCGCATGAAGAGTAGTGGGGGACGTAGCGTCCTGCGACGCCGGCGGGCCAAGGGGCGCAGGCGGCTGGTGGTTCGGACTCCCTCCAAGTAGACGTGGCCGGTGGGAGCGAGCACTTCCGCCGGCTGCAGCGGCTGCGGTCCTCCAAGGACTTCCGGCGTCTCTCCAGGGAGGGCCGGCGTGTCGAATCGCGGAGCTTCGTGGTGCTTTCCGCGGCATCTCTTCCGGGGGACACGACTCGGGCGCGGCTCGGCATCACCGTGAGCCGCCGTGTGGGGAGCGCCGTGGTGCGGAACCGCGTGAAGCGCTACGTCCGCGAGTGGTTCCGGCGCCGGGGGGACCGTATCCCCAAGGGGAAAGACTACGTGGTGATCGCTCGCCGAGCAGCCAGGGAGCTGGACGCCCTGAGGGTTCTCCGGGAGCTGGATTCCCTGCTGGAAGGAGTGTGTCCGGGGGGACAGCATGCAGCGTGACCCGGACCCGGCAGCGGTCGCCATCGTGGTCGGGGGGCTGCGCGCCTATCGCTGGCTGGTTTCCCCGTTCCTCGGTGCTGCGTGCCGCTTCGATCCGACATGCTCCGAGTACGCCGAGCGGGCTGTTCGGCGCCACGGCATCCTGCGCGGCACCTGGCTGGCGCTTCGGCGGCTGGCGCGTTGCCACCCGTTCCACGCGGGCGGCCTCGACCCCGTTCCCTAGGACCGACGCGTGGACCGCAACGCCTTCCTGGCCTTTGCCCTCTCGTTCCTGGTGCTCTCCCTGTGGATGATGTGGGAGGCCGAGCACCGACCTCCTCCGCGCCGTGTGGAGCCCACGCCGTCACCCCTGGCCGCGGCCCCGGCACCGCCATCCGTCGTCGAGGCTCCCCCCGCGGCGACGCCCGTCCAGCCGCTGCGGCCGGCAGCGCAGGCCCAGGAGCAGCGCCTGCGCGTCGAGACGGACCTCGTGCGGGCAGAGCTGAGCTCCCACGGCGCCGGGGTGACGCGTTGGGAGCTTCGGCGCTACGCGCTGCGGCCGGGCGACGGCAGCCCCGCGGTCGAGCTGAGCATGCGGGAGGGAAACGGCGAGGCGGTGCTGGCCACCCCGCTGCGCGAGCTCGGCCTGGGCGACCTCTCCCGCGCAGCGTTCTCCGTGCGCGAGTCGGGTCCCCTGCACGTGGACTTCGTCTACACGGATGCAGGCATCACCATCCGCAAGCGGTACCTCTTCGAGCGCGACTCCTACGCCTTCCGGCTGCGGCTCGAGGTGAGCAACGAATCCGCGCGTGGGGTAGAGCCGCGCTTCGATGTGACCTGGCCAACCGAGACGCGAGCCGGCGCCGACTTCTCGAGCCTGTCCCTCACTGCGCTCCACGACGGGGAGCTCGAGCAGCTGCCGGTGGAGGGATTCGGCCGGGCGGGCTTCGGAGCGCGTCTGTTCGGGGGAGGGATCGAGACCGAACGGGTATTTGCCAGCGGCGTGGAGTGGGCGGGGATCGGAACCCGCTACTTCCTCGGGGTGGTGCTGCCGGACGTGCCGCGTGATACGGAGGCCCGCTTCCTGGCCGAGGAGCCGGGCAAGCGGGCGCGGGCGACCGTGAGTACGGGGGTGTTCTCGATCCCACCCGGGCGGTCCGTGGAGCGGGAGTTCCGGGTCTACATGGGCCCCAAGGAGCCGGCGCGCCTGGCGGAGCTCGGGGCTCATCTCGAACGCTCCATCGACCTCGGCTGGTCCTGGGTCGCCCCGATCACCCGCGGCTTCACGTGGCTGCTGCACGCCCTCTATGCGGTGATTCCCAACTACGGCCTCGTGATCATCGTCATCACCATCCTCGTGCGCCTGGCGACGGCGCCCCTTGCCACCAAGCAGATGCGCTCCATGAAGCGTCTGGGAGAGCTGCAGCCGAAGATCCGCGCCCTCCAGGAGAAGCACCGGGACGACCGGCAACAACAGTCCCAGGAGATGATGAAGCTCTATCGGGAGTCGGGGGTGAACCCGCTCGGCGGGTGCCTGCCCATGGTGCTCCAGATTCCCGTCTTCATCGCCCTCTACTATGCGCTGCAGAGCTCCATCGACCTGCGCCAGGCCCCCTTTGTGGGCTGGATCCAGGACCTCTCCCAGCCGGAGACCCTCTTCACGGTGCCCGGGCTCGAGCTTCCGGTGCGACTGCTGCCGGTTCTGATGGGCGCCAGCATGGTGCTTCAGCAGAAGCTGACGCCAACCACCATGGATCCGGCGCAGGCGCGCATGCTCATGGTCATGATGCCCATCATGTTCACGGTGCTGTTCTATACGTTCCCATCGGGGCTGGTGCTCTACTGGTTCGTCAGCAACCTGCTGGCCATCGGGCAGCAGCTGCTCATCAACCGGGGGCTCGAGCGAGCCCGGGCCTGAGCTCGGGACGAGGAGGACCGACGTGTACGATCCGAAGGGAGAGCCGCGCGAGTTCGCGGGCGCCAGTCGCGAAGAGGCGGTGGGCAAGGCGTGCGAGTTCTTCGGGACGGGCACCGAAGCGCTCACCGTGCTGGAGGTGCCGCCGGGGCGCGTCTCGGGTGTGGCGGCACGCACGCTGCTGATCGCCTTCCCCAAGGGGATATCTCCCCGTCCGGTGGAACGGCGCGAGGGGCGCGAGCGGGGTGAGCGGGGCGACCGGGGCGAGCGGGGCGACCGGAACCGCGGACGACGGCGGAGCGAAGGCCCGGGCCGACGGCCAAGGGGGGACGAGAACCGGTCGGCCGCCGCCGTCGTCCAGCCGGTGGGGCCGAGCGCCCCGCTGGAGCCCTCGGTGGGACGCCCCCTGAACGAGCTCACCGAGTTCGGAGAGTTCGTCCGCGGAGTCGTCGAGCGCATGGGTCTCGGGCCCTTCGAGGTCGGCGAGGCGGACGAGGGCAGGAACCGCGTCATCCAGCTTCGCGGGGAGGCAGCACGCCAGCTCGGCGCCGGCGACGGACGGGCCGTCGAGGCGATCCAGCTGCTGGCCAACCAGGCGGCCATGCGGAAGGGCCCCGAGGAGCCCCGGGTGATCCTGGACGTGGAGGGAGAAGGCGAGAAGCGCGCCGCCCTGCTCGAACGGGTGGCGGAGCGAGCGGCCGGGCGGGCCGCGAGTTCTGGCCGGGCCGTGGCCCTCGACCCCATGAACGGGCGGGATCGGCGTACCGTGCACCTGGCGCTCCGGGACACCAAGGGCATCGCCACCATGAGCGTGGGCGAGGGGCGCTATCGGCAGGTAGTCGTGGTCCCGGAGGGGGCTCCCGAGTACGAGGAGGCCCTGCGCCACGAAGAGGCGGCCAGCCGGGAGGGTGAGTGAGGCGTGATGTTTCCACGTGGAACACCACCCCGCCCGGCCTGGGTGAGTTCCACGGGGAACATTCCTGAGCCACGCCCCGCCTGCGACCCGGGCCCTGCGCGACCTCCTCGCCTCCGGACTTCGTGAGCTGGGGCTCGACCCCGATGCTCGTTGGGACGTAGTGCCGCGCCTGGCGGAGCTTGCGCAGCTCACGGCCCGCTGGGCGGAGCGCATGAATCTGACTGGCCACCGCGGGGCCGAGGCCGTGATCCGCCGGCTCGTGCTCGACGCCCTGGCCCTGGCCTCGGTCCTGCCCCGGGCGCAGGGCGTGGTGGACCTCGGCTCCGGGGCCGGCTTTCCGGGACTGCCCCTGGCCATCCTCCACGGCGAGTGGCGCCTCACCCTCGTCGAGGCGCGCGCGCGTCGCCATCACTTTCAACGAGCCGCGATCCGGGCCCTCGGGCTCCCGAACGTGGAGCCCCTTCTCGGCCGTGCGGAGACGCTCCCGGCCCGGCCCCACGACCTGGTCCTCGCCCAGGCCATGGCGCAACCCGAGCAGGCGCTCGTCTGGATGACCCGCTGGGCGGCGCCCGGTGGACATCTCGTGATCCCGTGCCGCCGCGAGGCGCCTCCCGTCCCGCTCCCGGCGGGCATCGTGGCGGTGGCCGTCCGCCCGTATCGAGTGCCCCTGGGCGGTCCGGAGCGAGCGGCCTGGGTGGGACGCCCGGAGCCGATGCGCAACTCCGCTGGACGGCCGCAGGGGCCCTGTGGTAGTTAGGAAGAGGGGCTGACTCCCCCGGGGGGTTCCTTCTTCGCATCCGACGCGGCCCTGCGCGTCTGCAGCAGCCGGGGCTCCGGGCGGGCCGGCCCGCGGAGCTCCCGTGGGAGGCCGATGCATGGCCAGGCGAAGTCGGGTCTTCGCGATTGCGAATCAGAAGGGCGGCGTGGGCAAGACCACCACTGCCGTGAACCTTGCCGCCTCCTTCGCCGCTTCCGAGCGCCCCACGCTGCTGGTGGACCTCGATCCCCAGGCCAACGCGACCAGCGGGCTCGGCGTCCAGCCATCGGCGCGCCACGTGTACCACGCGCTGATCGGTGACTGCGTGATGAAGGACGTGACGCAGCCGACCGAGCTGGCGTACCTGAAGGTGGCGCCCGCCGGACCCGATCTGGTTGGAGCCGAGCTCGAGCTGGTCGACACCCCGGAGCGCGAACGACGCCTCGAGCAGGCCCTCTCCGACGTACGCGAGGCGTACGACCTGATCCTGATCGACTGCCCGCCGTCCCTGGGCCTGCTGACGCTGAACGCCCTCACCGCCGCGGACCGCGTGCTGGTGCCGCTGCAGGCGGAGTACTACGCGCTGGAAGGCCTGGCGCGACTGATGGAGACCATCGAGCGGGTGAGGAGCAGCCTGAACCCGGCGCTCGCGGTGGAGGGCATCCTGCTCACCATGCTGGACGCTCGCAACACCCTGAGCCGCCAGGTGGCCGAGGAGGCCCGCCGGCACTTCGGGGCGCTGGTGTTCGCCACGGAGATCCCGCGCAACGTCCGGCTCTCCGAGGCGCCGAGTCACGGGCGCCCGGCCCTGCTCTACGACATCCGCTCCAAGGGGGCCGTCGCCTATCTGGGCCTGGCGGAGGAGCTCCTGCGCCAACTGCCAGCGGAGGGCGTCGCGGTCCCGAAGCCGGAGCGACGCGAAGGAGGAGTCCATGGCGGGTCGGCGTAGCGCGCTGGGCCGCGGTCTCGAGGCGTTGATCCCGCGTGCGCCGCTGCCCGCGCCGGCGGCCGAGCCGTCCGAGGCGGCCGCCGAAGGAGCGGTGCAGCTCGAGATCGACCGCATCGACCCCAATCCCCAGCAGCCCCGCCGCCAGTTCGAGGCGGCGGAGCTGGAGCGGCTGGCCGACTCGATCCGGCGTCACGGCGTGCTGCAGCCCGCCGTGGTGCGTCGGGCCGGGGATCGCTTCGAACTGGTGGTGGGCGAGCGCCGCTGGCGAGCCGCGCAGCTCGCCGGCCTGGCCACGCTGCCGGTCGTGGTGGCGGACGTGGCGCCGCCGGAGCGGCTCGAGCTGGCTCTGGTGGAGAACGTGCAGCGACGCGATCTCAACCCGATCGAGCTGGCCCTGGCGTTCCGTGCCCTGGCCGAGACCGGGGCCACCCAGGAGGAGATCGGCCGCCGCGTGAGCCTCGACCGCTCCAGCGTGGCGAACCATCTGCGCCTGCTCGAACTGCCGCGTGAGGCGCAGACCGACGTGGAGGAAGGGCGCTTGAGCTTCGGTCACGCCAAGGCGCTGCTGCAGGTCGGCAACCCGGAGCGGCGCCGCGCCCTGCGGGAGCGCATCGTACGCGACGGCCTCTCGGTGCGTCAGGCGGAGGAGGCCGCCCGCACCCTGAGCGGCTCGCCGCCGCGGGCGCGGCGACGCGAGGAGCAGCCGAAGCCGCTGGATGCGGATACCCGCCAGCTGGTGGAGGCGTTGCGGGACCGGCTCAAGACGCGCGTGCGCCTGGTGGGCGCCCCGGGGCGCGGGCGGCTCGAGGTGGAGTACTTCGGCCCCGAGGAGCTGGGGCGCATTGCGGGCATCATCCTCGGCGACCGCTGAGCGGGCCGCCCCCGCGGGCTTGCCTCCCGCCGGCCTCGAGAGCCCTACGCAGGACGCCGCTGCGCCTTGAAGTTCGGCTCACGTTTGCCACCATTCCGCCTCCCCGAAGCCCACGGGGTGCCCTCGGGAGCGGTCCGCCGCCCCCATCGGCTTCCGATGCTGCGGCGTGCGGTCTGCACGGCTCCCGGAGGGGCGGCCGGTGCCAGGCTCCAGGAGCGAAACGTGTGCACCGCGACCAAGCACCCGCGCTCCCTCCCCCGCCTGGCTGCCGGGCCGATCGGGCTGCTGGTCGCGGTGACGTCGCTTCCCGCGGTTGCCGCCGAGGGCGGCCTCCAGATCTTCCCGGACGGCCGTACCCTGGTGGTCCTCCTGATCCTGTTCGCCCTCTTGATCCCGCTGACGGACCGGATCCTGTTCCGGCCCCTGCTTCGCGTCCTCGACGAGCGCGAGGAGCGCATCGCCGGGGCGCGGGGTCGGGCCGTGGAGCTGGCAGCGGAGGCGAAGCAGCTGCTGGGCCGCTACGAGGCGGCCCTCCGCGACGCCCGGGAGCACGCCGACGGCGAGCGCAAGGCCTACCTGAGGAGCGCCCGCCAGGAGCAGGCGGAGGCGCTGCTGGCGGCCCGCCGCCAGTCCGAGGAGGAGCTGGCTCGAACGCGCAGCGAGGTGGGCACGGCGGTGGAGCGCGCCCGGGCCGGGCTGCGCCGCGAGGCGGAGACGCTGGCCCGGGAGGTGGCCACGCGACTCCTCGGGCGGGGGCTCGACTGATGCGAACACTCGCGCTCACGCTGATGCTCGGGCTGGTTCCGGGCGTGGCCATGGCGGCCGGCGGGGCCCTCGAGAGCTCCCCCCTCTGGCGGGTGCTCAACTTCGTGGTCTTCCTGGCGGTCGTGATCTACTTCGGCCGCAAGCCCGTGCGCAGCTTTCTCGCGGATCGGCGTCGCGGGATCGAGAACGATCTGGACGCGGCCCGCCGCGAGCTCGAGCAGGCCGAGTCGCGCCTGGCGGACTGCCGGCGTCGCATGGAGCAGGTCGATCGGGAGATGGAGGAGATGCGCGCGGCCGTGCGAGACCAGACCGAAGGGGAGCGTCGCCGCCTGCTGGCCGAGGCGCAGGCGGCGGCCGAGCGGATCCGGCGCGACGCCCAGGCCGCCGTGCAGCAGGAGGTGCAACGCGCCCGGGCCCGCCTGCGCGCCGAGGTGGCGGACGCGGCGGTGGCCCTGGCCGGCGACCTGCTGCGTGACCGCGTTGGGCCCGCGGACCGCGAGCGCCTGCTCGACCACTTCGTCCAGCGCATCGAGAGCGACCGCTCCGGCGCGGCGCCGAGGCGTTAGCATGGGCGCCCGGGGAGCCTCCGCCGCGCGACGCTACGCGAAGGCCGTGTTCGGCCTGGCCCAGGAGGAGGGCCGCGTCGAGCAGGTGCAGGAGGAGCTCGGCACCCTCCAGGACCTGATCCGGCGGCACCCGGCCCTGCACGAAGTGCTGGTGCGCCCCCTGCACCCGGCCCCGGAGCGGCGGCGCGTCCTCGAGGCGCTGGCCGGGCAGCTCGGGATGAGCCCCCTGTTCCACAAGTTCTGCGCCTTCCTGATCGACCAGCGGCGCATGCTGGACCTGCCTACGATCGTCTCCGAGTACGGCCGGCTGGCCGACGAGGCGGCGGGGCGGACCCACGCCGAGGTGGTCTCGGCCAGCCCGCTCGAGGATGGGCAGCTGGAGCGCCTGCGGCGCGCGCTCTCGGCGCGCACCGGGCGTGACGTGCAGCTCTCGCTGCGTGTGGATCCGGAGCTCATCGCGGGCGCCGTGGCCCGCGTGAGCGGTCTGGTCTTCGACGGAAGCCTGAAGACGCAGCTCGCGCAGCTTCGCGCGAGCCTCGTGAAGGAACGCTGATGGACATCAAGCCCGGAGAGATCACCGACATCCTGAAGCGCGAGATCAAGGAGTACGGCCGCGAGATCGACGTGGCCGAGACCGGAACCGTGCTCTCGGTGGGCGACGGCATTGCACGGGTCTACGGCCTCCAAAAGGCCATGGCCGGGGAGCTGGTGGAGTTCTCCGGCGGCATGCAGGGGCTGGTGTTGAACCTGGAGGAGGACAACGTCGGCATCGCGGTGATGGGCGAGGACATCCACATCCGGGAGGGAGACACGGTGCGCCGCACCCAGCGCATCGTCGACGTACCGGTGGGCGAGGCGTTGCTCGGGCGCGTGGTGGACGCCCTGGGCAATCCCCTGGACGGCAAGGGACCCATGCAGACCCGGGAGCGGCGGCGCGTGGAGCTCAAGGCGCCCGGCATCGTGGTGCGCCAGCCGGTGAAGGAGCCGCTCCAGACCGGCCTGAAGCCCATCGATTCGATGATCCCCATCGGCCGCGGCCAGCGGGAGCTGATCATCGGCGACCGGCAGACCGGGAAGACGGCCATCGCCATCGACACCATCATCAACCAGCGCGAGACCGACGTGCACTGCATCTACGTGGCCATCGGCCAGAAGCAGTCCACGGTGGCCCAGGTGGTGGACAAGCTGAACCAGCACGGCGCCATGGATTACACGATCGTGGTCTCCGCCACGGCCAGCAACCCGGCACCGCTCCAGTTCCTGGCGCCGTACACCGGTTGCGCCATGGGCGAGTGGTTCCGCGACAACGGCAAGCACGCGGTCATCATCTACGACGACCTTTCCAAGCACGCCCAGGCCTACCGCCAGCTCTCGCTCCTGCTGCGGCGCCCGCCCGGGCGCGAGGCCTTCCCGGGCGACGTGTTCTACCTGCACTCGCGGCTCCTGGAGCGGGCGGCGAAGATGCACGACGACCAGGGAGGAGGCAGCCTGACCGCCCTCCCGGTGATCGAGACCCAGGCCGGAGACGTCTCCGCCTACATCCCCACCAACGTCATCTCGATCACCGACGGCCAGATCTACCTGGATCCGGATCTGTTCAACTCGGGCATCCGGCCCGCCATCAACGTGGGCATCTCCGTGTCCCGGGTGGGGGGCAACGCCCAGATCAAGGCCATGCGGAGGGTGGCGGGGCAGCTGCGCCTGAACCTGGCCCAGTACTACGAGGTCGCGGCCTTCGCACAGTTCGGCAGCGACCTGGACAAGGCCACCCAGGAGCTGCTGGAGAACGGTCGCCGGCTGGTGGAGGTGCTGAAGCAGCCGCAGTACGTACCCATGCCGGTCGAGCGCCAGGTGGTCTCGATCTACGCCGCGACCCCCCAGGAGGGACAGCCGTCCTGGCTGCGCGCCTACCTGCTCGAGGACATTGGCCGCTACCTGGACGAGATGCTGGCCTTCGTGGATTCGCGGCATCCCCAGGTGCTGGAGCGCCTGCGCGAAACCCGCGAGCTCGACGACGAGACGCGCGCCGGGCTCAAGGCGGCCCTCGACGAGTTCGCCAAGATCTTCCAGCCCTCCGGCCGCACCCGGGGCGCAGAGGCCGCCTAGCTTGCCGAGTCTGAGGGACATCAAACGGCGCATCGGGAGCGTCCGCAAGACGCAGCAGATCACCCGCGCCATGCGCATGGTCGCGGCCGCCAAGCTGCGGCGCGCCCAGCAGCGCATCCAGGCCGCGCGTCCCTATGCCGAGCGCATGCACGCCACCCTGGGGCAGGTGGCCCTGCGGCAGCGGGCGGAGCACCCGCTGCTCGCCGCGCGCCAGCCGGTGCGGCGGCTGGAGGTCGTGATCATCACCTCCGACCGGGGCTTGTGCGGGGCCTTCAACGCGAGCGTGATCAAGACGGCGGAGCGCGCGCTAGTGCAGCGCCAGCCCGCTCTGGAGTCGCTCACCCTCGTGCTGGTGGGCCGCAAGGGCCGCGACTACTTTCGGCGCCAGCGGGCCGACCAGATCCGCGAGGCGCGCGTCGGGCTCGGCGAGGTGGAGTACGGGCATGCGGCGGAGCTCGCTGCCGGCCTGGCGGCGCGCTACGTGGAGGGGGCGATCGACGAGGCGCTGCTCGTCTACAGCCAGTTCCGCTCCGCGCTCGCCCAGCAGCCGGTGGTCGAGCAGGCGCTGCCCGTGGCCCCGGCGGAGCCGCCGGTGGGCGAGGGCACCCCGGTGCCGTACGCGGTGGAGCCCGACGAGCAGCGCCTGCTGCAGGTGCTGGTGCCCAAGGCGCTGGAGATCGAGATCTTCCGGGCGCTGCTCGAGAACCAGGCAGGCGAGCACGCAGCCCGCATGACCGCCATGGAGTCGGCCACTCGCAACACCGAGGAGCTCGTGGACCGGCTCACCCTGCAGTACAACCGCGCCCGGCAGGCCGCCATCACCAAGGAGCTGGTGGAGATCATCGGCGGCGCCGAGGCGCTCTAGAGCCGCTCGAGGAGGAGCCCATGGCCGAACAGGGTCGCGTGGTCCAGGTGCTGGGACCGGTGGTGGACGTGGAGTTCCCGCCGGGTCAGCTGCCGGAGATCTTCACGGCGCTGCGCGTCACGAATCCCGCCATCGACGAGCGCCAGAACAACCTGGTGATCGAGGTGGCCCAGCACCTGGGCGAGAACACGGTGCGTTGCATCGCCATGGACACCAGCGAGGGCCTGGTCCGCGGCCAGCCGGTGCAGAGCACCGGCGACGTGATCCGGGTGCCGGTGGGTCCGAATACCCTCGGCCGCATCATGAACGTGATCGGCGAGCCCGTGGACGAGCGCGGCCCGATCGAGGCCCAGCAGACGGCTCCCATCCATCGTCCGCCCCCGGAGTTCGTGGATCAGTCCACGAGCGTCGAGATGCTCGAGACCGGCATCAAGGTAGTGGACCTCCTGGCTCCCTATCCGAAGGGGGGCAAGATCGGGCTCTTCGGCGGCGCCGGAGTCGGCAAGACGGTCATCATCATGGAGCTCATCAACAACATCGCCAAGGAGCACGCCGGCTACTCGGTGTTCGGAGGCGTGGGCGAGCGCACCCGCGAGGGCAACGACCTGTGGCTGGAGATGCAGGAGGCCAAGCTCGCCGACGGCACGACGGTGCTGGACAAGGCGGCGCTCGTCTACGGCCAGATGAACGAGCCGCCCGGCGCCCGGGCCCGGGTCGGCCTCACGGCCCTCACCGTGGCGGAGTACTTCCGGGACGACGAAGGCCGCGACGTGCTGCTCTTCATCGACAACATCTTCCGCTTCACCCAGGCGGGCTCCGAGGTGTCGGCGCTGCTCGGGCGCATCCCTTCCGCGGTGGGCTACCAACCCACCCTGGGCACCGACATGGGCGAGCTCCAGGAGCGCATCACCTCCACCAAGAAGGGGTCGATCACCTCGGTGCAGGCCATCTACGTGCCCGCCGACGACCTGACCGACCCGGCGCCGGCCACGGCCTTCACCCATCTGGATGCCACCACCGTGCTCTCGCGCCAGATCGCCGAGCAGGGTCTGTATCCGGCCGTGGACCCCCTGGACTCCACCAGCCGCATCCTCGACCCGCAGGTGGTCGGCGAGGAGCACTACCGGGTGGCCCGCGGCGTCCAGCAGGTGCTCCAGAAGTACAAGGACCTGCAGGACATCATCGCGATCCTCGGCATGGACGAGCTCTCCGAAGAGGACAAGATCACGGTGGCCCGAGCCCGCAAGCTGCAGCGCTTCCTCTCCCAGCCGTTTGCCGTGGCGGAGCAGTTCACGGGCCTCGGGGGCAAGTACGTGCGGCTCGACGAGACGATCCGCGGCTTCCGGGAGATCCTGGAGGGCAAGCACGACGAGCTCCCGGAGCAGGCCTTCTACATGGTCGGAACCATCGAGGAGGCCATGGAGAAGGCCCGCCAGATGGGCTAGGGGGCGGCGTGCCGCTGGAGCTGCACATCGTGACGCCCGAGGGAGAGGCCTGGGCCGGGGATGCGGAGAGCGTCGTGCTGCCCGGGAGCGAGGGGGACTTCGGGGTCCTGCCGGGGCACGAGCGCTTCCTCTCGCCGATCCGGATCGGGGAGCTGGAGATCCGGCGCCGGGAGGGCGTCGAGTGGGCGGCGGTCTCGGACGGCTTCGCGGAGGTGACCGGCGAGCGCGTCGTGGTGATGGTGGAGACCTGCGAGCTCGCCCGGAACATCGACCTGGCGCGAGCCGAGCGGGCCCGGGCGCGGGCCGAGGGAGCGCTCGAGCAGCTGCGCCGGACGGAAGACGAGGAGCGCCGCTTCCAGCTGGAGCGGGCGGCCCTGTCCCGGGCGGTGACGCGCCTCGCCGTGGCCCGGCGGCTCTGAGGGCGGCGTCAACCGCTCTTCGCCGCGCCGACCGCGCTGGCCTTGAGGCGGGCCTTGCCCCCCTCCACCACCACCCGGAAGCGCACCTCCTTGCAGCCGTAGCGCTGGCGGATGGCTTCCCCCTGGCGGTCCAGGATGTCCCGCAGCCGCTCGCGGCTGAGCCCCTTCACGTCCTCGCCGCACTCCCGGCGCGCCCGCAGGTAGTCCTCGTAGACCTGGTCGACCGGGTTTGCGACCTCGGGTGCCGGCTCGCCGGCCGGCGGCTTGCGCTCGTGCAGGCGGGCCCGGAACACGTGACGCTCGTAGGTGCCGTTCTCGATCTGGCGCAGGACGCGCTCCCACTGGCGCCGGAACGCGAAGAAACGGGAGGTCAGGTTGTTGAAGCGGAAACGCAGCGCGGTATTGCGGATCGGCACGTTCGAGTAGTAGCCGACCAGCTTCTGGACCTCGCCCCGCAGCAGGAGCGGCTCCCGGGGGCGGCTGCCGAGGAAGTACTGTTCGTACTCGTTCCTGAGCTGCTTCAGCTTGCGGTCGAGGAGATCCAGGTCCTCGGCGACGTTCTCGCGGCTCGTGGAGGACACGCCTTGAGCATCGGTGGCTCCGAGAGCCCGCTTGAGGCAACCCGTTGCCTCTGCAGGAGGTGGCCGGCATGAGCCTCCTCCTGCTTCGCAACGCCCGGCTGCTGGATCCCGAGGCTTCCGACGCCGCCCCGGGCGCGCTGCTCCTGGATGGCGAGCGCATCCGCGCGCGACTCCACCCCGGCGAGGAGCCGCCCGCCGGCAGCCAGGCCGTGGACCTGGCCGGGGCGTACCTGGCGCCCGGCCTCCTGGACGTCCACGTCCACGGCTCCCTGGTCTTCGCCCGGACCGAGGCCCTGGAGCCCGCCCTGCGCCAGGACGCGGCGCGCCAGCTCCGAAGCGGAGTCACCGGCTTCCTGGCCACCACGGTGGCCTGGCCTCGTGACGCACTCCGGGAGCGGGTCACGGCGCTGGCGCGCGCCATGACGCATTTTGACGCGCCCGGGGCGCGGCCCCTCGGAATCCACCTGGAGGGGCCCTGGATCCGGGCGGAGGCCTGCGGCGCCCAGCCCCGGCAGGCCATCCGCCCCTACGACGCGGTGGAGGGCCGGGAGGTGCTGGAGCGGGGCGAGGGTTGGGTCCGGCTGGTCACCCTGGCCCCGGAGGCGTCGGGGGCCTGGGACCTGGTGAGCGAGCTGGCACGCCGCAGCATCGCGGCGGCCCTCGGCCACTCCCTCGCCACTGCGGAGCAGGTGGGGGAGGCGGCGGCCCGGGGCGTGAGCCACGCCACCCATCTATTCAACGCCATGGGACCCCTCCACCAGCGGGCCCCCGGACCGGCTGCGGCCGTGCTCGCCGAGCCGCGCCTGAGCTGCGACCTGATCTGCGACGGCGCCCACGTCCATCCCGCCTGGGTGCGCATCGCCGCCCGCGTCAAGGGTCGCGACCTGATTCTGATCACGGACCGCCTCGACCTGCCTCGGGATTCCGACTTCGGGTCGGGCCCGCTGCGGGACGACGGCACGGCGCTGCGCCTCCCGGACGGCAGGCTGGCCGGGAGCCGCCTGACCCTGGACCGCGCCATCCAGAACGTGCGCTCCTGGGGCGCCCTGGACCTGCATGGGGCGGTGGTGGCCTGTACGCTGCGCCCGGCTCGGCTGCTGGGAATCGAGGCGGAGTGCGGGACGTTGCGGCCGGGCGCCCGGGCGGATCTGGTGGTGCTCGAGGAGGATGGAAGCGTCCGCGAGACCTGGCTGGGAGGCCGGCGGGTGACGTCTTGACGCGGTCTCAGCGCGTCATCGCGTCATGCCATCCGCCCCGGTGCGTCAATCGCGGAAGAGGCGCGTCAGGGCCTCCACGACTCCATCCAGGACGGCCTGGTCCGGCGCCCGGAGCGGGGGCAGCTCGCCGAGGAGGCGCGGCCCGAGCTCCCGGCGCAGGGCGTCGAGGTTCGCGGCGTCGGCCGGGCAGAGGCTTGCGCTCCCGTGGGAGATCACCACTCCGCCCAGGCGGATTCGACGCGCGGCCAGGGCCTCCAGCGTCAGGAGGGTGTGGTTGATGGTTCCGAGGCTGCCCCGGGCCACCACCAGCACGGGCAGGCCGAGCTGGCCGGCGAGATCAACCTTGCGAACGTGTTCGCTTATCGGGACCAGGATCCCCCCCGCCCC
>JBFIML010000007.1:0-119996 GCA_041611735.1 Myxococcota bacterium | reverse complement strand
TCGCGCCCGGGATGCGCCCGGGCTTCGAACCTGCCCTGCTGGGACAGCCCTGCCTGGCGCTTGTGGCGGCTCGCCTCACTCGGGCCCGGAGCCTCGCCTGTCGGGATGCGTGGGATGCTCCCAGGCGCTCGAGTCTGGCACGCGGCTTGCTCTCCAATTCGGCGAGGCGTTGGAGATCGAAGCGATACCGTGGCTCGCAAAGCGGAGGGGGATCGCCATGCGCACGCATCGGCCCATCTTCCTGACGCTGTTGCTCGGAATGACCGCCGGGCCCATGGCCGGCGCCGCCGACGTGGTCACCATCGGCGCGAGCCAGGACAACACGATCTTCTCGGAGAACGGGGCCTCCAGCAACGGGGCGGGCGACCACTTCTTCGCGGGACGCACCAAGGATGGCTTCCTTCGGCGCGGCCTCCTCGCCTTCGACGTGGACGCCGCGGTTCCCGCGGGCTCCCAGATCAACAGCGTCACCTTGACCCTTCACCTCTCGCGCACGCGGACCGGGAACCAGAATGTCTCCCTGTATCGCGTCCTCTCCGACTGGGGCGAGGGCACCTCTCACGCCAGCGGCGAGGAGGGCACCGGAAGCGCGGCCGCGACCCACGACGCCACCTGGACCCACCGCAAGTACCCCTCCTTGGTCTGGTCGAGCGCAGGGGGCGACTTCGCCGCGACCGCGAGGGCGACCTCCGTGGTGAGCAACCAGACCGGTTTCTACACGTGGTCGTCGGCGAGCATGGTGGCCGACGTGCAGGCCTGGCTGAACGGAACCCAGCCCGAGTATGGATGGATCGTGCGCAGCAACGAGACGGATACGCGGGTCGTGAAGCGCTTCGACAGCCGCACCAACCCGACCACCGCCCGGCGCCCCATGCTCACGGTCGACTTCACGCCGCCGGCCGCCACCGGAGCCTGCTGCGCCACGGATGGGAGCTGCAGCGTCGTACTCGACCCGGGCAGCTCGTGCAGCGGGACCTACCAGGGCTCCGACAGCCTGTGTACTCCGAACCCGTGTCCGCAGCCGACTGGTGCGTGCTGCCTCCCGGACGCCGCGGCGACCTGCCAGGCGGAGAGTGAAGGCAACTGCACCGGGCTCGGCGGGACCTTCCAGGGGGCCTTCAGCTCCTGCGTCACCGCCCAGTGCCCGGTGGTGCTGACGCCGTTCCTGGATCCGCTCCCGATTCCCGCCGTGGCAACTCCCGTGATCGGGTTCTCCGGAGGGAGCGCGACCTACGTGATCTCCATGCGCGAGGTGCAGCAGCAGCTCCACGCGCAGCTGCCGCCCACGACCGTCTGGGGCTGGGGCACCGGTGCCAGCGGGGCCAGCTCCCCCGGCCCGACCATCGAGGCGGCTGTGGGCAAGTCGGTCACGGTGAACTGGGTGAACGACCTGCGCAATACGAGCGCCGGCGGGAATCCGCCACCGCTCCGCACCACGCACTATCTGCCCGTGGACACCTGCCCCCACGGGGCGTTGGCGAACGCGGACGCCCGCACGGTCGTGCACCTGCATGGCGCGCACGTGCAGAGCGCCTTCGACGGCCACCCGGACGCCACCTACCCGCCCGGCCAGTTCGCCGCGTATACGTATCCGAACTGGCAGCTCCCGGCGACGCTCTGGTACCACGACCACGCGCTCGGCATCACGCGCCTGAACGTGTACATGGGCCTGGCGGGCTTCTACCTGCTGCGCGATGCCTACGAGAAGTCGCTGCCGCTGCCCTCGGGCGAGTTCGAGATCCCGCTCGCGATCCAGGACCGCAGCTTCAACCCCGACGGATCGCTCCAGTATCCGGCCTGGTGGCAGGAGGTCTTCTTCGCCAACACGATCTTGGTGAATGGCAAGGCCTGGCCGTACTTGAACGTGAAGAAGGGGAAGTACCGTTTCCGGCTGCTGAATGGCTCGACCTCGCGCACCTATGCGCTCACGCTGTCGAACGGGGCCTCCTTCCAGCAGATCGGCGCCGAGGGCGGGCTGCTCCCGGCCCCCGTCACCCTCAACAAGATCACGCTCGGACCCGGTGAGCGAGCCGACGCCATCGTGAACTTTGCGCCGTATTCGACCAACACCGAGATCGTGCTCCGGAACTCGGCGCCGGCACCCTTCCCCGGCGAGCCGGGAGTCGGCGTGGTCCCGAACGTGATGAAGTTCATCGTGACGAACCAGACGGGCTACACCGCGGCCCTGCCGGCCACGTTGCGTCCCATGGAGGTGCTCCAGGAGGCGGATGCCACGCAGTTCCGCGAGTTCCACTTGGAGAAGGGCCCGGGCGACGCCTGCAGCCCGTTCCTCTGGTTCATCCGCTCCGTGGTCGGGGGCACCGTAGTGGGCGAGCACTGGGAGGACCTCACGGAGTTCCCGGAACTCGGTGACACCGAGGTCTGGAAGTTCGTCAACAAGTCCGGGATGACGCACCCGATGCACATGCATCTCGTGATGTTCCAGGTGCTCGACCGGCAGGCCTTCGAGGTCGTGGGCGGGAACATCGTACCCATCGGGTCGCCGGTGCCGCCGCCGCCCCATGAGGCGGGCTGGAAGGACACGGTGCAGGTGGGTCCCAACGAGATCGTGCGCGTGATCGCGCGCTTCGAGAACTACGCCGGCCTGTTCCCGTACCACTGCCACATTCTCGAGCACGAGGACCACGAGATGATGCGGCAGTTCCAGAGCGTGGCGACGGTGCCCGCCTGCCAGGACGGCATCGACAACGATGGCGACGGGCGTACGGACTTCGCGGGCGGAGATCCCGGCTGTAGCTCGGCCTCGGATCTGGGCGAGCGAGCGGCCCACTTGGCCTGCGACGACGGGATCGACAACGATGGCGACGGCCGCGCCGACTTCGAGCTCGTGACCTTCAACGACGGGGCCAACGGCTGGTCGGCGGGCGGCGGGGACCGCGGCTGCGCGGGTCCGGGCTCGTTCAGCGAGAGTCCGCATTGCCAGGACGGGATCGACAACGACGCGGCGACGAACGATCCGGAGAAGGCCGGCACCGACTGGGATGGCGGCCTCGACGCCGGTCGTCCGCCCGATCCGGCGGGTGCGGACCCGAACTGCGCTCAGCCCTACCGCGACTGCGAGCGCGTGTCTTGCGGCGGGTGCGGCCTTGGCTTCGAGCTGGTTTTGCTCCTGCCGGCGCTGCTTTGGCTGCACCGGCGGCGGCGGGGCACCTGAGCCGACGCGATCACGGGCGCGCGAGCGTCATCTGGGGCTCCTGGCCGGTTGCGTGACCCGTGGCGGCTCAGGCATAGGCGTGGGCCTCGATCCCCATCTGCGTGCGGAGCAGGCACGCGATCTCTTGCAGCCGTTCGGCCGCCACGGGACGGACGCCCGCCCGGGCGGGTCTGCGATCGATGGTGTAGATCTGGACCGCGAGCGGTCGGATCTCGGAGAGCAGCTCGGCCCAGGCGCGAACCGTGGCAGGGTCCGTGTTCGCCACGGAGCCTTCGATGAAGCAGGCTTGGATCGTGATGTCCCGCAGCATGGACAGCGCCAGCAGCAGCCCCCCGGGAGGTCGATTGGGGTCCGGACGATTGACGCGCGGAGAGGCCGCATCGAGCTTCACGATCCGCGCGTCCAGGGCGTCGAGGGCGCGACGGACGTCGGGTCGTATGGCGCCCGCTCCGTTGGTGAGGATGCGGACGGGCACGTCGGGGCGGGCGCGTCTCGCCTCTCTCAGCACGCACGCCACGGCGCTCGCGAAGCGCGGATGCAGCGTCGGCTCCCCGTGACCGGAGAGGGTGATCGAGTCGATGGGCCCCACCCGGGAGAGTGCCTGCGCCAGGGCTTCCCCCACCTCTTGGGGTCGCGGCCAGGTCTGGGCCGTGCCGGCGCCGGGCGTCCGGCCGAGCTCGCAGTACACACAATCGAAGCAGCAGACGCGGGGGCCGGGCGGGGTCAGGTCCACGCCGAGCGAGCGCCCGAGACGGCGCGACGCAACCGGGCCGTAGACGGAGCGGCCGAAGGGGCGAGCGCGAGCCGCGCCCAGGGCGGGAGGGCGGGCTGGATGGGGGCCGGGAAAGCCGGCCCCCGCCGGCCAGCCCATCCTCTCCAGGAAGGTCGGTAGCCGGATCCGGGTTCCTGTGCCCGGCAACGGCTGGCCGTCGTCGCCCCGCTGGAACCGGCGGCGGGGCACGGGGTGCCGAGGTTCCGCCTCCATGGGTTCTTCTCCCGATGGGGGGCGTTCCTGCATCCCTGGTATCGGCCAGGGCTTCGCAAGACTATATGACCGGGGTCATGCCGGTGCGGGGGGCCGGAGGCGGCTGGAGGCGGGTCCGGCAGGCGGCTGCCCGACCGATGGCGCCCGGCTCGCGGCCGGAACTCCTCAGCCCTTGCGGGCCAGCACGATCAGCTTCTTCCCGAACAGGAGGTCCGGGGAGAGGGCGTGGGTGCAGATCTCACGGTAGATGGCGGGGTCGCTGCGGCGCACACGAGCGAAGAGCCGTCGCGTGGCCAGCTGCACCGGCGCCCAGAGCAGTGGCGCCAGCAGCAGCGCCGAGAGCGCATACTTGGCGCTGGTGACGCGCAAGAGCGTGAAGCCTGCCTGGCGCAGCACGAAGCGCAGCTCGAAGTAGTCGATCATGTGGGCGTGTCCCACGTAGGGCCGGGTCTTGTCGCCCGACTTCCAGAGCGCGGTCACCTCGCTGATGGGGGCGCGCTTGAAGGAGTAGTGGCCGTTCAGGGCCGCGGCCAGGCGGCCTCGCAGGTTGAGCACGTTCGGCGTGGTGAGGAGCAGGCTCCCGCCCGGCTGGAGGATGCGCGCGAACTCGGTGATCAGTCCGAGCTGGGCCGGATGGTGCTCGATGCCCTCGCTGCACAGGGCGGCCGCGAAGCGCCCGTCCGCAAAGGGGAGCGGCGCGTTCCAGTCCATGCGCACGCTCGGGACCCCCGCGGCGTGGGAGCGCTCCGGGGAGAGGTCGCCGCTCACGGGCTCGAAGCCTGCCTCCCGGATGCCGCGCGCGTTGGGGCCTCTCCCGCCGGGCATGTCCAGGCAGGGGCCCTTCTTCTCGATCCCCGCCAGCAGGGCGCGGATCTCGTCGTAGGCGTGTCCGGAGCGGAAGAGGCGACTCAAGGCGCGCGCAGGGTAGCTCGCAGGGAGCGCGGGAGGCATGGACTCTTCGGCGGGGACGGAGCCCCGAGGGGATTCCCGGCAGCCGGAGCTTTCCCGCAGCGGATCGCCAGGCCAACGCGCACCTCCCGTGCAATCCGCCGCGCAACGCCTTGCGCGCCATGACGCTTTCGGCTGCGCGGCGGGACCGGACGCGCGCCAGGGCGCCTGTGGTACGATCAGCCGTCGCCCATTCCGAAGCTTCGCTTTCCCCTCGACGCAGGTCGGACACCTTGCAGCCGCCGCTACCGCACGACACGAGCGCCCACGCCAAAGCCGCGCAGCTCCGCCGCCTCGTCCAGAGCCCGGAGCTGAGCTTCCTCATGGAGGCGCACAACGGCCTGAGCGCGAAGATCGTGGAAGAGGCGGGCTTTGCGGGCGTCTGGGCCAGCGGGCTCTCCATCTCCGCCGCCCTGGGCGTCCGCGACGCCAACGAGGCCTCCTGGACCCAGGTGCTCGAGGCCCTGGAGTTCATGAGCGATGCGACGCGCATCCCGATCCTCGTGGACGGGGACACGGGGTACGGGAACTTCAATACGATGCGACGCCTGGTGCGCAAGCTCGAGCAGCGGGGCATCGCCGGCGTCTGCATCGAGGACAAGATCTTCCCCAAGACCAATAGCTTCATCCGGGGCACGACCCAGCCCCTGGCCGACATCGACGAGTTCGCCGGGCGGATCAAGGCGGGGAAGGACGCCCAGACCATCGACGCCTTCGTGATCGTGGCCCGGGTCGAGGCCTTCATCGCAGGCTGGGGCCTCGCCGAGGCTCTGAAGCGCGCCGAGGCGTACCGGCAGGCGGGCGCCGACGCCATCCTGATCCACACCGCCAAGTCGTTCCCGGACGAGCTGCTGGCGTTCCAGCGGGAGTGGGGAGGTCGGCTTCCGGTCGTGATCGTCCCGACCAAGTGCTACGCCACGCCGACCCAGGTGTTCCGCGAAGCGGGCTTCTCGGTGGTGATCTGGGCCAACCACACCATGCGCAGCTCGATCTCGGCCATGCAGCAGACCGCCCGTCGCATCTTCCGGGACCAGTCGCTCATGGCCATCGAGGATCGGGTCGCGCCGCTGGCGGAGGTCTTCCGGCTCCAGGGAGCCGAGGAGCTGGCCGAGGCCGAGCGTCGCTACCTGCCGGGCAGCCCGGTCCGCGCCGTGATCCTCGGAGCGGCCCGCGGACCGGAGTTCGGGGAAGTGACCCGCGACCGCCCGAAGTGCATGGTTCCGTTGGCCGGGGAGCCGATTCTCTCCCACATCGTGCGGACCTATCGGGCCGCGGGAATCCGCGACCTGGCGGTGGTGAGAGGCTATCGGCGGGAGGTGATCGACCTCGATGGCCTGGAGTACTTCGACAACGAGGAGCCGGAGACCACGCACGAGGCGTATTCGCTGTCCCGAGCGATCCCGGCCCTCGAGGGTCCGGTCCTGATCTCCTACGGTGACGTCCTGTTCCGGAAGTACGTGGTGCAGCAGCTCATGGACGTGGACGCGGATTTCGCCGTGATGATCGACGCCAACTGGCGGGAGAGCCGGAACCGCGACCGCTATGCGGATTTCGCGAGCTGCTCGCTGCCCTTCTCGCGAACCACGAGCTTCTCCGAGGTGGAGCTGGCCGAGGTGTCCAACGAGCTTTCCCCGGACCGCATCCACGGCGAGTGGATGGGCTTCCTCAAGGCCTCGAGCCGAGGCTGCACGGTTCTCCGCACGCTCCTGGCCGAGGTGGCCGAGGACCCGGAGAAGAAGGCGCATCTGGACATGGGCGGGCTGATGAACGCCCTGATTGCGCGGGGGGAGAGGATCCGGGTGATCTACACCACCGGAAACTGGCTCGACGTGGACAGCGTCGACGACCTTCTGGCGAGCGGCGAGTTCGCCTAGGGCCGCTCCGCCCCCGCGCAGCATGATCTCCGCCAGCAGCTTCGTCACGGCCCTACACGAGCGCGGCTTCCGCGTGCACGCGGGCGTTCCGTGCTCGTACCTGACGCCCCTCATCAACTACGTGATCGACTCGCCGGACGCGGACTACGTGGGCGCTGCCAACGAGGGGGACGCCGTGGCCATCGCCTGCGGCGCCGAGCTCGGCGGCCAGCGCGGCGTCGTCCTGTTCCAGAACTCGGGCTTCGGGAACGCGGTGAATCCGCTCACCTCCCTGGCGCTCCCGTTCCGGATCCCGGTGCTCGTGATCGTGACCCGCCGGGGGACGCCGCAGGGCCCGCCGGACGAGCCCCAGCACGGGGTCATGGGCGGGATCACGCCCGGCCTGCTGGAGCTGATGGGAATCCCCTGGGAGGCTTTCCCGCGCCAGGAGTCCGAGGTGCGTGCGGTCGTCGAAAGAGCCCTGGACCACATGCGCAGCCAGGGGACCCCCTATGCGCTGATGGTGCCCAAGGGGTCCCTGGAGCCGTACGCGCTGCGGTCCCGGCCCCCGGAGCGGAGACTGCCCCCCGTGACGCCCCTGCCTGGGGCGGCTCTGCGTCCGATGCCTGCCGACGAGGCCCTGGCGGCCGTCCGCGCGGGAGCCGGGGAGGCCTGCGGGATCGTGGCCACCACCGGGTTCACGGGACGCGCGCTCTGCCGCCTGGGAGACCGGCCCAATCAGCTCTACATGGTCGGGTCGATGGGCTGCGCGTCGAGCCTCGGCCTGGGCCTGGCGAAGGTGCGCCCGGAGCGCCGCTTCGTGGTGATCGACGGCGATGGTGCCGTGCTGATGCGCATGGGCGCGCTCGGAACGATCGGCTTCGAGCGCCCCCGGAATCTGGTGCACGTGGTCCTCGACAACGGAGTCCACGATTCGACGGGAGCCCAGTCCACGGTCTCGCCGGCCCTGGATCTGGCGGCGGTGGCCCAGGCCTGCGGCTACCGTCGGGTGGTTCGCGCCGGGAGTGCCGAGGAGCTGGAGGAGAGCGTGAGCCGGGACGAGCCCGGCCCGACCTTCGTGCACGCCCTGACCGAGCCGCGCCAGGACCGCCGCCTGCCCCGGCCGGCCATCCCGCCTGCCGAGGTGGCCCTGCGCTTCCGAAGCTGGCTGGAGACGAGCCCATGCAGACCGCGCGCCGTGTCCTGATGAATCCAGGCCCGGTGGTGCTCTCGGAGCGGGTGCGTCGGGCTCTCCTGTCGCCCGACGTCTGCCACCGGGAGCCGGAGTTCGCCGAGCTCCAGGGCGAGGTGCGCCGCGGGCTCGAGAGCGTCTACGCCAGCGCGGCCGGAGACTTCACGGCGGTGCTGCTGACCGGCTCGGGAACCGCCGCGGTGGAGGCGATGGCCACCTCGCTCGTGCCTCGGGAGGGCAAGGCCCTCGTCGTTGCCAACGGGACCTACGGCGAGCGGATCGCCGCGATGCTCGGGAGCGTGGGACGGGCCCACACCCTGATCCAGGCGGGTTGGACCGAGCCTCCGGACCTCGCCCGGATCGAGCAGGCTCTCGACCGGGATCCGGACATCGGGTGGATCCTGGCGGTGCATCACGAGACGACGACGGGCCGGCTGAACGATCTGGCGGCGCTCGGGGAGATCGGTGTGCGCCGAGGCGTCCGGCTGCTGGTCGACGCGGTGAGCAGCTTCGGGGCCGAGGAGATCGATTTTGCCGGCTGGAACCTGGAGGCCTGCGCGGCCACCGCCAACAAGTGCCTGCACGGAGCGCCTGGGGTGGCCTTCGTGGTGGCGAGACGCGCTGCCCTGGAGGCGCGGCAATCCGGCGCCGTGGGGCTGTATCTGGATCTCTTCGCACACTATCGAGCTCAAGAGCAGGCACACCCTCTCTTCACGCCTGCCGTCCACCCCACCTACGCACTGCGCGAGGCCCTCGCGGAGCTCGAGGAGGGCGGTGGCTGGCAAGGGCGGAGGCGGCACTATCGGACCCTGTCCGGCCTGCTGCGGACGGGGCTCCAGGCGCGGGGGGCCCGCCTGCTGCTCGGAAGCGAGCGGGAGTATGCGAGCAGCCTCACCTCCTTCCAGCTGCCCGAGGGGATCGGCTACGACCTGCTCCACGCGCGTCTCAAGCAGGCCGGCTTCGTGGTCTATCCGGGGCAGCGGGGGCTGCTCGGGCAGATCTTCCGCGTGGCGGTGATGGGAGCCATGGACGAGCGGGACGTGGGGCGCTTCCTGGCCGCGTTCGAGGCCAGCTTGGGTCCGCACGCTCCTGGCCAGCGCCTTCAGGCGGAGGGCTGCCACCCGACGAAATAGGAGTAGTCCTCGTTCTCCACGTCGGCGCGGTTCAGGACGACCCCGAGCACCTTGGCTCGCGCGTAGGTGAGCCGCGCCTGGGCGCTCCGCAGCACGTGGCGCGGCGTCTTCTGTTGATCGGCCACCAACACGACGCCATCGACGAGCGTGGCAAGCACCACGCTGTCGCTCACCGGCAGCATGGGCGGGCCGTCGATCAGGATGTATTCGAAGCGGTCCCGGGCGCTGGCCAGGAACTGCCGCATGCGGGTCGAACCGAGCAGCTCCGTCGGGTTGGGCGGCTTCTTCCCGCTGGAGAGGAAGGAGAAGCCCGCATCGATCGACTTGAGGAAGTCCGGGGTCAGGTCGCCTCCGGTCAGGATCTCGGTCAGGCCGGCCAGGTTCTCGATTCCCAGCAGCCGATGGCAGCCAGGCTTGCGCAGGTCGGCGTCGATCACGAGGACGGGACCGCCGAGCTGGGCGAACATCGCAGCGGTGTTGACGGTGGTGACCGTCTTGCCTTCGGAAGCGGCGCCGCTCGTGAAGAGAATCGTGCGCGGCGAGCGGCCGGCCTGGGAGAGCAGGATGTTCGTTCGCACGGTCCGGTAGGCCTCGACGGCCACCGGGTTGGGTGAGGGGGTGCCGGGCGCCGGGCTGTGCAGGAGTCCGGGTCGAGGGGCCCCGCCTTCGGCGCTGCGTGCGGCGAGCAGCTGGCGCCGGGCTGCGGTGGGCAGGGCCGCTGCGCTCTTCAGGAAGTCCGGCACCGCGCCCAGGCTGGGAAGACCCAGCTGTCGCTCGACGTCCTCGGTGTTCCGGATCCGACTGTCCAGAAACTCCGCGATCAGGGCGAGACCGATGGCGGCGATCAGCCCGAGCACCCCCGCCAGCGCGAAGATCAGCTTGGTGCTCAGACCGCTGGGCCGAAGGGGAGGATGCGCTGGGTCCACGATGAAGACGTTGGAGTCGCGCAGCTCCACGGCGATCTCCGTCTGCTTGATGCGCCCGAGTACGTTTTCGTAGAGCTGGCGGCTGGCCTTGAGGTCGTGCTCCAGCATCGCATACTCCACAGAAGCATCCTTGAGCCGGAGGGCCTCGATCTTCTGCAGGTCGACCCGCGCCCGCAGGTCTTCTTCCTGCGCCTTGGCGGCCAGAAAGGAGGATTCGATCCCGTCCACGATGGTGCGGATCTCGGTGCTGAGGCGGCGTCGGCTCTCGGCGATCTGCGATTGGAGCTGCGCCAGCCTCGGATAACCCGGGGAGAATCGCGTGGAGAGGAAGGCTTGTTCGCCTTCGAGTCGCGCCAGCTCCTGCTTCAAGGTCGTGACCAGGGGGCTGGCGAGCACGGCCGGCAGGGACCCTGGCCTCCGTTCCTGGATGAGGCGGAACTCGGCCTCGCGGGCGACGCGCTCCGCTTCGGCCGCGGTCAGTCGTGCGTTGAGGTCGGCCAGGCGCTCGATGACCACGTTGGCCTTGTCGTCGAGGGAGACGATGCCTTCCTCACGGCTGTAGGCATTCAGATCGGCCTGCGCGCCGCCTACTCGATCCTTGAGCTCTTGCAGCTTCTCCTCCAGGAAGGCACGGGCTTCTTCGCTGGCCCGCGCGCGCATCAGCGGGCCCTGCTCGATGTAGGCCCGGGCATGGGCGTTGATCAAGCGGGCGGCCAGCAGCGGATCGGGGCTGCGGAAGCTGAGCTTGACGAGACGGGTGTCCCGGGAGGGTCCGACGGAGAGCGCGTCGAGGTAGGCGTTTACGCGCTTGGCAGCGATCTGCTCGGGGGTCGGATCCTCGGCGCTGCCCGCTCCGTTCGAGAACAGCGAGCTCGGGATCGTCCGGACCAGCCGGATGGCGCTGGCGAGCGCGCTCGGTCTGCGGCCGCCGAGTTCCGCGTCGCTCAGCCCGTGCTGGCGAATCACGCGCTCGGCGAGGCTGCGGCTCTTCAGGATCTCGTACTGGGTCTCGTAGTAGTCGGCCTTGCCGAGCGTGTCCCCAAGCACCTGGGGGATGTCGATGATCTGCGGGTTCTGGGGCTCGATGAGAAGCAGGGTCTCCGCAGTGTAGATGGGAGTGGAAGGCAGCGTGGCCGAGGCCACCAGGGCGAGCGTCGCCAGGAACACGCCCGCGATCAACCCCCTGCGCTTCTTCAGGATCCGCGCGTAGTCGCGGAGCAGCGGCTCGTCGAAGGGAGGGGTCCACGGCGCGGGAGCCCGGGGGTCCTCGTGGCGCTGGGGCAGCCGGGAGTCGAGCGGTGTCAGCGGAGGGTAGTCCGGCATGGGATCTCGATCAGAGACGCGCGCCGAGACTGAAGACGCGCGTCAGGAAGTCCACAAAGCTGAAGGCGATCAGCTTCGGCGTCGAATGGGAGATGTCGATGACGTCTCCCGACTGCACCGGGACATCTGCCTCCGCGCCGCTCTGCAGCCTCCGGAGGTCGAAGCGGTGAGAAATGAGCTGGCCGTCGTCCTGCTTGCGGATCAGCTCGACGGCGCTCTTGTCCGCCGCATAGCGCATCCCTCCCGCGGCCGTCACGGCGCCCAGCACGGTGAGGCCGGCCGAGATCTCGTAGGAGCCCGGTTGGTGCACCCAGCCCTTGACGAGGACATGGCCGCGCTCCGGAATCACGATCACGTCACCCGGGCGGACCGGGAGATTGAGGTAGGAGGGGTGGCCCGCGTGGGTCGCGTTATCGAACTCGATGGCGATGGCGTCACTGCGCCGAAGCGGTTCCGGGGACGTTGTTTCCAGGGCGGCTGGAGCGATGCCCGGGCTTCCCGACGTGCGGGCAGCCGGAATCAGGAGGGCGCGCGACGCCGCGGTCTCCGTGGTGCCGCCCGCCAGGGAGATCAGGTCGAGGATCGTGTCGCGCTGGCTCGCGGCGTCGTAGAAGCCGGGCTTGTAGACGGCACCCGTCACCCCGATCGAGCGGTGGCGGGACTCGGCCAGGAACACGACGACGGAGGGGTCGTACATCACCGAGGCCTGGAGTCGAAGCCGGATGTCCTCGGCCAGCTCGTCCTCGGTGCGTCCCCCGGCGGGGATCGTGCCGAGCAGGGGCAGCGAGATGGTCCCCTCGCTGGAGACCCGCGAAGTGTGCTTCTCGAGCTCCACCAGCCCCGGAACCGAGATCTCCAGAAGGTCGCCGGGACCGATCGAGAAGTCGGACGCGCTGGCCGGATCGGTGCGCTCCTGCCAGAGCCGGGCGAGGCGCAGGTCGTTGGCCGGACTGTGGGCTTCGGGGCCCGGGGCGACCGCCGGAGCCGGCGCCGGCGCCGAGGCGCAGCCGCCCAGTCCGAAGAGCAGGAGGAGGAGCAGGGACACGGGGTGGGGGATCCTCAAACGGAGATTGATGCCCGAACCGTGGAGTCTGGTGGAAAAGGCATGTCCTGTAAAGGGAATCCCGGCGCCTGGACGATCCAGGAAGCCGCAGCAGGGGGGCAGGGAGAGGCCCGAAGGAGCCTCGGTGAGGCCGGGTCTCGGACCCCTGCAGGTCGCTCCGGTGAGGGGCTGCGCCCCCCAGGGATCGCCCGTTTCCGGGGCATCGCGCCACCCCCGGGGACCTCGCATCAATCCAGCCGCTCCCGGAGCTCCGCCACCAGCGCGTCGGCCGGCTCCCGGTCGATGCACAGCCGCTTCCAGAGCCCATAGTTGAGCAGACACCAGAACGTCATGGCCCGTTGCGGTTGGGCGGACTGCATCGATCGGAGCGCCTCTTCGCCCACCACCTTCGTTGCCAGGGGAACCAGCGGTTCGAGTGGGCCGTTTCGCAAGGCCCAATCCTTGCGACGCACGCCGAAGCCGGACTTCGCCCGTCGCAGGATGAACTCCGGAACCTCGAGTCGTCGCGCCACCTCCGCCAGGATGTGCTTGTTCGACTGGAGCCGGAGCGGCCAGGGGCTCGCCAGCAGGTGGTGGTGCAGGTCCTGCTGCATGAAGGGGTAGTAGGCCACCCGTCCCTGGCTCTGGAGCAGCTTCGCCCAGATGAACTGCGTCTTGTCGAAGAGGTCGATGACCGCGATCTGCGCCAGCAGTCCCCGCTCTTCATGGGGCCGCAACAAGTCGGTCCGGCTCCTCACCAGCGAGGCGGCAGAGCACCGGAAACGCTCGCGGATCCATTCGGGAGAGCCGTAGGCATCGACGGACCAGACGACGTTTCGTTCGTCTTCCATGGGCAGCTCGAGCCGTCCGCTCAGATCGATTGCCTTGACGAGCCTGCGTCCTCTTCCGGTGAGCCGGGAAGCGATCTCCACGGCCTGCTTCACGGGCCTCCTGGCCAATGCATCGTACGCGGCCTGGCGCGTGCGGTATGCATGCACCAGCTGCTGGAGGGGCGTTCCGAACACCCCTCCGGCGCCGACACCCAGAATCACCCGATCCCTCTCTTGCGGCACCGCGTCCCGGAACAGCAGATAGAACATCGCGGACTGGAGATGATGGATCGGTTCCTCCGCCGCCGCGATGGAACGCACGACGGCTTCGAGATACTCGTTGTGGGTCGCCGCGTAGTAGCGATGCCGTGCCCCCAGGGCAGCGGCCGCCGACACGGCGTATTGCTTCTCCACGTTGTCGGAATCGGCCTCGAAGGGATAGCCGGCCGAGTAGCACTCGTTCAGACCGAATTTCTTCTGCGCCAACCGGAACAGCACGGAAGAATCCATTCCCCCGCTCAAGGGCACACACAAGCGTTCCCGGCTCTTCCGCAAGCGCTCCAACGAGGCGTCCAGGATCCGCAGCGCACCCTCGACGATTCCGGCCTCGTCCGTCGCCGCACTTTCCCCGGCAGGGAAGACCGGGTAGGGCCGCACGCTCCGGATCACGCAACGGTCCCCGGAGAAGCTCACTTCCAGATCCGCCTTGGCGAGCTGCTGGATGCCCCGGTAGAGCGTGTGAGGGGGCGTCACGTAGCGGTACAGGAAGTAGTCCGGCAGGAGCTCCGTGTTCTCTTCCAGCGCAATGCCCAGGGCGCCGAGCAGGCGCACGTGGGAAGCGCAATGGAAGCCTCCCGCCCCGTCCAGGTGGTAGTAGACGGTCGAGCCGGAGCTGGGCCCGGCCGAGACCTCGAGGACGCCGCTGCCCCGGCCGTCGTACCGGATGGTGGTATACGGGGGCGTCCCATCCGAGGGATCCAGCGCGGCCGGTGACTCGACGTACGAGAAGCCGCCGGGAGCGTCCTGGTACCGACCGGACCCCGAGTCGCTGGCAAACAGAAGGTGCAAGCCGCCCGCGGTCCAGCGGCGTTCCGCGAAGGCCGGCCAGCCCAGCTGCTGTTCTGTCTTGCGGCAAGCGAGGACGAACATCGTTCGGGTTCCCGTGGAGGGCAGGCGCTAGAGCTTCATGCCTGCCTTCAGGTGGATTTCGAGCGAGGTCAGGACGATGAGGGCGTCGCTGTGATCGACGGCGCCAGTCAGGTGACGCTTCCAGAGCGAACCCAGATCGATCCAATCCACCACCCGGCGTTTCTCGAGATCGGCGAGGCTCGATGAGACGAGGTTCCGGAGATCCGGGCGGCTCCGGAGCGCCGGGCCGAAATCCAGGTAGTTGAGCATGGGATCCAGGCCTCGGGTCCAGTGCGTCCCCATGGCGCCCTGGAGCTTGCGTCGGACCTTCCGGTACAGGACCCGCGGCTTGCGGGCGCCCAGCGGGAGGCCCTCGTTGGCCTTGGTCCCGAGGTCGAAGAGCCCCGGAAAGGTCCTCGACAGGAACTGGCGATAGAAGCGGGCGCCGCGTCGCATGGAGAGCGGGACGCTCAGCATGAAGTCGACCAGCTCTCGATCCAGGAACGGGGTCCGGTAGTCGAATCCCGCCGCCAGCACGTGCGGCGCGATGAACTTGAGCTGGCGATAGCGGAGGTTGAGCTCCTCTTCGAGCAGCAGTCGCGACCGGACCGCCGGCTGGATCGCGAGTGCCGCCGAGAGCTCGGCTCCGCCCGGGCGGGTCAGATCCGTGGAGCGCACGTAGGTGTTCTTGCCCAGGAAGTTCAGCTTGGCCTGCTCGTCGCCCACGGTCGTCTCCGGCGGCAGGGCGAGCTTGTCGCCCAGGAAGCCCGACCACACCACGTGGCCGCCGAAGCGGCGCTCCATGTCGGCCAGCGGTGGGTGGTGGAACAGGATGGTCTGGTGCTCGATTCGAGAGGACACGTCCAGCAGCTCGGCGAGCGTGTAGACGTGTTCGGTGAGCGGGTAGCAGGCGTGCAGGGTGCCGAGCCGCTGGGCGACCTGACAGCCCAGATCGTAGTCGTAGGTCCCCGGCGTGCCGAACGTGCAGGTGTGGAGGTTCCGCGCCTCGGTGCACTCGACCAGGACGGCCAGAATGGCCCGGCTGTCCAGGCCTCCGCTCAACGGGATCAGGTGTCGGCGATGGCTCTCGAAGCGGCTGACCACCGCCGCACGGAAGAGTTCGGCCTGGCGGCGCAGGAGATCCTCGACGTGGGTCCCGGCATACCGCTCCGGATCCACCGAAGAGAGGTCGAGCGTGAGCTTCGGCCGATAGTCCAGGAAGAACCCGAGACGGAGGAACGAGTTCAGGTGGACACCGGTGCCGAGTAGGTCAGCCTTCTCCATTCGAGCAGCTCGTCCTTCAGCGAAATCAGAAGCTTCCTCTTGAAGAAACCGACCAGCGCCAGATAAGCGGCGTAGGCCACCCCAGCGCTCAAGCACAACAGCGGCAGGCTGTCCGGGGGGATTGCGTAGCGCAGCGGCACGATCACCAGGGCCAGAACCGCGAACGAGAGGGCATGGCCCACGAACGCCCGCTTCAAACCGAGCGGATAGTGCAGACTGATGAGCGGCAACATGAGAGCATAGCTGACCAGCGTAGAGAATGCGGCTCCCGCCAGGCCATAGATCGGAATGAGGAAGTAGTTGCAGGTGGCGTTCAGGGTCAGGCCCGCCAACTGGTAGAAGAGTTCGTGCTGGGTCGTGCGATGGAGGCGGATCAGCACGTACAGGAAGCGCCGTGCGGTATTGGCCATCATGCCGACTCCGATCAGCATCACGATGAGCCAGAGGTGCGCTTCGGACGGCGGCTTGCCCAGGAAGAGCACGAAGAGGGGCTCGAAGTAGAGCGCCAGGCAGGCGAGCATGCCCATGGTCAGCAGGAGGAAGAAGAGCAGCGTCTTTCGGATGATCTCGCGGGAGGCTTCGAGGTGCCCACGGTCCCAGGTCCGGGACAGGTAGGTCAGGAGCTGCACGTGGATGGGGATGCTGACGAAGCTGATCAGCTCGGTGACCCGATAGATCACGTTGTAGGTGGCGACCGCCGAGAGGCCGAGGAAGTAGCTGATGAAATAGAGGTCGGCCCGGGCCAGCAGGCCCCCTTCGACCAGGCTGAGGGCGAGAGGGAAGGAGTAGCGCAGGTACTGTTTCGAAAGCGCGAAGGACGGGGCGGCCCAGGAGAGACTGCGAAGCACGGACAGGAGAATCCCGAGGGCGACGGCTACGTCGATGGCGACGTAGGCAAGCATGCCGGAATGGAGATTCCCGCGTGACGTCGCCAGCAGGACGAAGCCGAGGTAGGGCAGAATCTCGTAGCAGAGCGTGAGGAGGGACTCCTGCTTGAACTCGGCACGGGCGCGAAGGTAGTTGCGAGCCGTCGCGAAGCAGCTGTTCGAGAAGACCACGACAGCCGCGATACGAAGGCTTTGCTGGTAGCCATGGTCGAAGAAGAGGGCGCTGAGGACGTCGGCAGCGGCATAGAAGAGCAACCCGCCCAGGGCGGAGGAGACGAGGGTCGGGAGCAGGACGGAGTGGAAGTGCCGGCCCAGCTCCCGAGTATTCTGAGCCGGAACCTGCGCGACAAAGCGCGGAAAGCCCATCCCCAGTTCGAGGGTGGAGAGGCTGCTGACGATGCGAAGGGTGAGAAGGATTTGGACGAAGGCGCCGTAGCCATCGAAGCCCACGGCCGCGATGATCAGGGGGATGAAGAGGATGCCCTTGGACCGGTTGAGCAGCCCGGCGCCGGTGACGAACAGGGTGTCCGTGACGAACTTCTTCATGGGCTGGAGGGCGGCGGCTATTCGAGCGCCGGCTCGGAGGGGGAGGGGTGCAAGGTGGCGGGCGAGAAGGCATACGCGCGCCGGCCCTCCAGCTGCTCGGGCTGGCGCTCCGGGGAGGCCGCGGGGCTGACGGGCGGATAGGGATAGACCGTGCAGCGTGTCGGGTGGGTGTCTCGCTCGAGTTGGCTGCAGAGTTCTGCGGCAACCTGGAGGGCATCTTCTGCCTCGACGTAACGAAGCAGGACGCCGAGCTGCTTCGGCCCAAGCCAGCCGATGGCGTCGGTGCTGCGGACGCGGGTCGTGATGAGCTTCACGACTTCGGGCAGTGCAGGGCCGAACGAGGGGACCGCGAAGGCCAGGATGGCGATGGCGTGGCGGGTGCGGGCCGCCTGCGCGACCTCGCGGTCGAGCACGCGCCGGAACTGCTGCGGGCCGGTGACGCCCGGAAGGGCAGGAGCACGGGCGCGTCGCAAGCGCAATCCAGACAGCCAGGACCGGGGCATGGGGATCTCGAACGCTCTCGCTCCGCGTCGGCTCCGGTTCCACGTCGACCACGGCACGTCCCGGCCGCTCGGACGGCAGGGCGAGAACCGGGATTGAGCCTTCACTCCGGGTCTTCCGGAGGCCCACCGCGATCATCGCTGGTGTGCAGCTCTCTGCGTACTCCCTCGCCGGATCTCTGGAATTGCACGATCGGGCGATGGTCCGCCGGAACTACCAGACTCGGCTTTTCGAAAACGTATTGTATAGTGATTTCCCTCCAACGCGTTTCATTTTCCAGGAGCTCCTCGCAATGGCGCCCCAAGGGGAAGAAACCTTGCGGGTCCCTCCGGGTCCCGCCGTCGAGAGCGTGGAAGAAACGCATTCCGAAGCCTCCTTTCGCGGGGTGCTCGAAGCGGAGCGAGCTCGCGCGGAGCGCGGTCGCTACGAGCTCTCCCTGCTCATCCTGCGCAACGCGCAGGGCCCCGCGAAGCCGGGTTGGCAGCGGTTCGTGGCCCAGCAGGCGCCGAAGCTGGTTCGCTCCACGGACCGGGTTGGGCGAATCGGCGCCGACCAGCTCGGAATCCTCCTGCCCAATACCCCGGGTGCCGGCGCTCGACGACTCTCGTTCAGAATCCGCAGTAGGGTTGCAGCCAGGATTCCGAATGCAAGGCTCGAAGAGGCCCTGCGTGTCTACACCCCGACGCAGGGTCGCCGCTTCGCCGCCGGGCGCGGCGAGTCGGCCCGCGCAGCTCGCCGGGCGCCCGCGCTGCGCCGCGCGGAGGTCTCGTGCAGTTCCCGGGGAGCCCTCGCCCTGATCGAGCGACCCCTGCCGGCTTGGAAGCGCGCCATGGACATCTGTCTGGCCCTGATCGGCCTCGCTCTGCTCTCCCCGCTGATGGTGGGGATTGCCGCGGCTGTGAAGGCGACCTCGCCGGGCCCCGTCCTCTACAGGCAGGAACGGACCGGACGAGGGCTCCGGCGCTTCCGGATCTACAAGTTCCGGACCATGCGTCGAGGCGCCCACAAGAAGCAGGGCCAGCTCCAGGGAATCAACGAGATGACCGGACCGCTCTTCAAGGTCGAAGGCGATCCGCGGCTCACCCCGATCGGCGGCTTACTACGCAAAGCCAGCCTCGACGAACTGCCCCAGCTGGTCAACGTCATCCGGGGCGAAATGACCCTGATCGGGCCTCGTGCGCTCTCCCCGCTGCCGTCCGAGTACGAGGCCTGGCAGCTCAGAAGGTTTGCGGTGACTCCGGGCATCGCGTGCACCTGGCAGGCGCACCGGAGGAGCGAGACCGACTTCGTCGAGTGGATGCGGAGCGATCTGGAGTACGTCGACCGGGGCTTCTCGATCTGGAACGACCTGAAGCTCCTGCTTGCAACGATTCGATCCGTATTGGCCTCCGGCGGCAGATAGCACCCGCTCGAGACCGCCCCCGCGCAGAAGCACACCGTTGAGCGTCGCCACACGCATCTACTATCTGAGTAATTCCCTGGTTCCGTCGCGAACGGCCAACAGCATCCAGGTCATGAAGATGTGCGAGGCGCTCGCGGAGCGCTTCGATCGGGTCGTGCTCTTCTGCCGCCGCAAGGCAAAGTCGTTCCCGGACGTATTCGCGTACTACGGAGTCCGGCCCTGCTTCGAAGTCCGCAGCGCGGCCGTACCGCAGATTCCAGTGGCGGGTCGCGCGCTCTATGCCATGAGCACTCAGGCGCGACTGTTCCGGGCGCCCCCCCCGACCCTCTTCTACGGGCGCGATTCCTACGCACTGGCTCTGCTGACCCGGGCGCCCGGGGCGGGCGCTCCGATGGTGCTCGAGGCGCATCAGCCGCCCTCGAATCGTTTGGAGCGATTCCTGCAGCAACGCATCTTCGAGAGCCGGACTTTCGAGCGGCTGGTGGTGATCTCGGCTGCCCTGCGGGACGAGTACAGGCGGCTCTTCGGGCACCTCCTGGAAGAGCGGATCCTCGTGGCACCCGATGGGGCGGACCCAATCGACTGCGCGAGCCAACTGGATTCGGCCGCGGGGGCCGAGTTGTCGAAGCGCAACGCCGCGTTCCAGCTGGGGTACATCGGGAGCCTGGCGCCCGGCAAGGGCATGGAGCTGATCGCCGAGTTGGCGCCCCGGCTGCCGAGCTGCCAGTTCCACGTGGTGGGTGGATCTCCTGCCGAGGTCCGCGCGTGGCGACGCCGCGCCCCCTTCGCCAACCTCGTGTTCCACGGCTACGTGCTGCCCGGTTCGGTGCACGCCTATCTGGGTCGGTTCGACGCGATGCTGGCACCGTATCAGAATCGCGTCCTGGTGGGCCGCAAGCGAGTGAATGTGGCGGGGTGGATGTCCCCGTTGAAGGTCTTCGAGTACATGGCCGCGGGCAAGCCCATGGTCGTCTCGGACCTGCCAGTGCTGAGAGAGGTTCTGCGCGATGGAGCCAACGCGCTGCTGGCATCACCGGCCGATCTAGATGCCTGGGTCGCCCGAATCGAAGCGTTGCGGGAGGAGCCGAAGCTGGGCGCAAGGCTGGGACGAAGCGCTCGGGAGGATTTCCTGGCCCGCTATACCTGGCGAGAGCGTGCTGCCACGATCCTGGCGGCTCTCGGGGTTGCGTGATGGGGATGCCTCGGGTGCTGCTCTATCTGGCGGCGACAGCCGCTCTCATCATGCTCACCGCCGTGGCGCTCCGCCATCGAAGGGCCGCCTTCTGGCTGGCGTTCGTCCCCGTGCTGGTGCCGATTGCGTACGTGGATCGTTACCACTTCCGTCTACCAGCGGGTGTCAAGTGGCTGCCCTTCCTGTGCATCGCATTTGCCGCCGGGGCCGTTACCCTCTTGATGCCCCGGGTGCGGCCGCGGATCCCCAGCAGCCTGCTCTGGATCTACGCGGCGATCCTCGTCACGTCGGGGCTTTCGCTGCTCCTGAACGGCTCGACCGTGGCTTCGTTTCTGGTGGCGCAGCGAGGCTACGTCCTGGTGTTCTGCGCCATCGTGGCGCTGAAGTGCGTCTACGGGTATTACGGCCGCGACCGGCTTCATGCGTTCTTGGTGACGGCCGGTGTGTTGTCGGCACTGATCTGCGTGGTCCAGAGACTTGCCGTCGTTCCGTTCGTCGACGATCCCGACCCCGGCGACCGGGTTACGGGTCTCTTCTTCGTAGGCTCGATCACGCTCTTCTTCCATCTGAACTGCATCGGCATCGTATTGGCCTATTGGATGAACGGCCGCCGGGTGATCGCCGCCCCTCCCGTGCTGGTGCTGCTGCTCCTGGTGCTGGCGCTCGGGGTTGGAAACCAGAAGGCTGCGGTGCCCTACTTGGTGGCGCTGCTGGGATTCCTGGGGCTGCAGGGGGCGTGGCAGGCCGGGCGGGAAGCCTGGCCGAAGGTGGTGCTCACGTCGGTGGCTCTTCCCGCCGTGGCCTTGCTCATCTTCACGCCCATCTACAACATGAGCTACAAACGGACTGCTCAGACGTCCTATGCGCGCTCCATCCTGGATCCAGAGTACATCAGCCGGTACTTGTTCGGGGACGAGAACGTCCAGTTTACGCCGGCCGGGCGACTCTTGCGCGGCGGTGCGGTGCTCTTTGCCTACGAGTTGAATTCGACGGATCCCGCGCACCTGCTGCTCGGGCGCGGACCCGGAGCCACCTCGGATAGCCGGCTCCCCGGGGCTTCAGGGGCCTTGAGCGTTCGCTACCCGGGTTGGGAGATCGACCGGGTGGCCCTGAGCATGATTCTGGCCGAGACGGGCTTCGTGGGCGTCGGGCTGAACGTGCTGTTCCTGCTGGCCATCTTCGCCTGGAGGCCCGGCGGCCGGGGTCTGGAGCCGCTGGAACACACTCAGGTGCGGCGTGCATTCGCCTTTCTGGCGCTTTCCTACTTCGTGTACGGCAACATGTGCTACGAGCCGATCTACGCCGTCCTGGCCGCCGTCTGCGTGTACCCGCTGCACCCCCCGGCGCACCGGGTGGCCATGGGCCGGGGCGAAGCGGGCCGATCCGGATGAGGCGAATCTGCGTCCTGATCGGGTCCCTGGGTGTGGGCGGAGCCGAGAAGCAGAGCGCCCTGCTCGCCAAGGCGTTGGCTGATTCCCACGAGACCCACTACGTGGCCATGCGAGATCGGCCCTGTCACCAGCGACATCGAAATACGCTCGCGCAGGCGAAGATCGACCCCATCTTCCTGCGCGGGAGTCCGGGTCAGAAGTTGCGCTGGTTCGCCTCGTTCCTGAAATCGAAGCGGATCGAGCTGCTGTTTGCCCACCTTCCGGGGGATATCCTGATGGCGGCAGCGGCGGGCACCCTGGGCGGTGTGCCCGTCATCTGTGGCGGGATTCGGAACGCGCGAATCGCTGTCCACAAACGAGCGGTGCTCCGAGTGCTTCACAACCGGGTGCTGCGGTGTTCGATCTCGAACTCCCATGCTGGCCGCGCCGCTCTGGTGGCCCGCGGCTTCGCCCCGCAGAAGCTCGTCGTGATCCCGAACGGGATCGAGATCTGCAAGCCCGGGGGGCGCAGCGCCCCGGGACAGGAGGTGCGCGTCGCCTCTGTGGGCCGCCTCGTGAAGCAGAAGGACTACCGGACGGCGCTGAAGAGCATCGCACGGGTGAAGCGGCGGCTCGGGCCGCGCCGGCGTATTCGCTACGTGATCGCGGGCCTCGGTCCCTTGGAGCAGAGATGCCGCGCTTGGATCCGCGATCTGGCCCTGGAGGAGGACGTGGAGCTGCGCGTGGATCCCCGGGAGGTCGAGTCGATCTACCGGGATGCGGATGTGTACCTCTGCACCTCGCTTTTCGAAGGCCTCTCCAACACGCTGCTGGAGGCCATGGCGTCCGGCCTCCCGGTGGTCGCGACGGACGCCGGCGACAATCGTTTGCTGGTCCAGGAAGGGGTCAACGGCCATCTGGTGCCGGTGGGCGACGACGAGGCCATCGCCGAGCGGCTGCTGGGCCTGATCGAGGACGGAGAGCGCCGCGCGGCATGCGGGCAGCGTAGCCTGGAGCTGGTTTCGGGATACTCGTTCGACCGCTTCCAGAGCAGATATCTCGAGCTGGTGGAGAGTCTCACATGAGGCGCGGGGAGCGGCCGAGGATCGCAATCATCGGGATCCGGTACCTGCCATCGCGAGGGGGGACCGGGCGGGTGGTGGAGGACCTGATCCTCGCCCTGAAGGACCGTTATCACCTGACCGTGTACTGCCACGAAGCCGGAGCGCCAGGAACACGCATCGAGGACGTCGAGGTCGTGACCTTTCCGAGCCTGCCACTCGGCTCCTTGGGCGTCTTCCTATTCTACCTGCTCTGCTGCGTACACGTGCTCCTGCGCGGACGCTACGACCTGGTGCACGTGCACAAGACGGATGCGGCCCTGTTCTTGCCGCTGATCAGTTGGCGCTTCCCGTGTGTGGCCACCTCCCACGAGGCGCCGTATCGCAGAGACAAGTGGTCGCGGGTGGCGAAGGCGTACTTCCGCGTGGCAGAGAGGATCTTCGTGCGTTCGAAGGCGCAGTTGACGTGCATTTCCCGACCGCTGACCGAGTACTACGGCCAGCAGTACGGGCGAGAGGTCCAGTTCATCCCCAACGGGGTCCGCAGGGATCTGGAGCGAGACCAGGCGGGGGCGGACGGGATCCTGGCTGCCAGCGGGATTCCCAGCGGATTCGTCTTGTTCGCCGCGCGCCGCATCATTGCGACCAAGGGCTGCCATACGCTCCTGGAGGCGCTGCGCCTGCTCGAGCGGTCGGAGCGGGTGGTCGTGATCGGTGACCTCGGGCAGGTGCCGGCGTACACGCGGAAGCTCCGGGCTCTGGCAGAAGGGCTCGACGTGCATTTCGTGGGCTACGTGAGGAGGAAGCAGGTCCTGATAGCGATGATCGAGAAGGCGGAGCTCTTCGTATTTCCATCGCTCACCGAGGGCATGTCGATCATGTTGCTCGAGGTGGCCAGCTTGGGAGTCCCGGTGGTCTGCAGCCGCATCCCCGAGAACAGCGCCATCTTCGACGAGAGCGAGGTCGTCTACTTCGAGCCAGGGGATGCGTTGGATCTGGCCGAGAAGCTGGCCTGGGCCAGAAGCCATGCGGAAGATGTGAAGGCGCGGGCGAAGCGGGCCCAGGAGCGGGTGCTTCGCGACCATTGCAGCGAGTCGATCGCGGAGCGCTACGCCGAGCTCTACGAGCGGATCCTCGAGGGATCGATCAGTTCACGAGCTTGGGGCGACCCGGCGGCCTGAGCGAGAGGCTGTTCAGAGGGGCGGGCAGCAGCAGATCGGGGCTCTCCCAGGCGGCGTTGCTGGGTCCGAAGGGGGGCCGGGCCCAGTCCAGGAACGAACGATCCTCGTAGACCAGGCCCATGGCGTAGAGCAGGTCGCCCCCCCATCCATCGGGTTCGGGGCTGCTGGCGACCTCGGTGGGCCATGCGGCCGGACTGCTGGCCCCCCGGAAGAAGAAGGCGACGGCTTGTCGGAGGGTGCCGCCGCTGGGCGGCGTCCAGGTATAGAGGTCGGTTCCCGTGGCGTTCCGGACCAGCTCGACGGCGTTGGTGAGAGGAGCCAGGGCGAAGTACGTGTACCAGAGGCTTTTCTCACCACGCCTCAACTCGCTGGGCAGAGAGCCGTCCGGAGCAATCTGGTCGTCGATCAGGCTCTGCAGTCTGGATACGTGCGCTTGCATGCTCGACGCATCGTCGAGCAGATGATCTGCCACCAGCGCAGCGAAGATCCCCCAATCCGCCCAGTTGTTGCTCCGGCTCTGGATGGCAGAGGCGCCGCGCAGCACGGATTGCGTCCAGGAACGGAACTGGCGCTTGTCCGTCTCGGACCAGCCGGGATGGTCCCAGAGCAGCTCTGCCGCGAGGGCGAGCGTCGTGCCCACGTAGGCCATCACGAGATCTCCATCGTGTCCGGAGATCCTCTTGTTGGTGTACGCCCAGTCGTTGAGGATGGCCTTCGCCTTCTCGGCGTACTGCGTGCGTGCTTGGCTGGAGAGCCCGAAATTGATCTGGAACGCGAGTGCGCAGCTGTAGGCAGCGTTCGCGTCGTCTCGGAGACGGGTCTTGGCTGCGGTGTGGGCCGCCGCGTTCTCGTAGTAGCCGGGAACGTCATAGTCCTCCACGGCGGAGGGCGCCTCGGAAAGCCCGGCGTTGGCGCGATCGATCAGGCGCGCATGGGCGGCCGTCCAGGGCGCGGCGCCCGCAAGCAGCTCCTGTCGGGCCTTCTGGATCTGGGCGCGTGTGTGGACGCCACCCGGATGTTCGAAGGCCAGCCCCCCCGTGGACCAGAAGAGGCACAGGCACAGCGTCAGCAGGCTCGGACGGATGGTTCGCATGGGCACTCGCTCCTGGAGCTTCGTTCCTCAGGTCGCATCGGCACTCGCCAGGAGGGGGGCGTGATTCTGCTCACGCTCCGGAGATCGGGTCGGCCAGGCACGGACTCGGCACTTCCTCCCCACGGGGCTCAGGGGCCGCGGCCCGCACTGGACGACGAGCGGGCTCCCCGCTGCAGCGCCGCCAGGCAGGAGCCCTGCCAGGAGTAGACCGCCGACACGCCGTCCCGCCCCGCGTGCTCCAGACGCACGCAGTCCGCCCGAAGCAGCGCCTCCAGCTCGTGGAAGCGGCCCCGGTTCCGTCTGCGGCGGACCTCGTCCTGGGAGAGCACCAGCCAGAATCGCTGCGTCCCCTCGGCTTCCATTACCGCCAGCAGCTCCTGCACGCTGTGAAGCGTGCGGGCGGAGCCGATCCATCCCTCTGCGTCACGGCTTCCATTCTCGATGGTGAAATGGTAGTCGGCACGTCCACAGTAGAGGTAGTGGGCCAGGATGTTCGTGACGATCATCACGTCCTGGGCCGCGGCCCGGGCGCAAACGAACCGGGACGGGCCCTGATAATCTGCACGGACCCGAGCCTTTCCGGAGGCCTCGCGCAGCCGCTGGTTGGGTCCGTAGTGCGGCGCCGCCGCGGCGATCGCCGCGCGCGGGTCGACGCCGTTCGTGAGCAGCAGAAGGACCGCCACCAGCACATACCCGAGGGGGCCCATCGGCTCCCGACGCCCATGCAGTCGAAACAGCTGCAGGGCTCCGCGGGACAGCCAACAGATCCCGTAGGCATAGAGGATGACGAAATAGGGGTTCAAGAAATCCGAGTAGCGTTCGAAGAAGCGCGACGGGGCGTCGGGATGGAGGCCCATGGTGACGGCGGGCAGGATCAGCGCAGCCAGCACGTAGACGCGCCTCGAGTCCCGGCCTTCATTCCGATACGCGCGAAGAATCTCGAGAGCTCCCATCGCCACCACCACGGCCATCGCCGGCGACCGTTGGACGTAGTGCAGCAGGAAGTTCTTCGGATAGCCGACCAGGGTGCCGCCGAGGGAGAGGGCCTCGGCTTCCCGCATCCCGAAGGCCAGCCAGGCGACCGTCCCCAGGGCGACCAGCGCCAGGAGCACCAGCGGGGGGCCCCGGCCGGCAATCCCGGGCCGGAAGAAGGCGAGCAGCGCAAAGCCGCTCGCGGCGTAGAGGGCCGCCATGATCTGGTGAAGGCACAGAGCCGCAACGGTCGCGAACGTCACCAGGGGGAGCAGGACGCCCGGACCCGCGACGGATCGGGAAAGGACCGCCGCGCCGGTAGCGACCAGCCCGATCGCCCCGATCAACGCCGGGGGCTGGAGTCCGAGCGTTTGGTTGGCTCGGGCGAGGAGCGCGAAGTGCTCGCGGATGGCGGAGTCCCTGGAGCCGGCGAGGAGCGCGGCAGACGCAGCGCCATCGCCATCCAGGGCTCGGGCTTCCGCGACCCGGCGCTTCCAGTGGTCGTAATGGTGGACACTCAGGGCTGCCTGGGCCACCCAGGATGCGACGATCAACGCGCCGCACAGGACGACGAAGCCGCGATGGCGCGCGCGCGTGTCGGAGAAGATCCACAATGCCGCGACGGGAAACAGCAACGTCCCCGCGGTGGCGTGGAGTGACGTGGCGATGGCAAGTGCGATGAGGGTCGGAATCCGATAGCGCCGGTCTCCTTCGTAGACGGCGCGATGGAGAAACCAGAGCCCGAGCAACGCAAAGAACGAGAACGGCCCGTACATGCGCGCCGTCCGGCCCAGGGTGATCTCGAGGGCGGACACAGCCATGACCAGGCCGGCGACCAGGGCGACCTCGGGACCGAAGCTACGCCGGGCGAAGCCGTAGACGGCGCCGACGGCGACGGTGGAGAGCAGGGCGCCGAGCAGCCGGACCGAGAACTCGCTCTCGCCGAAGATGCGGACGATCGCTGCCGTCGCGTAGGAGAACGGAAGCGCACGCGGATACACCAGTCCGGACGGGAACTCCGGCACGCCGTGGGCGAGGATGCCGCGGGCGGAGAGCACCACGTAGTATTCGGCGCCCGCGAAGCCGAGCTCGCCGAGAGCGTGGAGGCGCAGCACTGCGGCGAGCAGCATGAGCAGCACGGCGGTCGCGATCCCGCTTCCGGCTGTCGCCGACGCTGCACTGCCCTGGGGCTCGGTCCTCGACACGCTCCGCCCTGCCACCTCAGCCGAGCGCTGAGACCCGAGCTGTCGGCTCCCGGCCCAGGGCGGCTGAGTGGAGCCCCCTCCCCCCGGGGCCACCCCCGAGGCTACCCCGAATGCCGTCCCTTAGTAAACCTCCGGGAAGCCGTCCTTCCCGGTCGCCCGAGGCCGCCAGCTCGGGCCGGTGCGATCTCCCAACGCAGCGGCACGCGCTTGATTCCGCCCACGAAGGACGAGCGCACCCGCTCCACGGGACCCGCGAGCTCCGCCTGCCCCAGGCGTTCGCGAAGCTCCTCGAAGGCGCACTGGATCTCGAGGCGTGCCAGGTGCGCACCAAGACACACGTGCTCGCCTCGGCCGAAGGCGATGTGGTGGTTGGGATCGCGGTCCACGCGGAAGCGGTCGCCGTCCGGGAACACTTCCTCGTCGCGGTTGCCGGACGGGTAGAAGAGACAGCAGCTCTGGCCGGCGCGGATCTTCTGGCCGCGCAGCTCGTAGTCCTCGGTGGCCGTGCGGCAGAACTGGATCACCGGCGTGGTCCACCGCACGATCTCCTCGACGGCGGGACCGATCAGCTCCCGGTTCTGCTTCAGCTTGCGCCACTCGCCCGGGTTCTCCAGGAAGGCGAGCAGCCCGCCGGTCATGGCGTTGCGAGTGGTCTCGTTCCCGGCGACGACCAGCAGGAAGTAGTAGGAAAGCAGTTCCACGGGCGGCAGGGGTCTGCCATTCACCGTTCCATTGGCGACGACACTCACGATGTCGTCCGTGGGCTCGCGTCGCCGCTCTTCGGCCATGCGCTGGAAGTACTCGAAGACTTCGGTCCGGGCGCGCTCCAGGGTCTGGTCCGGCGTCCCCTGGGCGAAATCCGGGTCCTGGGGCGCGATGATCTCGTTGGTCCAGCGGAAGAGAAGCTCCCGGTCCTCGCGGGGCACTCCCAGCATCTCCGCGATGACGGCGATCGTGATCCGGGCAGAGACGTCGCGCACGAAGTCGATGCGCTCCCGCTGGCCCGCTTCGTCGATCACTTCACGGGTGATGCGCCGGATCTTGGCCTCCCAGCCGGTGACTGCCCGCGGCGTGAAGCGCTTGCTGGTGACCTGGCGGTAGCGGGCGTGGTCCGGCGGATCCATGGTGAGGAGGTGCCGGGTGGAGCCCTCCGGCGGCGGCGGCAGGTCGCGGGTGAAGACCGCCAGGCGGGGCGAGTTGAGGAAGCGCCCGGGCTGCTTCCCGAGCTCGATGATGTCCGCGTGCTTCGTCACCGCCCAGAAGGGCTCTACGTTGTCCCGCTGGTACCAGAAGACCGGAGCGTGCTTCCGGAGATAGGCCCATTCGCGGTAGGGATAGCCGTTGCGCTCGTAGTGCTCGGGGGTGGCGATGTCGAGCGTGGCCAGATCGAGCGCGTCGGCCGGCATGGGGAGCCTCCTGTGACTCGGCGAAGACCCGGCTACCTCGGAAGATGCGCGAAGATGTCGTCCCGCACGATCGGGTTGCGAAGCTTCCAGACACAGCCGTCGATGTAGAAATGGTGCACGTTGATGGCCGTGATCAGCAATGCGACATACATCCCCAAGCCGCTGCTTGCCTGCCCGGCCCAGCCCGGGAGCGAGACGAAGACGAGCCAGGCCAGGACGCTCAGCGTACAAAGGTAGAACAGCATGTGCCGGCCTGGCCCGGAGGCCGACTTCCGCACGTGGCGGTTCGCCTCCACCCGGAGCGGGAAGATGATGTACTGGAGGGCGTGGGCGATCTGGACGCCCATCAGAGCACCCGGAAACTTCCAGATGAGGGCGTACCAGAAGTACAAGGCAGCCAGGGGGATCCACACGCGCGGGGGAGGCGGACGGGCCGTGCGCCGGGCCAGGGAGACGAACGTGAAGAAGGCGACAGGAATGGTCGCCACCGCCGCGGCGTGGCTGACGCCGTTCAAGGTGCCGAGATGGGTCGCCAGCCAACGGGGTGGTTCCGAGATCAGGTTCAGCGACCAGACCACCTGCCAGCCGACCAGGACGTACAGGCAGGCGCGGAACAACCGGCGCTCCCGGTCGGCGATGCGAACCCCCTCCAGATGGGAGAAGGACGCCATCATCCCCCACGTCTGGCCGGTGTAGTGCAAGGCCAGGTAGAAGGCCGTGAAGATCAGGAAGCCCTGCACGTAGAGCGATTGGTTCGGATCCTTGCCCGCGGTGAGGGCGGCCCAGGAGCAGTACAGTACCAGGGCCGCCGGAACGTAGATCGAGGCCGCACGGTAGCGGGCCACGTGGGTCCGGGAGGAGTAGAGCAGGCGGTACGACGCGATGAAGTGGGCGCCGTTCAACAACGTTGCCGCCAGAAGCAGCTGCGGCAGGAGGATGAAGCTCGCTTCGTCGGGGCTCAGGAACAGGAAGGGAGTGATCGCGAGGATCGAGAGACCGCCGATGCAGAGCAGGTCGAGGAGCGGAGTCGTGATCGCCGGAGCGCTAGGATGCCCGAGGGTCGACACTGCCACTCGCATCGAGGCTTTCGCGTGAGCCGCGCCTCTCCCATCCAGCCGGGCACATCACGAGCGCGAGTATCACCGCGGGCCTTGCTCCACGCAAGCAATCCGCGCGGCACCCGCCGACGCGGGAGCTCGCTCGACCGGGTCGCATGATGCCGCGCCGCCGCACGGTTGCGCCGTGGATGGCGGTTCCCATCTCCGCGGCGCTCGTTTCCGCTGTGGAGTTGCTGGACTACTGCGCAAGAATTCCCGAGCGCGATGCCGGCTACGTCGCGCTCTGCACGGGGCTCGCGCTGGGCGCGGCTGGCCTCGTGGCCGCGCTGGCGGCGACCTTCTCGCTGTCCCCTGGCCTGGCCCTGGCGGGATGGGTCGGTCTGTACGGGGCCCTGGCCCTCGACCCGTGGGCGGGGCTCGGCATGGCGGCGGCCACCGGGCTGGTCGCGTCCCACCGTCGCCCGGCCGGCGTGGTGTCCCGCGCCGTGGCCGTCGGCTTCGCGCTCGCAGCCGTCCTGGTCTTCTGGCCCGCGGCGGCCCCGAACCTGCCGTTGCCGGGTGCTCCGCTGCTGCGACAGGGTCTGGTGCCCGCGGCGGTCTACCTGCTGCTCGGTCTGGGAGTGGTCTCGGCGAGCGGTCTTCGTTCCCGGCGGCGCTGGATGCCCGGGACGCCGGCCCTGGCGGGTTTGCTGCTGGGGGTCCTGCTGGCGGCCAGCTACGGGACGGGCCGCGGGCATCCGGACCGCAACATGCCCGGCTACGGGGCGGCGCCCGGAGCGGAGACGGCAGCGACGATCCTGCTTCTGATCCTGGACACGGTGGGGGCGCAGCACCTGCCGATGTACGGCTATGCGCGGCAGACTACACCCCGCCTGACCGAGTTCCTGGCCCGCAGCGACCGGGCGGTGCTCTATCCCCTGGCCCATTCCCCGGCGACGTGGACCTTCCCGGCCCACGCTTCGCTCTTCACCGGCACGCTGCCTTCCGAGCATGGCCTTCACGAAGGGACCCTCTTTGCGGGTGACGGGTTGCGCCTGCGGCCGATGCGATCGAAGCGGACCTTGGCGGAGCTGCTGCGAGCGCAGGGCTACCGGACCGCGGCGATCCTCGCGAACTTCTCCCTGGTTCACCTGCCCGGCCTGGAGCGGGGCTTCGACTGGACCGTGGCTCCGCTGGCCTCCGCGGCCCTGCCCGGGCTGGGCGAGACGCTGCGCCAGCGCCTCACCCCCTCGTGGCACGCCAAGTACGCGTTCGGGATGCCGACGGCCCGCGCCATCAACGAGAGGGTCCTGCGCTTCCTGTCGGCCTGTGAGCCGGCGCCGTGTTTCGTGGTTGCGAACTACATGGAGGCGCATGCGCCCTACGTTCCTGCGCCGCCCCACGCGGGAACCTTCGCGACGGGTGAGGCGACGGAGCTCGGACCGGCCAAGATCTGGCACGACCCGCAGACGATGCAGGCGCTGGTGGATCGCTACGACGAGGAGATTCTCGGCCTGGACGCAGCCCTGGGCGAACTGATCGATGCCCTGCGAGCACGGAAGGTGCTCGACGACCTCTGGCTCGTCATCACTTCCGACCACGGGGAGGCATTCGGGGAGCACGGCGTCACCGAGCACGGGACCACGGTCTATGGAGAAGTGACGCAGATCCCTCTCCTCATCCAGCCCCCGCGCGGCGTGCGCCTACCCCCGGAGCCCGGAGCCGTCAGCCTGCTCGACGTGGCGGCCACGCTCGGCGCGGTCGGCGGCGGGGAATCCCTGGGCATCGGCCGCGATCTGCGCCGCCCGGCCGCGGGCGAGCCGGAGGCGCAGATCGAGTTCTTCGGCCATCGGGTGCGCAAGGTCGAGGACTTCGGCCGCCTCACGGCGGAGCCGGCGCGCGCCGTGATCCAGGGGGATGTGAAGCTGATCGAGCAGGCGGGCGGAATCGAGGTCTACCGCCTCGCCGGCGACCCCTACGAGCGCCACGATCGGTTCGATCTGGAGCGAACCCTCGCCGAGCGCTTGCGGGGCCGACTTCCCGCCCTGGATGCGGGCTCCGGCCCCGCGTCCCGCGTATCCCCGGAGGCCGAACGAGCGCTGCGCGCCCTCGGCTACGTCCGGTAGCCGGTGTTGCCAGCCCCACCTAGTCCAGCAGCAGGATCACGACCCCGTCGGAGACGTAGATGGTGCGGGCCGAGTTCCCGATCACGACGACGGTGCCGGGTCCCCGGTGACGACGGTGCAGGTGACGAGGCGGCGGAACCACGCGGTGCAGACCGGCGGGCGGTCGATGGCGCCGCGGCACCACGGCGTGGTGGAAGCCGTGCCCATGCGACGGGTGGGCTCGCAGGTGGAAACCGGGCTTGGGAGCGCTCCGCATCCCGAGATGGCTGCCGTGACCGCGCGACCCCGCCGAGGCCAAGGCCGGCGCCAGGGCCAGGCCGGCCGCGGCCAGGAGCGAGAGTGCCAGTCGTCGGGATGCCGGCCGCTTCATTTCCCGGGCTCCACCGGGGAGGCTAGCGCAGCCGCTACCCCTCGCCCTCCAGCCAGCGCATGACGCGGAGCAGGTGGGCCTCGTTGTGCTCCGCACCTTCGTCACCGAACCCGCTCACGTTGTTGCAGCTCAGGAAGCAGATGGAGCTGAACATCTGGGCATCGGCCGCGGCGTAGACGCGCCCCAGGCCGTGCTGCACGGCCACGCTGCGGCCGAGACCGGCCAGGCTCTGGCCGGCGTCGTCCACGGCTTCGACACCGAAGGGCAGGACGGTGGTCGCGGCGGCGCCGGGAAAGGAGGTCACCGCCGAGCCGTCGTAGGTCTTCACCAAGGGGATCCCGGAGCTCGTGAAGTGCGCCGCCGGCGTGATCAGGAAGCGCCGGTACGGAGACAGGGCGTTTGCGACGCCCACGTTCACGAAGTCGATGCCCAGCACGAACCCCAGGGGCTGCACCTGCACCGGGAAATTCGGGTGATCGGTCACCAGCATCAACCCGCCTCCCGCTGCCACGTAGCTCTCCGCCTCGGCGATCTCCGCGGTGGAGAGCGGTGTGCGGGGCAGGACCAGCACCAGGAGGCCACCCTGGAGCTGAGCGGCGTCCAGAGGAGCGCGCAAGATCTGGGGGCGGTAGCCGGCGGCCTCCAGCAGGCGGGCGAAGGGCCGGTAGGTCGCGTCCAGACGATGGGCGTTGTCGTGCCAGGCGTCGAACCAGACCACGGGCCCGGCGCCCGGCGCATACGGCGGGTCCGGAACGTTGGGCACGTAGTTGGGGTTGCCGAAGTTGGACTGGGTGCAGCAGACGAGGATCCCGAAGGCCGCGGCAGCGCGGCGCAGGGGCCGCCGCCGCGGCAAAGCGCCGCCCTGCGCCTTCACGCGCACCGCCCGCGACCCTCGCAAACAGGCCGAAGCGATCGGAATGTGTGGACCCTCGTACGGCCCAGGTCTAGACCGAAGGGGACGCCCTCGCCGCAACGGCTCGACGTCCGACCGGGAGCGCGCCCGGATTGTACAACCCGGCGGGTCGGCGCAAGCAGGGAATCTTCGGGCCGGCCGGCTCTGCCCCGGGGGACGGGCCCCACCGCCGCGGCGTTCGCTAGCTTGGGCGCCTTCGGAGGCGGAAGGGGGGACGCCGATGCCGAGTCGATGGATCGGGCTGGCGGTGGCTGCGGCGCTCGCGGGCGGGGCCGCCGCCGCGGACTCCCATGGCGAGGGCGCCGGCGCAACGCCGGGCCGGGAGCTCTTCGGCTTCTACTGCGCCTCGTGTCACGGCGGGGACGGAACCGGCAACGGGCCCGTGGCGTCGGCCCTCAATACGCGGCCCGCGGACCTGACCCGCATCGCCGCGCGGCGGAGCGGCATCTTCCCGGCCGGGGAGATCGCCGAGTACATCGACGGGCGCCGGGACGTGGCGGCCCACGGCCCGCGCGACATGCCGGTCTGGGGCCGCGTGCTGGCCGAGAAGATCGGCGCGCGCGGCCAGCGCGAGATCGCCGTGGCCGCGGAGATCCAGCTCCTGGTCGACTTCTTGCGCGCGATCCAGGTGCGCAGCGAGCCGGTCCCCGGCCCGCGGGGCTAGGTCCGAGCGACTAGCCCGCGGCTGCGGGCGGCGCCTCCTCCTCGGGCGCTTCGAGCGGCAGCTCCACCACGAAGCGCGCTCCCCCGGACGCTGCGTCCTCCACCCGGATGCGGCCCCCATGCCGCTCCACGATGCCGTGGGAGAGGGAGAGGCCGAGGCCCGTCCCCTGGCCCACCGGCTTGGTGGTGAAGAAGGGGTCGAAGATCCGGCTTCGCGCCTCCGGCGGGATGCCGGGCCCGTCGTCTTCGAACTCGAGCCGCACCCCCCAGGCGGTCTTGCCGGTGCGCACGCGGATCTCGCCCTGACGTCCCATGGCGTCGCAGGCGTTCATGACCAGGTTCATGAACACCTGAGCGAGCTGGCCCGGGTGGCAGCGCACGGTCGGCAGCGGGCTGTAGTCGCGGACCACCCGGATCCCGTCCTTCAGGCGTGGCTCCATCAGCGTGAGCGTCCGGTCGATCTCGCGATTGAGGTTCGCCTCCTGGAGCTCCGCGTGGTCGGCGCGGGAGAAGACCCGCAGGTCTTCCACGATCTTCTTGACCCGCTCCGTCCCCTCGCGGCTGCGGGAGAGCAGCCGCTCGATCGCGCGGCGGGTGCGGGTGGTGTCCGCACCGCGCGCGCGCTCGTCCAGCAGGCGCTGCACGTACTCGTCGAGCAGCTTCAGGTTGGCGTGCACGAACCCGATCGGGTTGTTCAGTTCGTGGGCGATCCCCGCCACGAGCTGGCCCAGGGACTTGATCTTCTCGCTGTGGACGAGCTGGTCCTGGGTCTCGCGCAGCTCGCGAGTCCGCTCCTCCACGCGGGCCTCCAGGGTCTCGTTGAGCTGAGCGATCTCGTCGAAGGCCCGGGCGTTCTCGATCGCGATGGCGCTCTGGTTGGCGAGGGTGCGCAGGAGCTGGCGGTCGTCGGCGCCGAGCCGCTCGCCGGCTAGCTTGCGGCCGACCGCGATCACGCCGAGCACGTCCACACCGAACAGGATCGGGACGAGCAGCTCCACCTCCAGGCGGTCGAATACCTCGCGGCAGACCTCGCGTACCTCCGGGTCCGTCTCCTCGTCGAAGTCGGTCCGGGACAGCTCCTCGCGCCGCATCCAGAGACGTTTGGCCACGGGGTGGTGGGCCGGGAGCTCGAGGGCCAGGGCGTCGGGGTCCCAGGTGCCGCGCCAGGACTCCGGCCGGAGCGTCGCGTCGGTCTCGTGGAGCAGCATCACCATGGCGCGCTCGACCCCCATGGTGTCCGTGAGAGCGGTCAGGATCCGGTCCACGATCTCGCGGATCGAGAGCATCGAGACCATGGCTTCGGAGATCTCGCGTACGGCCTGGCGGTAGGCGAGCCGGTCGCGGTCGAAGACGCGGTCCACGAAGCCCTGGAGCCAGACCCGCAGCGGATTGAAGGCCAGGATCGCCAGGAACAGGAAGACCACCGAGAACCAGGGTGAGCGGGCGTTCACGTTGAAGCGCACGAAAGCGGCTTCGGCGAAGGTGATCAGCAGGGCGAACAGGCCCGTGATGAAGAGCGTCGCCGCGCCGTATGCCACCGACGAGCGTGCCACCATGCGGATGTCGAACAGCTGGCGGCGCACGATTCCCCAGGCCATGGCCACGGGGAAGAGGGCGCACCAGATCAGGGCGAGCTCGATGGGAAAGGCGACCCGAGCGAAGATCTGGAGCAGCAAAAGCACGATCACGGGCAGGAAGCTCAGGCAGGCTCCGAGCACCACCACGTCGGCCCGCGCCGCCAGCTCCCCCTCCCGATGGCGATGCCTCTCGCGCAGCAGCACGGCGAAGCTGCCGACGGCCAGCGTCATGGCGTAGTGGAAGTTGACCTGGGAGGTGAAGGCCATGGAAAGGCCGGCCCGGTTCGCCGACAGGACTCCGAGCCCGAGCAGCGCCGCGCCGGCGTAGGGCAACCAACGTACGCGAGGATGCCGCACCACCCACGGTGGCTCGAAGGGGTGGATCGTGAACAGATGGAAGATGGTGGCGCCGAGGAAGGGCAGGTTCACCAGCAGCCGCTCGGGCCCGTACCAGGCCCGGTAGCTCTCCACGCTCGAGAAGAGCTGGGCTGCCATGGCCGCGCAGAAGAGCAGCAGGGCGTGGGAGTCGGCGCGGGCGGGACGCAGGCGCCACACGACGATCCCCACCAGCAGGTACGCGAGTCCGACGGCGAGCAGGGCCAGGTAGAGGGGCAGGGCCAGGGTCGGAACGGTCGGCGCCGGCTCGGGCCGCAATGCCAGCTCGAGCACCGGCCCATCCCGTTTCTCGATGCGGTAGGTGTTCGGGATTCCAGGCCGCAGCCGCTCGGACTCGGCCGTGCGCAGCCAGCGCAGCACCGGCACGCCGTCCACCGCCAGCAGGCGATCGCCCCGCTCCACCCCGGCGGCGGCCGCTTGCGGGGACGCCCGGTAGACGTTCACGTCGCCGGCCAGGACGGTGGTGCGCAGCGGCTCGTGCAAGGCGGGCGAGCTCAGCACTTGGGCGGAGAGGGAGAGCGCCAGGGCCGCCCCCGCCCAGGCGACCGCGAGAGCGGCCGTTCCCTGGCGCAGACGGAGGGTCGCCGAGGGATTCATGCGGTGTCGGATCCCGTGGGGGAGGGTAGGCGCGCTCCGCGCCGACCGTCAAACGTTTCGGAGCGAGAGGCAGAAGCCCCGGGCATGGCACCAGCAGCTCGGCTCCGGACCATGCTCGCCGCGACGCAGGGAACGCACCTCCTGCCCGCCCCCCCGCGCGTAGGCCTGCGCCAGGCGACGCTGGTTCTCCGGGTCGCGTCCGCCGAACAGGGCCGGGATGCCGACCCGGGTCACGAAGCGGGCCTCGAAGCCGGCGGTCCGCCGCGTCACCAGCAGGACCTGGCCGGCGTGGTTGCGCACGAAGCGGACCGCGGGCGCCGGCGGGCGCACGGCCGTGAGCGGCAGGGCGAGCCGGCCATTCGGGCGCAGCCGGTCGAGCCAGAGCGGATGGGGGTGGGTCATGCCGGCATTCACCAGGATGGCGTCGGTGGGGCCCGGGTCGTGTTCCAGCGCGTCCGCCGCGACCACTTCCACCTGGGGCAGGCCCCGCAGGTTGCGCCGGGCGCGGACGGCGATCTCGGGATCGAGCTCGAGGGCGACCACGCGGCCGCGCCGGCCCACCAGTTCGGCAAGGATCGCGGTGTAGTAGCCGGTGCCACAGCCCACGTGCACCACCCGGGTTCCGGGAGTCAGCTCCAGGGCATCCATCACCATGGCGAGGAGACCCGGCTGGCCGTTGTTGAGTACGCGGGGCGCATCGATGGCGACCGCGCAGTCCTGGTACAGGTGGGCGGGGTCCGCGTCGGTGGACGAGGTATAGCCCTCGGCGCCGGCCAGCAGCAGCCAGGGACCGCGCCCGAGGAAGCGCTCGCGCGGCACCGCCGCGAAGGCCCGCACCAGGGCTTCGGAGCGCAGATCGTGGTGCTTGCGCAACTCCTCGGCGAAGCGCCTTCTCACGTCCTCGAGCTCCCGGGAACGGCTGCGACGCGGCCACATGCCTGCGGGTCTCCGGTTCGCTCGGGGTGCCCGTGCCCCCGAAGCGGCCAGCGAGTATATCCAGCCAGATGCAGCCCAACGAAGCCGCCGCACCGGGGGGGGACTCCTGGGCGCGGCGAGGGGTTCCCCTTGCTGCATTCTGGTTCCTGGCGCTCGGCGCTCTCGGTGTCTTCCTGCCCTACTACACGCTCTACCTGCGCGAGAACGCGGGCCTCTCCGGCATCCAGGTGGGTGTGCTGCTGGCCGCCATGCAGGCGGCCGGGCTCCTGGCGCAGCCGCTGTGGGGCGTCGTGGCAGACCGCGCCGGGCTGCGTGCCCGCATCCTGGTGGTGCTGGCGGTGGGGGCGGCGCTCGGGCACCTGATCCTGGCGCGAGCCACGGGCTTCCTGGCGCTGATGGGCGCCGCCGTCCTGCTCGACGTGTTCCGCCGCTCGATCATTCCCATGACCGTCGCGACGAGCCTCGCCGCCTTTCCCGGACACCGGCACGCTTTTGGCTGGGTGCGCGTCTGGGGAACGGTCGGGTTCCTGGCCGCCATGCTCGCTTTTCCCTGGCTCCTGGACCGGCACCCGGCGGCCCCTGGGCGGGCACCGGCGGCGGTGACCGCCCAGGAGCCAGGGCTCGGACTGATCTTCCCGGTCGCCGCGTGGTTGCTCGCCGCAGCGGCCGTCGCTGCCCTCTGGGTGCCGAACCGGGGTGCCGTGGCCTTGCGGGCCGCGCCCGGGGAATGGAGGCAGCTTTTGGACCACCGGCCCTTCCGGCGCGCCGTCCTGCTCGGCTTCGCCAGCTATCTGGCGCTACAGGCGCCCATCGAGCTCTTCCCGATCCTCGTCCGCTCCCGAGGTGGCGATCTGGAGACCGTGCGCGACCTGTGGGTCGTCATGCTCCTGCCAGAGATCCTGCTGGTGGCCTTCCTCGGCCAGGGGCTCGCACGCCTGGGTCCCCGCCGGCTCCTGGCGGTGGGGCTCGGGGCCGGCGGGCTGCGCTGGACGCTGTGCAGTCTGGTGGACGCCATGCCGGTCTTCTATGCCGCCCAGGCCCTGCACGCCGTCACCGTGGCCGCCCTGGTGCTCGGCCTGCCGCTCTACGTGGAGCGGGTGGTGCCGCCCCAGCTGCGAGCCACCGCCCAGGGATTGCTGGGCATGCTCGGCATCGGGATCGGAGGCATCGCCTCGAACCTGCTGGCCGGCGTGTTGCTGGAGCGCCTCGGGTCGAGCGCTCCCTACCTGGCGGGAGGAGCCCTGGCGCTCCTGCTGACCGCGCTGCTGCCCTGGCTGCTGCCACCTCCCGCTCCGCCCCGCCCAGGGCAGGGCGGCTAGCCCCGCCGACTTCCGGGAGGCCGGGCGGTAGCGGTCCGGGCCGCGGCCAGCAGCACCGCGGCGTCGGGACGCGCCTCGTAGAGCCGCCAGATCCCGGCTCTCGACACCGTCACGAGCCCGGCCTCGCGCAGGATGCGGAGGTGGTGGGAGACGGTGGGCTGGCTGGAGCCGATCCGCTCCACCAGGTCGCCGGCGCACACCGCCGTCCGCTGCCCCGCCAGCAGGCGCAGGATCTCGAGCCGGGTCGGATCCGCCAGGGCCTGGAAGGCCGCCAGCAGCCGTTCGCGCTCCCGGGCGCGCCAGGCCTCCACCGGGAGCAGGGCGCTGGCGGCGGCCTCCGGCTTCTGCCGCGGCATGCGCAGCAGCCTAGGCAACATATCGACCCATGTCTATATGTTCAGCGAATATATATCGATCAGCATCTATATAATAGATGGGAAGAGCGCCTGCTAGGATCCGCGGCGATGGGGATGCCGGGCACGCTTCGTCGGGTGGGAGCCGGCCTGGCTCTGGCCGCGGCGGCCGCCTGTGCGGGGCACGGCGGAGCCCCGGGACCCGCGGCCGACCCGGAGCCCCTGCTGCAGGGGGTGCGGCAGCTCACCTTCGCCGGCCGCCGCTCCGGGGAAGGCTACTTCGACGCCAGCGGGCACCGGCTCGTCTTCCAGAGCGAGCGCGAGCCGGGCAACCCCTTCTATCAGATCTATCTGATGGACCTGGCGACCGGTGCGCTGGAGCGCGTCTCGCCCGGGGTTGGCAAGACCACCTGCGGCTGGATCCATCCGGACGGCAGTCGGGTGCTCTTCGCCTCCACGCACCACGACCCCCAGGCGCCCGCCAAGCAGGAAGCGGAGCTCGCGGAGCGCGCTGCGGGAACCGGCCGCCGCTATGCCTGGGACTTCGATCCGGAGTTCGAGCTCTGGGAGCGGGACCTCGCCAGCGGGGCGCTGCGTCGCCTCACCCGGGCACCCGGCTACGACGCCGAGGCGGCCTGGTCACCGGACGGCCGCCGCATCGTCTTCGCCTCCAATCGCCACGCCTTTGGGGGCTCGCTCGCGCCGGAGGAGGCGGAGCGGTTCGAAGCGGATCCCTCCGTCGCCATGGAGCTCTACGTGCGCGAGGCGGACGGTGTCGTGCGACGGCTGACCCACGCGCCCGGCTACGACGGGGGCCCCTTCTGGAGCGCCGACGGGCGACGCATCGTATGGCGCCGCTTCAGCCCGGACGGGACCCGGGCGGAGATCTGGGTCCGGGACGTGGACGGCGGTCCGGAGCGGCCGCTCACTCGCCTCGGGGCGCTCTCCTGGGCGCCGTTCTTCCACCCCTCCGGCGACTACGTGGTCTTCGCCACGAACCTGCTGGGTCACGCGAACTTCGAGCTCTATCTGGTGGATGCCGCTGGAATTTCAGAGCCCGTGCGGGTCACCTTCCAGGATCGCTTCGACGGGCTTCCGGCCTTCGCGCCGGACGGCAGGCAGCTTGCCTGGACCAGTCAGCGCAGTGGGGACGCCTCGTCCCAGATCTTCCTGGCCGCCTGGGACGAGGTCGCGGCGCGGCGGGCTCTCGGCCTGGCGCCCGCGGCCCGGTCGCCCGCGTCGCCGGCGGGCCCGACGAGCCCGCCCGAGGCCGGGCCCCTGCGAGCGCACGTGGTGCGGCTCACCGCCCCGGAGATGGCGGGCCGCGAGACGGGAACCGACGGCGAGCGGCGCGCCGCTGCGTACGTGGCGGGCGTCTTCGCCTCTCTCGGGCTCGAGCCGGCGGGCGCGGAGGGCGGCTGGCTGCAGCCCTTCGACTTCACGGCGGGGGTCTCCCTGGCGCCGGGCAACGAGCTCGTGCTGGAGCGGTCCGGGGCGCCGCCACGGGCGTTCGCCGTGGATGCGGACTGGCGGCCCCTCGGATTCTCGCGCAGCGGGGAGGCCGGGCCGGCTCCCGTCGTCTTCGCGGGCTACGGGATCGTGGCGCCTGCGGTCGAGGGCGTGGAGGCCCTGGACGCCTACGGGGACCTCGACGTGGCGGGCCGCTGGGTGCTGGTCCTGCGCCAGCTGCCCTCGGACGTGGCACCCGAGGTGCGCGAGCACTGGAGCCGCTTCGCGAGCCTGCGCCACAAGGCCACGCTGGCCCGGGACCGGGGCGCCCTCGGTCTGCTGGTAGCGAGCGGGCCGCGGACTCCGGTGCGGGACCCGCTCGTCCCGCTTCGCATCGACGGATCGGCGGCGACCGCAGGCATCGCGGCGCTCAGCGTGGCCGATCCGGTGGCGGAGGCGCTGCTGGCCGCTACGGGACGCGATCTTGCGAGCCTGCAGGAGGCCCTCGACCGGGGCGAGCCGCTCCCGGCCTTTCCGCTGCCGGGTGCGACGCTCGCAGCGCGCGTCGCCCTGGTGCAGGAGCGGCGCCAGGGGCGCAACGTGCTGGCCCGGCTCCCCGCCGAGGGCCCGGCTTCCGGGCGCCCCGCCCTCGTGATCGGCGCCCACGTGGACCACCTGGGCCGCGGCCTCGGCGGAAGCTCCATGGCCCGGGAAGAGGAGCGGGGCCGGGTGCATCCCGGCGCCGACGACAACGCGTCGGGCGTGGCCGCCCTGCTCGAGATCGCGCGCCAGCTGAGCGAGGCGCGTGGGCGGGGGGAGCTCGTCCTGGCGCGCGACGTGATCTTCGCGGCCTGGTCCGGCGAGGAGCTGGGGCTGCTCGGGGCCGAGCACTTCGTGCGAAATCTGGTTCCGGGGGACGACGGCTCGGACCGCGTCGCCGCCTACCTGAACCTCGACATGGTGGGACGCCTGGAGCGGGCGCTGGTGCTCCAGGGTGTCGGGTCGAGCCCGCGCTGGCCCGCCGTTCTGGAGCGCGTCGCCGCGCCGGTCGGCCTTCCGATCCGCACCCAGGACGAGACGTATCTGCCCACCGACTCCACCGCCTTCTACCTGAAGCGGGTCCCGTTCCTGAGCGCCTTCACCGGAGCGCATGCGGACTACCACACGCCCCGGGACACCGCCGAGAAGCTCCGCTACCCGGAGCTGGCCCGGGTGGCGACGCTCGTGGCGCGTCTGGCGCAGGAGGTGGCTTCGCGACCCGAGGCGCCGGTCTACGTGGCGAAGGCGCCGCCGCCCGGGGATCGGGGCCGCGCGGGCCTGCGGGCTTATCTCGGCACGATCCCGGACTACGTGGAGGCGGAAGCGGGCGGCCTGCGCCTCTCGGGGGTCGTGGAGGGCGGCCCCGCAGCCCGGGCGGGGCTGCGGGCGGGCGACGTGATCGTCGAGCTGGCGGGCCGCCGCGTGGAGAACGTGTACGACTACACCTACGCCATCGAGGCGCTCGTCGCCGGGCGCGACGTGGAGGTCGTCGTGCTGCGCGCCGGTCGCCGCCTCCCCCTCCGCATCACCCCCGAGCCCCGCGAATAGGGGGACCGGTCTCGACGCTGAGGGTGCCGGGGGGGCCGGGGACGATCTCCCCGATTACGGCCCGGGCCGGTGCGCCGCGGCGCGCGAGCTCGCTGCACAGCGCCGCGACGTCATCCGGCGCCACGGCGAGCAGCAGCCCCCCCGAGGTCTGGGCGTCGCACAGGAGCAGGCGCTCCGCCTCCGTGATTCCCGGGTCCCAGCGCACGTGGGGCTCCACGTAGGCGAGGTTCTTCCGGGTTCCGCCCGGCAGCAGCCCCTCTTCGGCGAAGGGGCGCACGGCGGGGATCACCGGCACCGCCCGGGCCACCAGCCGCGCCGCCGCCCGGGCCCCGAGCAGCAGGTGCCGCAGGTGCCCGAGCAGGCCGAAGCCAGTCACGTCCGTGGCCGCGTGGGCGCCGGCGGCGAGTGCCGCGTCCTTGGCGCCCCGGTTGAGGGTCGTCATGAGGCCCGCCACCTCGGCCAGGGCCGGCGCGGGCAGTCGCCCGGCCTTGATGGCCTGGGCGGCGATCCCGAACCCGATCGGCTTGGTGAGCACGAGTCGATCTCCGACCCGCGCCCGGGTCTGGATCAGGGCCCGCTCCGGGTCCACCACCCCGATCACTGCCAGGCCGTACTTGAGCTCCGGATCGACCACCGTGTGGCCGCCCACCACGGCACAGCCCGCCTCGGCGGCCTTGTCGCGGCCCCCGCGGAAGATGCGCTCGAGGATCGCCGTGGAGACCCGGTCCTCCGGGAATCCGCACACGGCCAGTGCGGCCATGGGGTCGCCGCCCATGGCGTAGACGTCCGACAGCGAGTTCGCTGCTGCGATGGCGCCAAAGGTCTCCGGGTCGTCCACGATCGGCGTGATGAAGTCCACCGTGAACACGAGCCCCGGTCCGGACGGCGGGCGCAGCAGGGCCGCGTCTTCCATGGGAGCCGCCTGCTCGGGGACCCACGGATGACGAACCGGCCCGATCTTCTTCAGGACCTGGACCAGGTCCTGGGCACCCAGCTTGCGGGCTCAACCGCCGGCCGGAACGAGCGTCGTCAGACGGATCTCGTCCATGGGACCTCCTCGCGCCACCGCTCACCCGCCAGGGGCGTGCGCCGGCAGGCTAGCGCGAGGAGCCCCGCAGCGGGGTCGGCTTTCCGAACAGCCAGCCCTGGCCGAAGGGGATGCCGAGCTCGCCCAGGGTCTCGAGCTCCTCGAGGCGGTCGAGGCCCTCGGCGATGATCCGCGAGCCGATCTGGCCGGCCACGTCGTGGAGCGCGCGCAGCAGGGTCTGGCGGGCCTCGTCCCGGTCGATCTGGCTGACCAGCGCGCGGTCCACCTTGATGAACTCGGGGGCGAGCTCCATCACCGCCTGCAGACTCGCGTAGCCGGCGCCGGTGTCGTCGAGGGCGAACTGGAAGCCGAGCTTTCCGTACTCGTCTCGCACCTCGCGGAACAGGTCGAAGCTCTCGATGGATTCCTGCTCGGAGATCTCGAACACCAGGTCGCTCGGCTGGAGCCGGCTGCGGGCCAGGGTGCGGATCAGGGCCTCGGGCTGGAAGCTCGGGTCGTGGATCGTGGTGGGTCGTACGTTCAGGAAGAGCTTGGTGCCGGTGGGCAGCTCCTCCGCCCCTTCGAGGCCACTGCGCCGGCACAGGCAATCGAGCTCGAAGACGAGGTTCTCCTGCATGGCGGTCTGGAACAGCGCGAGCGGCGAGTGGAAGTCGCTGTCTGCGGGTCCGCGCGCCAGGGCCTCGTAGCCGAAGACGGTCTTGCTCGTGACCTCGACGATGGGCTCGTAGACGGACGTCACCTCCCCGGCCAGTACGAGGCTCACGAATTCCTTGCGGCGCCGGCGCGCCTCGACCCGCGCCGCGAGGCGGGCGTCGTCGCGCGCCTCGCGGAAGGTGTCGAGCAGCTGGGTCTCGGCTCCCAGCAGCGGGTTGCGCAGCGCCGCCGCGTAGCCCACGCCGAAGATCGGCGCCTGCCGGTGATACGGATAGACCACCCGCTGCCCGTGCCAGGCCAGCTCGCGCCGAAGCTCCCGGCAGAAGCGCGGGAGATCGCGTCGATAGAAGCTGCTCTCCGCCTGGCTGCGGAAGAGCAGGATCAGGACCTCGTGACGGCCCGTGTCGCCCAGGGAGACCAGGGCGTCGCCGCCCCAGTGCTGCGCCGCCACCCGCTGGGCCAGCTCGGCCAGCGCCGCCAGGCAGCCGGCGTAGGCGTCGTGACCGAAGCTGCGCTCGATCCCCGCCAGCGGCGCACCGTCGATCACGACGAGCCCGAGCAGGCCGCTGGTGGCGAAGCGCTCGGCGATGGCGGGGAGCCTCTCCCCCAGCCGAACGGGGGAGGGCGCGCCCGGCGCCGGACTCGGGGTGGGCGTCTCCACGACGCACGGATCGGCAGGGCGCCGGGGGCGATTGAGCCACGGCCGTGGGACTGTGGCCCCGGGGCTGGCGGCCGGCGAGAATGCGGCCGAGCCTCCTGCCGTCTCCGGGTCGGAGGGCCCGGGCGCGGAGCGGAGCGTCCATGAGCCAGGCAGCGGTGCGATCGGGCGCCTGGGCCCAGGCCCGGGCCCTGGCGGAGCGCACGCCCGCCACCCGCAACCGCTACGTGGACTTCCTCCGGGCCGCATCGATCCTCGTGGTCGTGATCGGTCACTGGCTGATGGCGGCGCCCTCCGTGGGGGGCGGCACCTTCAGCCTGGGCGACATGCTGCGCGTGGCGCCGTGGAGCCAGTGGCTGACGTGGCTCTTCCAGGTGATGCCGCTCTTCTTCCTGGTGGGCGGCTACGCGAACGGGGTCTCCTGGGAGGCCACCCGCCGGGCCGGGCGGGGCTACGACGCCTGGATCGCCGCGCGCCTGCAACGCCTCGTCCTCCCCGTGGTGCCGCTCCTGGTGGTGTGGAGCGCTCTCGCCGTGGCGGGGCGTTGGCTCGCCGTCCCCGAGGCCATGATCCGGATCGGCTCGCAGGTGGCTTTCATCCCCACCTGGTTCCTGGCCGTCTACGTGATGGTGGTGGTCGCTGCGCCCGCGACCCACTGGCTGTGGCGCCGCTACGGGATGGTCTCGTTCTGGGTCCTGGCCGGGGGCGCGGTGGCCGTCGACGCGCTGGCCTTCTCCACGGGCTGGGGTCTCTTGCGCTGGGCGAACTACGCCTTCGTCTGGCTCGGGGTGCACCACGTGGGCTACCTCTGGCGGGACGGCCGCATCGCCGGGCCGGCGCGGGCCCTCTTGTGGGCCGCCGGCGGCCTCGGCGTCCTGGTCGTCCTGGTCACGGCCGCCTCCTACCCGCTCAGCATGATCACCGTGCCGGGCGAGGAGATGTCGAACAGCCGCCCGCCGACGCTGGCGCTCCTGGCCCTCGGCGTATTCCACGCGGGCCTGGTGCTGGCCGCGGAGGCTCCCGCCCGACGCTGGTTGCAAGGGGGCCGCACCTGGACCGCCACGGTCTTCGTGAACGGAACCATCATGACCCTCTACCTCTGGCACGCCACCGCCATGGTCCTGCTGGTGGGGCTCGCCTACTGGGCCGGCGGCGTGGGCCTGCGCTCCACGCCGGGCAGCGGGGACTGGTGGGCGGAGCGACCGGCCTGGCTCCTGCTGCTGGGGGTCGCGCTCGCCGCCCTGGTGGCGATCTTCGGTCGCTTCGAGCAGATGGGCCGGGTGCGGCCCGATGCGCCGCCCTCGGCCTGGCGCTCCGTGGCGGCGGCCACGGCCGTGTGCGTGGGACTCGCCGCCCTCGCCCTGGGCGGGATCGGACACTCGGACGGAAGCGGCCTGCGCATCGTGCACGTGGGGCTCGTGCTGGTGGGGGCCGGGCTGATCGGCTCCGGCCGGGCGATCCCGCTGCGGCGGCGCATCGGGGCGCGCTGATCACTCGGCTCACGCTCGTGGATCTCGATCGGGCCTCTCCCGGGTCGAGGTGAGGACTGCAGCTCCGGAATACCACCGTGCCAAAGCGAGGCTCCGCTGGCCGGGCGGCGAGCCCGAGGAACAGGCCGGGAAGGAAGCGGTTCGTCTCATGGGCCGACTCGCGCGTCGCTGTGGATTCTCACTCTTCGGTGCCGCCTCGTCCTCGCGGCCGCGAGGATCACCAGATACCCCACCACGCAGGCGAGGCTGAGCGCGATTCCCTCCGCGAGCCATGGCGTCCGGTACTCGTAGCGAATCACGTGATCCCCGGCGGGGAGGAGGCAGCCCAGGAAACCGACGTCCACTGCGAACGTCTCCAAGATGTCGTCGCCCGAGCGGATCTCCCAGCCTTCATCGAAGGGAGTCGTGAGGATCAGGACGCTTGGTCGATCCAGGTGCACCTCGGCCTCGAGGGACTCGTGGTCGAAGCGCGTGATGAAAGGCGAGCCCTTCTGCCTCCGCTCGGCGGCCGCGAGGACGTCGTCGTCGTCGACGCCCCGCGCGTCCCTGATGCCCAGGCGTCGGATTCCCACCAGCCGGCTCGCCGCCTCCGCCTCGAGGTCGAGGACACAGGACGTCATGAGGAGGCGATCCTTCTGCCCGTTGGAGAGCCCTTGGAACTCCTCGAGCGTCATGTAGGAGTCGCTGGTGAAGAGGATCGGAAGAGCGAGCTGGTTGCGGAACGCTTCCACCCCCATGCTCTGGATCTTCGTCGCGTACGGTGGCGTCGGCTCGCTCCGCATCTGCACGTAGTACTTCACGCCGAGGAAGGAATCCAGGAGATATCGCTCCCCGAGTCCGGGAATCCAGTTCGGCGGGAAGTACTTCGCGTCGAGGACTCTCAGGAATTCCGTGTAGCTCGACGGGAGGAACGAGTAGTAGAGCGTCGTCCCGAGGTAGCCGTAGAGCATCGGATCGTTCAGCTGCGGGTGCGCCGAGGTCTTGCGGACACGGTAGATCCCCCGGTCCACGCTCTGAATGCGCTCCACGGCGGCGAGCGCACGACCGTCGACGAAGGCATGGTGGGTCCCGGCCAGATCGACCGGTTGGCGGCTGTAGTTGATCGTGAACCAGGACGCGAGGGACATCTCCAGGCACACGGCGAGCAGCAAAGCGCCTTGCCACTGCGGGCGCCGGGTCAATCCGACGAGGAGCGCGCCTTGCGCCATGACGAAGAAGAGGGCGCAAAGCAGGGGAAGGGCCGGGATCCGAGCGGGATTCGCCCTCGAGATCCACCAAGTCGCGAGGCATAGCGCGAACAGGCAGGTTATCGTCACGCCGAGGAGCCGTCGGGGCGTCGGGCCCTCTTCCCGCAACAGGGCGCTTAGTGTGCGGCTCGTGACGACCACCAGCAGCAAGGTGACGTAGATCGTGCTCGTCCGGTAAGTGGCCGCCGAAAGGCCGTTGGCCAGGTGGCGCATGTTCGGAACCAGCGCGTAGGTGGCGAGGATCGCGAGCAAGAGCGCGAAAACCCATCGCCTTCGGCCGCGGAGGGCGGTCAGCGCAAACGGTAGGAGGAGAGGGGTCAACACGCCGCAGTACCAGAACGGCGCCTCGAAGTAGTTGCCGAAGAAGCGAGGGTCGTAGCCCAATCGGGCGGTCCCGCTGATGTCGTTGGAGAACAGCCGAAAGAAGGAAGTCAGGAGCTCGGTCGAGGAGACGAGCTCGAGGGGCCACAGACCGTAGGAGCCTATATCGCCCCGGGCATGCCCGAAGAGCAGTGTCTGGAGCTGTGGTGCGAGGAGGAAGGAGAGCATCCCGATGCCGAGGGCGAACGCCGCGGTCAGCGCGGCGAGGCGCGTTCCGAGTAGCCCGAGGCGAGGGCGCTCGGCCGTATCGAGGTATCTGAAGGCGAGGTAGAGCCCGAGGAACAGACCGGTCTGGTAGAGGGAGAAGAGACTGGTCACGGTGCTGCCGTAGACCAGGAACACGAAGGGCAGGTGGAGCCATCGACCCGAGCGCGCAAGCGGTTCGAGGACGAGGAGGAGTAGAGGGAGGAGCGCGAAGTAGGAGGCCCACACCCAAACCCAGGAGGTCAGCGCGATGAGAGCCCCGCTGAAGGCGTAGAGGATGGCGCCGACCTGGGCGGCCGAGCGCTCGAGGCGGTGGCCGCGGAGCAGCGCGTACATCGAAAGCGTCGCCACGACCAGCTTGGCGACCAGCGAGAAGATCATGGCGTGGGCAAGGAGTGCAGGCGGGACCAGGTGCAGGACGAGGTTGAGAGGGTCGGGACCGTGTATCAGCGTGTACCAGGTATAGGCCTGCGTGCCCGTTCCCATGTGGAACGACCATTCCGGGCTCGCGAGACCGCCCGTTCTCAGGAAGTGGTAGAGGCTCGGGTAGACGAAGCTGAGTCCGTCGGCACCGACGTCATCGAAGAGGAAAGCCTTCTTCAACGTGACGAAGTCCCAGAACACGAACGCGCTCATCAGCGTCGAGGCGACGGTGAGGACCAGGACGGGATGTCCGAAGCGGGCTCTCGCGACCCTCATGACGCATCCGCCCCCGGGGGAACGCGGCCTGGAGCTTACGGGCATCCCGTGCAGGATCGCCAGCCCGAACCTTCGCGAATGATCCGGGCTAGAACAGGTGCGCGAAGTCCGCCTCCACCTGGGCCAGGTCGAGGCGGTTCAGGAAGTTCGAGTAGGCCATCCAGGCCGTGAGCGCGTTCAGGTCCAGGAGCGGGGGCGGCAGGTAACGGGGCGGCGCCACCAGGCCCTGGCTGCGCAGCTCCGCCAGCGTACCCACGTCCTCGAGCTTGAGCTTGCCGCAGAACAGCAGCGGGATGCGGTCGAGCAGGCCGCGCCGCACCGCCAGCCGGATGAAGTTGTAGATCTGGACGAAGCCCTTGCTGTAGGAGAGATCCTTGGTGAACGGGCCTCCGTCCGGTGTGCTGCCGCGGAAGATGCGCACGCAGGCCGTGTAGGCCTCGTCCTCGCCGCGCCCCTCTTCGCGCAGCTGCCGGAAGACGTCCACGAACGTGGCGCCCTGCTCCGCCAGGTGGATGCCGCGGATGCGGTCCGTCACGCGCCGCAGCCGCGCCGGATGCGAGCGGAACGAGATGACCTCGATCAGCAGGGCCAGCCCCTCCTGGGTGATGGACGTGGAGGGTGTCCCCTTGCTGAGGAACGTGCAGCAGGGCTGCGCACGCCCGTTCAGGGTCGTTCCCACGTGCACCCAGCCTTCGTGTACCTCGAGCAGCCGCAGCTCGCGCTCGCTGAAGAGCGCGTCCTTGCGGAGCTTGATGTAGTCGGACCCCGCCGCCGCGTCGGCGACGATCCCATCGCTCACGGTGACGCGCACGGATGCGGCCGGATCGTCGAACACCCGGTCGAGCCGCTCCTGGAGCAGGCCCACCGCGCGGTCCATCGGGATGGTGCGCGGCTCCTCCTCCAGGAACATCCCGGCGTGGATCCCACGCAGGGCTCCGTCCAGGAGCGCGGCCAGGTCCGCCACCGAGGGGCCCCCCGCGTGGAAGGCGTCCGTGGAGCGGCCGTACAGCTCCTGGGCGAGCCGCGAGAACTCCGGCGTGCCGCGCGCCACGAGCATGCGCAGCACGGTGCGGTACTCGCGGGCCATGCGGATCATGAGCTGTCCGGCGGGATTCACCGGGCCGAGGCGCGCGACCACGTCGCGCTCGATCCGATCGAAGGCGTCGCGCAGCGTGTCCACGTCGAAGCCGAGGCGGTTCCGCTCGTAATACCCGCGATCCACCGGCGGCAGGGCGCGGCAGCCGCCCGCGAAGAAGGCCTCGCGGATCCGATCGTCCCACTTGATGGCATCGAGGATCCGGATCCCCTTCTGGGCGGCCACGATGCGATCGGAGAGCTCGCGGACGCTCTCCCGGTAGCGGTCGTGGCTCAAGCGGATCCTCCGGGTCCGGCCCCGGACGGGGCGCGAGCGCGAGAATCTACCACGCGCTGGACGCAGCGAGGGTCAGGAGGCCGGACGCAGCCAGCGCAGGCAGCCGGTGCGCTCCAGGATCGCGTCGAGGGCGGCGTTGGGACTTGCCGCCGCGTACTTCCGGCGCAGCTCCGCCAGGGACTTGGCGTGATACTTCTGGGGCTTCTGCGTCCAGGGCGCTCCATCGAGCGTCACGCTGAACTCCTCCCGGCCCGCCGCGATGGCCCGGGCGTTGGCATCGGACCAGGGCAGGAAGAGGCGGCCCACCTGGCGGGCCAGCAGGGGCTCCAGGGTGGCGGCGAGGCTCTCCCAGGTGGCGAAGCCGTTGGCGGCGCCGGGCGAGAGCATGCGCTCCACCCAGGCGGCCACCGAGGGCGCGTGCTCGCGCAGGATGCGACCCGGGGTCGGGTCCGTGGAGCAGCAGAAGAGCTGACCGGACAGGCCGAAGTCCGCCAGGGCCGGACGCTGGCCGAAGAGATAGGGGTGGGCGGCCAGGTGCTTCTCCAGGAGCTCCAGCGCCTCCCGGTAGGAGGCCTCGATCCGGGGGGCGGTGGCTTCGCTCGAGCCCACGAACCAGACCCGCTCCACCATGCGCTGCGCCACGCCCGCCGCCATCTTGGCCAGCTCCGCGCCCGCCAGGCCCGGCGCCATCGTCTTGGCGATGCGCTCCGCGGCCGAGTCCTGGTCCACCTTGCGCGCCCAGCGGTAGTGGAACATCCACTTGTTGCCCCATTCGTCGGCGAACTCCTCCAGCAGCGTCGAGAGGAAGGCGAGGGTCGGGTCCTCGGGCTGGAGCGCGGGTTTCGGGTGCCGCGCCTCGAGCGTCTCGAGGATGGGCGTCGAGTCCTGCAGGCCCCGCTCCTCGGGCGTCACCACCAGGGGGATGAGCGGGAGCTTCGCGTACTTCTGGAATTCCGCCTGGGTGGCGAGGCTCCGCACGATCCACCGGTGCGGGATCCCCTTGTAGCGCAAGTAGGAGCGGACCTTCACCGAGTAGGGTGAGACCTCGGCGCCGAAGATGCGGTGGACGTCGGACATGGTTCCCTCCGTCGCCTTCCCAAGGTAGCCCGAGAGCGCCGAGAGCGTCTCACAGGTTTCGCAGCCAGGCGAGCCCGCCCAGGCGCTCCATGGCGCCCCGGATCTCGGCGGCCCGACCCCGCACGTAGTCCGAAGGGCGGTCGGCGTGCAGGCGGTGCGGATTGGGGAGCACCGCCGCCAGGAGTGCGGCCTCGTCCGGCCCCAGCTCCGCGGCGCGCTTGCCGAAGAAGGTGTGGGCCGCCGCCTCGGCGCCGAAGACGCCGTCGCCAAACTCGGCCACGTTGAGGTAGACCTCGAGGATGCGGCGCTTCGGCCAGAGCAGCTCGATCCAGAGCGTCAGCCAGGCCTCCAGCCCCTTGCGCACCCAGCTCCGTCCCGGCCAGAGATAGAGGTTCTTGGCCACCTGCTGGGTGATGGTGCTGGCGCCCCGCACGTGGCCGCCCGCTTCGCGTTCCGCGAGGGCGTCGCTGATGGAGACCAAATCGAAGCCCCGGTGCTCGGGGAAGCGCTGGTCCTCGGCGGCCACCACGGCGAGTCCCAGGGGCGGAGCGATCGCCGGCCAGTCGCGCCAGGCGTAGAGCACCGGCTCGCGGCGCTCCAGGGCGCGCTGGACCATGAAGGAGGTGGCCGGGGGCGGGAGCCAGCGCAGGGCGAGGGTGGGAAGCGCGCTCAGCGCGACGGCCGCGAGGACGACGCCCGCCACGGCCCGCCGCAGGCGGAGGCCCCGGCGTCGACGTCGCCTCAGCGGCCCTCCCAGCTCGGCTTGCGCTTCGCGGCGAAGGCGCGCGGCCCCTCGCGGAAGTCGCGGCTGCGCACCATGGCCCGCAGCTGCTCGTAGTGACCCTCCAGGGCGGCGCGCAGGCTGGGCGCGTCGAGGCCGCCGAGCGCCGCCTGCTTGGTGGCGCGCACGGACAGGGGCGCGCAGGCGAGGATCGCCTCCGCCCAGCGCCGCGCGGCGGGGAGCAGCTCCTCGGGGGCTACGACCTCGTTCACGAAGCCGAGGCGCACACCCTCGGCCGCGTCCACGCTGCGCCCGGTGAGCAGCATGCCCATGGCGTGCTTGAGCGGGATCTGGCGCGGCAGGCGGTGGATCCCGCCGGCCAGGGCCGCCAGGCCCACCCGGGGTTCGGGCAGTGCGAAGCGCGCCCGCTCGGAGGCCACCACGAGATCGCAGGCCAGGGCGATCTCGAAGCCCCCGCCCATGGCCACGCCGTCCACGGCGGCGATCACCGGCTTGACCAGGTCGTAGCGTGCGGTGAGCCCGCCGAAGCCCGACGGCGGAACCTCCGGCGCGCCGCCTTCCGCCAGCCACTTGAGGTCCTGTCCCGCGCAGAAGGCCTCGCCGGCGCCGGTCACGATGGCCACCCACAGGTCTGCGTCCGCCTCGAAGGCGTCGAAGACCGCGGCCAGCTCGTGATGGGCGGGCGGATGCAGGGCGTTGCGCACCTCCGGGCGGCAGATCGTGACGGTCAGCAGGCGGCCGTCTCGCTCGGCGGTGCAGAAGTGCTGGGCGGACATGGCAGCGCTCCCGGATCCCGGACACTAGCAGCCCGCGGACCGTCGCGACGGGGAGCTAGCGCACCTCGGCCGGCGCGGGCAGCTGGACCGGCGTTCCCCGCACCACCAGGCAGAGGCGCTCGAAGTGGAAGCTGACGTCCACGAGCGCGTCGGCCCCGGACGCCTGGCGCAAGGCGTCCTCGACCGCGGCTTGCAGGCGGCGGCCGCTCCACTGGCCGCACGAGACCCCGCGTACGCTCGGGCCGAGCGCCCGCATCGCCACTGGCAGGGCCACGGACGACGCGGCGGCCAGGCGGCCGCGATGGTAGGTGGCGCAGCCCGTGGCGAGCAGGAGCAGGAGCGCCAGGCCCGCGAGCCGCCTCATTCCACACGCCCCGCGTCGCCGCTCACCACGGCGCAGATGCGCTGGAACAGCAGGTACTGCTCCACGCGTACGTCCACCGAAGCGTTCACCAGCACGTCGGCTCCCGGAACGCTCTCGATGGCGCGTCGCAACGCCATGCCGTGGTCCGCGAGCCGCGCCCGCCAGGGCGGGCGCAGCGAGGCCGTGATCAGATCCACGTGGAAGCACCAGCGGCCCTGGACTCCCGGGCGCAGCAGCGTGGCGCGCACGGCCTGGGGCCGGGTGGTCACGAAGGCGAGCTCGGAGTGGGGAGGCGGGCCCGCGCAGGCCAGGGCGAGGGCCGCCGCCGCGAGGATGCGGCGCCTTCCTGCGGACCGAAGCAGGGCGGCGGGGCGTGCGACGACCACGCTCAGCCGAGCCGGTGGACGAGCCAGAAGCCCGCCAGCGCCATGCCCAGCAGGACGACGGTCGCGACTTCCAGGTAGCGGTCCAGGAGTCGCTTTACGCCCGGGCCGAACCAGAAGATGCAGGTGGCCACGCCGAAGAAGCGCCCGGAGCGGCCGAGCGCCGAGGCGAACACGAGCGTGGGCAGCGTGACGCCGAACACCCCCGACGCGATGGTGAAGACCTTGAACGGAATCGGCGTGAAGGCGGCGGTCACGATGGCCAGGAAGGCGTTCTCCCGATACAGGTCCTGGACGTGGGCGAAGGCCGTCGGCGTCACGCCCGGCATCCAGACGAAGAACAGGCCGGAGGCCGCGCTCCACAGGCCCGCGCCGATCGCCCAGCCGGCCAGGGCGCCCAGCGTCGAGGCGACGCTGCTCACGGCTGCATAGAAGAAGGACCGCCGCGGTCGCGCCATGGAGAGTGCGATCTGGAGCACGTCCGGTGGGATCGGGAAGACGCTGCTCTCGGCGAAGGAGATCCCGGCCAGGGCAGGCGTGCCGTAGCGCGTGTCGGCCCAGCCGAGCACCCAGGCGTAGAGCCACCGCAGGGGGCCGCGCCGGGTCGCCGGCCCCGAGGCCCCCGGCACCTCGAGGCGGGCGGGGGGCAGGGGAGAAGGCTGGGATGCCACGGCGCCGGAGGTTAGGCCAGCGCCCGGACCGGGCCAGGGACGGCTGCTTCCACCGCGGTGCGCGGCCGTGCCCGCTGGTACCCTTGCCCCGGGAACACGGGGCGCACGGTCCGGTGCGCCCGGAGTCCCGCCCGAGTTCGCCGCCCAGCCGAAGGGAGGAGGACGATGCATCGGAGGAGCCCTCTTTGCGGGGCTGCGGGGCTGCTGGCGGGGACGCTGCTGGCCTGCACCTGGGTGCCGCTCACCAGCGGTGGGGAGGACGTGCGGGTGGCGCGGCCGGCGGCGGTGGCCGAGTGCCAGAAGCTCGGACGCACCACCTCGAAGACGGCGGACCGGGTGGTGATCTTCGCCCGCACGGAACGCAAGATGAGCCAGGAGCTCCAGAACCTGGCCCGCAACGAGGCGGCGGACATGGGGGGCGACACGGTGGTGGCGGCCGGCCCCCGGGTGGAGGGCCGCCAGGTCTTCGACGTCTACCGCTGCCGGAAGCCCTGAGCGCAGCCGCTGTTGCGGAAGCTCCCGCAGGGTGGGAAGCGATGCGGACAACCTGCCGTGCACGCTGACCCCGGCTCCGGAAGTGGGTGCTCCTCCGCGCCCGACGCGTCATCCTCGGGCGCGGAGGTCCTGCCCGTGCTCGAGCGCCAGCCCTTCGGCGGGACCGGCCACCGGAGCTCCCGGGTGATCTTCGGCGCGGCGGCCCTCGCCGCCATGCGCCAGGAGAAGGCCGACCCCCTGCTCGAGCTCCTGCTCGAGCAGGGCGTGAACCACCTGGACACGGCCGCCGCCTACGGCGAATCGGAGCTGCGCCTGGCGCCCTGGCTGCGGGCGCACCGGAAGCGCTTCTTCCTGGCCACCAAGACCGGCGAGCGCACTCGTCGGGGCGCGCGCGAGAGCCTGCACCGCTCCCTGGAACGCCTCGGCGTGGACCGCATCGACCTGCTCCAGCTCCACAATCTGGTGGAGGAGGCGGACTGGCAGACGGCCCTCGGAGCGGGGGGCGCCCTGGAGGCCCTGGTGGAGGCCCGCGAGCAGGGGCTGGTGCGCTTCCTGGGCGTCACGGGCCACGGCACCCGGGTCGCGGCCATGCACCGGCGCAGCCTCGAGCGCTTCCCCTTCGACTCGGTCCTGCTGCCCTGCAACTACCCGATGCTGGCACAGCCCACCTACCGGGCGGACTTCGAGGCCCTGCTGGCCACGTGCCGCGAGCGGGACGTCGCGGTCCAGACCATCAAGGCCGTGGCCCGCCGGCGCTGGACCGGGGAGCCCGCCCGTCGCTTCAGCTGGTACGAGCCGCTCCGCGATCCCCAGGCGATCCGCCGCGCCGTGCACTTCGTGCTGGCTCGCCCCGGCGTGTTCCTCGTCAGCTCGAGCGACGCCAGCCTGCTGCTGGCCACCCTGGAGGCCGCCAGCGCGCCGCCGGAGGCGCCCGCCGAGGCAGCCCTGCGGGCCGACGTGGCCCGCTTCGCCATGCGCCCGCTGTTCGAGCCGGGCGTGAGCGAGAGCATCTAGGCAGAACTCAGACCTTGGGGTAGAGCTCGCCGCCGCCGGCCCGGAACTCGGCGCTCTTCTCGGCCATGCCCTGCTCCCGGGCGAAGTCGCGGATCTGCTGGGTGATCTCCATGCTGCAGAACTTGGGCCCGCACATGGAGCAGAAGTGGGCCACCTTGTGGGCCTCGGCCGGCAGGGTCTCGTCGTGCAGGGCCCGGGCCGTCTCCGGATCCAGCGACAGGTTGAACTGGTCGGCCCAGCGGAACTCGAAGCGCGCCTTGGAGAGGGCGTTGTCGCGGGCCTGGGCGCCCGGGTGGCCCTTGGCCAGATCCGCGGCGTGGGCGGCGATCTTGTAGGCGATCACCCCCTGCCGCACGTCCTCCTTGTCCGGCAGTCCGAGATGCTCCTTGGGCGTCACGTAGCAGAGCATGGCGGTCCCGAACCAGCCGATCAGCGCCGCCCCGATGGCCGACGTGATGTGGTCGTAGCCCGGGGCCACGTCCGTGGTGAGCGGGCCCAGGGTGTAGAAGGGCGCCTCACCGCACCAGGCGAGCTGCTTCTCCACGTTCTCCTGCACCAGGTGCATGGGCACGTGGCCCGGCCCCTCGTTCATGACCTGGACGTCGAAGGCCCAGGCGCGCTTCGTCAGCTCGCCCTGGGTGCGGAGCTCCGCGAACTGCGCCGCGTCGTTGGCGTCCTCGATGCAGCCCGGGCGCAGCCCGTCCCCGATGGAGAAGGCCGCGTCGTAGGCGGCCAGGATCTCGCAGATCTCGTCCCAGTGGACGTAGAGGAAGTTCTCCTGGTGGTGGGCCAGGCACCACTTGGCCAGGATCGAGCCGCCGCGGGAGACGATCCCCGTGCGCCGCTGCGCCGTGAGCGGCACGTAGCGCAGCAGCACGCCGGCGTGGATGGTGAAGTAGTCCACCCCCTGCTCGGCCTGCTCGACGAGGGTGTCCCGGAAGATCTCCCAGGTGAGTGCCTCGGGGCGGCCGCCCGCCCTCTCCAGGGCCTGGTAGATGGGCACCGTCCCGATCGGGACTGGCGAGTTGCGCAGGACCCACTCGCGGGTCTCGTGGATGTGCTTGCCGGTGGACAGGTCCATCACGGTGTCGGCGCCCCAGCGGGTGGCCCACACCATCTTCTCGATCTCCTCCTCGATGGAGGAGGTCACCGCCGAGTTCCCGATGTTCGCGTTGATCTTCACCAGGAAGTTGCGCCCGATGGCCATGGGCTCGAGCTCCGGGTGGTTCACGTTGCACGGAATGATGGCGCGGCCACGCGCCACCTCGTCGCGCACGAACTCCGGCGTGATCTCCCGGGGGAGGGCGGCGCCGAAGGACTGGCCGGGGTGCTGCTTCGCCAGCTCCCCGAGGCGCTCCAGGCGCTGGCTCTCGCGCAGGGCCACGAACTCCATCTCGGGCGTGATCTCGCCCCGACGGGCGTAGTGCATCTGGGTGACGCGCCGGCCGGGCCGCGCGCACAGCACCGGGCGGCGCCGCTCGAAGCGCACCCCGGCCAGCTTCGGATCGCGTTCCCGGCTGCGGGCGTAGGCGGAGGAGAGGTGCGGCCGCCGCTCCACGTCCCCGCGCTTCAGGATCCACTCGAGCCGTAGGGGCGGAAGCCCTTGCCGGACGTCGATTTCCACCTCGGGGTCCGTGTAGGGGCCCGAGGTGTCGTAGACCGCCACCGGCGGGTTCTCCTCCCGGGCCGGCCGGCCATCGGGACCGCTGGTGCGGGTGGGGCTCTGGGCGATCTCGCGCAGGGGCACGCGGATCGAGGGCTCCGAGCCCTCCACGTAGACCTTGCGCGAGGCGGGGAAGGGCTCCCGGGTCGGGAGACCCTCGGTACGGACGGGGTTCGGCATGCGAGTCGCTTCCCTACGCCGGTGCGAACCGGATCAGGTTCCGGGGCTTCGCGGCGCGTCCGGCGGCGTCCCTCGCCCCGGAAGCCACGTCTCAGGCCGTCCTCGCGGCCACACCCAGCGAACGAGGCAGAGCGTACGAGATCGCCGCTCGGCACTCAAGCCGCGGTGATAGGCTCACGTGGCGGTGAACGACCTGCCCATGCTGGGCGCCCAGGAGGGACTCGGGATCTGGAACTGGGTGCGGCTTCCGTTCCAAGCGGTCCTCGTTGCCTGGGCCTGGTGGTACACGCGCGATGCGCGCGGGGCACGAGCCGGTTGACGACCGTCGAGGCGGTCGCGCCCGAGGCGTGCGTCTGGACCTTCCGCGTGGCCCGGGACCATCCTCTCCGCCTCGCCGCGCTCGGGATCGCCCTGGCCGCGGGGTTCGTCGCCGGCTGGCTGGCCATGCTCCGGGTGATCGCCGAAGTCGACCTCGCCGCGCTCCCACGCTGGGGGCCGGGGAGCTGGACCGAGGTCGGCATCCGTGCCGCCATGCTCGGCTACACGCTCACCCTGGCGGCCCTGGGGCTGCGCGCCGCGGAGCGGCAGGCCGGCGCGCTGCGACCGGCCATCCCGGAGCAGGGGCCCGAGGTCGAAGACGCCCTGGCGTGGCCGCTTCGGGTCGGTCGCAGCCGGCTGCGCCTGGCGGGATGTGGCGGGGTGCTCGCGATGCTCGTGCTCGGCTTCTCGATGGCGCCGGTCGTGCTCGTCCCCTACCCGCCGGGGGCCGTGTTCTGGCTCGTGCTCTTCGGCTGGCTGGTGGGCCGCGCCCTCACTGCGCACCTGCACGCGGCGCGCGCCCTCTCCAGCGTGGGCGAGCGATGGGTCGAGATCGATCTGCTGGATCTGCGGCCGCTCCAGCCCCTGGTGCGCTTCGGGCTGCGCCTGGTGCTCCTGTGGGCGATCTGGTTCGCGATCATGGCGGCCTTCTGGCTGGGGCCCGAGTCCCACTGGAGCAACGCCCTCGGGCTGCTGCCGCTCCTGGCAGTCGCGGTGGCGGCCCTGATCCTCCCGGTGCGCGGCGTGCACGGGCGCATCCGCGCGGTGAAACGCGCCGAGCTGGCGCGCGTGACGGAAGCCATCCGGCAAGCCCGGGAGGGGCTGCTCGATGCGCCGCCGGGCCGCGAGAGCCCCCGCCTCGCCAACCTGATCGCCTACCGCTCGCTGGTCGAGGACGTTCGCGAGTGGCCCTTCGACGTGTCCACGCTGCTGCGCTTCACGCTCTACGTGATGCTGGGCGTGGGGTCGTGGCTGGGGGCGGCGCTGGTGGAGCGCGTCCTCGGCCGGGTGCTCGGCTAGAGGCCATCTCATGGACCCCGACTGCTGCCCGCGTGGTGCTCCCGGGGCCTAGGCGCGCAGGAACGCGGCCAGCACCGGCTCGCGGCGCAGCGCCGCGAGCTGCTTCTCGTCCGGGCGCTCGGGCCGGTCGCGGGCAGCGTCCACCAGGCAGAGGAAGCCGAGCGCCTGGTCGTCGGCGGCCCGGAACTGGTGCCAGGTTCGGGGCGGCACGTGGACCAGATCGTACGGGTCCACGTCGTGGATCTCGCAGCCCACCAGCACGCGGCCCCGACCGCGGACCACCACCACCGCATGGGGATGCGCATGCCGCTCGAGGGTGGTGTGACCGCCCGGCGCCACCTCGAAGTAACGCAGCTCGCCGGCCAGGCCGGCCTCGGCCCCGAAGAGCACCTGGCGGGTCACGTCCCGGAAGTGGGTGCCCTCGCCCTTGTAGGCCCGGACGGGGACGTGCTCCCAGCGAAAGCCCCCGCGATGGCGGGTGAGCGGCCTCACGACGCCTCCCGGGCCAGACGCTGGGCCGCACGTCGGACGTCGTCCACGAAGCGCCGGGTGCGCTCGCCGAGCGCCGCTCCCGCCCGGTACAGGCTCCCACCCACCAGCAGCATGACGTCGGGCCCGTAGAAGCGCAGCAGCTCCTCCACGCGCTCCACCTCCATGCCGCCCCCCGGCACCGGCAGGGCAGGGCGCAGTCCGCCCGTGGGGCCGACCAGGGCGTCGCCCAGGCGGCGGCAGGTCGCAAGATCGAAGCGGGCGAAGCGGCCCCCGGCATGGGGAAAGATCACGGCGTCGGCTCCGCAGGCCCGGAACAGGGTGCCGAGCAGGACCTCCGGGGCGATGCGCGGCGCGCCCGCGAAGGACGGGTGCGCCAGCAGTGCGAGCTCGCGTTCGCCTCGCGCCAGCTCGTGCAGGAGCGGGAGTCCCACCAGCATGGGCTCGAGGATCACGGCGCGTACGCCGAGCGCGCCGGCCAGGTCGATCTGCCGGGCCACGGCCGCGGGGCTCCCAGTCACGTTGGGAGCGTACAGCGTGCGGCGACCCGTCTCCCGGGCGACGCGCTCGACCGCCGCCTGGCAGGCGCGAACCCGCTCGGCGAAGGGACAGAAGGGGTGGTCCGCCAGGCCGTTGTCGTCCTTCACCACGTGGATCCCTGCCCGGGCGAAGACCGCGCAGAGTTCGGCCAGGGCGTCCGGAGCGAGCCCCACGGGCTTCAACGCGGTGCAGGTGAGGGGGCCCTCTGGCACGCCGGCCAGGCGCCGCAGGCCCGCGCTCCCGAGACGCGGACCGCCGAGGCCGCGGCAGACGGGCTCCGGAAGCTCCACGGCCGTGAGCGACACGTCGTCCTGCAGCGAGCAGTTCCCGAACAGCACTCCCAGGAGCGACGCCGGTTCGGCGCGGGCCACGCCGGGCGGGTAGGCCAGCACCAGCTCGAAGCCCCCGCCGGCGGCCGGCCCGAGCGCCTCGACTCGCGGCAGGATCTCCTTCTCCACGAAGGGGTCGCTCACCGCCTCGGGCGGGAGCTCCACCGTCTGCTCGTAGCGCAGCGCCTCGGCGCGGGCGGCGGCGGCCTCGGCGCCCACCGCCAGGCGGTAGCGCGCTCGCACGGATTCCAGAGGGGAATCGGTCACTTCGAGCGAGACGCTAACGGGGCTTCGAAAGCGGCGTCAAGCGCGGGTGGGACGGGGCCGGACCCGCTTGACGCTCGCCCTCCGGATCGGAGAGCCTTCCCGCCGTGTGGACCCAGCACGGCCAGGGCCTCTGGAGCGAGACGCGCACCCTGCGGGCCGCCGGCTTCATCCCGCTCGGGACGCGCATGACCGTGGTGCGCCTGGCGGACGGAGGCCTGCTGCTGCACTCGCCCGTGGCCCTGGACGCGGAGCTCGGGCAACGGCTGGACGCCCTCGGCCCGGTGCGTTTCCTGGTGGCGCCGAACCGGGTGCACCACCTGTTCTTGGCGAAGGCGGCCGAGCGTTATCCCGACGCGCGACGCCTGGGCGCCCCGGGGCTTCCGGAGAAGCGCAGCGACCTGGCCTTCCACGCCCTCCTCGAGGACCAGCCGCCGCCGGAGTGGAAGGGGGAGCTGGAGACCCACCTGGTGCGGGGCATCCCGTACCTGAACGAGGTGGCGCTCTGGCACCGGCCCACGCGCACGCTGGTGCTCACGGACCTGGCCTTCAACGTCCAGCACGCCGACGCGTTGCTCGCGCGGCTCTTCCTGCGTGCGAACGGCGCCTACCAGCGCTTCGGGCCGAGCCGGATGCTGCGCTCCCTGGTGCGCGACCGCGCGGCCTTGCGCCGATCCATCGACCGGCTGCTCGCCTGGGACTTCGACCGCGTGCTCCTCACCCACGGCGAGGTTCTCGAGAGCGGCGGCCGCGAGGCGCTGCGCGCCGCCTACGCCTGGCTGTAGGGCGTCGTCCGCCGGCGTCGCGCCGCCGCTCGGCTAGCTTCTTGGCTCGGACGCGCTGCCGGGCGCGGGAGGGGGACCATGAACAGCTTCGGGGCACGCGGCACGCTTCGGGTCGGCGATCGCCAGTTCGAGATCTACCGCCTGGCTGCCCTCGAGCAGGCGGGGCTGCCCGTGGCCCGGCTGCCCGTCTCCCTGCGCATCCTCCTGGAGAGCTTGCTGCGCCGCGAGGACGGCGAGGCCGTGACGCGCGACGACGTGGAGGCGCTCGCGCGCTGGGATGCCGGCGCCGAGCCCGAACGCGAGATCGCCTTCCTGCCTGCCCGGGTGGTGCTCCAGGACTTCACGGGCGTGCCGGCGGTAGTGGACCTGGCGGCCATGCGCGACGCCATGGCCGCTCTGGGGGGCGATGCCCAGCGCATCAATCCGCTACAGCCCGCCGAGCTCGTGATCGACCACTCGGTCCAGGTGGACGCCTTCGGCATGCCGGACGCCTTCCGCATCAACGTGGAACGGGAGTTCGAGCGCAACCGCGAGCGCTATGCCCTGCTGCGCTGGGGCCAGGAGGCATTCGCGGGCTTCCGCGTCGTGCCTCCGGGCCGCGGCATCGTCCACCAGGTGAACCTCGAGTACCTGGCGCGGGTGGTGTTCGGCGGCGAGGGGGCGACCGGGGAGGGCGGGCTTCCCCAGGCCTATCCCGACACCCTGGTCGGGACCGATTCCCACACCACCATGATCAACGGGCTCGGCGTCCTCGGCTGGGGCGTGGGTGGGATCGAGGCCGAGGCGGCCCTGCTGGGCCAGCCGATCTCCATGCTGATCCCCAAGGTGGTGGGGGTGCGCCTGACCGGCCGTCTGCGCGAGGGCGCCACGGCCACGGACCTGGTCTTGCGTGTCACCGAGCTGCTGCGCCGGCACGGCGTGGTCGGCAAGTTCGTGGAGTTCTTCGGGCCGGGGCTCGACCACCTGCCGCTGGCGGACCGCGCCACCATCGCCAACATGTGCCCGGAGTACGGGGCCACCTGCGGCCTGTTCCCGGTGGACGACGAGACGCTGCGCTACCTGCGCTTCACGGGCCGACCCGATGAGCAGGTGGCCCTGGTCGAGGCCTACGCCAGGCAGCAGGGGCTGTTCCGCAGCCCGGACGCGGCGGCGGCCGACTACTCGGAGCGGCTCGAGCTGGACCTCGCCACGGTGGAGCCGAGCATCGCGGGCCCCAGGCGGCCCCAGGACCGGGTCTCCCTCCCGGACGCGGGCCGTGCCTTCCGCAGCGTCGTCTCCGAGATGACGGCCCGCGCCAAGCCCGGGCCGGAGGCGCGCAACAAGGAGGAAGGGCGCTGGGAGTCCGAGGGCGGCGACGGCAACCACCGGAACGAGGACTACGCTCGCATGCCGTCGGCCGTGCGCATCCGGCTCGACGACGTGGAGCACGTGCTCCACCACGGCTCGGTCGTGATCGCCGCCATCACGAGCTGCACCAACACCTCGAATCCCTCGGTGCTGATGGCCGCCGGTCTGCTGGCCCGCAACGCCGTGGAGCGCGGGCTCGAGACCAGGCCCTGGGTCAAGACCTCGCTGGCACCCGGCTCCCAGGTGGTGACCCGGTACCTGAAGGAGGCCGGTCTGCTGCCGTACCTGGAGCAGCTCCGCTTCCACCTGGTGGGCTACGGCTGCACCACCTGCATCGGGAACTCCGGTCCGCTCCCGGAGCCCGTCGCCCAGGCCCTGGAGGAGAGCGAGCTGGTGGTGGTGTGCTCGGTGCTCTCGGGCAACCGCAACTTCGAGGCGCGCATCCACCCGCTGGTGCGCGCCAACTACCTGATGTCACCGCCCCTGGTGGTGGCCTACGCCCTGGCGGGGCGCATGGATCTCGACCTGACCCGCGACCCGCTGGGGACGGACCGGGACGGCAAGCCGGTCTACCTGCGCGACCTGTGGCCCTCCCCGAAGCAGGTGCAGGAGCTGATCGAGCGGCACGTGCAGTCGTCCATGTTCCGGGCCAGCTACGGCGAGGTCTTCCAGGGCGACGAGAACTGGGACGCGCTGCCGGTGCCCCGGGGAGCCCGCTTCCGCTGGGAGCCGGACTCCACCTACGTGCGGAAGCCGCCCTACTTCGAGGGCATGTCCCGGGAGGCTCCGGAGCGCGTCGCCCCCATCCAGGGCGCCCGGGTGCTGTGCCTGCTGGGCGACAGCGTGACCACCGACCACATCTCGCCCGCCGGGAGCATCGGCAAGGACTCGCCCGCGGGCCGCTACCTCCAGGAGCACGGCGTGGCGCCGCGGGACTTCAACTCCTACGGATCCCGGCGCGGCAACCACGAAGTCATGATGCGGGGCACCTTCGCCAACGTCCGGCTGCGCAACCAGCTGGTGCCCGGCAGCGAGGGCTCGGTGACCGAGCACCTTCCGAGTGGTGAGCGCACCTCCATCTTCGAGGCGGCCGAGCGCTACCGCCGCGACGGCGTGCCGCTGCTGGTGCTGGCGGGCAAGGAGTACGGTTCCGGCTCGAGCCGCGACTGGGCGGCCAAGGGCCCGGCGCTGCTCGGCGTGCGCGCGGTTCTGGCCGAGAGCTTCGAGCGCATCCACCGCTCGAACCTGGTGGGCATGGGGCTCCTGCCCCTGGAGTTCCTCCGGGGCGAGAGCGCCGCGAGCCTGGGCCTCACGGGGCGCGAGACCTACGCCATCGACGGTCTGGCGGAGGCGATGGCGGCCGGCTTCGCCGACGGCCGGCGCCTGACCGTGCGGGCCCGCGCCGACGACGGCAAGCAGACCGCCTTCGAGGCGCGGGTGCGCATCGATACGCCGAGCGAGCTCGACTACTACCGCCACGGCGGCATCCTGTCCTTCGTGCTCCGTCAGCTCCTGGCCGGCGCTGGCTGAGGCCCTGGAGGTGCGGCTGGGCCGCCGGGACCTGCTGCGTCTCGCCTTCGCCGCGGCGGCCGGCTCCGCCCTGGGCTGTGGCGAGGGCGACTACGGCGAGGCCGACGAGGCGGCGCTCGCCCGCCAGCGCGCCGACGAGGCAGCGCGCTCCGGGCGCGGGCCCCACGGCGTGCTGCGCTTCCGCGGCTACCGGGGCCTCGCCGAGCTGCCCTGGTTCGAGCTGGACGAAGCCAAGCGGCTGCGTCTCGTGCTGGACGAGCCGCCCGCCGGGATCGACCTGCACACCCACCTGGCCATGTGGATGCTCTTCGCGCCGGCCGTGGACCTGCTGCGCCGCACGGGGCGCGTGTCCTATCGGCTCGACTGCGACGCGGAGGAGCCCGGCTGCCCGCTCGACCTCGACGTCTACCTGAACGCGAACTTCACCGCCGAGGCCCTGGCCGACCTGCGCCGCGAGCTCCGCGACCAGCTCTGGCGCGGCAGCGAGGCGTCGCACACCTACACGATCCCGAACCTGCTGGAGGAGCTGGACCGCATGGGCTTCGAGCAGGCGGCGGTGCTGCCCATCGCGTGGGGGCTCCCGTTCGGGGACGACCTCACCGCGGCCTGGCTCGACGCCCTGGGCCGGGCCCGGGCCCGCCCGCGCCTCGTACCCTTCGCGTCGGTCCATCCGCGGGACGGCGGCTGGCCCGAGAAGCTGCGGGGCTACGCGGCCCGGGGCGTCCGCGGCGTGAAGCTCCACCCGGAGATGCAGCGCTTCTACCCGGACGACCCGGAGGCCATGGCGATCTACGCGGAGTGCGAGCAGCTCGACCTGCCGGTGATCTTCCATGCCGGCCGCTCCGGCATCGAGCCGCGCTTCCTGCGCCGCTACGCGGTGATCCGCCGCTACGAGGCCCCGGTGGCGGAGTTCCCGGGGGTGCGCTTCCTGTTCGGCCACGCGGGGGCTCGCGACGCGGCCGACGCCCTGCGCCTGGCCCGGGAGCGCCCCAACGTCTGGCTGGAGATCGCCGGGCAGGGCGTCAGCGCCCTTCATCGAATGCTGGAAGATCTGGGCCCCAAGCGCCTGGTCTTCGGCAGCGATTGGCCCTTCTATCCCCTGGCCGCCACCCTCGCCAAGCTGCTGATCGTGACCGAGGGGCGCCCCGAGGCGCGCCGGGCGATCCTGCGCGAAAACGCCCTGGCGCTGCTGCGCCCCGCCGCCGGGCTCGCGAGCGCGTCCGCGGGAGCGACCGGATCGGGATGAACCGGGAGATGGGCCTCGCCCTCCCGGGCCTCGCAGCGCTCCCAGCCGGTGGGGAAGGCAAGGGTCACGATGCCTGGCCTTCCGCCAGGCGGTCGATCTTCGCGGCCAGGACGAAGTCGCTCTCGGTGAGACCGTCGATGGCGTGGGTCCAGATGCGGACCGCGACGCGCCCCCAGGCGAGCTCGAGATCCGGATGATGGTGCTCGGCCTCGGCGATCTCGCCCACCCGGTTGGTGAAGGCGAGCGCCTCCCGGAAGTTCGCGAAGCGCAGCTCGCGCTCCAGGTGGTGCTCGTCCGTCACCTTCCAGGCCGGGTCGAGCTGGGCGCGCAGGGGCTCGATGGCCGCGCCGCGCAGACGCGGCGTGTCGCCCCGGCAGGGCACGCAGTGGCGCGTGGCGAGCTCGCTCACGAACCCTCTGGCGAGGACGATCCCCCCCCGGCCACGGCCGCCGGCCCTGCCGGGAGGGTGGATGGCGCTTCCGCGTTGCGCGCCCCGCTTTCGGGCCCCACCAGGCCCGCCGACATGATGAGCTTGAAGGCCTCCTCCACGGTCAGGTTCACCTCGATGATCTCCTCCTCCGGGATCAGCAGGTAGAACCCCGAGGTGGGGTTCGGTGTGGTGGGTACGAAGCAGTTGACCATGATGGCGGGCGTCGCCTTCTGCACGATGCCGCGCGCGCGGCCGGTGGTGAAGGCGATGGCGTAGAGCCCCTTGCGCGGGTACTCCACCAGCACGACCCGGTTGAAGCGGCTCGTGGTGTCGGAAAGGAAGATCGCCTCCGCCAGCTGCTTCACCCCCGCGTAGATGCTGCGCGCAATGGGGACGCGCGCCAGCAGCCGCTCGACCGCCCGCACCAGCTCGAGGCCGAAGAAGTGCCGCGCCACGACACCCACCAGCAGGATCACGAGCACGGTGAAGATGGCCCCCACCAGGGGCAGGCGCGGCGGGTCCTCGACGCCCGGGAAGAGCAGGCGCAGCACCTGGGGAAGCAGCAGGTTGTCCAGGCGCTGCACCACCCAGGCGATCGCCCAGGTGGTGACGAGGATGGGGGCCAGCACCAGGATGCCCGCCACGAAGTAGCGGCGCAGGGCCTCGCGGACGTGGGCGAAGCGGCCCTTGGACATGGGTCCGTCAGGGGAGCGGATCGTCCTCGACCGGCGCGTAGGCGCTGATCTCGCAGTCGAGAGCGATCACCTCGGCGTCGGGCGGCTGGTAGGCCGGCGGAGACTCCTCGGGAGAGCGCGGTCTCGGTTCCATGCATCCCTCCACCCCGGTTTATAGCCGACCGGCCCCCGGGAGGGCAGCCCCCTCAGCGCAGCAGGACGTCGCAGGCGAAGCGCACGCGGCGCACCAGGCGCCCGAAGGCGTTGTGGTGGATGTTGCGCCGCAGCCGGACCAGGAGCTTGCGTTCCAGCGTGTAGTAGCTCCAGGGGCGCCGCCGCCGGCGGGTCGGGGCCGGCACCACCGCGTCGAGCTCCCTCTCGATGGCCGAGCGCGGATAGCCCCAGGTCTCCAGGTCCTCGTCCGGCAGCCGCTCCACGATGCGTCGCGCCTGGGCGAGCTTGCCCGGGTCGCCGGCCATGTCCCGGGCCCAGCGTGCCACGGAGCCGGTGCTGGGACGCGTCTGGTTCGCCACGCCGAGCGGGTCGCCCAGGCCGCGCGCGGCCGGCTGCGCCGCACCCTGCGTCTCGCCGTAGCTCACCATGCCCGGCTCGAAGGGCAGCTCCAGCAAGCCGCAGATCCGGCGCAGCTCGCGCTCCGGCTCCCGCACCATCTCCTCGTAGCGCACGGCCACGAGCGGCACGGGCCGATCGCGCAGGAAGCGGCCGACGGCCGGCACGTAGCGCTCCAGCAGCGGGTTGTGGGCATGGGCCACCTCGTGGTCGCCGTCGAAGAACGACTCCACGTACGACGACCACACCGCCAGGGGATGGCGGGTCAGCACCACGTAGCGGGCCTTCGGATACAGGCGGGCCAGGAAGTCGAGGCACAGAGCGTAGGCGGGCGTCTTGTCCAGCAGCAGGCGCCGGCCCGAGGCCGCCAGCAGGCGCTCGTACACGGTATCCGTGCAGGCCCGCAGGGCGTCCAGGTAGTCCTCCTCCCCGCGCGGGAGGCTCCCCACCAGCTCTTGCATGGCCTGCCGGGTGATGACGGGGTCGTAGGGCGCCTTCTCCACCGACGCGTAGTAGCCCAGGTGGGCCAGCGGCGTGACGAGATGCGGCTCCGCGGGGGCGTGGATCGCCGGGTGGGCGCCGAGCATGCGCGCGAGCAGCGTGGATCCCGAGCGCGGTGATCCGATCAGGAAGACGAGCCGGTCCTGCATGGGGCCTCCGTGCCGGTGCCCCGCGGCACCGAGCCCGCGAAGGTAGACTGTTCCTCATGGAGGTCTACGTGATCCGCCACGGCCAGGCCGCGTCGACGGCGCCCGGGGGCTCCGACGCGGAGCGCCCCCTGACGGACGCCGGGCGCCGCGCCCTGGCCGGAGTCGGCCGGGGCCTGTGCGCGCTCCGGGTCGGCTGGGAGCGCCTCTTGGTGAGCCCGCTGCCGCGCGCCCGGGAGACGGCGGGCATCCTGGCCGCGGAGGTCGGGGGGCCCGAGCCGGAGACCCTCGCGGCGCTCGCGCCCGGGGGCGACCCGCAGCGCATCCTGGCCGAGCTCGCGGGCAGCGGGGAGCGGGTGGCCCTGGTGGGCCACCAGCCCACCCTCGGCGAGCTCGTCGCCCTGGCCGTGGCGGGGGTGGGCAGCAGCGGCGTCGCCCTCGGCACGGGCGCCGTGGCGCGCCTCGAGTTCTCCGGAGCGCCGCGGCCGGGCGCCGGGCGGCTGCGCTGGCTGCTGGCCGCCGAGCAGCTGGCGCGTCTCGGGGCCTAGGCTTCGAAGCCGTTCTCGGCCGCCACGCGGCCGTACCAGCGGCCGGACTGCTTGAGGATGCGCTCGCGGCTGGCGAAGTCCACCCAGGCCAGGCCGAAGCGCTGGCCGAAGCCCTCCGCCCACTCGAAGTTGTCCATCAGGGTCCAGGCGTGGTAGCCGCGCACGTCGGCACCCGCTTCGATGGCGCGAGCCAGGGCGGCCAGGTAGCCGCGATGGAAGTCGATGCGCCGCACGTCGCGGATCACACCGTTGGCGTCGGGGCCGTCGCCGTAGGAGCAGCCGTTCTCGGTGACCTCGATCACCGGCCGGTCGTAGTCGCGCGTGATGCGCACGACCACGTCGTGCAGGGCGTCGGGCCACACCTCCCAGCCGAAGTCGGTGCGCGGGCCCTCGCTGGCGCCGAACAGGCTCGGCTCGGCCCCGATGCGGAGCGGGGGGCCGCCCCCGCTCCCGTCCAGCGGAACGGCCCGCACCTTCGTGCGCGTGTAGAGGTTGATGCCCAGGAAGTCCAGGGGCGCCCGCACGCGGGCCAGGTCCCCCTCCCGGACCCCCATGGCATCCAGCGGGTTGCCTTCCGGAAAGGCCTCCGGATAGCGACCGCGCAGCGCGGGGGCCAGGTACCACTCGTTCGCGAAGCGATGCCAGCGCTCCGCCGCCTCGACGTCCGCCCCGGAGTCGCCCGCCGGCTCGCAGGCCGTCATGTTGAAGGCGGTCCCGATGCGGGCTGCGGGTGCCACGGCCCGCAGCGCCCGGAACGCCTCGCCCTGGGCCAGGTTCACGGTGTGGGTGGCGCGCAGGAAGGCGTCCGGCTCGCGCCGGCCCGGGGCGTGCACGCCCACCAGGTAGCCGAGCGTGGTGAAGATGGAAGGCTCGTTGAAGAGCATCCACTCGTCGATCCGATCGCCCAGCGCGCTCCCCACCACCTCCGCGTAGTCGGCGAAGCGGCCCGCCAGGTCACGGTTCGGCCAGCCGCCGGCCTCCTCCAACGCCTGGGGCAGGCACCAGTGGTAGAGGGTCGGGAAGGGACGCATGCCCGCCTCGAGCAGTGCGTCCACCAGGCGGCGGTAGTAGTCGATGCCCTTGGCGTGGGCGGGACCCCGGCCCTCGGGCTGGATGCGCGTCCAGGCGATCGAGAAGCGGTAGGAGTCCAGGTTCATGGCGCGCAGCAGCGCCACGTCCTCGGGCCAGCGATGGTAGGAGTCGCAGGCCAGGTCGCCCGTGTCGCCGTTGCGGATGCGGCCGGGGGTGTGGCTGAAGCGGTCCCAGATCGACTCGCCCTTGCCGTCGGCATCCCAGGCGCCCTCGACCTGGTGGGCCGCCGTGGCGGCGCCCCAGCGGAAGCCTTCCGGAAAACGCACGCGTCCCACGCCTAGCCCTCCGCCCGGATCGCCTCGAGCACCCGAGCCGGGTGCTCGGCGGCCTTCGCCACGCGCTTCCAGTGCTTCTTCACCCGTCCGTCGCGGCCGATCCAGACCGTGGAGCGGATCACGCCCCGGCTCTTGCGGCCGTACAGGACCTTCTCGCCCCAGGCGCCGTACTCTTCCATCACCCGGTGGTCCGGATCGCACAGCAGCGGGAAGGGCAGCTCGTACTTGTCCGCGAACTTGCGATGCGAGGCGGGCGGATCGGGCGAGAGGCCGACCACGGCGACACCGAGGTCCGTGAACTTCTTCCAGAGGTCGCGGAAGCCGCAGGCCTCCTTGGTGCAGCCGGGCGTGTCGTCCTTGGGATAGAAGTAGATCACCAGGTCGTGCCCGGCGAAGTCCCGGAGGCGGCGCTTGCGGCCGTCCGTGTCGGCAAGCGTGAACGCCGGGGCCTTGCGGCCCGCCTCGATCGGCATGGGGGGTCCTCTCGCAGCGCTGCGTCTGGCCTCGGAGCATAACGCGGGATAGGCTCGCTGCGGACCGGCGGGGGAGGGGTTCCATGCCGAGACCGTTCCGCTTCGCGGCGCCGCTCGCGCTGCAGGCCCCGGATCTGACGACGCTCTTCGATCTGGCGGGCGAGGTCGAGCGCCTGGGCTGGGACGTGGCGCTGGTGCCCGACCACTTCCCGGCCCCGGCCTCGGACGCCGAGCCGGCCGCGGGCCTCGGCGAGTGCTGGACCACCGTGACGGCCCTGGGCCTGCGCACCGAGCGGCTGCGCGTGGGCCCGGGCCTCGCCTGCAACCCGTTCCGCCACCCCTGCTTGACCGCCCAGCTCGCCGCCTGCGTGGATCGGTTGACCGGCGGCCGCCTCGAGCTCGGCCTGGGCGTCGGCTGGTGGGTGGAGGAGTTCCGCCGCACCGGGATCCCGTTCCCCAAGCCCTCGCTGCGCGTGCAGATGCTGGACGAGGCCCTGGAGATCGTGACCCGGGCCCTGGCCGGGGAGCGGGTGCGCTTCGAGGGCGTGCACTACCGGGTGGAGGACTTCGTCGTGGCGCCGCGGCCCGCCCAGCGGCCGCGTCCGCCGCTGCACGTGGGCGGCGGCGGTGACCTGCTGCTGGCCACGGCGGCGCGCCACGCCGACGTCGTCTCCATCCTCCCGGCCATGCGCCTGGGACACGTGGACCCCAAGGCGCTCGTCACCTTCACGGGCGAAGTCTTCCGGGAGCGGAGCGAGCTGCTGCGCAAGCGCGTGGAGGAGGCGGGGCGGGACCCGCAGGCGGTCGAGATCGGGGCCTTCGTGTTCGTGACCCGGCTGACCGGCTCATCGGCGGAGACGGAACGGGTGGCGGGCGGGATGGCGCGCCGCTTCGGGGCCGCGGCCCGCACCCTGCGCGAGAGCCCCCTGGTCCTGATCGGCACCCCCGAGGAGATGCGGGCCGAGCTCGAGCGCCGGCGCGAGGCCTGGGGGCTCTCCTACCTCTGCGTGCTTCCGGAAGCCGCCGACGAGCGGCGCGTCTTCGGCGACCAGGTGGTGGGTCGCCTGGCCGGCCGCTAGGACGGGCGTCCCTTTCCAAGCCGCCGGCGCGCGGCGGTCGCACCCCGGCGCTCGGGGCTGCATATTCTCGCCGGGCCGGCCGATGGGAGGAGCATGCGCCGCGCCGAGTGGGCCTTCGCCGCCCTCCTGCTCCTGGTTCTCGCGCCGGCGGGGCTCGCCCTCGCCGGGGTCTGGTCGTCCCTCGACTACTGGTCCCACGGCTGGCTGGTTCCCTTCGTCGCCCTGTGGATGGTGTGGGCCGGGCGCGGAGCGCGCCGCGGCATCCCGATCCGGCCGGACGGCCGCGCCGCTCCCTTCGGGATCGTGGCCCTCGCCCTCTACGTCCTGGGGCTGGGAGCGGGCTCCGCCAGCGCCCAGGGCCTGGCGGCCGTCCTGGCCCTGGCGGCCGCCGTGTGGTTGCTGCGCGGGCTGGCCTGGCTGCGGGCGCTCGCCTTCCCCCTGGCCTTCCTGCTCTTCATGGTGCCCCCGCCTCCGGACTGGATCCGCCCCGGGATCGTGCAGCTGCAGCTCTTCGTCTCCCAGGCGGCCGTGGCCACCCTCGACGTTCTGGGCGCCGGGGTGACCCGCGAGGGCAACGTCCTGCGCCTGCCGGACGGCCAGGCGCTCTTCGTGGCCGAAGCCTGCAGCGGCGTCACGTCGGTGGTCACGTTGACGCCCCTGGCCGTGATGCTGGCCTGGTTCCTGCGCACGCCGCCCTGGCGCGCCCTGGCCCTCGGGCTGGCCGTCGTCCCCATCGCCCTGGCGGCGAATCTGGTACGGGTGGTGGGCACCGTGCTGGCGGCCCACCGCTTCGGCGTCGTGGCGGTCACCGGACCCAGCGTGCACGAGACGGCGGGCCTCGCCGTGTATGTGCTCGGCTGTCTGGCGCTGGTCGCGCTGGCCGGCGCCCTGCGTGCACCGCCCGCCGCCGATTGACCGCGTCGGAGGTGGCGATACCGTCGCGGGGCACGAGGCGCATCCGTCGCCTCCTGGAAGACCCGTGGCCCGCCCGCTCCCGCCCGCCGCCGCCGCTGCCGAGCCCGCCGCCGGGCGCGTCCTCGCCGAGCGCGCCAAGGCGCTCGCCCTCGCCGTGGGCTTCGATCGCGCCGGGGTGGCCCGCCTCGAGCCGACCTCCGAGTCGCGCTTCCTGCGCCAGTGGCTGGCGCGCGGCTACCACGGCGAGATGGCCTGGATGGAGCGTCGGCTCGACGCCCGCGTGGACCCGCGCCTCGTGTTCGAGGGGGCGCGCAGCGCGCTGGTGGTGGGCCTCGTCTACGAGCCCCCGGAGCGCGGAGCCGCCGCCCCCGGGCGGGGCGGCGTGGCGCGCTATGCCGGCGGTGACGACTACCACGACGTGATGGGCGAGCGGCTGCGTGCGGTGGCGGCCGGCCTGGAGGCCCTGGCGCAACGCGCGGTGCAGACCCGCCCGTACGTGGACACGGGCCCCGTGCTCGAGCGCGTGCTCGGCGCCCAGGCCGGCCTGGGATGGATCGGCAAGAACACCTGCCTGATCGAGCCGGGTCTCGGCTCGTGGTTCTTCCTGGGCGTGTTGCTCACGGACCTCGACCTGCCCGCGGAGCGCCGGGAGCCGGACCACTGCGGGAGCTGCCGGGCCTGTCTCGACGCCTGCCCGACCGACGCCTTCCCCGAGCCCTACGTCCTGGATGCCACGCGCTGCCTCTCCTACACGACCATCGAGCTGCGCGGTGCGATCCCGGAGCCCCTGCGCGCCGCCCAGGGGGACTGGGTGTTCGGCTGCGACGTGTGCCAGGAGGTCTGTCCCTGGAACCAGCGACGGGGGAGGGAGCGCCCGCCGGACCGGACCGGGCTGCGGGCGCGGCTCGCCGCGCGGCCCGAGTGGGTGCGGCCCGAGCTCGCCTGGATCCTCGGCCTCGACGAGTCCGCCTGGCGCGCAGCCACGCGTCGCAGCGCCCTGCGCCGGGCCAAGCGCCGGGGGCTCCTGCGCAACGCCCTGGTGGCGGCAGGCAACTCCGGCGACCGCAGCCTGCTCCCGGCGGTGCGGCGCCACGCGGAGGGTCCGGACCCGCTCCTGGCGGAGCACGCCCGCTGGGCCCTCGCGCGCCTGGAAAGCCAAGAGGATCCCGAGACCTCGGCCGAATCCCTCCAGTGATCTGACAAGCTCAGGCGGAGCGGCGCCGGGCCAGGAGCTGCGCCATCCGGCCCGGGAAATCGGTCACCAGCCCGTCCACCCCGAGGTCCAGGAGCTGCTCCATCCGGGCGGGCTCGTTTACCGTCCAGACGTGGACGGCGATGCCGTGGGCGTGGGCGTGGCGTACGAACTCGCGCGTGACCAGGAGCCGGCCCCCGAACTCCGCCGGCACCTGGAGGGCCATGACCTCCGGGGGCGGTGGCTTGCCCTCCTGAGCGGCGCGCAGGAAGCGCAGCACGTCGCCGGTGCAGGCACCCACCGCCACGCCCACGCCGGTCGCGGCCAGGTGGGCGCGCAGGCGGGCCATGAAGGCGTCCTCCGCGGTGGTGAGCAGGGTGAGCTCGGCTCTTCCCGCGGTCGCCACGATCTCCACCGTGCGCGCCAGCAGCCCGGGCACGTCCTCCTTGAGTTCCAGGTTGAAGCGTGCGCCCGGAAAGGCCTGGAACGACTCCTCCAGGGTGGGTACGCGAACGCCGCGGCCCCGGAACGGGAAGCCGGCGCCGGGGCAGGGCTCGAAGCTCCAGCCCGCGTCCAGGCGCCGCAGCGCGGCGAGGGAGAGCTCCGCCACGCGTCCGCGTCCGTCCGTCGTGCGCTCCACCCGGTCGTCGTGCATCAGCACGATGGCCCCGTCCCGGGTGGCGTGGACGTCGCTCTCCAGGATCTGCGCTCCCTCTGCCAGGGCCCGCTCGAAGGAGAGCAGCGTGTTCTCGGGCGCCATGCCGGCGGCGCCCCGGTGACCGATCACCACCGGCGGCGGCACGGCGAAATACGGGTGCGGCACCGGCGTAGGGTATCATGCGCAACCCCGATGGCCGTGCTGACGCGCGACGTGATCCTGCGCGAGATCGAGGCCGGGCGCCTCGCCATCGACCCCTTTGCGCCGGAGCACGTGGGGCCGGCCTCCGTCGACCTCACCCTCGGCGACGAGATCCGGGTGATCGAGCGCGGCCGCGAGCCGATCCCGATCCGGGACGATGCGGACTACCGCGATCACACGCGCCGGCAGGAGCTGCGGGAGCCCTTCCTGCTCCAGCCCGGTGCGACCATCCACGGCATCACGCGCGAGCGCGTGACCCTGCCCGCGGACCTGTGCGGGTTCCTGGAGGGGCGCAGCCGCTTTGCCCGGCTCGGGCTGATGATCCACGTGACCTCGGCCTTCGTGCAGCCGGGCGTCTCGAGCCGGCAGGTCCTCGAGATGAGCAACGTGGCCGGCCACCCGCTCTCCATCCACGCGGGCGTGCGGGTCTGCCAGCTGGTGCTCATGCGCACCGAGGGCTCTGCCGTCTACCGCGGCCGCTTCGCCCGGCAGGAAAGCCTCTAGCCTCGTGCGGGCGGTGGCGCAGCGGGTCCGCTCGGCGTGCGTGCGCGTGGGCGGCGAGACCGTGGCGCGGATGGGGCCGGGGCTGCTGGCGCTGGTCGGCGTGGGTCGCCACGACGCCGCCGCGGCGGCCTCGGAGCTGGCCCATCGCCTGGTGCACCTGCGCGTCCTCGAGGACGAGGCCGGACGCATGAATCGCTCGCTCCTCGAGACGGGCGGTACCCTCGGCGTGATCTCGCAGTTCACGCTCTTCGGCGATGCGCGCAAGGGCCGGCGGCCGTCCTGGATCGAAGCGGCGCCCGCCGAGCAGGCGGAGCCCTTGCTGGCGGCGCTGGCCGAGGCGGCGCGGGCCGTCGGCGTTCCCGTGGTGACCGGACGCTTCGGCGCCATGATGGAGGTGGCGCTGGTCAACAGCGGGCCGGTGACCGTGCTGCTCGACACGGACAAGCGCTTCTAGCGCCGGCTCGCTTGCCGCCCGCCCGCCCGCCCGGCACACTGGCGGTGGACGGGGCCCGGCGGCCGCCCGCGGGCCGCCGCACCGGAGGGGGTTCACGTGTCGTTTCACCTGTCGTCTTCCCGCTTGAGGCGCTGGGCGCCGCTGGCGCTCGCTCTCGTGCTGCTGGCCGCGCCCGCCCGGGCGGAACGCCTGGGGTCGGAGGCCGGCATGGGGGCCGCCGCTGGCCTGGCGACGATCTTCTACAGCCCCGCCAAGCTGATCTACGCCGGGGGCGGATCCCTGATCGCCGGCCTCGCGTGGATCTTCTCGGGCGGAGACGCGGCCGTGGCGCGCCCCGTCCTGACGGCGGCCCTGCGCGGGGACTACGTGGTGACTCCCGAGCATCTAAGGGGACAGCGTCCCCTGGAGTTCGTGGGACGGGCGCCCGCCGACCGGGATCTGCGCCAGCCGGTCCCGGTCGAGCCGGAGTACGGGACCGACTTCTAGCTTCCCCGCGGTCCGAGGGGCGAGACCCGGAGCGCCGCGGGGTCCGCTCGCGGAGGAACCATGGGCGAAGCGGGGCTGGCAAGCGGAGTCGCGGCCTTCGGCGCCGGTCTGCTCTCGGTGCTCTCGCCGTGCGTGCTGCCGCTGATGCCCGCGTACCTGTCCCTGGTCTCGGGGCTCACGGTGGAGGAGCTGCGGGAGGCGCCGGGAGGCGGACGGGTGCGCCGCCACGTGCTGTTCGCATGCCTCGGCTTCGTGTTCGGCTTCTCGGCCGTGTTCGTGGCCCTCGGGGCGACGGCCACCCTGCTGGGCCGGGCCCTGCGCAGCTGGCGCGTGGAGCTCTTCGGGTTCGAGATCGGCCTGATCCAGCTGGCCGGCCTCGTGATCATCCTGATGGGTCTGCACGTGGCCGGGGTCCTGCAGCTCCCGGGACTCCAGCGCGAGCGGCGCCTGGAGGTGCGCAGCAGGCCCGCCGGTCCGCTCGGCGCGGCGCTGGTGGGCGCCGCCTTCGCCTTCGGCTGGTCGCCGTGCATCGGTCCGATCCTCGGCGGCATCCTCACCCTGGCCGGCAGCCGGGAGACCGTGGGGCAGGGGATCTGGCTGCTGTCGGTGTACTCGGCGGGCCTGGCGGTGCCCTTCCTGCTGGCCGGCTGGAGCCTGGAGCGCTTCCTGCAGGCGTTCCAGCGCGTGCGGCGCCACTTCCGGCGCATCGAGCTCGCCTCCGGAGCGCTGCTCGTGGCCGTGGGCGTCCTGGTGCTGACCGACCAGCTGACCCGCCTGAACGCCTACTTCGCGTTCCTGAACCGGTTCGTGGTGGCCCTGGAGGAGACGCTCCTGTGAGGCGCCGGGTCGGGCTGGCGCGCCTGGCGCTCGCGCTCGGGGCCCTGGCCTGCTCCGAGGCGCAGGCACCGGAGGCTGCCGAGCTCGCGCCGCCCTTCACGCTGCCGGACCTGGAAGGCCGTCCGGTCTCCCTGGAGAGCTTTCGCGGGCGGCTCGTGGTGATCGACTTCTGGGCCACCTGGTGCGCGCCCTGCGTGTTCCAGATCCCGGTGCTGAACGCCTTCTACGAGGTCCGGCGCGACGAGGGCGTTGTGGTGCTCGGCGTGTCCGTGGACGTGCAGGGCCCGGAGGTGGTGGCAGCCTTCGCCCGCGAGCACGGCATCCGCTACCCGGTGCTGCTGGGCAGCGAGGCGCTCGCCCGGGACTACGGGGCCCCCGGCTTCCCGGCCCTCGTGGTGGTGGACGCCGAGGGCCGCATCGATTCCCTGCACCTCGGTGTCGTGGACGGGGCGGATCTCGAGCAGGCCGTGGATGGCCTGCTGGCCCGCCGCGCCGGTCCGGCCTGAGGCCCACCGCACCCTCAAGCGCTGCTCCCCGCCGGTCGAAATCGTTGCCGTGGCCCCGGACCCCGCCCCGCCGCATCCCGCCCCTCCTCGGCAGGCCGGGCAGTCGCCCAGCCAGGTCTTTGCCCGGGCCGTGGCGTCGGGCGAAGTGGTCTTCGACGTGGGCCAGCCGGCCGGCTGCGTCTACGCCATCCAGGCCGGGGAGGTGGAGCTCTCCCGGCCCGGGCCCTGCGGCCCGCGGCTCCTGGGGTGCGCCGGCGCCGGCGAGCTCTTCGGCGAGGACGACCTGCTCCTCGGCCAGCCGCGCACGCAGCGCGCGGTGGCCCGGGCCCCCACGCAGCTGCTCGAGCTCGATCGCGCCACCTTCGAAGCCATGTGCCTCGAGCGGCCGGAGATCGCGCTCCGCATCGTGGCGCGCCTGTGCGCCCGGGTGTCCCAGCTGGAGCGGCGTCTGGCCGGGATCGGGATTCCGGACCTGCGGGAGCCCGTGGTGCGCTCGCTGCTGCGGCGCACGGGGACGCAAGGGCAGGCGGTCCGCCTGCAGACCAGTCTGCGGGAGCTCGCCGCGGACACCGGGCTCTCGCTCCTCGAGTGCCACCGCGCGCTGGAGGGGCTGTTCCAGCGCAAGCTGCTGCGGCTGGAGGACGACGCCCTCGTGATCCCCGATCCGCAGGCCCTCTGCGCCTGCCTCCCGCAAGCCGCAAGCCCGGCCCCGCCCGCGCCGCGTTGACCCCTGGCGATCCCGTGGGGTAGGGTGAGCGCCGCCCGCTGCGCGGGCGGGGGGGCAGCGCTTGGGTCGCCGCTACTCGATCGCGCTCGTGGGGCTGGCGCTCGGCGTCGCCTGGACGGGGCACGCGCAGGAGGCGCCGGAGCGCCCCATCGCCGTGCGCGGACCCTGGGACCTGAGCGCCGACCAGGTGGAGTACGAGCGCGAGCGCGAGCTCTACGTGGCCCGGGGCAACGTGCGCATCACCCAGGAAGGACGCACCTTGACGGCCGACTGGGTGAGCCTCAGCAAGCGCACGGGCGTCGGCGTGGCGAGCGGCGGCGTGGTGATCCGCGAGGGCCGGGACTCCCTCCACGCGGCCTTCGTCCAGTTCGACGTAGAGACCCTGGAGGGCGTCGTGTTCGACGGGCGCCTCGAGTCCCCGGAGACCCACTTCCGCCTCGAGGGCCGCGAGGTGCGCAAGACGGGGCCCGAGTCCTACAGCTTCGCCGAGAGCCGCTTCACCACCTGCCGCTGTCCGGATCCCGGTCGGGACCCCTGGGCGATCCGGGCGCAGGAGGCGGAGCTCGCCGAGGACGGCACCGGCACGGCGCGCAACACCACCTTCGACGTGCTGGGCGTTCCGGTGCTGTGGGTGCCGTGGATGACCTATCCGCTGCGCAAGGAGCGCGAGACCGGCTTCCTGCTGCCCGAGTTCGGCGTCACCAGCCGCAGCGGAGGCGACCTCGGGCTGCCCTTCTTCTGGGCCGCCGCCCCCAACGTGAACGTGATCCTGACCCCGTCGTGGCTGTTCGAGCGCGGCTTCAAGCCCCGTCTCGAGCTCGAGTACGTGTTCGGTGAACGTTCCCAGGGCGAGGCCCTGGCCAGCTACATCCGCGACACCGACCTCGATCCCGACGATCCCTCCACCCACTTCGACGACGACCGCTGGGCCTTCGAGTGGCGCCACGATCACTTCCTGCCCGCCGACTGGCGGCTCAAGGTCGATGCCCGGGCCATGTCCGACAATCTGTACTCCTTCGACTTCGCCGAGCTCTCCCCGACCCGGGTGCAGCCCTTCCTGGAGTCGAGGGGCTTCGTCACCCGGCACTTCGGGGCGTCGGATCGCGTCGGCTTCGCCGGCGGCGTGCAGGTGGCGGACGACCTCCAGAACCCGGATGACCTGGATCGCGACGACTTCCTGCTCCAGCGCCTCCCGGAGCTCAGCGCGGCGCTGCTGCCCCGGCGGCTCGGTCCGCTGCCCGTGCTGGCCGCCCTCGACGTCCGCTACGCCAACTTCCAGCCCGCCGACCGCGCCGAGGACGACCTCGGCATCGGCGCTCTCTCCGGGCTCTTCCTGGACACGGGCATCGACGGGATTCCGAACGGGCGGGAGCGGGACCCGAGCGGCGCCGTCGTGATGGGCGATGGCAGCGGCGACGACTTCTCGGTCCTGAACCCGGCGGGCACCGAAGGCGACGGGATCTACCAGGAAGGGGAGCCCCTGGCGGATCGGGGCCAGCGTCTGGTGGTGAACCCGCGCGTCGGCCTGCCGCTGCGCCTCGGCGACCGCTTCGAGCTCTTCCCGGAGGTGGGCTACCACGGGACGTTCTACGAAACGGCCGAGCAGGACTTCGAGGAGCGCAGCCTCTTCACCGCCCGGGTGGACCTGCGCACGCGGCTCAGGCGCCGCTTCCGGCTGCCCTTTTCGGGCGGTTCCGCCACCCACCTCCTGGCGCCGCGCGTCGCCTGGGCCTGGGTCTCCGACTCCGGCCAGGGCGACAACCCGCTGCTGGTCCCGGGCACGGCGCTGCCCCAGCGCCGCGTCCGCCAGCTCGAGCTCGACAACGTGGTACGCGACCCGGCGGACCGCATCGAGCCGTTCAACGGCGTCGTGCTGGCCCTGGACAACCGCATCCTGGGTCACGCGGAAGGGGTCGGCGGCACCCGCGTGTGGGCGGATCTGACCCTGGCGGCCGAGTACCTCTTCGAGAAGGGCGACTTCGGCCTGCTGGTCGTGGAGGGACGCACGTATCCCTTCCCGGCCACCACGGCCCGCTTCCACGTGGCCTGGGATCCGGAGGCCCGGAACCTGGGCGAGGCCTTGATGGCCTTCGGCTGGAGCCATCCCCGCGGCCACGAGGCAGGCCTCGACTACCGCTACCTGCGCGAGCTGCCGCGCCGTTTCGAGGACTTCGCCTTCGACGACGAGCGCTTCAGCGGGTTTCGAGCGGACTTCGACCGCATCAACCAGCTGGGGCTCTCGCTGCGCGCGGCGCTCACGCCCCAGTGGGCGCTCACCTACCGCGGCGCCTTCAGCTTCCAGTCGTCGCTCTCGATCGCCAACCAGGGCGGCGTCGAGTACATCTCGCGCTGTCGTTGCTGGGCGATCCGCCTCGAGATCGAGGACGATCGCCAGCGCGGCTACGCGTTCGGCATCCGCTATCGGCTGATCGGGATCGGGGACGATGCGGTGCGCCCCTTCGGGACGGGGAGGGGCCTCGGTCTCGGCTTGCTTGACGTGCTCTAGGGCCTTTGATAAACCTCCGTCATCTCTCGGCTTTCGGCGCGATCGTGCGCATCCTCATGATCGACAACTACGACTCCTTCACGTACAACCTCGTGCAGTACCTGGGAGAGCTCGGGGCCGAGGTGGAGGTAGTCCGCAACGATGCAGCGTCGGCCGAGGCGCTGCGGGCGCGTGCACCCCAGGGTCTCGTGGTCTCGCCGGGCCCGGGCGGGCCCGAGCGGGCGGGCGTCTCGGTGGCCGCCCTGCGCGGCTTCGCGGCGGCCGGCGTGCCGGTGCTCGGCGTCTGCCTGGGTCACCAGGCCCTGGCCGTCGCCTTCGGGGCCCGGGTGCGGCGGGCGCAGCGGCCCATGCACGGCAAGACGAGCCCGATCCTGCACGACGGGGAGGGGGTCTTCCGCGGCCTTGCGTCGCCCCTGGAGGCCACCCGCTACCACTCGCTGGTGGTCGATCCCGCGAGCGTTCCGAAGGCGCTCGCGGTGAGCGCGCGGACGCCGGACCACGAGATCATGGGCCTGCGCCACCGCACGCTGACGGCGGAGGGCGTGCAGTTCCATCCGGAGTCGATCCGCACGCCCGCGGGCCGGGATCTGCTGCGCAACTTCCTGGATCGCTGCCGGGCCGCGGCATGAGCCTGCGGCGCGCCATCGACGTGGCCGTGTGCGGGGACGAGGTCCCGGGCGACGTGCTCGAGGCCGCCTTCGGCGAGATCATGGACGGCAAGGCCTCGGCGGTGACGATTGCGGCCCTGCTGGTGGCGCTCCGCACCAAGGGCGAGACGGTGGACGAGATCGTGGCCGCCGCCCGCGCCCTGCGCAGCCGGGCCTCGACCGCGCCGGCGCCCGATCCGCGTACGGTGGACACCTGCGGCACGGGGGGCGACGGAGCCGCGACGTTCAACATCTCCACGGCGGCGGCCTTCGTGGTGGCCGGCGCCGGCGTGCCGGTGGCGAAGCACGGCAACCGGGCCGCCTCGAGCCGGGCCGGCAGCATCGACGTGCTCGAGGCGCTCGGCGTCTGCGTCGACCTGCCCGTGGCGCGCTCCGCGGAGCTGCTGCGCCAGGTGGGGATCGCACCCTTCTTCGCCCGCCGCGCCCATCCCGCCATGCGTCACGTGGCCGGCGTGCGCCAGGAACTCGGCATCCGCACCCTCATGAACTGCCTCGGCCCGCTGGTGAACCCGACCGGCGTGCGCCGCCAGCTGGTGGGCGTCTACGACGTCCTCCTGGTCGAGCCCCTGGCCCGGGCCCTCGGGCGGCTCGGCGCCGAGCGGGCCCTGGTGGTCCACGGCCGCGACGGGCTCGACGAGATCAGCACCGTGGCCGCCACCGACGCCGCCTGGCTCGCCGGAGGGCGGTTGGAGCGGCTCGAGATCGACGCGCAGGCGCTCGGTCTGCCGCGGGCACGGCCCGAGGACCTGAGGGGAGGGGACGCCCGCGAGAACGCCGCCCTGGTGCGGGCGGTGCTGGAGGGCGAGCCGGGCCCGCGTCGCGACGTGGTGCTGCTGAACGCCGCCGCGGCGCTCTGGGTGGCGGAGGCGGTGGCGAACCTGGGGGGCGGCCTGACCCTGGCGCGCCGCAGCCTGGACGAGGGGGCGGCCCGGTCCCGGCTCGAGGCCCTGGTGCGCGCCAGCCGGGAGGCGGGCGAGGCGCCGTGACGATCCTCGCCGAGATCCTGGAGCACAAGCGCCGCGAGGTGGAGCAGGCCAAGTGCAGCCTGGCGCCGGAGGACCTGGCGGCCCGGGCGGCGGCCCGCGACGACCCGCCGCGCGGCTTCCGGGAGGTGCTGCGCAGCGCCCCGCGTCCGCGGGTGGTGGCGGAGCTCAAGCGCCGCTCGCCGAGCCGCGGCGAGATCCGGCCGGACTTCGATCCGGTGGGCTGCGCCAAGGCCTACGCCGATGCGGGTGCCGCCGCGCTGTCCGTGCTTACGGACACGCGCTTCTTCGGAGGCGAGCTGGTGCTGCTCGACGCCGTGCGACGCGCCGTGCCCCTGCCGCTCCTGCGCAAGGACTTCCTGCTGGACCCCTATCAGGTGGACGAGGCGCGTGCCCACGGCGCCGACGCGGTGCTGCTCATCGTGGCGGCCCTGGACCCCGCGCAGCTCGGCGCGTTGCACGCCCGGGCGGCGCAGCTCGGCCTGGACGCCCTCGTCGAGGTGCACGACGAGGCCGAGCTCGAGACGGCCCTGGCCGCCGGGGCAGACCTGATCGGCATCAACAACCGGGACCTGCGCACCTTCGCGGTGGATCTGGGGGTGACCGAGCGGCTGGCGCCGCGCGCGCCGGAAGGCGTGGTGGTGGTGGCCGAGAGTGGGGTGTGCGGGCCCGAGGACGTGCGCCGGCTGGAGGCGGCCGGCGCCCATGCGCTTCTGGTGGGCGAGGGGCTGATGCGCGAGCCGGACGTCGGCCTGGCGCTGAGGAGGCTACGAGGAGCATCGTGACGGCGAGTGTTCGCATCAAGATCTGTGGCGTCATCCACCCCGACGACGCCGCGGCGGCCGTCGACGCGGGGGCGGATCTACTCGGACTGAACTTCGTCCCGGGCTCACCGCGCGCCCTGGACCTGCGCGCCGCCGAGGCCATCGCGACGCGGGTGGAAGGTCGCGTGGAGCGGGTGGCGGTCTTCCGCAACCCCACCGCAGCCGACATGGACCGGGTGCTGCGTCGCATCGAGGTCGAGCGCATCCAGCTCCACGGCGACGAGCCGCCCGAGGAGGTGGAGGAGGTGGATCTGCCCGTCATCAAGGCGATCCGCGGCGCGGACCCGGAGGCGGCGGAGCGCTATCCGGGCACGATCCTCCTGCTCGACCACCCGAGCGACGGAGGCGGCATCGGCAAGGCCTGGAACTGGAGCGACGCGGGCGCCCTGATCGCCGCCGGTCACGACGTGATCCTGGCCGGCGGTCTGAATTCCGCCAACGTGGCCGAGGCCCTGGCGGGAGTGGGGGACGTGCTGCCCTGGGGCGTCGACGTGGCCACCGGCGTCGAGGGAGAGGGCCACCGCAAGGACCCGGCCCGCATCGCCGCCTTCATCCGGGCCGTGCGTCAGGCGGAGGAGAGCGAGTGAGGAGCGAGGCGAACGTCCGCGGTCGCTTCGGGGCCTACGGCGGACGCTACGTCCCGGAGACCCTCATCGCGGCCCTCGACGAGCTGGCCGAGGCCTGCCCCCGCATCACGGGGTCGGAGCGCTTCCGCGCGGAGCTCGAGGGGCTGCTCGCCACCTATGCGGGCCGGCCCACGCCGCTCTTCCGGGCCCGGCGCCTCACCGAGGACCTGGGCGGAGCCCGCATCTACCTCAAGCGCGAGGACCTGGCCCACACCGGTGCCCACAAGATCAACAACGTGCTCGGCCAGGTGCTGCTGGCTCGCCACATGGGCAAGCGCCGCATCATCGCCGAGACCGGCGCGGGCCAGCACGGGGTGGCCACCGCCACCGCCTGCGCGTTGCTCGGTCTCGAGTGCGAGGTCTACATGGGCGTCGAGGACGTCCGGCGCCAGGCGCTGAACGTGTTCCGCATGGAGCTGCTCGGAGCGCGCGTGCACCCGGTGGACGCCGGCTCGCGCACGCTGAAGGACGCCATCAACGAGGCCATGCGCGACTGGGTCACGAACGTGCACACGACCTACTACTGCATCGGCTCGGTGATGGGGCCGCATCCGTATCCGACCCTGGTGCGCGACTTCCAGCGTGTGATCGGAATCGAGGCGCGCCGCCAGATCCTGGAGGCGGAGGGCCGCTTGCCGGACGTGCTGGTGGCCTGCGTGGGCGGCGGCTCCAACGCCATCGGTCTCTTCCACCCCTTCCTCGAGGACGCGGGCGTGCGCATGGTGGGCGTCGAAGCGGGCGGGGAGGGGATCGGGACCGGTCGCCACGGAGCGGCGGTCTCGGCGGGCGTGCCGGGCATCTTCCACGGCCAGCGCACGCTGGTGCTGGCGGACGACGACGGGCAGATCTTCCCGGCCCACTCGATCTCGGCGGGCCTCGACTACCCGGGCGTCGGGCCCGAACACGCCCACCTGCGCGACGCCGGGCGGGCCGAGTACGTGCCCGTCACGGACGCGGAGGCCCTGGAGGCCTTCCAATCCCTCTCGCGCCTGGAGGGCATCATCCCGGCCCTGGAGACCGCCCACGCGGTGGCCTACGTGCGCAAGCTGGCCCCGACGCTCGCCCGGGACGCCATCGTGCTCGTGAACCTCTCGGGCCGCGGCGACAAGGACGCTCCCCAGGTGCGGGAGCTGCTGGCGGGACAAGACGCGGGCCGCCACTGATGGGCCGGTTGGCGGAGCGCTTCCGCGCCTTGCGGAGTCGCGGAGAGCGCGCCCTCGTGCCGTTCGTCACCGCCGGCGACCCGGACCTGGCCACCACCGGGGCGATCGTGGTGGCCCTGGCCGAGGCCGGGGCGGACGTGATCGAGCTGGGCGTGCCCTTCTCGGACCCGATCGCGGAGGGCCCCACGATTCAGCGGGCCAGCGAGCGGGCGCTGCGCGGCGGAGCTTCGCTGCGGCGGATCCTCGAGCTCGTGAAAACCCTGCGTCCACAGGTGGATGTTCCGTTGGTGCTGATGGGTTACGCGAATCCGGTCTACGCCCTCGGGGAGGGCGGCTTCGCCGAGGCGGCGGCAGCCGCGGGGGTGGACGGGGTGATCGTGGCGGATCTCCCCCCGGAGGAGGGGGAGTCCCTGTTTGCGGCTGTGGAGGAGCACGGGATCGCACCGGTCCTGCTCGCCGCGCCCACCACCACCGAGGAACGCCTGGCCCGCCTGGCTGCCCGCACCCGCGGCTTCCTCTACTACGTCTCCCTGACGGGCGTGACCGGCGCCCGCGACGAGCTGCCGCGCGAGCTCGAGGGCGGCGTCGCCCGGGTGCGGCGCCTCTCGGACGTGCCCGTCTGCGTGGGCTTCGGCGTGAAGACCGTCGCCCAGGTCCGGGCCATCGCGCGCTTCGCGGACGGCGTGGTGGTGGGGAGCGCCCTCGTGGAGCGCATCGCCGCCGCCGGGTCGCGCGAGCAGGCCGTCACGTCCGCCGCCCGCTTCGTCGCCGAGCTCAAGACGGGGACGTTCTCGACCCATTGACCTCTTCCCGGGGGGCGGGACGGACCGCCCCGGAGTCGGTCAACCCGTCGACAACGTCCCCCAGAGCGCGCGGACCTGGCGCTCGGTGTTCGCCCGGCTCCCCGAGTTGTCGATCACGTGGTCGGCCCGACGCCGCTTCTCCTCGATCGGCAGCTGGGCCCGCACGCGACGCTCGGCCTCCGCCCGATCGAAACCGTCCCGGGCCATCAGGCGCTGGATCTGGGTCTCCTCCGGGGCGTACACCACGACGACGGCCTCGAGCCCGCCTCCGGCTCCCCGGGTCTCGAACAGGAGCGGGATGTCGAGCACCACGAGCGGCATCCCCGCGGAGCGCGCCTCCTCCAGGCGACGCGCCATCTCCAGCGCGACGCGCGGATGCACCAGCGCGTTCAGCCGTGCGCGCAGGCCCTCGTCTCGGAAGACGAGCTCGCCGAGCCGGGCGCGATCGAGATTCCCCTCGGCGTCGAGGATCCCCGGACCGAAGGCTTCCACCATCTCGACGAGGAGCGGCGAGCCCGGCGCTTGCAGCTCGTGGACGATGGCGTCGGCGTCGATCACCACGGCGCCGAGCTCGGCCAGCAGGCGGGCCACGCTGCTCTTGCCGGTGCCGACCCCGCCGGTGAGCCCGACCACGCGCGTCATCCGGCCAGCATGGCAGGCGCCCGCGGCGCTCACAAGGCGGCGACGCGGCTGCCCGTGCGGCGGACGGGATGGAGAAGGGGCGCTACGCGGCCTCTTCGGCCGCCATCACGCAGTTCTTGCCGGCCGCCTTGGCGCGATACAGGGACTTGTCCGCGGCCTCGAAGAAGTCGCGGCGGCTGCCGGCGTAGCGGGCCACCCCGATCGAGACGGTGACCCGGGTGAGGCGCATGGAGTCGTCGAGGATGAAGGAGCTCTCGGCCACCGCGGTGCGGATCTTCTCGGCCAGGTTCACGGCGCCCTCGGTCTCCGTGCCGGGTGCGAGCACCACGAACTCCTCGCCGCCATAGCGCGCCAGCAGGTCCGAAGCGCGCACCGATTCGTTCAGGGTCCGGGCGATGCGCACCAGCAGCTCGTCGCCTGCCGCGTGCCCGAGGCGGTCGTTCAGCCGCTTGAAGTCGTCGATGTCGATCACGAGCATGGAGAGGGGCTCGTTGGTCCGGCTCACGCGCTTGATCTCGCGGGTCAGGTGCTCCTGGAAGTAGCGGTGGTTGTGGAGCCGGGTGAGCCCGTCCGTGATCGAGAGCTGTTCGAGCACCTCGTTGGCCCGCTGCAGCTCGTCGCTCTGCTCCTGGAGCCGTTCGTAGGCCGATTCGATCTCGTGCCGGTCCTTGCGCAACCGCTGGATCATGTCGTTGAAGGTGCGCGTCAGCAGCCCCACCTCGTCCTGGGAGCGGGTGTCCGGCAGCTCGACCTCGAGCTCGCCCTGGGAGATGCGGCGCGCGCCCTCGTAGAGGGCCGTGATCGGATGGACCACCGCCGCCGTCACCTTCCAGGCGGCGAAGCTGAAGGCCAGCACGATCACGAGGTCGATCAGCAGGATGCGTCCGACCACCGAGTAGACCGGCTCGAAGGCCCGGTCGAAGGGCTGGTGGATCACGAGGTTCCATCCGAAGGGGTCGAGCGGCTTCGCGATGCCGATGGCCCGGCGACCGTCGGCGGCGACGAACTCGCGCACCTCGGGGCGGTCGTTGCCGAGCAGGTCCTGGAGGGGCACGCGATCCTCGCCCTGCTGGCGGCTCGCCGTGAGCACGAGCCCCTGGGTGTCCACCACGGTCACGTTGCCCGTGTTCCCGAGCAGGTCGCTGCGCAGCTGGGTCGCGAGCCCGTCGCGTCGGAAGATCCCGTGAACCGAGCCGAGCTTGCGGCCCCCGCCGTCGAGAAGCGGTGCCGAGGCCACGGGGATGGGGCCGCCGCCCAGGCTCACGGCTCGCAGGGTGGCGGAGGCGGACCCGGCCAGCTCCGGCGGCAGCCCCTCGGACGGGGCGGCGTCGGTCCCGATCGCCCCCCGCACGCGTCCCGCCGCGTCCAGCACCACGAGACTCGAGAAGGTGCGGGCGTGGCTCAGCTCCTCCTGGAGGATCGGGTCCAGGCCCGCGGAAACCTCCCCGAGGGGGTCCTCGTTCAGGCGAGCCAGCAGCCAGCTACGAAGCCGCTCGTTGCGCGCGATCTCCTCCACCCGGAGGCGGCCGTCCGTCAGCCAGTTCGTCAAACGCTCGCTGGTCCGCTCCAGGGCGGCCGGAAAGCTGCGGTCGATGTCCCGGCGCAGGAACGCGTAGGTGGAGTGCACGGAGATGCCCGTGACCACCAGCGCCGTCACGAACGTGGACACGAAGACGAAGAAGATGATCTTCGTCGCCAGGGATTGGCGGGGGCTCCGACGGGGGGGGGCCTGGCTTACGGGCATGGCTTCGCCGCTCCGGGGGTTCTCCGCCTATCGACCACAGGGCCTCTCGCCTTGATGCGGGGTCCGACGGGTTTCCGCCCCAGGCCAGCCCGGAGCCGCAACCCCGCGCCGGAGCAGCGGAACGCGGCTCGGCGCATTTGCGGCTGCTGTTGCCCTCGGATACCTTCCCGCCCACTTTTCAGGGGGTTAGCGCGACTCCCGCGAGGCGGACTCCCCCGTGCAGCGAACGCTCGGCCCCCCCCACGACGGACGGGAGCATGACCGGATCCCGCGACCAGACCGCTGCTCCGGAGCCTCTGGAGCTGCGCCAGGAGCTCGAACGGCTGCGCGAGGCCATCGACCGCATCGACGCCGCGCTGCTCGAGGCCCTGAACGAGCGGGCCCGGCTCGGTCAGGAGGTGGGGCGCCTCAAGCGCCGGGCCGCGGCGCCCGTCTACGCGGCGGCTCGTGAACGGGATCTGGTGGCGCGCCTGGTGGCGGGCAATCCGGGTCCCTTCCCGAGCCCGGCACTCCAGGCCGTCTTCCGTGAGATCATCTCGGCCACGCGTTCCCTGGAGCAGGGGCTCCGGGTGGCCTTCCTCGGGCCCGCCGGCACCTTCGGTCACCTGGCCGCGCGGCAGCAGTTCGGCGCCAGCGCTCCGCTCGAGCCCGCGACCTCGATCGCCGAGGTGTTCGCCGCGGTGGAGCGCGGCGTCGCCGAGCTCGGTGTGGTGCCGGTCGAGAACACGACGCAGGGCACGGTGACCGAGACGCTGGACGCCTTCGTGGACAGCCCCCTCACCATCTGCGCCGAGATCGTGCTGCGGGTCTCCCACCACCTGATCTCCCGGAGCGGAAGTCTCGGAGACGTGCGCCGCGTGGCTTCGCACCCCCAGGCCCTGGCCCAGTGCCGGCAGTGGCTCGACCGCCACCTGGCGGGCCTGGAGCGCGTGGAGACGCCGAGCACGGCCGCCGCGGCGCACCTGGCGGCCGCGGACGCGGCGGTCGCCGCGGTGGGAAGCGCCATCGCCGCCGAGACCTACGGGCTCGCGGTGGCGGCTGCGGCCATCGAGGACCGGCGCGACAACACGACCCGCTTCCTGGTGATCGGGCGCCAGGCCCCGCCGCCCAGCGGCAACGACCTGACGCTGGTGGTGTTCACGGTGCGCAAGGACGAGGCGGGCGCCCTGCACCGCTTGCTCGAGCCCTTCGCCCGCCACGCTGTGAACCTGGCCGCCATCCAGTCGCGGCCCATCTCGGGCAAGCCCTGGGAGTACCGCTTCTTCCTGGACGTGGAGGGGCACCGCGACGAGCCGGCCGTGGCCAAGGCGCTGGAGGAGGCGGCGAGCCGCGCTCACTCCACCAAGCTGCTGGGCTCGTTTCCGCGCACCACCCCGGTCGCTTCGCCCGGCCCCGGGGCGCGCCCGTGAGCCTGGCGAAACGCGTGAAGCCGCACATCGCCTCCCTCCAGCCCTACGTCCCGGGCAAGCCCATCGAGGAGCTGGAGCGCGAGCTCGGCATCGCCGGCGCCGCCAAGCTCGCCTCCAACGAGAATCCCCTCGGGCCTTCACCGCGGGCCGTGGCGGCCATCCGGGCCTGTGCCGAGCGCGTGCACCGCTATCCGGACGGCGCGAGCTTTGCCCTGCGCGCCCGGCTCGCCGAGCGCCTCGGCGTCCCCGGCGAGCGCCTGGTGTTCGGGACCGGCTCCGACGAGATCCTGGAGCTGCTGGCCAAGGCCTTCCTCGGCCCCGGGGACGAGGCGGTCCACGCCTGGCCGTCCTTCGCCATGTACCCGATCGTGGTGCGGGGCATGGGCGCCACCCCGGTGGCGGTGCCTCTCAGCGCCGGCTTCGTGCACGACCTGGACGCCCTGGCGGCGGCGGTGACCCCCCGCACCCAGCTCGTCTTCGTGTGCAACCCGAACAATCCGACCGCAACCAGCGTGGGCGCCGACGCTTTCGACCGCTTCGCGGAGCGCCTGCCGTCGGGCGCCGTGCTGGTGGTCGACGAGGCCTACCGGGAGTACGCGCGCCGTCCCGATTTCCCCGACGCCCTGGCCTGGACCGCCCGTCGTCCGGGCACCATCGTGCTGCGCACCTTCTCCAAGATCTACGGGCTCGCGGGGCTGCGCATCGGCTACGGGGTCGCCGACCCGGAGCTGGCCTCCTACCTCGAGCGGGCGCGCCACCCCTTCAACGTGAACCTGGTGGCGGAGGCCGCTGCCCTGGCGGCCCTGGACGACGACGCCCACGTGGCGGCGTCGCAGCGCGTCAACGCCGAAGGCCTCGAGACGCTCAACCGGGAGCTCACCGGCCTCGGCCTCGAGGTGGTGCCGAGCGACGCGAACTTCGTCCTGGTCCGGGTCGGCGCCGGCGTCTACGAGCGGCTGCTCCACGAGGGGGTGATCGTGCGTCCCATGGCGGGCTTCGGCCTGCCGGAGCACGTGCGCATCACGGTGGGCCGGCCCGAGGAGAACGAGCGGCTCGTGAAGGCGTTGCGGCGCTTGCGGGAGGGGCGGGCGTGAGCCCCGGTTTCGAGCGGCTGGCGGTGCTCGGGCTCGGCCTGCTGGGCGGCTCGCTGGCCTGGGCGGTGCGGGAGCGTGGCCTGGCCCGGGAGGTGGTGGGGAGCGGCCGCCGCCGGGAAGCCCTGGAGGGGGCGCTGCGGCGGGGGATCGCGGATCGGGTCGAGGTGGATCCGGGCCGGGCCGCGGCGGGAGCCGACCTGCTGGTGCTCGCGACCCCGGTGGAGGCCATGGCGGAGCTGCTGCAGCGGGTGGCGCCGCTCCTGGCCCCGGGCGCCCTGGTGACCGACGTGGGCAGCGTGAAGGGCGTGCTGGCCGAGACCCTCCCGGGCCTGCTGCCCGCCGGAGCCTGCTACGTGGGCTCCCATCCCATGGCCGGGGGGCACCGGGGCGGGGTGGATCGGGCCCGGCCCGATCTCTTCGAGGGCGCCACCTGCGTGGTGACCCCGGGGCCGGACACGGATCCCCGGGCCCAGGCGCGGATCGAGGCCCTGTGGCGGGCCCTCGGGGCCCGGCTGGTGCTGCGGGCGCCGGCGGCCCACGACCTGGAGGTGGCGTGGGTCAGCCACGTTCCCCATGCTCTCGCCTTCGCCTTCGGACGGGCCCTCGCTTCGGCGCCGCCGCGGTCCGGCGAGGTGGCTGGCCCGGGATTCCGCGACTTCACGCGCATCGCGCGCAGCGATCCGGAGCTCTGGAGCGGCATCCTCGACGCCAACCGCAAGGCGCTGGCCGAGCCGCTGGCGCGCGTCGGGCAGAAACTGGCGGAGCTGGTGCGGGTCCTCGAGGCGGGCGATGCACGGACGGCAGCGCGGCTGCTGGCGGAGGGTCGGGCCGCGCTGGAACGGATGCTTCCGGAGGCGGGCGAAGGCGGACAGACCGGCGTCGGGCGCCCCCCGCGCCGGACGGAGCAGGAACCCAGCGGGCCGGCGACGGCGGCCCGGAAAGGAGAGCGGTCCAGCGCATGAGTCAACAAACGGGAGAACGGGCCGGTGGAGACAGCTTCGCCGAGCTCTTCGAGAGCACGCTCCGGAGCTTCAAGGACGGTGAGCTCGTCACGGGCAAGGTGCTCTCGGTGGACGACGAGAACGTGCAGGTGGACGTCGGTTTCAAGTCCGAGGGGATGATCCCGGTGTGGGAGTTCATGGACGAGGAGGGACGCGTCCTCGTCAAGCCGGGCGACCGGGTCGACGTGCTCGTCGAGGAGCTCGAGGACGAAGAGGGCCGCATCGTCCTCTCCAAGGAGAAGGCCGACCGCCTCAAGGTGTGGGACGAGATCAGCCGCGCCTACGAAGCCGACCAGGCCGTGGAGGGGGTCATCGTCTCGCGCGTAAAGGGCGGGCTCTCCGTGGACATCGGCGTGAAGGCCTTCCTGCCCGGCTCCCAGGTGGACCTGCGTCCCGTGCGCAACCTGGAGCACATCATCGGGGAGCGTCACCGCTTCAAGATCATCAAGTTCAACAAGCGCCGTGGCAACATCGTGCTCTCGCGGCGCGTCCTGCTCGAGAAGGAGCGCGAACAGCAGCGCCGCGACACGCTCGAGACCCTGCAGGTGGGCCAGATCGTTGATGGCATCATCAAGAACATTACGGACTACGGCGCCTTCATCGACCTCGGCGGGATCGATGGCCTGTTGCACGTTACCGACATGTCCTGGGGACGCGTGAACCATCCGGGCGAGCTCTTCCGGGTCGGGGACGAGATCAAGGTCAAGGTGCTCAAGTTCGATCCGGATACCGAGCGCGTCTCGCTCGGTCTCAAGCAGATCCAGCCCGATCCGTGGGTGGACGCCGGTCTCAAGCATCCGATCGGCAAGCGGGTGCGCGGCAAGGTCGTGTCCCTTACCGACTACGGCGCCTTCGTGGAGCTGGAGCCCGGCATCGAGGGTCTGATCCACGTCTCCGAGATGTCGTGGACCAAGCGCATCAAGCATCCCTCCAAGGTGGTCTCCGTGGGCGACGAGGTGGAGGCGGTGGTCCTCGACATCGACGAGGGCAATCGGAAGATCTCGCTGGGCATGAAGCAGATCGAGCCCAACCCGTGGGACCAGATCGAGCACAAGTACCCGGTCGGGACCCGCGTGCGTGGTGCGGTCAAGAACGTGACGAACTTCGGCGTCTTCATCGGCTTGGAGGAGGGCATCGACGGGCTCATCCACGTCTCCGACGTGTCCTGGACCGAGCAGATCAAGCACCCGAGCGAGAAGTTCGAGAAGGGCGACGAGGTGGAGGCGGTGGTGCTCAAGATCGACAAGGAGAACGAGAAGTTCTCCCTGGGCATCAAGCAGCTCGAGCCGAACCCCTGGGACGACATCCAGAAGCGCTATCCGGTGGGCAGCGAGATCAGCGGCGAGGTCACCAGCATCACGGACTTTGGTGCCTTCGTGAAGCTGCAGGAGGGCATCGAGGGCCTGGTCTACAGCTCCGAGCTGTCCGGCGAGCCGGTGGGCAAACCCTCGGACGTCGTGAAGCCGGGCGAGACGGTCAAGGCGATCGTGATGAAGGTGGATCCGGTGGAGCAGAAGATCGCCCTCTCCATGCGGGTGGTCCACGACAAGGAGCAGCGCGAGGCGCTCAAGCGGATCGCTGCACAGCAGGCCCAGAGCCAGACCACCACGCTCGGCGAGCTACTGGCCGAGAAGCTCGGGCGCAAGGCCGACGACTCCTCGGGTGAGGAGTAGGCCGGGCCGCGGGGGACGATCATGACCAAGAGCGGATTGATCGAGAAGGTGGCGGAGCAGACGCCCCACATCTCCAAGAAGGACACGGAGGTGGTGGTCAACACCATCTTCGACGCCATGACCGACGCGCTGCAGCGCGGAGAGCGGATCGAGATCCGCGGCTTCGGGAGCTTCCAGGTCAAGGTGCGCGAGGCCCGGGAGGGCCGCAACCCGAAGACCGGGGACATGGTCCACATTCCGGCCAAGAGGACCCCCTTCTTCAAGGTCGGCAAGGAGCTCAAGGAGATGGTCGACGGGTCGCCCCCGTCGCACCCGGTGGGACGCGAAGACGAAGTCCCGGTCTAGCCGGGGCCGGGGGGTCCATGCGCCTGCTTCGCCGGCTGTTGTCGCTCGTCGTCCTGACGGCGGTCGTCGTCGTCGGATGGATGTTCGCGCAGGCCAATCCGACGCCGGTGGCGATCGAGCTCCCCTACGCCGGTCTGCTGGCGGACGTGCCGCTCTGGCTGGCGCTCGGGGTGGCCTTCGGGGCTGGCCTCGTGCTCGCCGGCCTGCTGGGGCTGCTTCCCCTGATGCGGCTCGGACTGCGGGCCCGACGCCATCGCAAGGAGAGCGAGCGGCTCGCGGCGGAGGTGCACCAGCTGCGCAACCTGCCGCTCTCCAGTGAAGGCGAGGGCCCGCCGCGGGGATCCGCCGGCGCCGCTCCGGATGCAGCTGCGTCGGCCAGGAGTGCGGGGCGAGGCGGGTAGCGTCGGTGCGCTGGTGGAAGCGGCGGGAGGCCCCCGGGGACTTCGAGTCCGCGCTGCAGCGCGCTCTGCTCGCCGTGCTCGACCGCGACCTGGAGGACGCGGAGGGTCTGCTGGAGGGCGCAGCCCGGCTCGACTCCGAATCCGTCGTGCCGTACCTCGCCCTGGCGCGGCTCTACCGCGCGCGCGGCGAGATCGGCCGTGCGATCCGGCTGCACCAGATCTTGCTGCTGCGCGCCGACCTGGAGCCGGAGCGCCGCCTGGAGGCGCTGCTGGGTCTCGCCACCGACTTCCGACAGGGCGGCTTCTTGCGGCGGGCCATCGCCGCCTACGAGGAGGTGCTGGCCCACCGCCCCGAGCATGCGGGTGCCCTGCGCGCCCTGGTCCGCCTGTCCACCGACGGACGCGACTACGAGCGCGCCGTGGAGCTGAACCGCCGGCTGGCGCGGGTGGAGGGGCGCGCTCCCGGGCCTGCGGAGGCGGAGCTCCTGGTGGGCATGGCCGAGGCCGCCCGGGCCGAGGGGCGCACGGAGGACGCGCGCCGGGTGCTGGCGCGGGCCCTGCGACGCGACCGCCGCTGCGTGGCCGCCTGGATCGAGCTCGGTCAGGTGGAGGCCGAGCGCGGACGCACCAAGCGGGCGCTCGCGGCCTGGAAGCGGGTGCCGGAGATCGATCGCCGCAGCGCGCCGCGCGTCTATCCGCGGCTGGCCGCCACCTTCGCCGCCCTGGACCGGCCCCGGGACTTCGAGAAGTTCCTGCGCGGGCTGCTCGAGCGGGAGCCCGAGGATGTCGGCGCCCGACTCGCCCTGGCGCGTGCCCTGGCCGCTCGCGGCGAGACCGAGGAGGCGCTGGCCGAGGTGCGACGCCTGCTGGAGCGCGAGCCGGGTCACCTGGAGGCGCACGCAGTGCTGGGACGCGTCCTGCTCGAGGCCGACCGGGAGGGCGAGGCGGTTCGCAAGGCGTACACCGAGCTGCTGGCCGTGCTGGAACGCCAGCCGCTCCGGCCTCCGGAGCTGTTCGAGTGAGCCGCTCCGCCCTGGCGACCCCCATGATGCGCCAGTACTTGGCGATCAAGGCGCAGCATCCCGACGCGATCCTCTTCTATCGCATGGGCGACTTCTACGAGATGTTCCTGGACGATGCCGAGCGCGTCGCGCCGCTGCTCGACATCGCGCTCACCACCCGGGACAAGGGCAAGCCCGACGCGGTGCCCATGTGCGGCGTCCCGGTGCACGCGGCCCCGGCGCACCTGAAGCGCCTGGCGGAGCTCGGCTTCCGGGTGGCGGTCTGCGAACAGGTGGAGGACCCGCGCAGCACGGGCGGCCGGCTCGTGCGTCGCGAGGTGGTGGAGGTCGTGACCCCGGGCCTGGTGGGCGACCCGGAAGGCCTGGAGTCCACCCGGGAGGTGGCGCTGGCGGCGTTGGCCCCGGCGCCCGACGCCGGGGTGGGGCTTGCCGTGCTCGAGGCCTCCACGGGCGAGTTCCGCGCCACCTGGGAGGCCGGAGAGGCGGACGGGGCCCTCCCCACGGGCCTCCTGGAGGAGCTGCGGCGCGTGGCGCCGCGCGAGGTGCTGGTGCCCGAGCCGCAGGCCGGGGCGCTCGGGGGCCCGCTGGCGGTTGCCCTGCCGGGGGCGGTGGTGACGAGCGTGCCGGCCCAGAGCTTCGAGCCGCAGCGCGTCCGGGTGCGGCCCGACGCCTTCGACGCCCAGGCCCGGGACGCGGCGACCCGGGCCGCCGCGGCGATCCTGGCCTACCTGGAGCGTCACCAGCCCTTCGCCCTCCCGCAGCTCCTGCGTCTCCGCCACTACCGGCTGGCGGACGCCATGGTGCTGGACGCTTCCACCCGGGCGCACCTGGAGCTGTTCGAGAGCGCCGAGGACCGCTCGCGCCGCGGCACCCTGATCGAACGCATCGACCTGACCGAAACGCCCCTCGGCGCACGACGCCTGGCTCGCTGGGTCGCCTATCCGCTGCTCGATCCGGACGCCATCGCCTCCCGGCAGGACGCCATCGCCCACCTGGCCGAGCGCGACCGGCTGCGCGCCCGCCTGCGCGAAGCCCTGCGCGGCGTGCGCGATCTCGAGCGGCTGCTGGCCAAGGCCGCCCGCCCCACAGCCACGCCCCGCGACCTGGGGGCCCTGCGCACCTCCCTGGCCGCGCTGCCCGCCGTGGCGGCCGCCTGCCACGCGCCCGACGAGGGCTGGATTCCCGGCGCCGAGGGCGAGCGTCCGTCCGGCCTGCCGCGGCTCGAGCCCGTGCCCGAAGCGGAGCGCCTGTTGCAGGAGGCCCTGGTGGACGAGCCCCCGGCCGTGCCGCGCGGCTCGCGGGGGGCGAACGAGACCGGCTACATCCGCGCCGGCTTCCGGGCCGAGCTCGACGGCCTGCGCGAGAGCGCGCACAAGGGACGCGAGTGGATCGCGGGTCTCGAGGCCCGGGAGCGTCAGCGCATCGGCATCGCCAGCTTGCGCGTGCGCTTCCATCCGGTGCACGGCTACTCGCTGGAGGTCACCAAGTCGAATCTCTCGCGGGTGCCCGACGACTACGAGCGCAAGCAGACGCTCGCCAATGCGGAGCGCTTCACCACGCCGGAGCTGCGTGAGGTGGAGCAACGGGTCCTGGGTGCCCACGAACGGGCTGCCGCCCTGGAGCGCGAGATCTTCGAATCGGTGCGGTGCTCGGTGCTCGAGCACGGGCCGGCCATGCGCGCTGCGGCGGAGGCGGTGGCCGAGCTCGATGCGCTGGCCTCGCTGGCGGAGGTGGCACGCCGGGACGACTGGACCCGGCCCCGGGTGGACGCCGGCGAGCGGCTGGAGATCCGGGCGGGTCGCCACGCGGTGATCGAGCCCCTGCTCGCGGCTCGGGGCGAGGCCTTCGTCCCCAACGACGCGGTGCTCGACCCCCGCGACGCGCAGATCCTGCTACTCACGGGTCCCAACATGTCCGGCAAGAGCACCTACCTGCGTCAGGTGGCGCTGCTGGTGCTGCTGGCGCAGATCGGGAGCTTCGTGCCTGCGGAGAGCGCTCGGATCGGCGTGGTGGACCGCATCTTCACCCGCGTCGGCGCTTCCGATCGGCTGGCCCGGGGCGAGTCCACCTTCATGGTGGAGATGCGCGAGACCGCCGAGATCCTGTCCCAGGCGTCCCCGCGCAGCCTGGTGATCCTCGACGAGATCGGGCGCGGCACCAGCACCTTCGACGGCCTCTCCATCGCGTGGGCGGTGGCCGAATACCTGCACGACACCCCGGGCCTGCGCGCCCGGACGCTGTTCGCCACCCACTACCACGAGCTCACCGAGCTGGCGAGCACCAAGCCGCGCGTGCGGAACGCGCACTTCGAGGTGCGCGAGTGGGGCCACGAGGTCGTCTTCCTGCGCCGCCTGGCGCCGGGCGGCGCCAGCCGCTCCTATGGCATCCAGGTGGCCCGGCTGGCGGGACTGCCGCCGGCGGTGATCGAACGCTCCCGGGAGATCCTGCACCGGCTCGAGGCCCACGAGCTCGATCCGGCCGGTCACGCGGCGCCCGAGGCGGCGACGGGCCGCGACCAGCTCGGCCTGTTCGTCCCCGAGGCGGAGCCCCACACGCCCGAGGAGCAGGCGGTGCTGGCGGAGCTGCGCGCCCTGGACCCGGACCGCACGACGCCCCTCGAGGCCCTGGCCCGGCTCGGGAGCCTCCTGGCACGGCTGCGCCGGGAGCCGACGCCGTGAGCCGACGCGGGGGCTGCGCCGCGCTGGCGCTCTGCGCCGCCGCATCGCTGGGCCTGGAGCGCCCGCCGGGCCTCGCGGAAGTCCGGGACCTCCGCCACTGGTCCTACCCGAGCTACACGCGCGTGGTGGTGGAGCTCTCGCGCGAGGCCGAGACGACCCTGAAGCGCATCCCTGCCGACCCGCGCGCCGGCCTGCCGGAGCGGCTCTACTTCGACCTGCCGGGGGTCTGGGTGGGGCGTCGCTACCCGGATCCGATTCCGGTGGCCGACGGCCTCCTGCGCCGGGTGCGGGTGGGCCAGAACACGCTCCACCAGACCCGGATCGTGTTGGACCTCGATGGCTACACGGAACACCGCATCCTGCAGCTGGGCGGGCCCGCCCGCGTGGTGATCGACGTCTTCGGCTCGCGGGCAAGCCCGCAGCTCGACCCGAGGGAGGCGCGGCGTCCGCTCGCGCCGGAGCTGCGGCCGGTCCGGCACGTGGTGGTGGACGCGGGCCACGGCGGGCGCGATCCGGGGGCCATCGGGATCGGGGGCCTGCGCGAGAAGGACGTGACGCTGGGGCTCGCCCGCCGGCTGGCCCCCCGCCTGCGCGACCGCGGCTTCGCGGTGACCCTCACCCGCGACGGCGATCAGACCCTGGACCTCGAGCAGCGCACCGCGCTGGCCGAGGGCGCGGGGGGGGACGTCTTCGTCTCGCTGCACGCCAACGCCGCCCCGCGGCACGCCGCCCGGGGCATCGAGATCTATACTCTCGACGAGGACGCCCAGCGCCAGACGCTCCGGCTCGCGGCGCGCGAGAGCGGCGTGCTGCCCCGGGACGTGAATCCGCTGCAACGGCTCCTGGCCCGTCTGCGGGTGTCCGAGGCATCGACGCGCTCCTCGCTCCTGGCGGACCTGGTGAACCGCGAGATCGCCCGGGGCATGGGCCCGCGCTGGCCTTCGGCGCGGGAGCCGTCGCTCAAGAAGGGCCCCTTCTACGTACTTTACCTGTCGAGCATGCCGTCGATCCTGATGGAGGTGGGCTTCCTGACCCACCGGGAGGACGCACGGCACCTGCGCGATCCGGCCTACCTGGAGGCCCTGGCCGCGGAGATCTCCGACGGGCTCGCCGTGTACCGCGACCGCCTGACGCCGGTGGTGGCGCGAGGCCGCCCGTGAGCTCCGGCGCCGCCCTGGAACGCCAGCTCGAGCTCCTGGCCCGGCCGGTGGCCCGCAGCCACGCCGAGGAAGCGGAGGTCGTGCAGGTGGTGCGCGGCTACCTAGCGGCGGTCCGCGAGGAGCTGGAGCGGCTGCACCGCAGGCAGCCTTCAGGCCGGATCGTGAACGAGCGCCATTCGGACCTGGTGGACCGGCTGGTGCGACGCCTCTTCGAGCTCGCCGAGGCGGAGTACTTCGCCCGGGGAGCGGGGGAGCGCGACGCCTTCGCGGTGCTCGCCGTGGGTGGCTATGCGCGTCGCGAGATGACGATCCACTCCGACGTGGACCTCCTCCTGCTGCACGAGGGGGCCCTCTCCCCCTACGTGGCGCACGTCGCCGAGCGCCTGCAGTACTGGTTGTGGGATGCCGGCGTCACCGTGGGCTGTGCGACCCGCTCCCTGGAGGAGACCCTGGAGCTGATCCACGGCGACGAGACGGTCTTCACGGCGGTGCTGGACACCCGCTTCCTGGCCGGCCAGCCGGCGCTCTTCCAGACCTTCAGCGATGCGATCCGCCGCGTGCTGCGCGAGGACGCCGAGGCCTTCATCGGGCGACGCATCGAGGCGCTGCGAGCCCGGCACGCCCGCTACGGGGATTCCCTGTATCTCCTGGAGCCGAACGTGAAGGAGGGGGCCGGCGGCCTGCGCGACTGGCACGCCGCCCTGTGGGCCACGCGAGCCGTGCAGCCGGGCCTGCGGGGCCTCGACGACCTGCTCCACCTGGGGCTGCTGACCGAGTCGGAGATGGAGGGCTACCGCACCGCCCTCGACTTCCTGTGGAGGGTCCGCAACGAGCTCCATCTCGTCTCCAAGCGGCGCAACGACCAGATGAGCTTCGAGCTGCAGGAGCGGATCGCGGAGGCCTTCGGCTACGCGGCCCGGGCAGGCGAGGAGGTGGCGCTTCCCGTGGAACGCTTCATGGGCGACTACTACCGCCACGCGCGCGCCGTCCGCCACCAGTCGGAGCTCGTGATCGAGCAGTGCCTGGCGCGGGCCCGACCGACGCCGGAGCGGCCGCCGCGGATCGAGCCCCTGGAGGACGGCTTCCGGCTGGTGGACGATCACGTGGAGATCCCGCACGCCGCCCACCTGCGCCAGCGCCCGACCCGCCTGCTCTCCGCCTTCTGGGTGGCCCAGCAGCGCGACGCGGAACTCTCGCGCACGGCGCGACGGCTGGTGCGGGAGAACCTGGATCTCGTGGACGACGCCCTGCGGCGCGACCCGCAGGCGGCGGCCTGCTTCTTCCGCATCCTCGACGGCGAGTTCCGGGTGATGCGGACGCTGATGCAGATCAACGAGATCGGCCTGCTGGGCCGCTTCCTCCCCGAGTGGGAGCACATCGTCTGCCGCTGGCAGCACGTGATCTACCACACGTACACCGTGGACGTTCACTCGATCTTCCTGGTGGAGCAGCTGCGGCGCCTGTGGAAGGGCGAGTACGAGAAGGCCCTGCCGGACCTGACCGAGCTGGTGCGCTCCCTGGAGAGCCGGGTGGTGCTGTTCCTGGGCTGCCTGCTCCACGACGTGGGCAAGGGGCTCGGCGGGCAGCACTCCCGCAAGGGCGCGGAGCGGGCGCGGGCCTGTGTCGAGCGGCTGGGACTCGACCCGGAGAGCACCGAGCGGGTCGTCTTCCTGGTGCGCCACCACCTGCTCATGTCGCACGTGGCGCAGCGCCGGGACCTGAGCGACCCGAAGGCGATCCTCGACTTCGCAGGCACCGTGGGAGACCGCACCAACCTGCGCAACCTGTACCTGCTCACCTTCGCCGACATCCGCGCCTCGTCCGCCTCGGGTTGGACGCCCTGGAAGGCGGAGCTGCTTCGGGAGCTGTTCGAGCGCGCCGCAGAGATCCTGGAGGTGGGCACCGCCGACCCCTCGCGCGCCCTGGAGCAGATCGAGCGCCGGGTGGAGGCGCGCCAGGAGGCGGCGCGTGCCGAGCTGCGCAGCCTGGGCGTGGCGGAGGCGAAGGTGGACGTCTACTTCGCGGAGATGCCGCGTCGCTACTTCGTGTCCCATACTCCGCGGCAGATCGCACGGCACGCCCGGGCCATGCTCGGCTTCAAGCCGGAGCGGAGCGTGTCCACCTCCGTGCGCGAAATGCGCGGAGATTTCTCGGAGCTGATCGTCTGCTCTCGGGACGTACACGGCCTGTACAGCCGGGTGGCCGGCACGCTGACCGCGCGCGGGATCAACATCCTCGCCTCCCACGCGTACACCACGCGCTCCGGTCTCGCGTTGGAGGTCTATCGGGTCGCCACGCTGCGGGGCGACGAGTCCGAGCGGCGGCGGCAGTGGGAGGTGTTCGAAACCACCCTGCGTGACGTGCTCGACGGCAGGCGCAGCGTGGAGGAGCTGCTCCGGCGGCAGCGGCGCCCGGTGGGGGCCGCGCGAACGCCCTCCCGGCGGCCGCCGAGCGTCGCGATCTCGAACACGGAGTCCGACTTCTACACGATCGTCGACGTGTCGGCGAACGACCGCCTGGGACTGCTCTACGAGCTGACCCGGGCGATGACCGTCCAGGACCTGGAGATCTACATCTCGAAGGCCGCCACCGTGATGGACCAGGTGGCGGACACCTTCTACGTGAAGGACCGCAACGGACGCCAGCTGCTGGATCCGGTGCGGCTCGAGGCGCTGCGCGCCGCCCTGCTGGAGGCGGCCCGGGACGAGCGCGGGGGCGGCGATGGCTGAGGCGCGGGGGGCCTTCGGCGCCGCCATCGACGCATTTCTGGCCCACGCGGTGGTGGAGCGGGGGCTTGCCCGGCGCACGGTCGAGGCCTACGCCCGCGATCTGGGCCGTCTGGCGGCGCACCTGGAGGCCCAGGGCGTGGAGCGGCCCGAGGCGCTGCGCCGCGAGCACGTGACGAGTTTCGCCCAGGCCCTCGAGGGGGCCGGGCTCGCGCCGCGCAGTCGTGCCCGGGCCCTGGTGGCGGTGCGGCGCTTCGCGCGCCACCTGCTGGCCACGGGCCGGCTCGTCCGCGACGCCAGCGAGGGGCTGGTGACTCCCCGGCTCGACCGGCCGTTGCCCCGCCTGCTGCGCCCGCACGAGACGGAGGCGCTGCTCGCGGCCGCGGAGCCGAAGGGGCCCCTCGGCCTGCGCGACCGGGCCATGCTCGAGGTGGCGTACGGGGCGGGGCTGCGGGTGAGCGAGCTGGTCGGGCTTCCGCTCTCGGGCCTGGACCGGCGCGCCGGGCTGCTGCGGGTGATGGGCAAGGGCGGGCACGAACGTCTGGTGCCGCTCGGGGAGCCCGCCCTGGCGGCGCTGGAGCTGTGGCTCGCCGAGGGCCGTCCGCGCTGGGCACGGCGGGCGCGCGCGGCGGACGCGGCCGTGTTCCTGACCGCCCGGGGGCGGGCCATGACGCGCCAGAACTTCTTCGTGCGCCTGCGGGCGCTCGCGCGGCGCGCAGGGCTCCCCGCGGCGCGCCTCTCGCCCCACGTCCTGCGACATGCCTTCGCCACCGACCTGCTCGACGGCGGCGCCGACCTGCGGGCCGTGCAGACCCTGCTCGGGCACGCGGACCTCGCCACCACGCAGATCTATACCCACGTGAGCCGCCGCCGTCTGAAGGAGACGGTGGAGGCCCGCCATCCGCGCGGAGCCGGCGCCGGACGTCGCGCGCGGTGACGGCGGCGGACCCCCGCCGCGTTCTGGACGCGCTGCCGGACGCGACCCGACAGGTCACCGGCGCGGTGGCGGAGGGGGCCGAGCGGCGTGGCTGCGGCGTGCACCTGGTGGGCGGCCCGGTGCGCGACTTCCTGCTCGGCCGTCCGTTGCGGGACGTGGACCTGATCGTGGAGGGCGGCGACGGGGGCCTGGCCGCGCAGCTCGCGGCGGAGGCGGCACCCGAGGGCGCCCGGGTGGTGGCCCACGGTCGCTTCGGAACCGTGCGCCTGGAGCTCGGCGCAGCCACCCTCGACCTCGCCACGGTGCGGCGCGAGAGCTACGCGCGCCCGGGAGCCCTGCCCACCGTGGCGCCGGGCCGCCTGGAGGACGACCTGCGCCGGCGCGACTTCACGGTGAACGCGCTCGCCATCCCGTTGAATGGGCCTGGGCGCCGCGGCCGCCCCGCGGTGATCGAGGCGGAGGGCGGGCTGCGTGACCTCGAGGCCCGTACGCTGCGCGTCTTCCATCCGCGCAGCTTCCACGACGATCCGACGCGTGCCCTGCGCGCCGCTCGCCTTGCCGTCCGCCTCGGCTTCTCGCTCTCGCGAGGCAGCCGCTCGGCCTTGCGCGATGCGCTGCGCGACGGCGCCTTCGGCGCGGTCTCCGGCGATCGGCTGCGCCGCGAGATCGAGAAGCTCTTCGACGACGCGCAGCTCGGGCTCGACCCGCCGCGCGTGCTTCGCCTGCTGGCTGCCTGGCACGTGCTCGGTGCCCTCGAGCCGGGGCTCGATCTGCCCCGCCCGAGTGTGGCCCCCCTGCGCCGGCTCGGTCGCATCACGGCGCAGCCCGCCTGGCCGCGCGGACGCCTGCGCGCCTGGGCGGCGGGTCTCGCCGTGTGGCTCGCGCCCCTCGACGCCACCCTGCGCCAGCGCACCCTGCGCCGCCTCTCGGTCCGGGGCGAGCTGGCGGAGCGCATCCGCGGCTTTCCCAAGGAGCGGGACGCCTGGCTGCGCTCGCTGGCCACGCAGCGGGGCCGCGGAGCCACCGACGCCCTCTTGCGCGAGATCGACGAGGAGCGCTTGCACGCCCTGTACGTCTGGGCCCCACCGGCGGTGCGGCGGCGCATCGTGCGTTGGGCGGCCGAGGACCGCGGCCGCCGGCCGCCGGTGAGCGGGGCGGATCTGGTGGCGCTCGGACTGACGGGCCCCGCCGTGGGCCGCGCCCTGGCGCGGGTGCGCTCCGCGTGGCTGGACGGCGCCGTCCGGGAGCGGGAGGACGCCCTGGCCCTGGCCCGGGAGATGGTCCGCTCGGGGCCCGGGCGTCGGCGCCCGCGCAGGCCCCGTCGGCCGCAGGGCCCGCGGGAGTCGCAGAGCTAGGCGCCGGGTGGCCGGCGTTGCTGCGGCGCCTCGGATCGAGCATACTCCCCTTCACCCCCCGACTGCTTTGCGCCCCGCGTCCTCCGCGAAAGAGGCGATGAGTTCGAGCACCCCGCCTTCCGACCCCGTCTTCGAGCCGATCACCGGCGCCAGTGAGGCCTGCGCCATCAAGCTGCCCGTCTTCGAGGGGCCGCTCGACCTGCTGCTGCACCTGATCCGCCACAACGAGCTCGACATCACCGAGCTGTCCCTCGCGCGCATCGCCGAGCAGTACCTCGAGTACCTCGATCTGATGCGGGAGCTCCACCTCGAAGTGGCCGCCGAGTACCTGGTGATGGCAGCCACCCTGGCCTGGATCAAGTCGCGGCTGCTGCTGCCCAGCGACGAGGGCCCGGAGGAGGAGGAGGGCGATCCGCGGGCGCAGCTGCTGGCGCGGCTCCTGGAGTACCAGCGCTTCAAGGAGGTGGCGGGGGAGCTCGAAGCGCGCCCGTGGCTCGGGCGCGACGTCTTCGAGGTGCATGGTCCCGAGCCCGAGCCGCCGCCCGAGGGCGAGCGGGAGATCGAGGTCGGACTGCTGGAGCTCCTCGAGGCGCTTCGCCGCGTGTTGCGCGAGGCACGCGACGTCCAGGTGGTGCACGAGCTGCTCTCCGAGCCCATCACCGTGCGCGAGCGCATGGAGGCGGTGATGGAGGCGCTGCGCGGGACGGATGCGATCGAGCTGGCTGTCGTACTCCGCGGGCCGGACGGGGGTCCGCCCACGCGCGCCCTGATCGTCGCCACTTTCCTGGCGGTCCTCGAGCTCACGCGGCTCGCCGCCCTGCGCCTCTACCAGGGCTTGAGCGAGCAGGGCGTCCCGGAGGGGACGATCCGGCTGCGCCCCGGCGAGGGCGAGCACCGGGGCGACTGGCGCACCCACGTGGCCGAGATCGACTGAGGAGGAAGCATGGAGCGCGACGAGCAGCGCCGTATCGTGGAGGCCCTGGTGGTGGCCTCTCCCGAACCCCTGGCCGCCGCGCGCATCGAAGCGGTGGTGCCGGAGTGCGACGGGACACGGGCTCGCGAGCTGGTGGCGGAGCTGAACGACGAGTACCGCAGCCAGGGCCGCGCCTTCCTGATCGAGGAGGTGGCCGGGGGCTACCAGCTTCGCACGCGCATCGAGCTGGCCCCGTACCTCCAGCAGCTCCGTCCCCAGCGTCCGCTGCGGCTCTCCCAGGCTGCGCTCGAGACCCTCGCCATCGTGGGCTACAAGCAGCCTGTGACCCGCGCGGAGGTGGAAGACGTGCGCGGTGTCGAGGCGGGGGCGGTGCTGCGCACCCTGATGGAGCGGGGGCTGGTGCGGATCGCCGGTCATCGGGAGGTGCCGGGCCGCCCCCTCCTGTACGGCACCACGCGTCGCTTCCTCGAGGTGTTCGGCCTGACCTCGCTGCGCGATCTGCCGACCCTGCGCGAGCTCGAGGAGCTGCTTCCGCCGGGGGGGACGGAGGAGCCCGACGAGGACACGGTCTCCCTGTCCGCCCACGGCCCCGGCGGGGAGGATTCGGTTCCCGAGACGGCGGACGCCAGCGACGGGCTTCCGCCGGGCTCCGGGGTCCACTGAGGACGCCTCGGCGACCTCCGCGTGTCCCGCTCCCCCCGGCCGGAGCGCGTGCAGAAGATCCTGGCGGCGGCCGGCGTCGCGTCGCGAAGGGGCGCCGAGGCGCTGCTGCGTGCAGGGCGCGTCACCGTGAACGGCGTACCGGCGCGGCTGGGGGACCGCGCGGATCCCGACGCGGACCGCATCGCCGTGGATGGGCGGCCCGTCGCCCGGGAGCGGCCCGTCTACTGGCTCGTCCACAAGCCGCGCGGTGTCGTTACCACCACCCGCGATCCGTTCGCGTCGCACACGGTGCTGGATCTGGTGCCCGGGGCGCGCCAGCGCCTGTTTCCCGTCGGCCGCCTGGACCGGGACACGGAGGGGCTGCTGCTGCTCACCAACGACGGTGCCACGGCCCACGCGCTGCTGCATCCCGCGCTCGGCACGGAGCGCGAGTATCGGGTCACGGTGCGCGGCCGGGTGTCGCGGGCCGCCTTGCGCCAGCTTGGCCGGGGCGTCGAGCTCGAGGACGGCCGCACGGCTCCGGCCCGGGTGGGGCCGGCGCGGACCGACGCGCCCAGCAACACCACCCGCTTCGCCCTCGTCCTGCGCGAGGGTCGCAAGCGCCAGATCCGCCGCGCCCTCGCCGCCCTGGGCCATCCGGTGGTGCGCCTGGTACGCGTTCGCATGGGGCCGCTTCGTCTGGGTCGTCTGCCCGCGGGCGCGGCGCGTCCCCTGGAATCCCGTGAGCTGCGAGCCCTGCGCCGCCACGTGCGGGAGCGCCCCCGCGCGCCCGCAGCCGGCAGGGCTCGTGCAGGAGCCCGCTCCAAGCCCGTGCGAGGCCCCGCGAAGCCCTCCTCCTGAGGCTCGTCAGGGTTCTCGCCATGTGGCCGTAATGCTTTGATTTTACGCAGGAAGATCGTTTAGGATGAGCGTCGGGAAGGGACCCTGCGGATGCTCCTCATGCGGATCGGATCGTCACCCGACCCTCGCCGTCCCCTCGGCCGCCCGCGGCCCGCGGCCGGTGCGTGGGCCGTCCTCGTCGGATTCCTGGCGGGGACTCCGGCTGCGGCCGGCATCACCGGCGTCTGCCCCGACGGCAGCATCTTCGTGGTGCAGTCGCCCGGCGACGTGCCGTGTCAGCAGGCCAAGCGGGTCGAGCCCCACGAGGTGCCCCCGCTGCGGCCCGAGTACCTGCCGCGACCCTATACCTGGGAGGTCTACCAGGAGGGCGCCAATCCGAACAATCCCTACAACCTGATCGATGCCGCCCGCAAGGTGCGGGCGCTCGGCGCGGAGGGCGTGGAGTCGCAGCCGGGGATGCAGGCGGCGTCGCCGGGGGAGCAGCCCGCGCTGGCCTCGTCCCGCGCCGCCGGCCCCGTGGACCTCGGCCTGAGCGACGCCGAGCTGCGTGATCTGTTCCAGATCGTGGAGCTCTCCCAGCGGGCGGTACCCGCCCGCTTCGTCCAGGAGACCGCCGCCGGGAGCGAGGTGCTGCAGGTGGCCCTGGCCTGGTCGTCGGCGTTCGAGGCTCGCGTGCGGGAGGCCCGCCGGGGCCGGGCGGGGCCGGAGCCGGGGCCCGTGCTGCTCTTCGCGGCCGCGGCGCGCCAGGCCGAGCGCTTCGGCGGACACTTCACCTTCGTCCAGGGGCATCTGGCCTTCCAGCCGGAAGCGGAGGATGCGGACCAGCTTGCCGTGGTGCAGGGCCACTTCGGAGCACTCGAGGCCGGCGAGGTGGTGCTCGGGTACGTGCTGCTGCCCGCGGCCATGGATCTCGCCGCGCCCATGGACGTCTACTGGCACGATCGACGCCGGACCGTGACGTTCCAGCCTTAACGCGGGTACGTGACGTAGAGCTGCGTGTAGTAGAGGGTGCCGTCGGCGGCGCGGGCGATGCCGAGGCCGGCCGCGTTGAAGACCGGAGCCAGCAGGTTGCGCCGGTGCACCGGCGAGGTGAGCCAGCCCGACAGGATCTCGCGATTGGCGGAGGGGCGGTTGGTGAGGCCCACGTTCTCTCCGGCCAGGCTGAAGCCGCTGCGGCCCGCCTTCCGCAGACGCCCCGCGGCGTCGAGTCCTTCTGGGTTCTCGTGGGCCAGGTAGCCCCGGCTGGCCATGTCCTCGCTGTGGGCGCGGGCCACGGCATCGAGGGCTGCGTCGCGGCGCAAGGGGACGAGTCCGTGCCGCGTGCGCACCGCGTTCACGTTGCGATGCAGATCGGCTTCGAGCCGGGAGAGCTTCGCGTCGGCCCCGGCGGAGCGAGCGGCCGGCGCCGCGCCTGCCGTCAACCCCAGCAGCAGGGCGGCAGCCAGCCGGAGCCGGGCGCGCGGGGTCTGCCTCACGGGGTCGGCGCGGTCTCGTCCGGGGCCGGTGAGCCGTCCAGGAGCGGCAGCGGCTCCAGGGCTTCGCGGGCTGCCAGCTCCGTGAGCAGCTCACGGCGCACCAGCTTCCCATCCGCGTAGTAGGAGCGCACGTCCACGCGCCCGTCGCCGTCCGTGTCCTCCTCGAGCTCGCTGGGCGCTCCGGAGGCATCGAAGCGTGTCACGCGGTCGCCCCGCCCGTCGCCGTTGCGATCCTCGTCGCGGCGCACCAGTCGCCCGGCCTCGTACAGGTCCACGCGATCCCGAAAGCCGTCCCCGTTGGTGTCTCGCTCGTCGCGCAGGATCGTCTCGCCGCGGAAGAAGGTCCAATGGTCCACGGCGCCGTCCGCGTCCGTGTCGGCGCGGCGCCGCACCAGGCGGTCGTGCTCGAAGTAGGCCCAGGAATCGGTGCGCCCGTCGCGATCGATGTCCTCCTCCACGCGCAGGCGCTCGCCCGTGCCGGCGTCGTAGTAGACGCTGCGATCCGGCGCGCCGTCGCCATCGTCGTCGAACACTTCGCGCACCAGCCGTCCTGCTTCCCGGTGCTCCCAGTGGTCCGGGCGGCCATCGCCGTTGCGATCGTGCACCCGGTCGGCCAGGCCGGCAGGGGGTGCGCTCGGTCGGGGCAGGGGCGGGGCGGGCCGGTAGATCTCCGCCGCGGGTTCGGAGCGCGGGACGGCACCGGTCTGACCGCGCAAGGCCGCCAGCTCCTCGGCGATGGAGGACGGGCGACCGAATCGGCCCGGCCCGGGAGCGACGGGCGCGGCGGAGCGGGGCGGCGCGGGAGCCGGCGGCGCTGGCGCCGCTCCCTGGGTCTCGAGCTGGCGCCGCAGGGCTTCCAGCTGAGCGCGCTCGTGGGCCGCCTGCACGTCCTGGCGCGTGACCGGCGGAGGCACCGCCGCGGCGGCCTGCTTCGCCTGCGGATCGGGATCGCGGCGCATCCAGTCGCGCACCTTGCGCACCGGGTAGAGCACCACCGCGAAGGGGAACCAGACCGGATGGGTCCAGAGCGGCTCGTCGTGGATCTCCTGGTGACGCTCCAGGTCGAGATCGGCGCCTCCGATCAGGACCGGCCCCGAGCTGGCCGGAGCCGGCGCGCCCGGCGCGGCCCCGGACGGGCCCGCGCCCGCTGCGCCGCCGGACGTGGCGCCGCTGCTGCTTCCGGAGCTGCTCCCGGAGGCGCTGCTGCCGGGGGGCGCTACCACGCTGCCGGGCGGCGGCCAGACCAGGGGCGGCGGAGCCTGTCCGGGATACAGGATCGTCCCCCCGACCCCGGTGTTGACCGTCGGCTGACGTCGATCGTCCCGCTTCACGTCCCGGTAGTGGAGGCACGCGGAAGGGACCAGCAGGAACAGCGCGAGCCCGGCGCGGACCGCGCCCTGCAGCGCATGGCTTCGAGGCATGGCGGGAGAGGACGCTGCAAGAAGCGTGCGTCGGCGAGCCGGTGCGGACGGACTCGGGCTTTGTTCCCTGGCGCCGGTTTCCTGGAGGTGGTTCCTGCACGCGCCCTGCGCATCCTGGGAGTCGCCGGAAAGGGAAGCGCGCTTCCCATCCGCGGCAGGAGCAGGGAACGCCGAGCCCCTAGGAGCGGTCGTCGCCGCCGACGCGCGCGATGGCGGCGGTCATGGCGAAGCCGAGCCCGATCAGGACCAGTGCGCCGCCCGCCTGGGCGGGGCTCGGCCGGAAGCGCTCCAGCGGCCAGTCCTCGGGATCCGTGGCCGCGGCGAGCGCCTGCGGATGGGGGTTGTCCTGCGCCGGGGGCACCGCGTGCTGGAAGGGCCACAGCCCGATCACGGCGCCGACCAGCAGGCCCAGCAGCACGCCGAGCGTCGGCTTGGGAAAGCGGACCAGGGCGAAGCGCACCGCATTGCTCACGCCCACCACGCCCGCCCCCACGCCGATCCCCACCGGAATGGCCACGGCGAGTCCTGCGCGCAGCAGGACCGCGTCTGGTGCCTCGCCGCTCGCCAGGGGCTCGAGCCCCCGCTTCAGGGCGTCGATGCCCGCCAGGATCGGCAGGTACTGACCCAGCAGCAGCAGCAGATAGCCCCCGCTCACGCCCGGGAGGATCATGGCTGCGGCTCCGGCCAGCCCCCCCACGAAGAGCATGGCGCTGGAGGAGTCGCCCCCGCCGCCCTGCTGGGGGGCGATCCCGGTCATGGCCGCCATCGCGACGAGCCCCGCCAGGGCCCCCGCCCAGAGCGCCGTCGTGGCCGGGCGCGCGAGCCGCCACACGATCGGGACACCGCCCAGGGTGAGCCCCACGAACAGGCTGTACATGATCCAGCGCTGCTCCATCACCAGCGTGCGCGTGGCGCCCGCCAGCAGCAGGATCACGAGCGCCGCGGTGCCGGCTACGACCCCCAGGAGCAGCAGCGAGTGGCGTCGGAACCGCAGCGTCGTCAGCTCGGCGATGGCCGCCACGAAGCGCGGATACACGCCCGTGGCGAGCAACATGGTGCCTCCGCTGATGCCCGGCACCAGGTTGGCGAGTCCCATGAGCGCACCGCCGAGGGCACCGCGCAGGGCGAGCAGGGCCGCCGCGGGGGAGCGGTCTTCCGGAGCATCGGGGGTCGCGTGGATCGGAGGAACCCTCCGGAAACGAAGGGCAGCTACTGTAGCAGCCGGCCGGGGTGGCTCCACGCGTCCCGCGCGCTCGGAGGGGTTGTGCCCGTCTCGCTGCCGCACTCGATCCACCCGGCGCCGCCGCCTCGCCGCAGGGATCCCCAGCGTCGCCGGGTCGTGCGCCTGCTGCTGGCAGCCATGGCGCTCTGCTACGTCTTCTCGATCCCCTGGTACCGCACTCCCGAGGGGCCCCTGCGCGTCTGGCTCGGGCTGCCCGACTGGGTCGCGGTGGCGCTCGCCTGCTACGTGGGCGTCGCCGTGCTGAACGCCCTGGCCTGGCTGCTGGTCGACATCCCCGACGCCGAGTCCTCCAGTGGGGACGCTTCGTGAGCTTCGAGCAGGTCGGTCTGCTGGCCGTCGGGGTCTATCTCGTGGTGCTGGTGGGCGTCGCCGAAGTGGCCCGGCGCGCCCGTCTCGACCGCACGCCGTCCGACCACTTCCTGGCGGCGCGGCATCTCGGGACGCTGGTGCTGTTCCTCACCCTCTACGCCACCGCCTACAGCGGCAATTCGTTGCTGGGCTACCCCGGGGAGGCGTACCGACGCGGCTTCTCGTGGATCATGGCCACCGGCTTCATGATGGCGATCGTCGTGGCGTTCCACGCCCTGGTCCCCCGGCTGCGGCCCATCGCCCTCAGCCGGGGCTTCGTCACCCCCGGCGACTGGGTGCGGGTCCGCTTCGCCGGGGAGCCTGCCGCCGACGCCCTGCGCGTCGCCGTCGCACTGCTGATGACCGTGGCACTCGGCAACTTCCTGCTCGCCCAGCTCACTGCCATGGGCTTCGTCGCCAGTGAGATCACCGGCGGCGCGATTCCGTACGCGGGCGGCGTCGTGGGCCTGGCCGGCGTGATCCTCTTCTACGAGACGCTCGGTGGCCTGCGCGCGGTGGCGTGGACCGATGCGGCCCAGGGCGTGCTCATGCTGGTCGGGCTCGCCACGCTGCTGGCCTGGCTGCTGGAGGTCTCCGGCGGCCTGGCCGACGCCACCCGTGCCGTCGCGCAGCTGCGCCCGGCGGCGGTGGGGGTGCCCGACGCCGCCGAGTGCGCCAACTGGGCCAGCAGCCTCGTCCTGATGGGACTCGCCAGCGTGGTCTATCCCCAGGCGATCCAACGCATCTACGCGGCGAAGAGTGGCGCCTCCTTGCGGCGTTCCCTGGCGCTCATGTCGTTCATGCCGCTCGCGACGACCCTGGTGGTGACCCTGATCGGGATCGTCGCGATCCCGCAGCTGGACGGGCTCGGGACCCTCGAGGCGGATCGCGTGATGCCCCGCATCCTGCGCGAGTGGGGCAACGCCGGCGCCGGCGCCACGCTGCTGGCGGTGCTGGTCTTCCTGGGCGCCCTGGCCGCCATCATGTCCACGGCCGACTCGGTGCTGCTCTCGCTCTCGTCGGTGATCGCCGGGGACCTGCTCGCCCGGCCGGGCGACGATCCCGCCACGACCCGCCTGGGCAAGCGTGCGGCGTTCGTCATCATGGGGGTCACGGTGGCCCTGGCCCTCACGCCGCGGGTCACGCTGTGGAGGCTCATCGAGCTCAAGATGGAGCTGCTGATCCAGTGCGTGCCGGCCTTCCTGCTCGCCCTCCACTGGCCGCGGCTGCGGGCCGCGCCGGCGCTGGCGGGCCTCGTGGTGGGCAGCGCCTTCGCGGCCGGCGCTTCGCTCTGGGCGGTGAGCCGGGTGGGCGGGGTCCACGTGGGGGTGATCGGGCTGGCCCTGAACGGCATGGTCTGCGGCCTCGGCTCCCTGGCAGCGGGTCGGCGGCCGTGAGGCGCGGACTTCTCGTCGGGGGGCTGGTGCTGGCGGGGATCGCTCTGCTCTACGCCATCACCCTCTCCCAGGCGGTCGTCGAGTGCGAGGCGTGCATGGCGCACGAGGGCCGCTCGCTGTGCCGGACGGCCGTGGCCGGGGATCGCGCCGAGGCGGAGCGGCTGGCGGTGGCCACCGCCTGCGCGCCCCTGGCCCAGGGCGTGACCGCCACCCTGGACTGCGAGCGCAGCATGCCGCGCTCGCTGGTCTGCCGGAGCCGCTGAGGAGCGCGGCGGCGCGTCGGCCCGGTACACTTCCAGCACGGCGGAGAAGGGGGAACGGCGGGTGAAGTGGGCCTCGGGCATCTCGGAGCGCGCCGACACGGAGGCGGCGTTCGAGGAGGCGGTGGCTGGGGTGCAACGGCGGCTCGGACGCGCCACGCCCGACCTCGTGCTGCTGTTCGTGACGCCGCACCACGTCTCCGAGGACGAGCGGCTCATGGAGCGGGTTCGGGAGGCGTGGGGGACCGCGCTGCTGGTGGGCTGCTCGGCCCGCAGCGTGATCGGCGAGGGCCGCGAGATCGAGGCGCAGCCCGGACTCTCGCTCACGGCAGCCCGCCTGCCGGGCGTGGACGTGGGCCCCATCCGGCTGGGCGAGGAGGCGGCCTCGGACGCGGACCCCACCGCCTGGGACGACGCATCGCCCGTCGACTCCCAGCACCCGGCCCACCTGGTGCTGCTGGCCGACCCCTTCACCTGCGACGCGGAGGGCCTGGTCGAGACCCTCGATGCGCAGCTCCCGGGCAGCGTGAAGATCGGAGGGCTCGCCAGCGGCGGCGTGCGCGCAGGCGAGAACGCGCTCTTCCTGGGAGACGAGGTCTACCGCGGCGGTCTGGTGGGCGTCGCCCTGCGCGGGGATCTCGTGGTGGAGGCGATCGTCGCCCAGGGCTGCCGTCCCATCGGTCAGCCCCTGTTCGTGACGCGCAGCCGGGGCAACGTGCTGCTGGAGCTGGACGGCAGCCGGGCCACGGAGGTGCTGCAGGGCCTCTACGAACGCCTGCCGTCCGCCGACCGCACGCTGCTGAGGACCTCGCTCTTCCTCGGGGTCGAGATGCGCGCGGAACAGTCGGAGTACCGGGCCGGGGACTTCCTGGTCCGCAACCTGGTCGGGATCGACGCGGAGCGGGGCGGCCTCGTGGTGGGTGCGCAGCTGCGGGTGGGTCAGGTGGTGCAGTTCCACCTGCGCGACGCCCGCGCCTCCGCCCAGGATCTGGACCAACGCCTGGCCCGCTACGTGACCCAGCAGGCCGGCACCGCACCGCCGGAGGGCGCCTTGCTCTTCTCGTGCCTCGGCCGTGGCCTCCACCTCTACGGACGGCCGGACCACGATGCGAGCGCCTTTCGGGCCCACGTGGGCGACGTCCCGCTCGGGGGCTTCTTCTGCAACGGCGAGATCGGCCCGGTGCAGGGCCGCACCTTCCTGCACGGCTACACGAGCGCCTTCGGCCTGTTCCGCCCCCCGGGCTAGCCATCCCCGCGGGGCGCCGCCTCAAAGCCATGCCCGGGCCGGCCGATACGCCGGGAGCACGGGCAGTGTCCACCCGGGCGGAGGCCCGGCGTGGGCGCGTGCCCGAGCCGCCGGGAGAGGGCCAGGGTGAGCCAGATTCCGCACGTCGACCCGCTGCCGGCCTCGATCCGGCTGCTCCTGATCGTCTCCGACCCGGCCGTCGCCGCCCGCGTCCGCCAGCACCTGAGCGAGTCCCGGGCCTGCCTCTTCGAGGTCCTGGAGACGACGAGCCTGAAGGAGGGCCTGCAGCAGCTCGAGCAGGACGCCGCCGTGGAGGTGGTGCTGCTGGACCTGCGCGCCGCCGACGCGGCGGGGCTCGACGCCCTGGCCAGCGCTCGCGCAGTCTCCCAGGAGGTGCCCATCGTCGTGCTGACGGGCGAGGAGGACGAAGCCCAGGCGGTGCGCGCCCTGCGGCTCGGCGCCCACGACTACCTGATCGACGCCGCCTCGGACTCCCGTCTGGTGATCCGCACCCTGCGGCACGCGGTGGAGCGCCAACGCATGCTCCGGGATCTGTCCCTGGCCCGGCAACGCGAGTTCTACCTCGCCACCCACGATGGCCTGACCGGACTCGCCAATCGCTGGGCCTTCCACGACCAGCTGCGGCGCGCCCTGGCCTCCGCCTCGCGCAACCGCTCGTACCTGGCGGTCATGGTCCTGGACCTCGACCGCTTCAAGGCCATCAACGACACCCTCAGCCACGCCTTCGGGGACGAGCTGCTCAAGGCGGTAGCCGAGCGGCTCACAGCGGTCGTTCGCGAGAGCGATCTCGTGGCGCGTGCGGGTGGAGACGAGTTCGTGGTGATGTTGCCGGACCTGCGCCGGGACTACGACCCGGCCAAGGTGGCGGATCACCTCCTGGAGGCGTTGGCCCGGCCCTACCGCCTGGGCGAACGCGAGTACTGGATCACCACCACGATCGGGGTCGTCGTGTACCCGCGGGATGGGGCCGACGCCGACACCCTGCTGCGCAACGCCGACGCGGCCCTGTTCCACGCCAAGAGCCAGGGACCGAATCGCTACCGCTTCTATGCCGACGGGATGAACGCCGCAGCGCTGGAGCGGCTCGAGATCGAGACCGGGCTGCGCGAGGCGCTGGAGCGCAACGAGATCTTCGTCCACTACCAGCCCCAGATCGATGTGGAATCGGGCGAGGTGTTCGGCGTCGAGGCCCTGGTGCGCTGGCGCCACCCGCGCCGGGGCGTGGTGTCCCCTGCGGCATTCATCCCGGTGGCCGAGGAGACCGGTGTAATCAACGCGGTGGGCGAATGGGTGCTGCGCACGGCCTGTGCGGACGCGGCGCGCTGGATCGCGGCTGGCGCCAGCAATCTGCGGCTGGCCGTCAACGTCTCCAGCCGCCAGCTCGGCCACAAGGGGTTCGCGAGCGTGGTGAGTCGAGCCCTGCGCGAGAGCGGCCTGGAGCCGGAGCGTCTCGAGCTCGAAATCACCGAGAGCAGCGTCATGCGGGAGCGCGGCGTCACGCTGGCCGCGTTGCTCGTGGCCCGCAAGCTGGGCGTCCGGGTGGCGATCGACGACTTCGGCACGGGCTACTCCTCGCTGACGGCGCTCAAGCGCCTGCCCGTGGACGTGATCAAGATCGACCGCTCCTTCGTGCGGGGGGTCGTCTCGGAGGCGGCGGACGCCACCATCACCCGGGCCCTGGTTCGCATGGGGCAGGGGCTCGGCCTCGAAGTGATCGCCGAGGGGGTGGAGACCGAAGCGCAGCGCGACACGCTGCGCGGCTTCGGCTGCCGCCTGATGCAGGGCTACCTGTTCGACCGGCCCATGGAGGCGGCCGAGCTCGAGCGCAAGCTCCTCGAGGGCGAGGCGCGCTGGCGGGGCGTGCGGTCGGACCCGGACGCATGAACGCACCCCCTGCACCGCCACGCTCTTTCCCCGCCGCGGCGAAGCCCTACTCTACGGGCCGACCCGCACGGATCTCGAGGCGCCGTTCCCTCTCCGGCGCGCGGCGGGACGAAAGACGCGCCATGGAGAGCCGGCTCGGCTTCGACATCCTCCCGCAGCCCGACGATTCGACCTGCGGGCCCACCTGCCTCCAGGCGGTCTACGCCTTCTACGGCGATCGGGTCCCGCTGTCCCGGCTGGTGGCGGAGGTGGAGCCCCTCGAGACCGGGGGGACCCTGGCCGTCCACCTCGCCTGTCACGCGCTCGCCCGCGGCTACCGCGCCACCATCTACACCTACAACCTGGAGCTCTTCGATCCCACCTGGTTCGCCGGCGACGTGGACCTCGCCGGGCGGCTGGCTGCCCAGGCGCGGGCCAAGCGCGGCCGGAAGCTGCGCCAGGCCACCCGCGCCTACCGCGAGTTCCTGGCCCGCGGCGGACGCCTGCGCTTCGAGGAGCTCGGAAGCGAGCTGATCCGGAGCCAGCTGGAGCGCGGGTGGCCGATCCTGACCGGCCTCTCGGCCACCTATCTGTACGGCTGCGCCCGCGAGCGGGGCGACCACGAGCTCGTCTACGACGACGTGGCCGGCCGGCCCACGGGCCACTTCGTGGTGCTGTGCGGCTACGACGCCGCGACCCGGCAGGCGCTGGTGGCCGATCCCCAGCACGAGAACCCGCTCTCGGGCCGGCACCTCTACGAGGTCGGCATGGAGCGGCTGCTGGGAGCCATCTGCCTGGGCGTGCTCACCTACGACGCCAACCTCCTGGTGCTGGAGCCAACCGCGGGCCGCGGGGAGGCATCATGATTCCGCTGGTGGTGGTGGAGAGTCCCGGCAGCTGGCCGCTGCACCTGCCACCCCGCACCGAGGTGGTGACCGCGCGCGCCTACCTCACCGACCCGCGCTACCTCGACCTGCGCAAGGCCACGGTCTTCAACCTGTGCCGGACCTACGGCTACCAGACGGTCGGCTACTACGTCTCGCTGCTGGCGGCGGCCCGCGGACACAAGCCGCTGCCGTCGGTGGCGACCCTGCAGGACCTGCGCCTGTCGCCCGTGATCCGCATCGTGGGGGAGGATCTCGAGGAGCAGATCGAGCGCAGCCTGGCGCCCCTCAAGGGCTCCGCCTTCGAGCTCAGCATCTACTTCGGGCGCAACGTGGCGCGACGCTACGACCGCCTCAGCCGGGCACTCTTCAACCAGTTCCCGGCTCCCTTCCTGCGTGCCAGCTTCGCCCGGGACGGAGGCTGGAAGCTCCAGGGCATGCGGGCCATCGCCTCCAGCGAGATCCCGCCAGGTCATCGGGAGTTCGTGATCGAGCAGGCGGAGGAGTACTTCGCGCGGCCGCGCCATGCGGTCCGGCCCCGCCAGGCGGCGCGCTACGATCTGGCCATCCTGCACGATCCGCAGCAGCTCGACAGTCCGTCCGACGAGCGGGCGATCCGTTGCTTCGTGCGCGCCGCGGACCGCCTGGGCATCCAGGCCACGGTGATCGACCGCGACGACTACGGGCGCATCGCCGAGTTCGACGCGCTCTTCCTGCGCGAGACCACCTACGTGGACCATCACACCTATCGCTTCGCGCGGCGGGCCGCTGCCGAGGGGCTGGTGGTGATCGACGATCCGGAGTCGATCGTGCGCTGCACCAACAAGGTGTTCCAGGCCGAGGTCTTCGCCCGCAGCGGGATCCCGTGTCCGCGCACCCTGGTGGTGCACCAGGGCAACCGCACCGAGCTGGTGGCCCAGCTCGGCCTCCCGCTGGTGCTCAAGCGGCCCGACAGCTCCTTCTCCCACGGGGTGGTGCGGGTGGAGGACGAGCGGGACCTGCAGGCGAAGCTCGAGGAGTTCTTCGAGCACTCGGAGCTCGTGATCGCGCAGGAGTTCGTGCCCTCCGGGTTCGATTGGCGCATCGGGGTGCTGAACGGGCGTGCGCTCTACGCCTGCAAGTACCACATGGCCCGCGGGCACTGGCAGATCATCGACCACGAGGCCCGCGGCGAGCGCCGCTACGGGCGGGTGGAGACGCTGGCCATCGAGGCGGCCCCGGCCCAGGCGGTGGCGTTGGCAGTGCGGGCGGCCAGGCGCATGGGAGACGGGCTGTACGGCGTCGACGTGAAGCAGAGCAACGGGCGCCTCGTGGTGATGGAGGTGAACGACAACCCGAACCTCGACGTGGGCTGCGAGGACGCGGTGCTGAAGGAGGAGCTGTACCTGGCGGTGATGCGTACGTTCCGGGAGCGCCTCGACGCGCGCGGGGTGAAGGAGGGCTCTCCGTGACGCCTCCCTTTCTCCATCGCCTGTTCGAGGTGGTCGGCATCGAGATCGAGTACATGATCGTGGACCGCGCCACGTTGGACGTGCGGCCGATCGCCGACGAGCTGATCCGGGCGCAATGTGGAGCCTACGAGTCGGAGGTGGAGCTGGGCGCCGTGGCCTGGTCGAACGAGCTGGTCCTGCACCTGATCGAGATGAAGACGAACGGCCCCGTGAAGGATCTGCGCGGGCTGGCCCGGGAGTTCCAGGCCAGCGTGGTGCGGGCCAACCGCCTGCTGGAGCCCTTCGGAGCGGTGCTCCTGCCCTCGGGCATGCACCCGTGGATGGATCCCTCCCGCGAGCTCCGCCTGTGGCCCCACGAGTACGCTGCGGTCTACCAGCGCTTCGATGGCATCTTCGGCTGCGCGGAGCACGGCTGGGCCAACGTGCAGAGCACGCACGTGAATCTCCCCTTCGGCGACGACGAGGAGTTCGGGCGCCTGCACGCGGCGCTGCGCCTGCTGCTGCCGATCCTGCCGGCGCTGGCCGCCAGCTCCCCGGTGGTGGAGGGGCAGCTCGCCGAGGTGCTGGACGCGCGCCTCGAGGCCTACCGGGCCCACGCCCGGGAGGTCCCCGCCGTGGTGGGGGCCGTGATCCCGGAGCCCCTCTTCACGCGGGCCGAGTACGAGGACGGGGTGCTGCGGCGCATCTACGACGAGCTGGCCAGCCGGGACCCGGAGGGCCTGCTGCACCACGAGTGGGTGAACGCGCGGGGCGCCATCGCCCGCTTCGACCGCGGTGCCATCGAGGTCCGCCTGCTGGACGTGCAGGAGTGCCCGGTGGCGGACCTGGCGGTGGCGGCGGCGGTGACGGCTGCCACCCGGGCGCTGGTGGAGGAGCGCTTCGCACCCCGGGCGGAGCAACGCGCCTGGGGGGTGGAGCGGCTGGCGGCGATCCTGCACGGGACGGTGCGGGAGGCGGAGCAGGCTCGCATCGAGGACGCGGCGTACCTGCGGGCGCTCGGCTTCCGGGGTCCGGCTCCCGCCCGGGCCGGCGAGGTCTGGCGGCATCTGGTCGAGGAGACGCTCGCTAGCGAGCCGGGCTTCGCCGAGTGGGAGCCCGCACTCACCACGATCCTCGAGGAGGGTTGCCTGGCGCGTCGGCTGCGCAAGCGGCTCGGTCCGGCACCGGGCCGGCCACGCCTGGCGGAGACCTGGGACGAGCTGCGGCGCTGCCTCGCCGAGGGGCGCTTGTTTCGTGCCGGCCTTTGACGCGCTCGTCGTCTCGTGCGAGCACGGCGGAAACCGGGTCCCGGCCCGCTATGCCGCGCTGTTCCGGAACGCGCGTGCCGTGCTGGCCAGCCACCGGGGCTGGGACCCCGGGGCCCTCGCTCTGGCGCGAAGGCTGGCGCACGGGTCGGGGGCGCCGCTCCACGCCGCCCGCGTGACGCGGCTGCTGGTGGATCTGAACCGCTCTCTCGGCCATCCCCGCGTCTTCTCGGAGTTCACTGCGCCGCTTCCCGCCGGGGAGAAGCAGCGCATCGTGGCGCGCCACTACCAGCCGCATCGTCGGGCCGTGGCAGAGGCCGTGGCGCGGCGGGTGCGCGCCGGACGACGGACCCTGCACCTGGCCGTGCACAGCTTCACGCCGTTCCACGCGGGCGGGTCGCGCCGCACCGATGTGGCCCTGCTCTACGACCCCGGGCGGCGGCGCGAGCGGGCGCTGTGCGCCCGCTGGCGGGCGCTCCTGCTGGGGAGCGCCCCGCAGCTGCGGCTGCGCCGCAACCATCCCTACCGGGGGCGCGACGACGGGCTCACCACGGCCCTGCGGCGCCGCTTCGGCCCGCGTCTCTACGTGGGGATCGAGCTCGAGGTGAACCAGCGGCACCTGGTGCCGGGCGCCCGCCTCCGCCCGCTGATCGTGCGGGCCCTGGCGGCGAGCCTTCGCGAGCTGCCAGGCGGCCCGGGCGCCCGAGCCGGTTCCGGGTGACACTACAGGGGGCGGAGTGGCCACTCACCGCGGGGGAGGTCCATCGTGACGGGTTTGCGCGCCGGAAGCTGCCGTCTCGGAGGGCTTGCGCTCGCCCTGCGGGCTGCCCTGGCACTGCCGCGCGAGGCCCCCGCCCATTCCGAGCCTCGCCCCGAGGGCCGCAGGCCGTGAGCGAGGAGCCCCTCACCGAGGCGGTCCTCGACTCGTCCCGGGACCTGGACCGGCGCTCCGTCCCGGAAATCCTGGCGGCGATCCACGCCGAGGATCATCGGGCCCTGGCGGCGGTGGGCGAGGTGCTGCCCGAGGTCTCCCACGCGGTCCGGGTCCTGGTGGGCACCCTGGCCGGGGGCGGACGCTGGATCAACGTCGGCGCGGGCACGAGCGGGCGCATGGGCGCCCTGGACGCGGCCGAGCTGCCGCCGACCTTCGGCTTCGATCCACAGCACGTCTGCGCGGTGATCGCCGGCGGCCCGATGGCGCTGGCCCGCGCCGTGGAGGGGGCCGAGGACGACGGCGCGGCCGCCCGTGCCGCCCTCGACGAGCTCCGGCTCTGCGCGCGCGATGCGGTGGTGATCCTCTCGGCCAGCGGCCGCACGCCCTTCGCCCTGGCGGCCCTGGAGCAGGCCCGGGAGGTGGGGGCGCGGCGCATCGCCATCACCTGCGACCCGGATTCGCCGCTGGCCGCCAGCGCCGAGATCGCCATCGCTCCCCGCACGGGACCCGAGGTGATCGCCGGCTCCACCCGCATGAAGGGGGGCCTCGCCCAGAAGGCGATCCTGCACATGCTCTCCACCACGGTGATGGTGCGCCTGGGCCGCGTGCAGGGGAACTTGATGACGCACATGCAGCCGTCTTCCGCGAAGCTGCGGCGTCGGGCCGTGGACATCGTGATGCGCCTCGGGGGCGTGGACGAGGTGCGCGCCGCGCAGCTCCTGGCCCGCTGCGCGGGGCGGGTCCGCGAGGCGGTGCGCGCGGCGCGCAGCGCCCGACCCTGACCCGCTGCTCGCCTCTAG
>JBFIML010000006.1:0-123935 GCA_041611735.1 Myxococcota bacterium | reverse complement strand
GTGGGCCGCCCGGGACTCGAACCCGGAACCAACGGGTTAAAAGCCCGCTGCTCTACCAGTTGAGCTAGCGGCCCGTGTGCACGGGTACCGTCGCCCCGGCGCGCTGTCGAGCGCGGGCGTGTCGGATCGGCCGTGCGGGCGGCTCGGCCGCGGTGAGCCGCCCTCCGGCTCAGAAGCTGCGGCGCGCGCTCTCCGGGCGCATCAAAAGCGCCGGCTCGCCACTCAGCTCGTCTCCGTTCCGGAGACCGGGCGAGTCCGCTTCCACAACCGCCAGCTTCTGCCCGAGATGAAACCCGAGCGCGAAGACGGCGGTCAACGCGAACACGAGAACCGGCCACGTCATGGTGGGCACCCCCTGACCCGCCACGACTGGGCTTGGGGAGGAGTCGCGACGCAGGTCGCGTTTAGCAGACCCCGGAACGCATAGCCGATTCCGTGATCTAGATCACACTTTCCTGATAGGGCCGTCCTGGGACGGGATCCGGGGTGGTTTCCCAATCCTCAGCGCAGACTCCAGAGAGCGCGATCAGCCTGGGAAGGGGTCCCGGCGCGCGATGGTGGCGTCCCGGCCGGGACCCACGGAGATGAGCTCGACGGGGACGCCGGCCAGGGACTCGATGCGCTCCACGTAGCGGCGCGCCGCGTCCGGCAGGTCCTCGAAGCGGCGCACGGGGGAGACGTCCTGGCTCCAGCCTGGCTGGCGCTCGTAGACCGGCTCCGCCCGGGCCAGCTCGCCGAGCGTCATGGGGAAGTCCTCGGTGAGCTTGCCGTCGATGCGGTAGGCGGTGGCCAGCGGGATCTCGGCGAGCCCCGTCAGCACGTCCAGCTTGTTGACCGCGAGGCCGGTGAGCCCGTTCACGGTGGCCGACTCGCGCAGCATCACCGCGTCGAGCCAGCCGCAGCGGCGCGGCCGCCCGGTGGTGGCGCCGAACTCGGCACCCGCCTCGCGCAGGCGCTGCCCCGCCTCGCCGTGGTCCTCGCTGGGGAAGGGGCCGCCGCCCACCCGCGTGGTATAGGCCTTGGTGATGCCCAGCACGCGGTCGATGCGCGTGGGCCCGATGCCGGCGCCGGTGCACACGGCCCCGGCCACGCAGTTGGACGAGGTCACGTAGGGATAGGTGCCGTGGTCCAGGTCCAGGAAGGTGCCCTGGGCACCCTCGAAGAGCACCGTCTTGCCGTCGCGCACGGCGTGCTCCAGCAGGCGGCCGGTGTGGTCCACGTAGGGCTCGAGGCGGCGCCCGTACTCGACGCACGCCCGGTAGACCGCCTCCACGTCCACCGGCGGCCAGCTCAGGAACCGCTCCAGCTCGAAGTTCTTGTGCCGGCCGACCCGTTCGAGCAGCGGGCGCAGGCCCTCGGGATCCAGCAGGTCCGCCACGCGGATGCCGCGCCGCGCCACCTTGTCCTCGTAGGTCGGCCCGATGCCGCGGCCCGTGGTCCCGATGGCCCCCTCGCGGCGCGCCTCCTCGCGGGCCTTGTCCAGGGACACGTGCCAGTCGAGGATCACGTGGGCGCGCCCCGAGATGCGCACCCGGGCCGGGTCGCGCAGCACCCCGCGCCGCTCCAGCGCCTCGAGCTCGCCGAGCAGCACGCGCGGGTCCACGACGACCCCCGGTCCGATCAGGTTCACGGTGCCGGGCTGGAGGATGCCGGCGGGAACCACGTGCAGGATGGTCTGCTCGCCGTCCACGACCAGGGTGTGGCCGGCATTGTTTCCGCCCTGGAAGCGCACCACGAGATCGGCGCGCGGGGCGAGCCAGTCCACGATCTTGCCCTTGCCCTCGTCGCCCCACTGGGCGCCCACCGCCACCAGCGACGGCATGCTCAGAGCTCGACGAGCTGGGCGGAGATCACGTGCGGGAGCGCGCGCAGTCGCTCCATCACCGCCTCGTCGGGGCGCTGGTCCACGTTCACCAGCATGGCCGCCTCGGCCCGCTCCCGCAGCAGGCCGAGCTGCATGCGGGAGATGTTGATGCCGGATTCGCCCAGCACGGTGCCCACGGCGCCCACCACCCCGGGCTGGTCGTTGTTGTGAATCACCAGGGCGGGCCCGTCGGGCACCGCCTCCAGCATGAAGTCGTCCAGGCGCACGATGCGCGGCTGGCCGCCGTGGAAGAGCGCCCCGGCGATGAGGCGGTCCACGCAGCCCCGCACCCGGGTGGTGATGGTGCTCGCGAAGTCCTGGGCCCGGCTGGCCTTGGACTCCACCACCTTGATGCCGCGCTCCTGGGCGATCACCGGCGCGTTCACCATGTTGACCCGGTCGGTCACGGTCTCGAGCAGCCCCTTCAGGACGGCGATGGTGATGGGGGCCAGCCGGAGCGCGGCGACCTCGCCCGCGTACTCGATCTCGATCTCCTCGATGGCGCCCGGGCAGAGCTGGCCCTGGAAGCGGCCGAGCTTCTCGCCCAGGACGAGGTACGGCCGCACCTGCTCCAGGATCTCCGCCGAGACCGAGGGCACGTTCACCCCGTTTCGGATCAGCCCCTCCAGCAGGTAGTCGCGCACCTGCTCGGCCACGGCGATCGCCACGTTCACCTGGGCCTGCTCCGTGGAGGCGCCGAGATGCGGGGTGCATATCACGCGCTCGTGGTGCAGCAGCGGGTGGTCGGCCGGGGGCGGCTCCTTCTCGAAGACGTCGAGCGCCGCGCCGGCCACCCGACCCGCCTCCAGCGCCTCGAGCAGCGCCGCCTCGTCCACGATGCCGCCGCGCGACGCGTTCACCAGCAGCACGCCCGACTTCGTCTTGGCGAAGGCGGCCGCACCGAGCAGCCGGGCGGTCTCCTTGGTCTTGGGCACGTGGACGGTGATCGCGTCCGCGCGGGCCAGCAGCGCGTCGAAGGACACCAGCTCCACGTCGAGCTTGCCCGCCACCTCCTGGGCGATGTGGGGGTCGTAGGCGATCACGCGCATGCCGAGCCCCTGGGCCCGCTGCGCCACGATGCGACCGATGTTGCCGAGCCCGATGACGCCGAGCGTGCGGCTGTAGAGTTCGGTGCCGACGAAGCGATTCTTGTCCCACTTGCCGGCCTTCATGGAGGCGGTGGCCTGGGGGATGTGGCGTGCCAGCGCCACCAGCAGGGCGATGGAGTGCTCGGCGGTGGTGACGTTGTTGCCCTCGGGCGTGTTCACCACCACGATGCCGCGGGCGGTGGCCTCGGCCAGGTCCACGTTGTCGACGCCGATGCCGGCCCGGCCGATCACGCGCAGCTGCTTGGCCGCCGCCAGCACTTCGCGGGTCACCTGGGTGCCGCTGCGGATGACGAGGCCGTCCGCATCGGCGATGCGCCGGCACAGCTCCGCGGGCGAGAGCCCCGGCGCCTGGTCCACCTGGATGCCCCGCGCCCGCTCCAGGATCTCGATCCCCTGGGGCGCGAGGGGGTCGCTGATCAGGACCTTCGCCACGCCGCCCTCCTCGCCGTCAGTCGCGCAGCAGCTCGGTGGCGGTGCGGACGCCCTCGCCGAACTTCCCGGTCCAGCCGAGGGCGGCGAGCGCCATCTCCACGGCGGCGACGGCCGTCACGGCGTCGAAGCGATCGTAGTAGCCGAGGTGCGCGATGCGGAAGATCTTGCCCTTGAGCTTGCCCTGGCCGTCGGCCACGTGGAGCCCGAGCGCGTCGCGCAGGTGCTTGCGCAGGGCGGGGCCGTCGATGCCCGCCGGCACCCGCACCGCCGTGCAGGCAGGGCTCGGCGCGTCGGGCGCCAGCAGCTCGAGACCCATGGCGCGCATGGCCTCGCGGGTGGCGTGGGCCAGGGCCTCGGTGCGCCGCCAGGTGGCCTCGAGCCCCTCCTCGTCGAGCAGGATGCGCAGCGCCTCGGCCAGGCCCACCAGCAGCGATACCGCCGGCGTCCAGGCGGTCTGGTTGTCCGCCTGCATCTTGATCTCGGCGTCCAGGTCGAAGTAGAAGCGCCGCTGGCAGGCCTGCTTGCGGAAGCGCTGGGCACGCTCCGAGAGGGCCAGGAAGGCCAGGCCCGGCGGCAGCATGAAGGCCTTCTGGGAGCCCGAGACCACCACGTCGAGCCCCCAGGCGTCCATGGGGAGGTCGTAGACGCCCACGGCGGTGATGCCGTCCACCACGATCAGGCGTTCGCCGTCGCGGTGCACGATCTCCGCCAGCTCCCGCACCGGATGGCGCACGGCGGTGCTGGTCTCCGAGGCCTGCACGAACACCGCCTTCACGTCGGGCTGGGCGCGCAGCGCCGCCTGGACCCGCGCCGGGTCCACCGCCTGGCCCCACTCCACGTCGATGCAGGTGGTCTCGACCCCGAAGGCCTGGCAGATCTCGGCCCAGCGCTCGCCGAACTTCCCGCCCCGCACCACCAGGGCCCGATCGCCGGCGGAGAGGAAGTTCGCGACCGCCGCCTCCATGGCGCCGGTGCCCGTGGAGGCGAACACCAGCACGGGCTGCTCGGTCTGGAACACGCGCTGGAGTCCGCGCCGGCAGGTCTCGAAGATCGGACGGAAGTCGGCCGCCCGGTGATGGACGATGGGCTGCGCCATCGCCAGACGCACCCGGTCGGGGACCGGGACCGGCCCCGGCGTGAACAGACGACGCTTCAGCATGGGGTGGCCCTTGTAGGGAGGCCCCGCGCGGGCCCGCGGGCCGCAACTCCCGGTGATCGCTGCGGAAAGGCGACCCGAACCGAAATTGTGACCGACTCCCGTGGGGGTGTCAACGCCGCCCTCCCCTCCGCTAGCTTCGCCCACGTCTGGCAAGGAGCTGCAGCGCATGCGGACCGGGAAGCTCTCCTCCGAGGACGCCATCGAGGGCGTGATGGCGTTCCTCGAGGAGCGCGATCCGACGTGGAAGAGGCGCTAGCCGTTGGCGGCGCTGCCGCCGCGCCTCCCGATCCGGCCGCGCGGGGCCCTCGACGCGACCCTGCGCGTGCCCGGCTCGAAGAGCGTCACCAATCGGGCCCTGGTGACCGCGGCGCTTGCGGCGGGTACGAGCCGGCTCGAGGGGGCGCTCGAGAGCGAGGACACGGACGCCATGTGCGAAGGCGTCGTCGCCCTCGGCGCCTGGGTCGCTCGGCAGGCGACCGCCTGGACCGTGACGGGGACCGGCGGCCGCCTCGCCGCCCCGGCTCGGCCGCTCGACGCCCGGGCATCGGGCACCACGGCGCGCTTCCTCACCGCCGTGGCCAGCCTGGCGCCCGGCCCGGTCGTGATCGACGGTGCCCCGCGCATGCGCGAGCGCCCCATCGACGATCTCGTGCGCTGCCTGCGGGAGCTCGGCGCGCAAGTGGAGCTGCTGGGCCACGGCGGCTGCCCGCCGGTGCGCGTGGCGGGCGGCGGCCTTGCGGGTGGCGGGGCCGCCCTCGATGCCAGCCGCTCGAGCCAGTTCGTGTCGGCGGTGCTGCTGGCGGCGCCCTACGCGCGTCGCGACGTCAGCCTCGCCTTGAAGGACGGCATCCTGGTCTCGCGGCCCTACGTGGAGCTCACGCTCCAGGTGATGGCGGCCTTCGGCGCCGAGGCGGGCTGGCGCGACGCCGCGACGCTTCACGTGACGGCGGGGCGTGTTTACCGGGCCCGGGCCTACCGGGTGGAGCCCGACGCCTCTGCCGCCGCCTACCCCTTCGCCGCCGCGGCGGTGGCGGGCGGGCGGGTGCGCGTGGAGGGCATTTCGGCCGCCTCCCGCCAGGCGGACCTCGGGCTCCTCGAGGTGCTCGCCCGCATGGGCTGCCGGGTGGCGCGGGGCCCGGACTTCGCGGAGGTGCACGGACCGCAGGGGCCGCTGCAGCCGGTGGACGTGGACATGAACGCCATGCCGGACGCGGTGCTGGCCCTGGCGGTCGTGGCGCTCTTCGCCCGGGGCCGCACGCGCATCCGCAACGTGGCGAACCTGCGCATCAAGGAGACCGACCGGCTGGCGGCCCTGGAGCGCGAGCTGCGCAAGCTCGGCGCCGCGGCCCGGACGGGGCCGGACTGGCTCGAGATCGAGCCCGGCCCCCTGCACGGCGCCGAGATCGACACCTACGACGACCACCGCATGGCCATGGCCTTCGCCCTGGCGGGGCTGCGCATCCCGGGCGTCGTGGTCCGCGACCCGGGCTGCGTGGCCAAGACCTGGCCCGACTACTTCGAGATGCTCGACGCCCTGTGAGCGGCCTGGACGCGCGGCCGCCTGCGCGCGAGGACCCGCGCGTAGAGCCGCTCGTGCTGCGTCAGCATGCGCCCGACCGAGTAGCGGGCCACCACGTGCCGGCGTGCGGCGGCAAGGTCGCCGGCGTCGGTCCGCTCCAGGGACCCGAGCGCCGCCGCCAGCGCCTCGGGATCGTGGCCCGGCGCCCAGCTTCGATGGCGGGGGCCGAAGAAGCGCACGCCCTCCCGCGGCGCGATCTCCTCCACGCAGGCCAGGCGCGGCGCCACCACCGGGCGGCCCGTGGCCCAGGCTTCGAGCAGGGAGAGGCCCTGGCCCTCGGCCAGGGACGCGCAGACGTAGCCGTCACAGGCCCACAGGAGCTCGCGCACGTCCTCGCGCACGCCGAGGAAGCGCACCCGCGGCCCCAGGCCGAGTCGCCGCGCCAGGCGGCCCAGGGACTCGGCCTCCGGACCGTCGCCGGCCAGGAGCAGCCGGGCGCGTGACGTCGCCGGCAGGCGACCCAGGGCGCGCAGCAGGTCCGGATGCCCCTTCTGAAGCACCAGGCGGGCTGCGCACAGCCAGACGAAGTCCCGTGCGGCAAGGCCCAGGGCGGCCCGGGCTCGCGCGCGCCCGGCGGGCGTCGGCGGCCGGTAGTGCGCCACGTCGATGCCGTCTGGGATGGCATGGATGCGGCGGCGCGGCGTGCGCTCGGCGGCGCGCAGATGCTCGGCCACGGCGTCCGTCACCGCCACCACGGCCGGCGCCACCCGGGCGGCGGCGAAGTAGAGCGCCCGCTGGCGCCGCGACTGGTCCGCGTACACCAGGTGGCGCGTGTAGAGCACCGGGACCCCGGCGCGGCGTCCCCACAGCGCGAGCTGCCAGTCGCACGGACGGTTGTGCACGTGCACGAGATCCCAGCCCTGGTGCAGGAAGCGGAGCAGGCGGGCGCGCTCGATGCCGGCGCGCAGGCCGGCGAAGGCCAGGCGATGCACGGGGACGCCACGCCGCTCCGCCTCGGCCGCCAGCGGCTCTGCCGGGCAGGGCGCATCCCCGGTCCCGACCACCCCCAGGGCGCTGCGCCAGCCGCGGGCGGCGAGGCCCGCGGCGAGCTCGAGAGCTACCCGCTCGGCGCCTCCCACGGCCAGGGACCCGACCACCTGGAGCACGCACGGAGCCGTCACGGGTGGCGTACCTGGGGCGCGGGCGCGCGCCGGCGCCCGATGCCCCAGATCTCCCGGGCCTCGGGGCTCCCCAGGAGCGCCGTGGCGGCCAGGTAGCCCCCGGCCGAGAGCACGCCGAGCCAGGCGAGACGCAGCGCCGCCACCCCGGGCCCGTTTCCGGGCAGGAGCTGGGTCATCATCGCTCCGAGCGCAACGATCACGGTGCAGCCGGCGAGAGCCCGCAGCGTGCCGCGCGCAAGCTCGCGCCCCAGCAGCTCCGGCTCGCGGCGGGCCAGGATGGCCGCGAGAGCGCCCAGGGCGAGGATCGCGTTCAACGACGTGACGGCCGCGAGCCCCACCACCCCGAAGCGGCGATAGACCAGGGCGTCGAGGCCCACGTTGGCGAGCATGGGAAGCAGGCCGCCCCAGCACATGGGCGTCCAGGTGTCGCGGGCCACGTAGAAGACGCGCACCAGCAGGCTTCCGGTGCCGGCCAGTGCCAGGGCCCCCACGTAGGCGCGCAGGCAGAGGGCGAGGCTCGCCATGGCTTCGGGGCTGGCCCCGCGCCGCGCCCCTGCGAGCAGGACCGCCGCGAGATCCGGCGCCGCCACCCAGGTCCCGGCGGCCAGGGGAAGCCCCGCGAAGAGCGTGCCCGAGAGGGCCGCGCTGGTGTCGCGTGCCCCGGCGTCGTCGCCGGCGGGGCGCGAACGCGCGAGACGCGTGTAGAGCACCGCCACCAGCGGCATCGCCACCACCGTGTGGGTGAGGACGAGCCAGCGATCGGCGTAGTAGAGCAGTGCCAGGCTTCCGTCCCCAAGCAGCGAGGCGAAGTAGCGATCCACGGCGGCGCTCAGCCGCGTGTTGGCCGCCACCACCAGGACGGGCAGGCCGAGGCTCGCCACCTGGCGCAGAGCCGCATGGCGCAGCGCCAGGGGCCCCGGCAGACGCCCGAGCTCCGAGACGAGCAGGGCGGTGGCAGCGAGCGACTGCGCCACGAGCTGCCCGATCAGGAGCGCTTGCAGCCCGTACGCCGCCTCGTAGCTCAGGAAGCCCAGCAGCAGCCCCGCCGAGCTGAGCGCCGCGATCCAGGCCGGGACCGCGAAGCGTCCGCGGACCGCGTGGGTCTGGGCGAGATACGCCCCGAGCGCACCCGGCACCAGGGCCGGGGCGGCCCAGCGCAGGTGGCCGGAGGCCAGGCGGGCCGCCTCGCCGTGGAGACCCGGCGCCACGAGCCCGAGCCAGAGCTGCGGGGCGAGGGCCAGCAGCGCCGCGGCCCCGGCGCCGAAGCCCGCCACGGCCACGAGCAGGGCGTTGCGGGCCCGGGCGTAGGCCCCCTCCCCCGCCTCCCGCTCCCGGACCAGGAGGGGAATCAGGAGCTGGCTGCTCGGCCCCACCAGGAGCGCCACCAGGAGCTGCGGAGCGGTGACGGCTGCCACGTAGGCGTCCACCTGCGGCCCGGCGCCGTAGCGCCGGGCCAGGAACAGGTGCAGGGCGAGCTGGAGGCCCTGGGCCAGCAGCGCCAGCGCCGAGAGCCCTGCGGAGGTGCGCCACACGCCGCTTCTGATCGGTGGAACCCATGAGAAGTTGAGGGGTCCAAGCCCCCGATCCGGAAGCGCTTCGGCGCCTGGCGACCAGCGGCGCGGTCAGGCGCCCGAACGGGCGCCGCGTAGCTCCTTGGGCCGGCGGGAACGGAAGAAGCGGCGCGGGACGCCGTAGAGCCGGGACTCGGGCACTGCGGTGGTCCGGGCCGGCTCCGGGTGCCCCTCGGCGCAGGCGGGGCTGCAGTACCAGACCCCGTCGCGCTTCAGGGAGGCCGTGCCGAGGGCGGCGCGGCAGCGGGCACAGGAGCCGCTGGCAGGTCGGTAATCGGTCATGGCGGGACGCAATGTAGGAGCCCGCCTCCCGGTGGCAAGCCGCAACGACGCGGCGAGGGATGCGAAACCCCGCGAGACGCGGAAACGTAGGAGGATGGCGCATCGCGTTTCCCCACGGCGCGCGGGGGACCCATGGGCGCAGACGGCGGGACCGGCTCCGGAGCGACGATCGAGGCGGTGGAGCTCACCCGTTACTTCGGGGACCGGGCCGCCCTCCACGGCGTCTCCCTGCGCGTCGAGCCGGGCGAGCCCTTCGGGCTGCTCGGCGCCAACGGCGCCGGCAAGACCACCTTCATCCGCCTGGTGACGGGCTACCTGGTCCCCACCCGGGGCGAGGTGCGGGTGGACGGCCTCTCCCCGGTGAGGGACGCCCGGGCCGTGAACGCCCGCGTCGGCTTCGTGGCCGAGACCTCCCGCCTCTACCCGGAGCTCGGCGTGCGCGGCTTCCTGCGCTTCGCCGCCGGCGCCCGGGGGCTGCGCGGCCCCGCGGCCCGGCAGGCGGTGAAGGCCGCGCTCGGCCGCTTCGGCCTCGACGACGTGGCCGGGCGCCCGATCGGCCACCTCTCCAAGGGCTACCAGCAGCGCGTCAGCCTCGCCCAGGCGTTCCTCCACGATCCCGCCCTGCTGATCGTGGACGAACCCACCAGCGGGCTCGATCCGGTCCAGCAGGCGGAGGTGCGTCGGGTGCTGCGCGAGGCGCGCGGGCGACGCACGGTGCTGCTGTGCACCCACGATCTGGCCGAAGCGCGGGAGCTCACCCACCGCGTCGCGGTGCTGCACCGCGGTCGCCTGGTGGCCCTGGGCGCCACGGACGAGCTGCTCGGCAGCGCCGACCCGCTGCGCCTGTTCCGCGGCGAGACGGGGGTCGCCCCGTGATCCCGCTGCGGGCACTGGTGCGCAAGGAGATCACGGTCCTGTTCGGCTCGCCCATGGCCTGGCTCACCCTGACCGGCGTGAGCCTGGTGACCGCCCTGCTCTTCTTCGACCACCTGCGCCTCTACAACCAGATCCTCTTCCTGTACGCCTCGAGCAACATGGGCGGGTTCGAGACCGACACGGTGCCCGTCTACGTGAACCTGCGCGACCAGGTCTTCCTGCCCGTGATGGAGACGCTGGCCCTCACGCTGATCGGGCTGGTGCCGCTGGTCACCATGCGGGTCTTCTCGGAGGAGCGCTCCCGGGGCACCGACGAGCTGCTGGCGACGACCCTGCTCACCCCCAACCAGATCGTGCTCGGCAAGTTCCTGGCCACCTACCTGTTCGTCCTGCTCATGCTGGGGCTGAGCTTCGTCTACCCGGCCACCTCGGTGGTGCGGGCGGGCCTCGGGCTGCCCCACCTGCTGGCGGTCTACGTGGGCCTGTTCGGCCTCGGGATCGCCCTGGCCTCGGTGGGCCTGGCCTGCTCCGCCTTCAGCAGCAACCAGCTGCTGGCGGCCATCTCGGCCTACGCGGTGGCCTTCGTCCTGTACGACTTCCGCTGGACCTCCTCCTTCGCGCCCGAGACGGCGGCGCAGGTGCTCGACGCCCTCTCGTTGCACCCGCGCTTCGGGGCCTTCGCCGAGGGCCTGGTGCGGCTCGGCGACCTGGCGTACTTCGCCGGCTACGGGCTGGTGGCGTTCGCCCTGGCGCGCTTCTCCCTCGAGCAGGCGCGGGTCCGGTAGGGTGCGCGGCCTGGCGCTCGTCGGGATGATCGCCATCGCCTTCGGGCTGGGCTCCTACTACACCACCGAGTCCCTGGGTGGCTTCGCCGTGGCGAACCTGGCCGCCGGCGCCGTCGCCCTGCTGGCCGCGCCGGTGGCGGCCGTGGCCCGGGGCGCCCGGCGAGCGGGCGCGCCGACGGGGCGGGGGCGCCTGCTGCCCCGGGCCGTCTGGGTGGTGTTCGCGCTCGCCGCAGCGGTGGCTCTCGAGCGCTGTGCCCAGCACACGGAGCTCCAGGCCGACTGGACCGCGGAGCGACGTTTCGAGCTGGCGCCCGCCACCCGCCAGGCGCTGGCGGAGCTGCCCGGCGCGGTCACCGCCACCCTGTACTTCGAGGACTTCGACCCGCGCGTGCGTCGCACGCGGCTGCTGCTGGAGACCCTGGAGGAGAACGCCGCCGCCCTGCGCGTGCGGCAGCGCCGCCTGGCCGAGAGCGCCCTCGAAGCGGACCGCTACGAGGTCACCCGCTCGAACTCGGTGGTGCTGGTCCTGGACGGCACGTTCGAGACCGTGGAGAACCCCACCGAGGGCAGCCTCTACGAGGCCCTGCGCCGCCTGGGGCGCCGGGACGAGACCCTCCTCTACGTGGCCCGGGGCGAGGGCGAGGGCGACTTCTCGAGCGTCGAGCCCATCGGCTACTCGGGCCTCGGCGCGGCCCTGCACGCGGAGGGCTACCGCCTGCGGGAGCTGGTGCTGGCAGCCGCCAGCGCGGTCCCCGAGGACGCCGCCGGCCTGCTGGTGGTGGGTCCCGAGCGCCCCCTGCGCGACGCGACGCTCACGGCCCTCGCGGACTACCTGAGCGGCGGAGGGCGCCTGGTGGTGCTCCTGGACCCGGGCAGGGAGACGGGGCTCGAGGCGCTGCTCGGCGCCTGGGGCTTCGAGCTCCCCGACGCCGTGGTGATCGACCCGGCCTCGGGGCCGGTGGAGGGGGACGCGGCCGGGCTGAACCCGATCCTGTTCACCTACGCGGAGCATCCCGTGGTGCGCGGGCTCGACTCGCGCCGCATGCTCTTCCTGCTGCGCGCCCGCCCCGTGCTGCCCACCCGCAAGCCGGCGCCCCAGGACGACCTCGCCGGGGTGGCCTTCACGTCCGGGCGCGCCTGGCTCACCGAGCAGGTGCGTGCCGCGGAGCGGGGCCTGCTCCCGGCGCCTCCGCCCGATGCGACCCGCCAGCACTTCCCGCTGGCGGCCGCGGGACGCTATCCCCGCGACGGGGTCGAGGCGCGCATCGTCGTCTTCGGGGACAGCGACTTCGCCTCGAACCGCTACCTGCGGGCCCTCTACAACCTGGACGTGGTGCTGAACGCCGTGCACTGGGCCACGCAGCGGGAGGAGCAGATCACGCTGCGCCCCAAGACGCTGACGCCCCACCAGTTCCCGCTCACGCCCCAGGACTCGCTGCGGATGTTCTACGGGGTCGGGCTGGTGATCCCGGAGGGGTGCCTGATCGCCGCGGCCCTGATCTGGCTGCGCCGCCGGTCGGCCTGAGCCCCTAGCGACGCCCGTCCGTGGGGAGCGGCCGGGTGGCGATGGCGATGCCCGTGGCCCCCGCCTGCTGAGCCAGATCGAGCACGTTCACGGCGCGCCCGAGCTGCACGGCGCGGTCCCCGCGCAGGATCACGAGCTTGTCCCGCGACCCCTCGAGCGCAACCTTCAGGATGGCGGGGAGCTGCTCGAGGGTCACCGTCTGCCCGTCCACCTGGACCTCGTCGGCCGCCGTCACCGTGACGGTGACGCCGCTCGGGTTCTGGTTCGCCACCACCGCGTTGGGCAGGTCCACCTGCTTGCCCTGGCTCACGATCACCGACGACGTGACCATGAAGATGATGAGCAGCACCAGGAAGATGTCCGTGAGCGGCGTGATGTTGATCTCGGCGACGATGTCCTCGCCGGTGAACTCGTCGGCGCTAGGCAGGCTGTGGATGGCCATGACTCATCTCCGGGGAGGGGGGGGCGGACTCCGAGGCGGCCTCCAGGTAGAGCAGGGCCTGCACGAACCGCTCGCAGGCGCGGGCGAAGGAGTTGCCGATGCCGCCCACGCGGATCTGCAGGTAGTTGTAGAGGGCCAGGGCCACGATGGCGACGCCGAGGCCCAGGGCAGTGGCGATCAGCGCCTCCGAGATGCCCGCCGCCACCACCTCGAAGCCGCCCGAGCCCTCGACGGCGATCTGGTGGAAGGCCTTCATGATGCCGATCACGGTCCCGAACAGCCCCACGAAGGGGGCCAGCGACCCGATCGTGCCGAGCACCCACAGACCGCGGCGCAGATCCCCGGCGGCCTCCTGCCGGGAGGTGGCGAGCACCCGGTCCAGGTCCTCCAGGGCGATGTTGCGCCAGCGCAGCCCCTCGTGGAAGACCTTCGCCACGGGGTTCTTGGAGTTCTGGCAGAGCGCCCGGGCCGTGGCCACGTCGCGCTTCACCAGGGCGTCCACCACGTGGCGGGTCAATTGCCGGGTGGCGCTCTCGAGCCCCCGATAGCGCCAGATGCGCTCCAGGGCCACGGCCAGCACCAGCACCGATCCCACCAGCAGCGGCACGCTGGCGTACCAGCCCGCCCAGAGCATGTCGAGCCACACCACACCGTTGAGCGCCTGGACGCCGTTCACGGTCTGGTTCACCGATTCGATCGCCGTTACGCCTTCCAATTCCCCCCTCGCCTCCTGTTGCCGGCCAGGTGGCCGGCGGCCCGACGGTACCCGATCGACCCCCGGCACGCACCGCGTCCCGCGCCGTCCCGAACCCGCGTTTGACACCCCCGCGGGCCTTCCTTACGCTTCTCGCGCGGCAGGATTTTCCGCTGCGCTGCCGAAGACTTCCGCCGAAACCCCGTCCAATCCCAGAGCCACCGATCCGGTGTCAGACACACGAGGGGTTCGGCCGATAGGGAGGATCGGCAGACCGCAGGGTCGTCTGGAGGTCCCGCACGTTCCCAGCGGTTCGAGTCCCCTGCCGTACGTGGTGCGAGGTTTGGGAGTTCGCGGGTCATGACGACGAGGAATCCCCTGGGGCTGCGCCGCCGCCCGGCGCGAGGGAACCCCATGCGCCGGCTGCGCGTGGGCCCGGCCTGGCGCGCCGGAGCCGCGGCTGCCGCCCTGCCGTTCCCGGGCATCCACTTCCCCGAGCCGGAGGGGCGCCTGCGCCGCTGGCTGGCCAGCGCCCTGGCAGTCCTCCTGCACGCAGGCTTCTTCGCCTCGGTGATCTGGCTGGCGAGCCTCGCCCCCCAGATCGAGGAGGAGGAACTCATTCCGGTGCAGCTGCTGCGTGAAGTCCCCGCCCCCAAGGCGGAAGAGCCGGCCCCGGCGCCCAAGGCGCTGGCCGAGCGGCGCTCCGCGCGCTTCGCTCCCTCGGCCCAGGCCATCGCACCCCAGGTGATCAACCCGCGAGTGGTGGCGCGCGCCACCCCCCAGATCGCCGCCGAGAGGCTGGAGCTGGACGCCGTGGGGTCCCTGACGGCACCGCGGCAGATCGAACGGGCGGCGGTGGAGGTGGAGACGGTCCGGGCGGTGACCTCGGTGGCGGGGGTCGAGCCCCGTCGCCTCGACCTGGCCGATGCCGCCGCCCCGGCGCTGCGCGGCCCCCTGGAGGCCCAGGCCCCGGCCGGTCCCTCCGTGGGCCCCCGGCAGGTGGTGGCGGAGGGGAGCACCGTGGGCACCGGCGCCGTGAACCTCGGCGAGGGCTCGTCCGTGCGCGAGGGCATCGCGTCGAACCGCGACGTGCTCGGCTCCGCCACGGGCCCGCGGCTGGCCAACGTGAACACGCGCGTGGGCGACGGCTACCTGCGCGGACCGGGAGGCTCGGGAACCGGCATGGGCGGCGTGGCTCCGGACTGCTTCGAGCGGGCGGAGGTGCAGGCCTACTGGAGCGGCATCCAGGACCGAGTCTACAAGCGTTGGGCGCTGCCCCCGAACCTGCCGCCGGGCACCGTCGAGGTGCGCCTGCGCTTCCGGCTGGATCCGGCCGGCTCCGCCACCCAGGTGGAGATCGTGCCGGGCGGCGACCGGGGGCTCGGTCAGAGCGCCGTCGACGCGCTGCGCTCCGCCTCGCCCTTCCCGCCCATGGCGGACGGCGTCCGCTGCTTGGCGGGCCGCCAGATCACGGGCGTGTTCCGCAAGCGTCCGGGCGGCTGAGAGCGGAGCCGTTGGCCCGTTCCCGGCTCGTCCTGCTCGCCGCCGCAGCGGTCCTGGCCGCCGCCCACGCCGAGGCCCAGTCGAGCTGCCCGCCCGTCGAGCTGCTCTACGAACCCGCCACCGAGGAGCTCCGGGAGAAGCGCAGCGACCGCAACGGGGACTGCCGTCCCGACGAGATCGTGCGCTACCAGGCCGGCCAGCCCGTACGCGCCGAGCAGGACGCGGACCTCGACGGCCGCATGGATACCTGGATCGAATACGACGCCGGCGGCGGCCTGAAGCGCCAGGAGCGCGACACCACGGGAGACGGCCAGGCCGACCAGTGGGTGGAGTTCGAGGGAGGCCAGCCCCTCGTCCAACGCGAGGACCGCAACGGCGACGGCAAGCCCGACGCCACCCTCACCTACGCCGCCGGCCAGCCCGCCCGCGAGGAGCTGGACGGGGACTTCGACGGACGCCTGGACCGCTGGGTCACCTACCGGGACGGCAAGCCGGAGCGGGTCGAGGAGGACCAGAGCGGCAACGGACGCGCGGACGTGCGGGCCGAGTTCGGGCCCGACGGCGCCAAGCGCCGCGAGCTCCAGGACGCCGACGGCGACGGAAGCTTCGAGCTGGTGATCTCGTACGAGAAGGGCCAGAAGGTCCGGGTCGAAGAGGATCCCGACGGCCGCGGACGCCCGAGCGTCGTGACCCACTACCGGGGCGACGAGATCGTGCGCCGGGAGGTGGACACCACCGGCGACGGCGCCTTCGATACGCTCTCCAGCTTCGAGAAGGGCCGCGAGCGGCGCCAGGTTCGCGACGCGGACCGCGACGGCACCCCGGAGCTGGTTGTCGACTTCGACGCCCAGGGGCGTCCCGCCCGGGAGCAGCACGACGAAGACGACGACGGGCGTGCGGACCTGGTGCGGACCTTCGAGGCCGGCGTGAAGGTGCGCGAGGAGCGCGACGAGAACGGCGATGGGCGCATGGACCTCGTCACCGTCTTCTCCGGCCAGCAGCCGGCCCGCAGCGAGGCGGACACCGACCACGACGGCCGCTACGACACCTTCGTCACCTTCCAGGACGGCCGCAAGGTGAGCCAGCAGGAAGACCGCAACGGCGATGGCAAGAACGACGCAGTGTACAGCTTCGACGCCGAGGAGCGCGTGGCGCGCGAGGAGCTCGACACGGACTTCGACGGGCGCTTCGAGACCGTGGCGCTCCACGAGCGCGGCGAGCTGGTGAAGCGCACCGTCGACACGCGCGGTGCCGGCCGGCCGGACCGCACCGAGCTCTGGGGGGAGGGCCGCCTGCTGCGCGTGGAGCTCGACGAGAGCGGAGACGGACGCGTCGACCTCTGGAACTTCTACGACCCCCAGGGCCACCTGGAGAAGCAGGAGCAGGACGCCGACCACGACGGGAAGGTGGATACCTGGGTGGACCTCGACCCGGCCAGCGGCAAGGAGCGTCGCGTCCTGAAGGACACCCGCGGCGACGGCCGCATCGACTCCTGGCTGACCAACGACGCCGCGGGTGTCAGCGTGCGGCTGGAGAGCGACCGCACCGGCGATGGCAAGGCGGATCGCGTCGTCACCTTCGAGAACGGTCGTCCCGCCCGCTTCGAGGAGGACGTGAACGGCGACGGCAAGCCCGACTGGCGCGGCGAGCTCGACGCCGAGGGTGCCGTGGTGCGCGACGAACGCGACCCGGACGGCGACGAGCGCTTCGACGTGCGCACCGAGTACGCGGGAGGCGAGAAGAAACGCGAGGAGCGCGACACCACCGGCGACGGTCGCTTCGACGTGGTGACCCATTTCGAGGCCGGGCAGCCCGTGCGTCAGGAGCGGGACACGGACGCCAGCGGCCGCTACGACACCCAGCTGCTCTTCGCGGACGGCCGCCAGCGCACCCAGCGCCGGGATACCGACGGCGATGGCAAGATCGACGTGATCGTCAGCTTCGACGCCGAGGAGCGGCCCGCGCGCGAGGAGGTGGACCAGAACCGGGACGAGAAGCCCGACTTCGTCAAGGTCTTCGAAGCCGGGGTCCTGGTGCGCGACGAGGCGGACCGCGACTTCGACGGGCGCTTCGAGCTCGTGACCTTCTACACGGACGATCGACCCACGCGCTCGGAGGCCGACACCAATGGCGACGGCCGCCCCGACGTTCTGGTGGAGTACCAGGACGGCCGCAAGGCCCGCCAGCAGGAGGACCGCGACTTCGACGGGCGCCCGGAGATCACCACGGTCTTCGACGCCGAGCAGCGGCCCGCCCGCATCGAGGAGGACGCGGACGGCGACGGGCGACCCGAGCTGGCCACGATCTACGAGGCCGGCCGCAAGGTGCGCACCGAGAAGGACTCGAATGGCGACGGGCGCCCCGACCTCTTCGTCCACTTCGAGAACGACCGCATCGCCCTGCGCGAGCAGGACACGGATTTCGATGGCATCGTGGACCGCCGCAGCCGCGCCGGGGAGGCCGGCCGCGAGACCCAGGAGGCGGACACCAACGGCGACGGCCGCGTGGACACCTGGGTGGTGGCCGATGCCGACGGCAAGGTGCTCGAGCGGCGCGAGGACCGCAGCGGGAACGGCAAGCCGGACGTGATCACGCGCTTCGAGGACGGGCGTCTCGTCCGGCTCGAGCAGGACACCTCCGGTCACGGCTGCACGGACCTCGTGCAGCGCTACGACAGCGCCGGCAACGTGGTGGAGGAGCAGCGTGACACCACCGGCGACTGCCGCATCGACGCCTGGAGCTTCGCCAAGGACGGCCGCGTCGTGCGCGAGGTCCGCGACACCAATGCCAACGGGGCGCCGGACGTGCTGACCCGCTTCGGCGCCGACGGCCGGCCCGTGGTGCAGGAGATCGCCGAGGGTCGCCATCGCCGCCCCAACAAGAAGCTCTTCCTCGGCGCCGACGGGCAGGTCACGGCCCAGTGTCTCGACACGGACGGGAACGGCCGCTTCGACGCCCGCGCCGCGGTGCGCAACGGGACCGTGGAGGAGGTGCTGCTCGACACGGACGGAAACGGCGTCGCGGACCAGCGCGAGGTGTACCGCGACGGGCAGCGGGTCCGACTCGACGCGGACACCAACGCAGACGGCCGCCCGGACGTGATCCAGCACCTGGCAGGCGACAAGGTGGTCCGCCAGGACGAGGACGAGGACTTCGACGGCCGCGTGGATCGGCGCTTCGAGGGTCAGCAGGCGGTCCCGCTGGCGGGCGACCTGGCGGTGCCCGCCGGGCGCTTCGAGAAGCTCGACTGCGGGGGCGTGGACCGCTACTGGGCGCGTCGCTAGCGCCCTTCCCCGCCGGCCGGCTCCGTTTCCCGGGCCGAGTTGCTCCTCAGCAGCTCGGCGCAGACCTCGGGAGCCACCGGCCGGCTGTACAGGTAGCCCTGCATCTCGTCGCAGCCGCGCTCGATCAGGAAGTCGCGCTGCGCCTCGGTCTCCACACCCTCCGCGATCACTTTCATGCGGAGCGCCCGGGCGATGGAGATGATGGCCCCGATGATGGCCGCGTCCTCCGGGTCCGAGGCGATGTCCCGCACGAAGCACCGGTCGATCTTCACCGCGTTCACCCGAAAGCGCTTCAGGTAGCTCAACGAGGAGTAGCCGGTGCCGAAGTCGTCCAGGGAGACGACGATGCCGATGCCCTGCATCTCCTCCATCGCGGCCACCGCCAGGCGCTCGTTCTCCATGAGGACGCTCTCGGTGATCTCGAGCTCGAGCCAGCGGGGGTCGAGCCCGGTCTCCGTGAGGACGCGCCGCACGGTGGCCACCAGGCCCTCGGCGGCGAACTGGTGGGCAGAAAGGTTCACGGAGACCCGCACCGGCGGCAGGCCCGCGTCCTGCCAGAAGCGAGCCTGGTTGCAGGCCGCGCGGAGCACGAACTCCCCGATGGAGAGGATCAGCCCGCCCTGCTCCGCCACGGGCACGAACTCGGCGGGCGAGACCGCGCCGAGCGCCGGGTGCGTCCAGCGCAGCAGGGCCTCGACTCCGCTGATGTGTCCGCTCCGGAGATCGAGCTTGGGCTGGTAGTGCACGTGGAGCTGCTGGCGCTCGACGGCCTTCCGCAGCTCTCCCTCCAGCTCGAGGCGGCGCATGGCCACCGTGTTCATGGAGGACTCGTAGAACTGGAAGTTGTTGCGGCCCCGCTCCTTGGCGTGGTACATGGCCGCGTCCGCGTTGCGCAGCATCGTCTCCACGTCGTCGCCGTCGTGGGGAAAGACCGCGATCCCCACGCTCGCCCCGATCACCACTTCGTGCTGCTGCAGGCGGAAGGGCTGCGAGAGGACCTCGAGCACCCGGCGCGCCACGCGGGCGGCATCCTCGGGTTCCCCGATCTCCGCCAACATCACGATGAACTCGTCGCCGCCGAAGCGGGAGACCGTGGCGTCGCCATCCTCATCGTGGGAGCGGGACACGAAGTCGCCCTCCCGGGTGCAGTTGCGCAGCCGCTCGGCGACCCGTTGCAGGAGCTGGTCGCCCACGGAGTGTCCCAGGGTGTCGTTGATGCGCTTGAAGTGGTCGAGATCGAGGAACAGGATCGCGACGCTGCGCCCGTGGCGGCGGGCCTGGGCCAGGGCCTGCCGCAGGCGGGCCCGGAAGAACTCGCGGTTGCCGAGATGGGTCAGCTCGTCGTGGAAGGCCAGGAAGCGCAAGCGCTTCTCGGCCTGCTTGCGCTCGGTGATGTCCTGCACGGTCCCGGCGAGCTCGAGCGTCTCTCCGGCCTCCCCCCCCACCACCTCCGCCTGGGTATGGACGATCCGCTCGGTGCCGTCCGGCAGCACCACCCGGTGGTCCACGCCAAAGGGCTCCAGCTCACGGACCGAGCGCTCGAAGGCGTGGGATACCAGACGGCGGTCTTGCGGGTGGACGCGCGCCAGGAAGCTCTCGCGGGAGATCGGATCCCCTTGCTCCGGAAAGCCGAGGATGCGGCGCAGCTGCCGGGAGCAGCGCAGGCTGGTGCTCTCGAGATCCCACTCCCAGTTGCCGAGCCGGGCGATGCGTTGCGCCCGATCGAGCCGGGTCTCGCTGCGCGCGAAGCTTGTCAGGGTCGCCGCGGCGCGCAGCATGTAGCGCACCCGCTCGGTCACCACGAGCCAGTCGACGGGCTTGGGGACGAAGTCGGTGGCGCCCGCCTCGAAGGCCCGCCGCACCCACTCCACGTCGTGCAGGGAGGTCAGGACGAGCACCGGCACGTGGCTCGCCCCGGGCTGCTGGCGGATCGCCTCGCAGACCGAGAGACCGTCGAGCTCCGGGAGCTGGAGGTCCAGCAGGACGAGGTGAGGGCGCTCGGCCTCGAAGCGTGCCAGCGCTTCGCGACCGTCGGCGGCCTCCAGCACCGCGAAGCCCGCGCCCTCGAGACGATCGCGAGCCATCACGCGGATCGTCGCGTCGTCGTCCACGAGGAGGAGCCGGGGTTGCTTCTCCACGCCGTCGTGCGCGGACATCGGACCTCCTCGCCCGCCCGGGGACGGACGCCTGCGAATCCTCCGGGCCCATCGGCGCGAGGGATCGCCCCCTTGAAGGAAACCGTCCGGAGTTCGGGAAGTTGCAGGGTTGGCCCGAGTCGAGCCTCGGGGGATGAGCGGGACCCCGCGAGCGACGCGAACGGCGGCCCGCATCGGCCGGCAGGCGGCCGCTTGCGGCCCTCCGCACGCCTCGGGAGGCCCGCAGCGTCCGCCCGGGAGCCGCGCGCTGGCGGCATGCGCCTTGCTCCCCCGGCCGCCGGGGGCCTGGAGGACGCATGCCGCAGATCCGCTCGCTGCTCTGGGTGGGACGCGCCCGCCAGCTCGAACTCGACGCCGTGGCCGAGACCCCGTCCCTGGACGTGGCCTGGGCCCGGGACCTGGAGGACGCCCTGGCCCTCCCCCTGGCCGCCTTCGATGCCCTGGTGCTCGACGCCGAGGATCCCGCCGGCGCCTGCCGGGACCTGGCGCGGCTGGAGCGCGTGACGGGGGCTCCACCGGTCCTGGTGCGCGTACCCACGGACTGCGCCGAAGCGGCCGCCGCCTTGCGGCGGGCCGGCGCGGCGGAGGTCGTCAGCCGGGGCGGCGGGGACCGGGGCCCCCGCGGCGGACTGGCTCCGCTGCTGGATGCCCTGCCCGCGGCGCGCCGCGGCCCCGCCGTCCGGGCGGCGCCCCGCCCCGAGCCGGCGCAAGCGGCGCCGGGAATCGTGTCCCGCAGCCCCGCCATGCGGCACGTGCTCGCACTGGTGCAACGCGCCGCACGCTCGCGGGCCACGGTGCTGCTGGTGGGGGAGACGGGGACCGGCAAGGAGCTCCTGGCCCGGGCCATCCACGACGGGGGAGCGCGTCGGCCCGGGCCCTTCGTGGCGGCCAACTGCGCCGCGCTTCCGGACACGCTGCTCGAGAGCGAGCTCTTCGGCCACGTGCGTGGCGCCTTCACCGGCGCCGATCAGGCGCGCCCCGGCCTCTTCGAAGCCGCCCAGGGCGGCACGCTCCTGCTCGACGAGATCGGGGAGACCACGCCGTCCCTGCAGGCCAAGCTCCTGCGTGCCCTGCAGGAGCGCGAGGTGCGGCCGGTGGGCGGAACCCGGGCCCGCCAGGTGGACGTGCGCGTGGTGGCGGCCACCAACCGGGACCTGCGCGCCGAGCTGGCCCGGGGAGGCTTCCGGGAGGACCTCTACTACCGGCTCGCGGTGTTCCCGATCCGCGTGCCACCGCTGCGCGAGCGGCGCGACGACGTGCTCGCCCTGGCGGCGCACTTCCTGCGCCGCCACGGTGCGCGGGAGGGGCGCCCGGGCTGCCGGCTCGCGCCCGCCACCGGGGACCTGCTGCTGGCGCACACCTGGCCGGGCAACGTGCGCGAGCTCGAGAACGAGATGCAGCGGGCGCTGGCGCTCGTGGAAGCGGGCGAGCCCGTCGGTCCGGAGCACCTCTCGGAGCGGGTGCGTGCGGCCCTCGAGCCGGTGGCCTCGGCGGGCCGGGAGGGGGAGACGCTGCGGGAGACCTTGACGCGGGTGGAGGCCTGGCTGATCCGGCGCAGCCTCGCGGCCCACGGCGGCCGTCGTGCCGCCACCGCCCGCGCCCTCGGCGTGACCCGCGAGGGCCTCTACAAGAAGATGCAGCGCCTCGGCATCGACTGATCCGGCCGCCTCAAGCCGGTCCGCGAGCCTGCCGAAGCGCCTGCGGGGTCGCCGGGGCCGCCCGTGGGCCTCGGCTCGGAGGTTTGCGTGAAGCACCTGGGCAAGTACCTGCTGGAGAACGCGATCGTGAGCGAGGAACAGCTCGAGGAGGCGCTCCAGTCCCAAGTGGCCTTCGGCGGGCGGCTCGGCACGAATCTGGTTGAGCTCGGCTACCTGACGCTCGACGAGCTCACCCGGCACCTGGCGGCGCACGTGGGCCTCTCGGTGCCGCCGCGGGAGTGGCTCGAGACACCGGAGATCACGGCCCTCCAGGCCGTCCCGGTGGAGCTCGTGAAGCGGCACAAGGTGCTCCCCCTCAAGATCGAGAACCGCACGCTCCATCTGGCCATGGTGGACCCCCTGGACCCGGCTCGCATGGACGAGATCGCCTTCGCCAGCGGGCTGCGCGTGAAGCCCTACGTGTTCCCCGAGGCCACCGCCTACTACTGGCTCGACTACCACTACGACATCCCTCGTGAGATCCGGCACATCGACCTGGGCGGCGCCCAGGATGCGAAGCTCGACCCGGAGGACGAGGCATGGGCGCGGCGCCATCGAGCTGCGCAGCCGGCGCCGCTGGCGCCGGAGGCGCAGGCCCTCGGCATCGCTCCGCTCGGCGAGGACGAGGAGCTGGTGGGCGAGACCGTCTTCTCGGAGCTGCAGACGCGCATGATCGGGCGCATGGACGCCGCCCGCGACGAGATGGAGCACCGCGAGGCCGCGCGATCCACGCCGGCGGCGCCGCGGCCTGAAGCCGAGGCGGAATCGATGCCGGCCCCGGCGCCCGAGGCTGCGGACACGCGCATCCCCGCCCTGGAGGCGGCGCTGCGCCAGTCGACGAACCGGGCGGAAGTGGCGGACCGGACCCTGCGGCTGGCGGGCCGCTACGCGGAGAGCGCCGCCCTCCTGCTGGTGCGGCCGCAGACCATCGAGGGACTCCAGGCCCTGGGAGAGATGTCGACTCGCGTGCGGGGCGTGGTCCTCCCGCGCGCGAGCGAGAGCCGCTTCGCGGCCTGCGCCGACGACGGCGAGCCGCTGCGGATGGCGGTGCCGACGACGGGCATCGACGCCCGGGTGCTGGCCGCCCTGGGGCGCAGTGCGGCCCGCGAGATGGCGCTGCTTCCGGTGCGGATCCGGGCCCGGGTCGTCAACCTCCTGTACGTGGACAACGGGCCCGATGCGTTGGGCGAGACCGCCTACGCCGCCCTCGAGGCGCTCTGCCGGGAGATGTCCGGCGTGTACGAGCGGCTCATCCTCGAGCGCAAGCGCCGCATCGGCTGACCGGCAACACCGGCGCGGGAGGAACGCGTGCCGAGCGACGGCCTGCTGCGCGACGCCCTCGCCCTGGCCGGGCTCGCGCTGTTCGCATGGCTCGGGGCGCGACGCGGGGGTCGCGCCAGCGCCCTGGCCCTGGCCGCCCTGGTGCTGGCGTGGGCAGCGGCCGCCGCGGCCGCCCTCCACCTGGGTCCGCTGCTGGCGAAGGGCTCCGGGATCCCGCCCCTCCTGGCCCCTCCCCTGGCCGGCACGGCGGCCTTCTTCGCGGTGGTGGGAGGGCTCGGAGCGCTGGGCCGCAGGCTGCTGCTGCACCCGGCCCGGCGCCGGGACGACGCTGTGCGCGGCCTCGTCGATCGCCTGGCGGGGGCCCTGTTCGGGACGGCGCGCGGGGCGCTCTTCGTGGTGCTGATCGCCTGGCTCGGCCTGTGGCTCGACGCCGCCCGGGCCCCGGGCAGCGCGGCTCCGGCTTCGCCGCCCCCCTCGGCGGTGAGCCGCGTCGCCGCAGCCGCCGTGGAGCGCGGCGTCGGGGCGGTCCTGGGCTCCGACGCCCCCGGCGCCCGTGTGGCGTCGCGCGTCCTGGCGCACCCGGGGACGCACCTGGACCGGCTCCGCCAGGTGTCCGATCACCCGCAGCTGCAGCGGCTCGCCCACGACCAGCCGTTCTGGGACCACGTGGAGGCGGGCGCGCTCGACGCCGCCATGAGCCGGGCCAGCTTCGGGGGGATCGTCCACGACGACAGCCTGCGCCGCGAGCTGGTGACCCTCGGCCTGGTGGGTCCCCAGGCGGAGCAGGACCGTGCCGCCTTCCGCGAGGAGATGCGCGCGGTCCTGGCCGAGCTCGGCCCGCGCCTGAAAGCCGTGCGGAACGACCCGGAGCTGGCGGCCCTGGCCGGCGACCCCGAGATCCGACGTCTGGCGGAGGGCGGCGAGACGCTCGCCCTGCTGCGACACCCGCGCGTGCGGCGGCTGCTGGCGCGGATGCTCTCCACGCCGGAAGCGCCCTGAGCCCGGTCCTCACAGGGATGCGAAGAGCTTGACCTCCTCCTCCACGCAGGCCTTGAAGGAGGGCCGCGCCAGGACCGCCTCCGCCCAGCGCGCCAGGTGCGGCCAGCGGGCGGCGTCGATTTCCTCTCCCGCGTGGCGCAGGTTCTGCAGCATGCTGGCTATGGCGATGTCCGCGATGGAGAAGCGCCCGCCCACGAAGGCGTCCGCTTCGCCGAGCTGCCCCTCCAGGTAGTCCAGCAGCGGCGGCAGCGTCTCGCGCAGGGCGGTGTCCACCGCTCGGTTATCGGGCTCCTGCTTGAAGTACTTCTTCTTCACCACGCGGTTGAAGAAGAGGGTGCCCACGGCATCGGCGAGCTTCGAATCCGCGAACTCCTCGAACCAGAGCGCACGGGCATAGTGCCGGGCATCGGCCGGGTAGAGCGGCGGCTTCGGGTGGCTCTTCTCCAGATAGGCGCAGATCACGGAGGAGTCGGAGATGGCGAAGTCTCCGTCCCGGAAGCCGGGGACCTTCCCGAGCGGGCTCACCTTGCGAAACTCAGGCGTCGCGTTGGCGGGCGGGAACGGGGGCACGGGCTCCAGGTCGTAGGGAATGCCCTTCTCGGCCAGGAAGACGCGCACCTTGCGGACGAACGGGGACGGTTGCACTCCGAGTACAGTCGGCATCACGAGTCTCCTTTCGGGGTGGATGAGGCGGCCGGATCCGACGCGCCTCCGAAATCGACGTGGAACAGCGCCGGCAGCTCCGAGAGGGCGGCCAGGTCCCCGCTGGCCTCGAGGCGACCCTCGCGCAGCGCGCGCTCCGCACAGACCCGGCCCGCCACGAGCCCGAGCAGCAGGAGCGGCTCCACGCGCAGCGAGACGTCCGCGTCGCCGGGGCCCTCCTCCACCCGGGTCCCGTGCGGGCCCCCGCTGGCGCGCAGCACCAGCGCGTCCGAACCCGCGCCCAGGCGGATCTCGAAGCGGCGCTGGGGCGTCTCCTCGCGACGGGCGAAGACGCGCAGGGCAAGCCGTACCCAGTCGGGCTCCAGGCGGTCGCCCGGACGGGGTGGCACCAGGAAGCGGGCGCCCCAGCGCATGAGCTCCTCCAGGGCCGGCCGCAGCGCCTCGCCCGCCGGCGCCAGCTCGTACACGACCGAAGCCGCCGGCGGCGGCAGCTTTCGGCGCGCCACGACACCGCGCCGCTCCAGGCGCTCGAGGCGCTCCGCCAGCACGCTGGACGAGACCTCCCCGAGCCGTCGCCGCAGGTCGCTGAAGCGCTGGGGACCGAGGAAGAGCTCGCGCAGGATCAGCAGGGTCCAGCGTTCGCCCAGGAGCTCCGCCGCCCGGGCCAGGGGGCAGAACTGCGCGTAGCGGAGGTCGCCCACCCGGGCAGTCTATCACGCCATAACTTCGAAAAACAAATCCTTTAATCGCTAAACAGAACTGTTTATCCCCCAGGGGCACATCCGGCTGCGCTATCTCCGGGCCGGTCGCTGGGAGAGGAGGAGCGCCATGGCGAGCTTCGAGGGACGCACGGGCCTCGTGACGGGCGGGGGCACGGGGATCGGCCGGGCCTGCGCCCGGGCGATCGTGGCCGGGGGCGGTCGGGTGCTGCTGGCGGGCCGGCGCGCGGAGATCCTCGCCGAGGCCGCCCGCGCCCTGGGGCCGGCGGCCACCTGGGCGCCGTGCGACGTGACCGACGAAGCATCGGTGGAGGCGGCGGTCCGCGCCGCCGAGACGCACGGCGGCGCCTTGCGCCTGGCCGTGAATGCGGCCGGTACGGGGGGCGTGGGAAACGTCCTGAACGGACCGAGCGCGGACTTCGAGCACGTGGTGGACACCAACCTGACCGGCGTCTACCGCTGCCTGCGGGCCGAGGCGCGCGCCATGAAGCGTGCCGGGGGCGGCAGCATCGTGAACGTGAGCTCCATCGCCGGCGCGCGCACGCACCGCTGGATGACCGCCTACTGTGCGGCCAAGGCCGGCGTGAACATGCTCACGCGCTGCGCCGCCGACGACCTCGGCGAACACGGCATCCGGGTGAACGCCGTGATGCCGGGTCTCGTGCCGACGCCGATGACGGGTCCGCTGGTCGGGAACGAGGATGCCGTGGCCGAGTACCGCCGGCGCATGCCCCTGGCGCGGCTCGGCACGCCCGAGGAGGTGGCGGCCCTGGTGGCCTTCCTGCTCGGCGACGAGGCCGGCTGGATCACCGGCCAGTGCGTGGCCGTGGACGGGGGTCACACCCTGCGTCAGGGGCCGGACCTCGTCCCGTTGTTCGCCAGCTTCCTGCCGGCGGAGCGCTAGGGCGCTCGAGGGTCCGGCACGCGGGCCCGCGGTGGCTCGCCCTGGATGCGCAGCAGGGGTTCCGCAGGCTCGAGCTGGAACGTGGTGTGCGCGATCCCGAAGCGGCTCTCGGCCACGCCGGAGAGCCGGTGCAGCACGGCGTGCGCATCGGCGCCCTCGGCCACGTCCACGTGGGCGCTCATGGCGTGGTAGCCGGAGGTGAGCGTCCAGACGTGCAGGTCGTGCAGGTCCCGCACGCCCGGCACCGCCCGGATTTCCCGCTCCAGTGCCGCGAGATCCACGTGGGCGGGGGTCGCCTCCATGAGCACGTTGACCGACTCCCGCACCAGGCTCCAGGCCGAGATCAGGATCAGGGCGGCGACGCCCAGCGCCACCAACGGATCCGCCAGCATCCAGCCCTTCCAGGCGATGGCCAGGGCGGCGAAGATGGCTCCCACCGAGCCCAGCGCGTCACCCACCACGTGCAGGAAGGCGCCGCGCAGGTTCAGGCTCCGGGCGCGCCCGGAATGGAGCAGCGCCGCGCACACCAGATTGGCCACCAGCCCCGCCACCGCCACCCCGAGCATGAGGCCGCCCCGCACCGCAGGAGGCTCGCCGAGCCGACCGACGGCCTCTCTCGCCACCGTGATTGCGATCAGCACCAGCAGCACCCCGTTGGCCAGGGCGGCCAGGATCTCGGTGCGCTGGTAGCCGAAGCTCTTGGCCGGCGTGGGCGGGCGCTCGGCGAGACGCAGGGCGAAGAGCGCCAGGGCCAGGGCGGCCAGGTCCGTGGCCATGTGCCCGGCGTCGGCGAGCAGGGCCAGGCTGCCGGACAGCCAGCCCCCTGCCACCTCCACGATCAGGAAGCAGACCACCACCGCGATGGCGAGGCGGAGCGAGCGGCGATCCTGTCGGCGGAAGTCGTGGGCGTGGGCTGTGTTCACACGAACCAGCCGCGACGGGCGGTCAATCCCTTGCGGACGAGGGCCCGGATCGCGGTCTTGACCTTCTCCACCTGGCGGGTGACGTCCGCGTCCTCCTGGTTGGCATCGCCCTCGAAGCGCAGCGGCCGTCCGAATTGGATACGGAACTTGACCGGCAGCGGCAGGAAGCCGAGCAGGCCCAGCCACGGGAAGGTGGGCGTGATCGGAAAGGCGGGGGAGCCGATCCAGCGCCCGAGCCAGGGCAGGTTCGCGAAGGCGGGGTTCTGCTCCTCGGCCCCGACGATCCCGACCGGGACGATCGGCGTGTCCGTTTCGAGCGCAAGTCGCATGAAGCCGAGTCCGAACTCCTGGAGCTGATAGCGCTTCGTGAAGGGCTTCACGAAGCCGCGCTGCCCTTCCGGGAACACCATGATGGCCTCGCCCTGCTCCAGGAGCTGGGCACAGTTCTCGGGGGTCCCCACCACCGATCCCATGCGCTGCATGAACACGTTGAAGAAGGGAAGCGTCGGCAGGTAGTACTCGGCCATGCCGCGCAGCACCCGGGGCGGGTGGGCCTCGAGCAGCGTCGCCATGCCGAGCATGGCGGCGTCGTAGGCAAAGGTGTTGCCCGCGTGGTTGCCCACCACGAGGACGCGACCCTCGGGCAGGTGCTCGAGGCCGCGCGTCTCGACCCGGAACCAATAGCGGTATAGGAATGCGGCGGGCAGCAGCCAGGGCCGCGCGTACTCGGGATCGAAGCCAAAGGCGTCGTAGCCGTACTCGTTCACCCGGGTGGGCAGGGAGGCCAGCCGGCGCTCGAGTTCGTCCTCGAGATCCCGCAGCGGCCCGGGCAGCAGGCGCTGCCGCAAGCCGCCCCGGCCGCCGCGCGGGCGGCCGACCGGGACCAGGGCGCCCTGGCTCAACGCAGCTCCGCGCGGAAGAAGGCCAGGGTCTCGGCCCAGGCGCGCGCCGCCGCGTCGGCGTCGAAGGCGTCGGGCCGCGTGTCGTTGAAGAAGGCGTGCCCCACGTTGGGATAGATCTCCATCTGCACGCGCTTGCGGGCGGCCTTCAGGTCCGCCTGGAGCTTGCGGGCGGCCTCGGGCGTCACGAACTCGTCGTCCGCGGCGAAGATGCCGAGCACTGCAGCCTCGAGGCCGGAGTAGTCGAGCGTCACGTTGGGATGCACGCCGTAGAAGTCCGCCACGGCCCCGATCTTCGCATTGCGGGTGGCGGCGTAGAGGGCCAGCTGGCCGCCCATGCAGAAGCCGATGGCACCGACCCGGCCCCCCTCCACGGCCTCGTGACCGAGCAGCGCCTGCACGGCGCCATCCAGATCCCGGGCGGCGCGCGGAATCTCGAGTCCCATCATGAGGCGCCCGGCCTCGTCGGGGCTCGTGGTGGACTCGCCACGGTAGAGGTCGGGTGCCAGAGCCACGAAGCCTTCCCGGGCGAAGCGGTCGCAGACGTCCCGGATGTGGTCCACGAGCCCCCACCACTCCTGGATCACGATCATGCCGGTTCCGTGTCCGGAGGCGGGCAGCGCCAGGTAGCCGCGCGCCCGCTCGCCGTCGCTCGGGAAATCGATGTCGCGCCCCGCCCGCTTGGCAGCCATGCCTTCCTCCTCGTGCCGGGTCGAGGCGGCAAGCATAACCCAGGCGCGCCATGCGACCGCCCGCGGGCAACGCGGGCGCCGACGTCAGCGCGGGGCGCCCACACCCGGCGGCAAGCCCGGCTCCGGAGGCGACGTGGTGAGACCGAGGCCCGCGCCGCCGGCGCATCCGGAGCCCGGGTCGTCGCACGCGTCGCGGAGGATCCCGGCCGCCGCGAGCGGGCCCGGAAACGGCGTGCTCGGAATCGGCGGCGCCGCCACGTCACGCGCCGTGAAGCGCGAGACCACCGGCCCGAGCGCCACCTGCGGCGCCTCGCAGGCGTCGAGGCCGGTGAGGGGAATGCGCTCCTCGTGGGCCCGGGCGGCGTAGAGAGGCTCCCGGGGCTTGGCAATCACGCACTCGCCCGGACCCACGCCCTTCTGCTCCTCGCCCCGGGCCACCTCGAGCGGCGCGTCGTACTCGCAGAACATGGCGTAGCGTGCCACCTTCTCGGGGAGCACGTAGGCTTCGGTGTCGGTGCCGACCAGCCGCGCGCGGGCGCCTGTCGCCGCCAGCGCCGCCGCTGCTCCGTCCGCGCGCGGGTCGATCATCCGCACGCGCCCCGCTTCGAGCTCGAAATCGGGCTGCCCGTCGCGGGTGAGCTCGAGGCGCAGCGCCGAGCCCTCGTGGAGCTGGGCATAGTGCTCCCCCGCCAGGAATCCGACGCTTCCCTCCGGCGCCGTCACGACGCGTTCGCCCGCGAACAGCGGGTCTCCGCAGCGCAGCGGGCGGGGGGGCTGGCCGGGCCGTTCGGCGGTGGCGGTTCCGGTCACTGCGGTCACCTCGCCCACGGGCAGGTCGCCGGCGGCGGCGGGTCCTGCCAGCGCCAGCAGGTACGCGCCGAGCAGCCACGCCCCCGCCTGGACGCTCCGTCGTCCGATCGTCCGCAGCATGGCCGTGCTCCTCCGGGTGCCTAGGGCTGCAGGGCCAGGGTCAGGTAGAAGCCCAGGATCTCGCGATCGTAGTCGAAGACCGCGGCGTTCGAGTGCTGCTTGTAGTAGCCGTAGCGCACCGCCGCGCTGAGCGATTCCGTCACGGCCCGCCCGAGCCCCACCTCGAAGCGCCAGGCGTCGTCGCTGCGGCGCTCGTTCTGGAGAGGATACGGGTTTCCGTCGAAGCGGACGTCTGCCGGGTCGGGGAAGGTGGAGCGGTTGCGGTACGGCCGGTAGGTGTAGCTCACCAGCGCGTCGAGCACGAAGGCCGCGGGCAGGCTCGCCTGGGCCCCCGCGTGCACCTCGTGACCCTGGAACGAGTACTCGCTCCCCCGCGCGCTGTAGCGATGGTACGTGTAGCCACCGCGCAGGCGGGCCTCGGCCAGGGCCAGGGGAAGCACGTGCTCGACACCCGCCGAGACGCCCTGCCCGTCGCGATTGCGCGCCGAATCCTCGTCGAGACCCGGCGGACCGCAGGTCAGGAAGCCGGGGGGGCAGGCGCCGCCCGCCCCCGCGTCGACCACGTCGTCGTTGCCGAACAGGAAGTTGTAGCGCCGCAGCCGGGCGAAGAGCTCCGTGCGCCCCGCCGCTCCCCAGTAGCGGAAGACCGCCGGGGTCAGGACGTGGGAGACCAGGAAGGGATCGCCCTGATACCAGGCGTAGCCGAGGTCGTACTGGAGCCGGGCCAGGGCCCGCTCCGACAGGCGCCGGTCGAGCCACAGGGAGCCGACCGGGTAGTGGTCGTTGAAATCCTCCAGGTCCTGGTGGGCGGACCCGCGATAGGCGAGGCGCGCGCCGAGGCCCCAGTCGCGGCCGCGCCAGAGCTGGCGGCCCGCCTCCAGCTCCCAGACCGCGCGCACGTCGTGGGCGCGCCCGATCTCGTCGGGCAGCGTCACTCCCTGGGCGCGCAGCACCACGTTGTCGTCGTACTCGCCACCCAGCGTGGCCCGCAGCCACCAGGGCGGGGTCGCCCCCGCCGCCAGCCGCTCCAGGGCCCGGTCGGCCTCGGTCGCCCACTCGGTGCCCGGTGCGTGCTGGCGGGCCCGCCGCAGCGCCTCCTCGGCCTGCTTCCTCTCCTCCGCGTCCGCCCAGGCCAATCCGGCGTAGTAGGAGGCGATCGGGTCGAGGTCCGGGTCGCCGGTCCGCGCGCGCTCCAAGGCCGTCGCCGCCTCGCGCGACTGGGCGCGCTGCAGCAGGACCAGACCCCGGTAGAGGTGCAGCTCGGCCCGATCGGGGAGGCGGGGAGCGGCCGCGTCGAGGGCCTGTTCCGCCGCCGCCAGGTCGCCCTGGTGGAAGCGCGCGATGCCCAGGTAGAGCTCGGCTTCGGCGAGGCTGGGATCCGCCTGGCGGGCTCGCTCGAAGAGCTGGGCGGCCTCGGTGTAGCGCTGCTGACGGACGCGGCACTGGCCGGCCACGAAGGCGGCCCGGGCATCGGAAGGGCGGGCCGCCAGGACCTTCTCGAGGAGCGGAATCGCCTCCTGGCAGTGCCCCTGCGCGGCGAGCCGCTCGCCCCGCAGACGCAGCACCGTCTCCTCCTCGGCGCCGCGAGCCGTCGGCACCGCAGCGAGCAGGAGGCCCAGGGCGACCGCCCAGGTGCCTCCCGGGCGGCGCGTCAGCCGCACCGCCGGCGTGCCCCGAAGAGCCCCAGCAGGCCAGCCGCCAGGAGCACGACGGCCGCCGGCTCCGGGATGACCGTGGGATTGTCGATCCCGGTGAGGACGTAGGGCGGCACCACGACGCAGGGGGAGGGGTCGGGAGCGCATCGGGTCGGGTCCTGGATCAGGCGCATGGTGTCCGACACCACGTAGCGGATCACACGATGCACGGAATCCCCGGGCGCCAGGCTGGGGAGGGCCAGGACGCCGTACAGGAGGGGGTCGGCGTCCGGCGCGGACCGGAAGCGCAGGATCTCGTCGAGCAGATCCGCTTCGAGCCCCATGGCGGTCACCGCGGGGTCGCCGAGGGTCGCGTTCGGGTTGCCCCCGAGGAAGAGCAGGACCGGCGTCACCAGCGCATCCGCCGTCTCGTTGGTGATGCGGAGGGTCACGTCCACCCGGGCAGGATCGAGGAGCGAGGGGGTGCCTGCCGTGGCCTGGGGATTGCTCCGCGTCCTGCGCGCGGTCTCCACCACGGAGAGCTGCGGGCTGAAGCCGGTGGTGGGAGCCCCCGCGCTGAGGAAGACGTCGCTCGGATCGGCCACGAAGAACGGCGCGAGACCTGCGGCGGCCACCGCCGCCGGGTCGAAGCCCGTGTTGCCCCCCGTCAAGTAGAGCGGGACGGCCTGGGCGGCGGGCGCGACGAGCCACGCCAGCGCGAGGACGCCGATGCCCAGCACCCGGACCGAGGCGCCGGAAGTCCGAATCGGGTGCATGTCCGCCTCTCCCCGGGCCGCCGCACAGCGCTGCCGTGGACGCACTTACCCCCCGGGCCTGCGCCCTCGTGAGGGTTCTCAGCCAGGAAGTGGCGCGGAGCGGGCGCAGGTGGCAGCCAGAAGCCGGGGCGAAGCGGCTGGCCGGCTCAGCGCACGACGAGCCGGACCGGGCGTCGGAAGCGACGCTCGAACTCCCCCTGCTGCGAGGGCCCCACCTCGGCCAGGGCGTCCCGGGTGTCGAGCCAGGCGATCAGACCCAGCAGGGCGTCGTCCGCGGAACGAACGCATCCCAGCGACACGGGCTTGCCGAGCACCAGGGGATGTGCGCCGCCGTGCAGCGCCAGGGCGCCGCCCTCCGCGAAGGGGATCTTGGCCACACCGAGGGGCCCGTGGGGCGACGCCGGCAGGGGACGGGCCCCGGCCTCCCGGGCCTGGTTCCCGGGGAACCAGGCCGGATTGCGGACCACCCGGTCGAGACGGAAGACGCCACGCGGGGTGGGGTTCGCCGGCGAGCCCAGGGCGACGACGAGGCGCGGACCGATTTCCGGGCCGCGCAGGTCGCGCGCCTGGAGCGCGAACTCGTTCCGATCCACCTGGAGCACGACGCCCGGGTCCGACGGGCCCGCGCCACTCGCCAGCGCTGCCACCGCGAGGAGACCGAAGCGCCCGATGCGGGGAGCCACGCGGCCAGGCTAGCCCAGGGCGGCCACCGAGGAAGCCGTCGCCGACGAGCCCGACGCAGCGGGTAGACTGGCGTCGGTGACGGTTTCACGGACCAGCGACCGCTCGCTGGCGTCGGCGGCGATTCCCGCCCCGGTGCGGGAGCTGCTCGCCCGGCTCCGGACGAACGGCCACGATGCGTTCCTGGTGGGGGGGTGCGTGCGCGACCTGCTGCGCGGCGTGCCGGTGGAGGACTTCGACGTGGCCACTTCGGCGGTGCCCGAGGCGGTGCTCGCCGTGTTCCCGCGCTCCGTGCCGATCGGCCTGCACCACGGCACCGTGATGGTGCCCACCGCCAGCGGCCCCGTGGACGTCACTAGCTTCCGGGCCGGGCCGAGCCTGCACGACGACCTGGCCCACCGGGACTACACCGTGAACGCCCTGGCGTGGGACCCGGTCTCCGAGCGCGTGATCGATCCGCACCAGGGCGTCGCGGACCTGCGCGAGGGGCGGCTGCGCGCCGTGGGCGCTGCGCGGGAGCGCCTCGGCGAGGATCCCCTGCGCGCCGTGCGCGCTGCCCGCCTGGTGGCCGTCCTCGGCGCGCGGGCGGAGCCGGCCCTGGAGCGTGCCCTGGCGGACTGCGCACCCGCACTGGCCGGCGTGTCCCGGGAGCGCATCCGGCGCGAGCTCGAGGCGCTGCTCCTGGCGCCGGATCCGGCGGCGGGCCTCGCACTGCTGCGAAGGACGGGGCTCGAGGCTGCGATCCTGGGCGCGGAGGCAGAGCCCGACGCGGCGGCCGTGGTGACGGCCCTGCCGCCCGACCTGGGCCTGCGCCTGGCCGGCTGGCTCCGGGGGCGCCGCGTGGAGGCGATTCTCGGACGCCTGCGCTTCCCGCGCCGCACCCTGCGGCGGGTGGCGCGGCTCGTCGCGCTCCACCCCGTGGAGCGGGGCGTCGACCCCGCCAACCCCGTGGCGGTGCGGCGCCTGCTGCGGCGCACGGGCGAGGAGGACCTGGCGGCGCTGCTGGCCCTGCGCGAGGCCGAGGTGAAGGCGGCATCGCTCCCGCAGACGGAAGCCCGGGCGACGGCGGCGCGGGTCGCCGCCCTGCGGCAGGCCGTGGTACGGATCCGCCAGGCGGGCGCGCTCGCCCTGCGCCGTCACGACCTGGCTCTCGACGGCCGGGCGGTGATGGCGATCCTGGGCTGCCGGCCCGGACCGCTCGTGGGACGCGCCCTCGACTGGCTCACGGAGTGCGTGATCCGGGATCCGTCCTGCAACGAGCCCGCGCGGCTGCGCGCGCTCCTCGAGGTCTGGCAGCGCGACGACGGCGGGACGAGGGCGCCGGTCGCCCCGCGCAGCCGGCGCGGGGACACCTCCGCAACCGACCGCCCGGACGGAACGTAGACCTGGCAGGGAGGCAGGAGGACCGCATGCGCCGGCTCGTCGCTCCCCTGCTCGCGGCCGCGCTCGCGAGCGGCGGGGCCTGCGCCACCGCTCCGGAACCCATGCGCTACCGCCTGGGAGGGAGCGGCAGCCACTGGGACGTCTCCGGCCGCGACCGCGTCCTGGACGACGTGCGGCCCCGCCACCAGGCGTTCTTCGCCGTGGTGCTGGATCCCGAGAAGACCCAGGACCTGGACCTGCGCTCCCTGCGCGACGACCTGGAGCGGCACCCCGTGGACCGGCGCAACTACGACGCCCTGAACGCGCTGGCGATCGCCTACTTCGAGCTCAACTACCGCGCCCAGGTGATGCGGGGCGGTCGCCACTACCTGACCAACTCCTTCCGCGCCGCGAAGCTGTTGGCGGTGCCGTGGCGGGCCTACGGCGAGGTGCAGGACGCTGCCCTGCGCGACGCGATCCTGGACTTCTTCGAGGACGCGGCCAGCGGGGAGAAGCTCGAGAGCGCAAGCACCGCCGGCCGCCTGGGACGAATCGTGGCGTCCCTGGAGCGCAAGGAAGCGGACGCGGCCCGCCGCGCACGCATCCAGGAGCTGGTCCGGCGCATCGCCTCGGACTACGGCACGGAGCCCTGAGCGCGCGCGGCGCCGGACGCGAACACGATGGGCAGGCTCTCCACGCCCCGCACGAAGGACGATGGCGCGTAGACCGGCTGCCCACCGGGGGCGAGGCGCACGTCCTCGAGATGCGGGATCAGCGCCTCGAACATCTTGCGGATCTCGAGGCGCGCCAGGTTTGCTCCGAGGCAGAAGTGGTTGCCGATCCCGAAGGCCACGTGGGGGTTCGGCTGCCGGTCCACCCGGAAGCGGTCCGCCTCCGGGAAGACCACCTCGTCGCGGTTGGCCGAGGCGTAGAAGAGCATCACGCGCTGGCCGGCCCGGATGGGCTTCTCGCCCAGGCTCGTGTCCTGGGTGGCGGTCCGCATGAAGTTGATCACGGGAGAGGTCCAGCGCAGGATCTCTTCCACCGCGCTCGCCAGCAGCTCCGGCCGCGCGCACAGCTTGGCGCGCTCCTCGGGATCCTCGAGCAGGGCGATCATCCCGCCGCTGATGGCGTTGCGGGTGGTCTCGTTGCCCGCCACGAGGAGCAGCGTCATGAACATCACGAGCTCGTCGTCGGTCAGCGTGTCCTCGTTGGTGGAGAGAAGCCCGTCGTCACTCGCATTCACGAGCACGCTCACCAGGTCCTCTTGCGGCCGTCGTCGCCGGTCCGCGAACACGTCCTTCAGGTAGGCGGCGTATTCCCCATAGGCCCGGCTGGCGCGGGCCATCACCTCGGGATCGTCGTAGTGGCCGTCGGCCGCGATCATGTGGTCGGACCAGTGCCAGAAGCGCTCGCGATCCTCGCTGCGGATGCCGAGCATCTCGGCGATCACCAGCAGCGGGAGCACCACCGCCACGTCGGCCACGAAGTCGCACTGCCCGCGCGACAGCACCCGGGCCAGGCTCTCGGCGACGATGGCCTCGATGCGGGGCTGCAGGAGCCCGACCATGCGAGGGGTGAAGCCGCGGTTCACGAGGCGCCGCAGCTGGGTGTGGCGTGGCTCGTCCATGGTCACGATCGAGAGCGGCGTGGGATTGCCGGGCCGCACCCCACGCCCGGAGCAGAACAGGCGCGGGTGCTTCGAGACGTGCACCACGTGCTCGTAGCGGGTCAGGATCCAGAGCTCGCGACGCGCGTCCCAGTGGATCGGATCGTTCTTGCGCAGCCAGGCGTAGTCCGGGTGGGGATCGCCCCGATAGAGCTCGGGATCGAGGACGTCGAGCGCCATGGACTCCTCGGCAGACCGATCAGGATTAGAACACGTTCCAATTCGAGACTCAAGGGGGGACCCCCGGACCCATCCACTTCCCGAGGAACGACGCGGCCCGGGAGGTCGATGGGTCCCGCCCCCCCCTCAGACGTGGTTCCGGAGCATCATCTCCTTGGGGTGGGGATCCAGGAAGACCTGGCCCGCCAGGTAGTCGACGTCGAGCCGGCGGACGTGGTGGCGGATCAGCGTGAGGGGGACGACGAGCGGGACGAGCCCGCGGCGATAGTCCTCGATCAGCTGGAGGACCTCCGCGCGCGCGTCCCGGTCCAGCCGCTTCTTGAAGTGTCCCAGCACGTGCTGGAGGACGTTCACGTTGCGACGCACCGTCGCGGTCCGGGCCAGGGCGCGCATGAACCCCCCGCCATAGCGTTCCGCCAGCTGGCGGCGCGGCAGCCGGCGGGCCTCCGCCACGACCCGGCCCAGGCGCCGGTAGTCCTCGGGCGAGTGCGCCATGAGCTGGAGCTTGTGAGCCGTGTGGAAGGTCACCAGCGAGCCGACGCTCCAGCGAGCGGCGAGCAACGACCGCAGGCGCCGGTACGCGAAGACCCGCTCCACGAAATTCTCGCGCAGCCGGGGATCGTGGAGTCGCCCCTCCTCCTCCACGGGCAGGCTCGTCAGGTGGCCGATCAGGACGTCCGCGAACAGGCCGCGTCCGTCGCGTTGCGGCATGCCGCCCTCCTGGTAGACGCGCACCCGCTCCATGCCGCAGCTCGGAGACCCCTTCTTCAGCACGTAGCCGCACAGCTCGAGCTTCTCGAGCTCGCGCACCCGGCGACCGGCCCAGCTCTGCATGGCGCGGGTGTGGTCGCGTGCGCTGCGCTCGGCCACGAGCCGGACTTCGCCACCCGCGCGCACCAGCCGGATCGGCTCGCGAGGGATCCCCAGACCGAGCTCCACCTCCGGGCACACCGGCACCCATTCCACGTAGGGGCCCAGCACGTCGGTGAGGAAACGGTCGCGCTTGTGCCCGCCGTCGTAACGCACTTTGCGACCGAGCAGACAGGTGGAGATGCCGACCCGGATCGGGGCATCGTCGTGCCAGAGCGGGCGCGCCCCGGGAGCCGAACCGCCGTCGCCCCCGGGCCCGGCCGTCACCCCTGCCTGCCCTGGCGCGCGGCCTCGTAGCGGCGCAGCGCCAGAATCCGACGCTCGGCGTGGTCCACGATCGGCGCCGGATAGTCCCGGGGTGGTTCGGACGCCTGCCAGGGCCGTTGCACGAAGCGGTCCGGGACCCCCTCGAGCTCCGGCACGAAGCGGCGCACGTAGCGCCCGTCCGGGTCGAAGCGCTCCCCCTGCGATACGGGATTGAAGATGCGGAAGTACGGCTGCGCATCCGTCCCCGTGGAGGCCGCCCACTGCCAGCCGCCATTGTTGGAGGCCGGGTCGCCGTCCACCAGGCGCTGCATGAAGAACCTCTCCCCGCGACGCCAGTCCACCAACAGGTCCTTGGTCAGGAAGCTGGCCACCGCCATGCGCGCCCGGTTGTGCATCCAGCCGGTCTTGGCCAACTGGCGCATGGCGGCGTCCACGAACGGATACCCGGTGCGCCCCTCACACCAGGCCCGGAAGCCTTGCTCGTCGTCGTTCCAGCGCACCCGATCGAAGTCGGACTTGAAGGCGCGCCTCAGCACGTGGGGATGCTCGGCGAGGATCGCGTGATAGAACTCGCGCCATACGAGCTCGTCCACCCAGGTTCGCACGCCATCGGTCGCCTTGCGATCCTCGCGCCCCCGCTCGAGCGCCGCGGCCAGGCACATGCGGATGGAGACCACACCGAGCCGCAGGTACGGGGAGAGCCGCGACGTGCCGTCCTCGGCCGGGAGGTCGCGGCGGCGGGCATAGTCGGCGATCCCGACCTCGAGGAAGCGATCCAGCCTGCGCCGGGCCGCCGACTCCCCGGGCGTCGGGATCTCGACCCCGTCGTCCGCCACCCCGAGCTCCTGCTCGCTGGGCAGCCGACCGGCGCGCAGCTTCTCCGGGTGCGGCGGGAGTCGGAGCGGCCCGAGCGGCTCCTGCGGATCCTCGCGCCAGCGCGCCATCCAGGCGCGTCGGTAGGGAGTATAGACCTGGTACGCATCGCCGGAGCGGGTGCGGATCTCGTGGCTCTCGTAGACGACGCGATCCTTGCAGTCGTGCACCCGCACGCCGCGCTTCTCCGCCGCGATGCGCACGGCCTCGTCGCGCCGGCGCGCATACGGCCCGTAGTCGCGGTTCAGGGTGAGGAGCTCGGCGCCCGTCTCCTCGAGGAGCGCAGGGATCTCGCGACGCGGGTCGCCGCGCCGCACGACGAGGCGCTGGCCGCGCTCCTCCAGGTCCGCCGCCAGGCGCTCCAGGCTGCCCAGCAGGAAGCGCAGCCGGGGCGCACCGACGCCCCCAGCCAGCAGGCGCTCGTCGAAGACGAAGGCGGGGATCAGCTCGTCGGCGGCCTCCGCCGCAGCCGAGAGGGCCACGTTGTCGCGCAGGCGCAGGTCGCTACGGAACCAGTGGAGCGCGCGCATGACACCTCGTCGGGAGGACCTGTCCGCCGGGGGGAGCGCCTTCGCCGGGAGGTTCGCACCCGGCCCGGGGCCCGTCAACCGCTGTCTAGATTATTTATTGACAACTGCCCCGCCAGCCTCGAAGCTCCGGCCATGGGTCGCAGGGTCGAGGCCAAACCGGAGCCCACCTACTCCCTGGGGGCGGTCTCGCGCCTGACCGGGCTCTCGCCCCACGTGCTGCGCGCCTGGGAGAGACGCTACCAGGCGATACGGCCGCTGCGCACCCCGGGCGGCACGCGCCGCTATCGGGAGGCGGACGTCAGGCGCTTGCGCCGGCTGCGCGCAGCGACCGAGGCGGGCCACTCGATCTCCGAGGCGGCACGCCTGGACGATGCGGAGCTCGAGCGCCGCGTCGCCGCCCATGCCGCCCCGCCCGAGGCTCCGATCCCGGCGATCCTCGCCGTCGTCGAGCGGCTCGACGCGGCCGAGGCCGAGCGCCTGCTGGCGCTCCAGCTCGCGGCCCTGGGGCCGCTCCGCTTTGCGGCGTCGGTGGCGGCTCCGCTGCTGCGCGAGATCGGGGAGCGCTGGCAGGGCGGCCGGCTCTGCATGGCCTCCGAACACCTGGCGAGCAGCCTGGTGCGAAGCCTGCTCGGTGCCTCCCTGCGCCGGCGCGGCGGGCTCGGAGCGCCCGTCGTCGTGTTCACGACGCCACCCGGAGAGCGGCACGAGCTGGGGGTCTTGATGGGTGCGGTGGCGGCCACGGAGTCGGGCGCTCACGCCATCTATCTGGGGCCCGATCTGCCCCCGGCGGAATTGCTGCACGCCGCGGAGACCCTCGAAGCGGATGCCGTCGCCCTGGGAGTGGTCCAGCTCTCCAAGCGCGAGGGCGAACGCGCGCTGCGCACCCTGCGCGCCGGGCTGCCCGCGGCCGTGGAGGTCTGGGTGGGCGGGAGGGCCAGCGAGGCCCTGGCGCTCCCGACGGGAGTACGGCGGCTGCACTCCATCGAGGAGCTCGAGCAGCGGGTGGCCCTGCTCGGCGTGCGCGCAAGGCGGGCATCGTGATCGGTCGCCTCCTCGACGCCTCCATCGTCTTCTCCTTCGACCGGAGCGGTTTCCGGCGTCACGCGCGCGGCTTTCGCAGCGAGGACCTGGACGTGAATCTCGCCGGCCGGGTGTGTCTGGTGACGGGCGCGAACTCCGGCATCGGGCGGGCCTCCGCCCGCGCCCTCGCCCAGCGCGGGGCGCGGGTGTGGCTGCTGTGCCGGAACGAGGCACGCGGCCGGGAGGCGGAGGCCTCGCTACGTGCAGAGACCGGCAACCGGGAGGTGCGGCTCGCCCGGCTCGATGTGTCGAGCCTCGCCTCCGTACGGGCCTTCGTGGCGGACTTTCCCGAGCCGCGCGTCGACGTCCTCATCCACAACGCCGGAGTGCTGCCCGCCGAGCGGCAGGAGACCCCGGAGGGCCTCGAGCTCACGCTCGCGACCCACGTGGTCGGCCCCTTCCTGCTGACCCGGCTCCTCGAGCCGCGGCTGCGTGCGTCCGGTCATGCGCGGGTGATCTTCGTCTCCTCCGGCGGCATGTACACCCAGCGCCTGTCCCTGGCGGACCTCGACTGGAAGCAGCGCCGCTTCGATGGAACGCGCGCCTACGCCCAGACCAAGCGCATGCAGGTGGTCCTGGCCGAGTTGCTCGCCGAGCGCCTGCGCCGGGCTGGCGTCGTCGTGCACGCCATGCATCCGGGCTGGGCCGACACCCCTGCGGTGCGAAGCTCGCTCCCCGGCTTCTGGCGGGTGACGCGCTCCATCCTGCGCTGCGCCGAACAGGGGGCGGACACGGTGGTCTGGCTGGCCGCGGCGGCCAGGCCTGCGCTGCAGAGTGGGGCCTTCTGGTTCGATCGCGCCCCGGCATCCACCCACCGGCTGCCCTTCACGCGCGAGGTCCCGGAGGACCGCGAACGCTTGTGGGACGCGTGCGAGCGCCTGGCGGGGATCGCGACCGTCCTGCGGGCCACGCGCCTGGCACGGCCGCGGCGACCCGCCCCCAGGCCGCGCCCGCCCGCCTGATCCGGCTGCCCCGCGCCTCAGGCGTCGAGACAGTCGGCGAGGTTGGTTTGTCCGTAGCGGGTGTCCGGGAAATGGGTGCGGACCCGGCGGCCCACCGCCGCCAGCAGCCGCTTCACGCCCTCGGTCTTCTCGGGCTGCGTGGACGGTTCGAGCCTCACGGTCACGCCTGCCCCCTTGCGGGAGATCAGCACGAAGAAGCGCTGGCGCAAGCCGCGCTCCACCACCACCGCCTCGAGCAGCGACGTGTCCCGCCGCCGGTTCAGGAAGATTTCACCGGTGCGGCGTACGCCGTGCGAGCCAGCCTCGTGGACGGGCTCGAGCTCTTCGAAGAGGCGCCCCGGGTCCACGGAGCCCTCGATCACCACGTGCGGCATGCCTCACTCCCCGTGCGGCCGGTGGTGCTGCGCCGCGTGCCCCGCCGTCATGCTATCCCCGCCCTGCGTCCCGCGGCCAGCGCGTGAACCCCGCGGATCCGGAGCGCGTCCCCACGGGCCGGCGCATGGCCTACGCGGCCCCGGCCTTTGCCCTGGCCGTGGTGGGCATCCCCGTCTACGTCTACCTGCCCAAGTTCTACACCGACGTGGTAGGCGTCGGGATCGGGACCATCGGCTCGCTGCTACTGGCGGTGCGGATCTTCGACGCGGTCACGGACCCGTTGATCGGCGCCTTCTCCGACGCCACCCGCACCCGCTTCGGGCGCCGCCGTCCCTGGATGGCGGGCGCCACGCCGCCCCTGGCCCTGGCGATCCTGCTGCTCTTCATCCCTCCCGAGACGGGGCCGCCATGGGCCGCGGTCTGGTTCGGCGGGTCCGTATTCGCACTGTTCCTGTTCTGGACCGCCGTCACCGTCCCCTACGAGTCGCTCGGCCCCGAGATCACCTTCGACTACGACGCCCGCACCGCGCTGATGGCCTGGAGGGACGGGGCGCTCCTGGCCGGAACCCTGGTGGCCGCCAGCTCGCCGGCCGCAGTGGCCTGGACCTTCGGGCTGACCGACGACGCCGCGGGAGAACGCGCCAAGTTCCTGCGCGTCGCCCTGCTCTACGCACCGCTCCTGCTGCTGGCGTGCGCCTGGTGCGTGATGGCCGTGCCCGAGCGCAGCCTTGCGAGCCGCCCGGGCAGCGCCTCGCCCTGGCCCCAGTTGCGCACGCTGCTGCGCAACCGGCCCTTCGGCATCCTGCTGAGCTCCTACACCGTGTCCGCCTTCGGCAGCAATCTCCCCGCTACGTTGATCCTGTACTACGTGGAGTACGTGCTCGAGTCGAAGCGCGCCGACCTGTTCCTGCTGCTCTACTTCGTGACCGGAATCGCGCTGCTCCCGGCGTGGGTCGGACTCGCGCACCGCCTGGGCAAGAAGCCCGCCTGGCTCACCGCCATGGCAGTCAACACCTGCGCCTTCCTGGGCGTCTTCTTCCTGGGCCCGGGGGACGAGGGTGCCTACGCCGTGCTGGTGGTGCTCTCCGGGCTGGGCCTGGGGGGCACCCTCGCCATCCCCTCATCGATGCAGGCGGACGTGATCGACTACGACGAGCTGATCACCGGCCGGCGGCGCGAGGGGCAGTACATCGGCGTCTGGTCCATCGCCCGCAAGCTCGCAGCCGCCCTGGGCGTGGGGGCGGCCCTGGCCGTGCTGGGCGCTGCCGGCTACGAGCCGAACGTGGAGCAGACGCCCGGGGTCCGCCTCACGCTGCGCATCCTCTACGCGCTGGTGCCGTGCCTATGCAACCTGATTGCAATCGGCCTCGCCCTCGCCTATCCCATCGATCGCGTCCGTCACCAGCGCATCCGCGAGGCCGTGATGGATCGCCGGGCGGGGCGGGAGGCGCCGGACCCGCTGCGCCGGGAGGGAGGATCGCCCTGAAGGGTCCGTTGCCGCGCGACGAGTCGCTCGCCGCCCGCTGGGGACGGCGCGCGATCACGGTGCCCGGCTACACCGCCTTGACCGCGCTCGCCCTGCTCGGCCTGCCCGTGCTGCTCCCGACGGCCCTGGCGGTTGACCTGGCGCGGCGCCGGCCGCTTCCCACCACCCGGATCCTCGCCTTCCTGACCTTCTACCTGCTCTGCGAAACCCTGGGTCTGATCGCCGCCTTCGGTGCGTGGCTCGCCAGCGGCATCTGGGCCGGCGCGGATCCCCGGCGCTTCCGGGCCTGGAACCATCGTCTCCAGCACGCCTGGGCGGGCGCGCTCTTCCTGGGGGTGCGACGCATCTACGGACTCGCGTTCCAGCAGAAGGGCGCGGAGAGCGTGGGGCGCGGTCCGCTCCTGGTCTTCGCGCGGCACGCCAGCGTGGGCGACACGATCCTCCCGGCGGTGCTCCTCTCGGCCCGCCAGGGCCTGCGGCTGCGCTACGTGATCAAGCGGGAGCTGCTCTGGGATCCCTGCCTGGACGTGGTGGGGCAGCGCCTTCCCCACCTGTTCGTACGCCGCGACTCGGGCGACCGCCAGCGTGAGATCGAGGCGCTGCGCCAGGTGAGCCAGGATCTCGCCCCGGACGAGGGCATCCTGATCTATCCGGAGGGGACGCGCTTCAGCCCGGCCAAGCGCGCGCGGGTGCTGACCCGCCTGGAACGCTCGGGCGACGCGGCGCTGCTTGCCCGCGCGCAGAAGCTGCGTCACGTGCTCCCGCCGCGGCTCGGCGGCCCCCTGGCCCTGCTGGAAGCGTGCCCCGAGGCCGACGTGCTGTTCCTGGCCCATGCGGGCTTCGAGGGAACGGCGAGCTTCGGCGAGCTCTGGCACGGCGCCCTGGTCGGCCGGCGCATCGAGGTCATGCTGTGGCGGGTCCCGGCCACGGAGATCCCACGCGACCGCCCCGGCCGCATCGACTGGCTGTACGGGCAATGGGAGCGCATCGACGCGTGGCTCGACGCGGTGGCCGGATCGACCCGGTGAGGGTGCACGTGCTGGAGCGCGAGCAATGGATCGCCGCGCCCCTGGAGCGGGTCTTCGCCTTCTTCGCCGATGCCGCCAATCTGGAGGTGATCACGCCGCCCTGGCTCGGCTTTCGGATCCTGACGCCCCTTCCCATCGAGATGGCCCAGGACACCCGCATCGAGTACCGGTTGCGGCTGGCAGGGATGTGGGTGCGCTGGCGCACCCGCATCACTCGCTGGACCCCGCCGGTCGGGTTCGTGGACGAGCAGGAGCGAGGTCCCTATGCGTCGTGGCAACACACGCACAGCTTCCGCGCCTTGGGAGGCGGCGTCCTGATGGGAGACCGGGTGCGCTACGCCCTGCCGCTGGGGCCGCTGGGAAGCCTGGCTCACGGCCTCGCGGTGCGAGCGGCGCTGGCCGCCATCTTCGACTACCGCTTCCGACGCATCCGCAAGCTCTTCGAGCCCGGCTCCTCCGTCGAGCCGGCGGGCTGAGCCGCGACCCGCCCCAGCAGGTCGTGGAGCCCCTTGAGCTCGGCCTGCCGGCGCAGCTTGGCCAGGGCCTCGCGCTCGATCTGGCGTACGCGCTCGCGCGAAAGGCCCAGGGAATCGCCGATGGCCTGCAGGGTCTTCTCCTGCTCCTCAGCGAGTCCGAAGCGCCATTCGAGCACCTGGCGTTCCCGGCGGCTGAGACGGGTCAGGAGGGTCGGGATCTCACCCTGCAGACGCAGCCCGTCCAGGGCCTCGTCGGCGCTCACGGCTCCGCTGGACAGCCGGTCGGCCACGCTTGCCTTCTCGGTGCCCTCCACCGGCTCGTGGAGACCGAGCGGTCGGCGGTCGGCCTGGATCAGCTGCGTCAGCTCGTCCTCGCCGACCTCCAGGGCCTCGGCGAGATCGCCGAGGCTCGGCTCCTCCCGGTGGTCGCGCGACCAGTGGGCCAGGATGCGCCGGTAGCGGAGCAGGCGGTCGTACAGGTGGGAGGGCAGGCGGATGGTGCGGGAGGTCCTCTGGAGCGCCCGGATGCAGGCCTGACGGATCCACCACACGGCGTAGGTCGAGAAGCGGAAGCCGCGCTCGGCATCGAACTTCTCGACGGCCCGCATCAGGCTCAGGTTGCCTTCCTCGATCAGATCTTCGAACTCAACGCCCAGGCTCCGGAACCCCTTTGCCACGGAGACGACCAGGCGCAGGTTGTGCCGCATGAAGGTGTTCTTGGCGTCGCTGAGCTCCGCATGGGCGCGCCGGGCACGCACCCAGCCGGGACTCGAGGCGGCCACGCCACCCCGCGCCTCGAGCTCCCGGTAGATCTCCTGCAGGAGCTCCGGGGTTGCATCCAGGTTACCCAGGGTGCGGGTGATCCGAGCCGCCAGGCGACGCCGCTCGGGCGCGGCCCGCGGTCCGCGTGCTGTACGCTCGAGGCGCTCGAGGCTTCGCTGGAGGTGGGTCAGCACGCGATCCACGTGCGGGCTGGCGTCACGCTCGCCGCCCCGGTGGCGGGCGCTCCAGGGGCCGGTCACGCGTCCCGCCGCGCGCAGCCGCGTCCAGCGTTCGACGAGCACACGCGCCGCTTCCGGGAGGGCGAGCAGGCCCCGGCGCAGCTCGACCTCGGCCTGCCGCATGCGACGGGCCAGCTCGGCCTCCTGCTCGCGTTTCAGGACCGGAATGTCCCGGATCTCGGCCAGGTAGCAATCGAGGGCGCGGGGGGCGGCACGTCCGTGCCGGGCCGGCCGCTCCACGCTTCCGCCCGGCCAGGTCTGCACGGCGGTTTCCTCCGCTTGCGAAGGCTCAGCGACGGGGTCTTTGAACATGGGTCCCTCCGATCTCCGAGGGTGTAGTCTACCCGGCTTGATGGAATATTGTCTATATTTTTTTTAGACATCATTATAATCTATATATATCAATTGTTTATAGTTATTTCTGCGTCTTTCTGATGCGCTGATATCAAGCATGTCTAGATTATTTTCTTGCCCGGCGGGCGGGGACTGCCTAGCCTGCGGGGGTGGCAGGCAGTTCCGGAAGGCCCGTGTGGCAGATCGAGCTCCTCTACGACGGCGATTGCCCCCTGTGCACCCGGGAGGTCGCGGCGCTCCGACGCCTGGACCGCGGGCGCGGACGCATCCGCTTCACGAACCTGGCCGCCGCGGGCTTCGACGCCGGCCCCTACGGCGTCGACCCGTCCACCCTGATGGCACGCATCCACGCGCGCCTGCCAGACGGCCGGATCATCGAGGGTGTCGAGGTATTCAGACGCGCCTACGCCGCCGTCGGGCTCGGCTGGCTGCTGGCGCCCACCGCCTGGCCGGGCCTCCGGCGACTGGCCGACGCCGGCTATGGCTGGTTCGCCCGCAATCGCTTGCGCCTGACGGGTCGGCATGTCGGGTGCGAGGCAGATCGCTGCACGCCCCCTACCCTCTCGTCGTGATCCCGCAACGAGCCGCACCGCCCGCCCGGCCCGAGGCATTCCGGCCGGTCCAGATCGGTCCGCTGCGCGTGTGGCCGCCGGTGGTCCTGGCTCCCATGGCCGGTGTCACCAATGCGCCCTTCCGGACCCTGTGCCGGCGCTTCGGGGCCGCCCTCTACGTGAGCGAGATGATCACCGCCCGCGGGCTCCTGGAAGGGCACGCCAAGACCCTGCGGCTGGCCCGCTTCGCCCCGGACGAGAAGCCACGCAGCCTCCAGCTCTACGGCGTCGATCCGCAGACGCTGGGCGAGGCGGTGGCGCGGCTGGTCGGCGAGGGCCAGGTCGATCACGTCGATCTCAACTTCGGCTGCCCCGTGCGCAAGGTCACACGACGGGGCGGCGGCGCCGCCCTGCCCTGGAAGCGACGCCTGCTGCGCGACATCTTACGCGCCGCGGTAGGCAACGCCGGACCCGTGCCGATCACCATCAAGCTCCGCATCGGGCTGGACGACGCCCACCCGACCTGCCTGGACGCAGGCCGCATCGCCGCCGACGAGGGCTGTGCGGCGGTCTCCCTTCACGCCCGCACCGCCGCTCAGCTCTACGACGGCGCGGCCCGCTGGGAGGCCATCGCCGAGCTGAAGCAGGCCCTCCCGCAACTGCCGGTGCTCGGCAACGGTGACGTCTGGGAGGCCCACGACGCGCTGCGCCTCATGCGCAGCACGGGCTGCGACGGCGTCGTGGTCGGCCGGGGCTGTCTGGGGCGCCCCTGGCTGTTCCGCGATCTGGCGGACGTGTTCGCCGGACGGCCGCCGAGCGCTCCGCCCCGGCTCGGCGAGGTGGCGGAGGTGATGCGCGAGCACGCCGAGCTCCTCACGCACTGGGCAGGCGAACGCACGGCGCTGCTCGGCTTCCGCAAGCACGCGGCCTGGTACACCAAGGGGTTTCCGGGCAGCGCTCGGCTGCGACGCGAGCTCATGACGATCGAGACCCGGGCGGAGCTCGAGGGCATCCTGACCCAGCTCGACCCCGACGAGCCCTTCCCGCCCCACGCCCTGCGGGTTCCGCGCGGCAAGTCGGGGGGGCGACAGCGCGTGGCCTTGCCGAAAGGCTGGCTGGAGGACCGCGAGGATCCCACGCCCCCGGACGCCGCCGCGGAAGATCCCGCCTCGGGGGGATAGCGGGCATGCGCACGGCAGTGCTGGCCGTGGCCCTCCTCGTGGTGGCCGGCCTGCTCCTCGCCCGGGACGGGCTCCTCGACCCGCTCGGGCTCGCGCCGGGCCCCGGGCCTGCGGCGACCGACGTGGCGGCCGCCGCGGCCCTGGGGCCGTGTCGGGTACGCCGCGTGATCGATGGCGACACCCTCGACGTGGACTGCGGTGCGGGGCGCGAGCGGGTGCGGCTGCTTCGGGTGGACACTCCGGAGCGCCAGGAGCCGGGCTACGGGAGCGCCACGCGGGCCCTGCGCCGCCTGGTGGGCTCCGGCCCGGTGACCCTGGCCTTCGAGGACCCGCGTCCAGAGCGCGACGACCACGGACGCCTGCTGGCCTACGTGTACGTGGGCGAGACCCACGTCAACGTGGAGATGGTGCGCGCGGGATGGTCGCGCTTCTGGACCCGCTATGGCCGCGGTCGCCTGGCCCGGGAGTTCGAGGCTGCGGAGGACGAGGCGCGCCAGGCAATCCGGGGGCTGTGGGCACCCGACGCCCGGCGCCCCTAGAGGTCGGCCACCTCCGGGTTCACGCGCACTGCCAGCCGGAAGAGCGCCCAGCCGAGCCACTTGCGGAAGCGGAGGGCGCCGTGGGGGCCGAGGGGAAGCCCGAACCAGAGGGCGTGCAGCTCCGAATCGGCGCGCTCGCGGGCGTCCGTGGCCCAGCGCGGAACCAGCCAGGCATCCAGGGCCGAGGGCCCGAAGCGCCGTCTCGCGCGTCTCGCCATGCATCCCCCCCGCCGCCGGACCAATGCTTCCCGAGCGGCTGCTGGCCAGGATAACCTCTGATCTGGCCTCGTGCCCTTGTGTCGGCTCCGGCTCGTCATGACTCCGCTATGTTGCCTGGCCTCGAATGGAGGAACGCGATGCGTCGCGCACCGACGCCACTCCTCCTGGGCTCCCTCCTGGCCCTCTGCGCCGGCGCGTTTGCGTGCCGCTCGGTGTATTACGACGTCTGGGAGACGCTCGGGCGGGAGAAACGCCACATCCTGACCAGGCGGGTGGAAGCCAGCCAGCGCGAGCAGCAGCAGGCACAGGAGCAGTTCCTGAGTGCCTTCGAGGTGTTCAAGCAGGTGACGCGCTTCGAAGCGGGAGACCTGGAAAAGCTCTACCGGCGGCTCGAAGCGGAGTACGAGCGCAGCGAGAGCCGGGCCGGAGCGGTCCGGGAGCGCATCGCCTCGATCCAGCAGGTGGCGGAGGATCTGTTCGAGGAGTGGGAGGGGGAGATCCAGGAAATCGGGACCGCGAGCCTGCGCCGCCGCAGCCAGGCGAGCTTGCGGCTGACCCGAACCCGCTATGGCGGGCTGATCGCGGCCATGCGCCGCGCCGAGTCGCGCATGGACCCCGTGCTGAAGGCGTTCCGGGATCAGGTGCTGTTCCTGAAGCACAACCTGAACGCCCGGGCCATCGCCTCGCTGGAGGGGAACGTGGCCGCGGTGGAGAGCGACATCGCGGCGCTGGTGCAGGACATGCAGGCTGCGATCCGGGAGGCGCAGGACTTCGTGGCGACCCTGCAGGGCTGACTCAGAGCACCAGGGCGGTCTCCACCACGCGCACGCGGAAGCCGAGGGCGTCGAGACGATCCGCGAGCGCCCCGCCTCGGCGCTCACCGGCGTCGAGCAGGAGGATGCTCGGCTCGGCCCTCAGGGTCGTGGCCCCCGGGAAGGAAATCGGCGCCACGCCGGGAGGTCGAATGCCCACCTCCGCCTGCGCAGGGCCGCTCGCAGGCGGCGCAGGTCCGTCGGATCGGCCGCCGATCGCCCGCCGAAGCGCTGGGCCAGGTAGGCGCTGGTGAGCGCCTGGAAGGCCCCCGCGGCCTCCTCCGGTAGCATCGCCCGGGCGTGGCGGACGAACTCCCGCGCCGTGCAGGCGGCCGGTCGCACCAGGCCGCGGCGCGCGAGGAGCCGCAGGGCCCGGTCGTAGCCGGCGGGAAGAGCCGGCTTGCGACGGCGCCGCCTGAGCAGCAACAGCCCCACGACCCCCGCCACCACCCCCGCCCCCAGCGCCGCCGTCGCGCCCGCCCGGTCGGGCCGGCGCTCGAACCAGGCCTCGAGGCGTCCGGGCTCGTGCGAGACGCGGCGCACGCGTCGCCAGGCGAGCCAGGCGCGCTTCATGGCGTGGAGCTGGTCCGAGCGGTCGAAGCCCACCACGCGCTGGAACCACCAGAGCTCGAAGGCACTCCCGATCTGGGCGACGCGCTCCAGGAGCGACGGCGGCAGGGCGGCGCGCAGTCGCCGGTCGGGCGGCGTCGGGTCGTAGCGGACCCAGCCCGCCCGGGCGAAGTGCACCTCCACCCAGGCGTGGGCATCGGAGCGGGTCAGCTCCACGAAGCCACCGATGCGGTTCTCGCGCCCCCCCGCAAAGCCGTTCACCAGACGCGAGGGCAGCCCCGACGCCCGGGCCAGTACGACCATGGCGCTGGCGAAGTACTCGCAGTGCCCGGCGATGTCCCCGAACAGGAAGCGCTCCACGGGCGTGCGCTGCGTGGGCCCCGTGTCCCGGGGTGGCGCGTCGCTGTAGCGGCCCTTGCGACGCAGCCACTGCTCGAGGGCGCGCGCCCGCCCCGCATCGCTGGGCTGGCCCGTGGTGATGCGCGCGGCCAGCTCGGCCACCGGCTCGCGCAGGCGCGGGAGCTGGAGATAGCGCCCGGCGTCCTCGCCGGCGGGGGGACCCGCCACGTCGCGCTCGAGGCTCGCGTCGTCGCGAGCTCGAGTGCGGCTGCGCACCGTGTAGCGAACGCGCTCGGCGGCCTGCGTGGGCGCGTAGAGACCCTCGTTGGCGTCGTGCTGGAGCCGCCGCACGGTGCCCTGGAGGGCGTGCGCCTCGCCCGCCACGAAGAGCACCCCCGACGCCACCGGCTCACGCACGACGCGCTGCTCGAGATCCGCCGGGCCCGACGCGAGCACGACCCCGACCTCGGCGGTGCCCGGCACCACCCAGCGCCGGGACGGCGTCACGGACCAGCTGCGGCCGTCGAAGCGGTCGAAGGCGAGCCCACGCCAGTAGGCGTCGAGCGGCGGGGGCGGGCGTCCCGCCAGGGTCTCCACGCGAAGCGCCACGGTCGGGTCCTGGCGGATGCGCCCCAGCGCGCCGAGCTCGACGCGGTCCGAGAAGCCGGAGCCAGCCAGCGGGCCCAGGCCGACGCCCCGCACGACACTGCCCTGGAGTCGCGGCAGCAGGAGGAAGAGCACCACGGCCAGCGCGAAGCAGCCGCACGAGGCGAGCAGCGTGGTGCGCAGCAGACCCGGCGTGAGGGCCCGGCCTGCCGCCTGGGGCACGCCCGCCTCGAGCGCCTCGGCCCGCAGCGTATGCACGATCAGCGTCCAGGTCGTGGCAATCACGAAGCCCGCCAGCAGGGGCACGAACAAGACGCTGTCGGTCAGATTGGCGGCCAGGATGACCTGGAAGAGCGCCAGCGCCACCAGCAGGAACTCGGAACGCCGCGGGCGCGCGTCCAGGAGCTGGAGCGCCTGGGCCAGCGCCGCGAAGTGGGCCAGGGCCACCAGCGAGGTGGCCCCGCGCAGGGCCACCGCGACGGTGGCGCTCGAGACGACGAACATGCCCAGGTTCAGCAGCAGCGGACTGCGCTGCCACGCACGCGGGTCGTTGCGGAAGCGGAGCGAGAACCCGAGGGCCGCCGCCTGGGCCACCACCGCCAGCGGCTCGAGCTGCCGGGTGATCCAGAGCGTCGCCGCCGCCACGCCGGCCATCGCCCAGGCGGCGGCGGGGCGCGGCGAGTCGAGGGCCGCCCGGAACTCCAGTCGGCTCACGGGTCGAACCGCTGCGACAACGGCTCGGGAGCGACGCAGGCCAGGAAGGCGAGCACCCGCCGGCGCTGGGCCCGTCCCGTACCCGCCGACAGCCGCTGCGAGTCGGTGCGGAGCGCCACGCGGGCACCGTGCTCCAGCTCGGCCACGGCCCGGGACGCGGCCTGCCGCACGCCGTGCTCGAAGGCCTCGCCCTCCTGGGCGCCGCGGGTGGCCAGGTGCACCTCCACCTCCCGGGGCGCCTGGGCCCGGCCGTCGCGCACCACCAGGGCACCGCGCCGCAAGGACGTCCGCCACTGGATGCGTCGCACCGGGTCGCCCGGCGTGAAGTCGCGCAGGCCCTCTACCTCCGCATGCGCCGTGCCCCGTCGTGCCGGGCTCTCCCCGGCCGCTCCCTCGCCGCCCTGCAAGCGGGCGAGCGCGACCGGCTCCAGGGCGGGATAGACGAGCGTCTCGCCGGACTCCTCGAGCACCAGCGACTTGAGGAAGAGACCGAAGGGGAAGCGGGTCGAGACCCGCAGGCGGGTGAAGCGGGCCGGACCCCGCGCCGAGGCCTGCCAACGATAGACGCCGAGCTCGCGGGCGTTCGCGGCCACGCGCAGCACGAACACCCGTCCCGCGACCCGCTCCGGTCCGCTCGCCGGACGCACCCGGTCCTCGATGACGAGTGCGAAGGCCGGCACGCGCCGCTTTGCGTTGACGATCTCCAGGACGACCGTCGCCGAGGCCCCGGCGTGGAGCTCGCGCGGCAGTCGCCGTACCACCCGCACGCCCCGCAACGCCGACTCGGAGAGCACACCGGACAGCACCAGGAAGGACAACATCAGCGAGAGCACCAGATACAGCAGGTTGTTGCCCGTATTGAGCGCCGCGAAGCCCACCGCCAGGGTCAGCACGAAGAAGATCCAGCCGGCCCGGGTGGGACGCAGCACCCGGGGTGGGCGCAGCGCCTTCGCCAGCCGCCGGATCAGAGCGGTACCGGCACCCGGTCGAGAATCTCGCGCACGATCCACGCGCTCTCCTCGCTGCCGCGCCGCAGCCCCGCCGCCGTCCCGAGCAGCACGCGATGGGCCCAGACGTCCTCCGCCAGCTCGCGCACGTCTTCGGGGATGCAGTAGTCGCGCCCGTCCACCAGAGCGCGCGCCTGCGCCGCTCGTCGCAAGGCCACCGCGCCGCGGGTGGAGACGCCGAGCTCCAGGGCGGGGTGGCGGCGCGTCTCCTCCACCAGCGCCAGCAGATAGGCCACCAGCGCGTCGTCGAACTTGAGGCTGGCGGAATGCCGTTGCATGGCCCCGAGCTCGTCGAGACCCACCACCGGCGTCAGCCGCGGCAGCTCCGTGGTGGCGGGATCGTCGCGCAGCACCGCCGCCTCGTCCTGGGGCTCCGGATAGCCCAGCGTCAGGCACATCAGGAAGCGGTCGAGCTGGGACTCGGGCAGCGGGTGCGTCCCGTGCTGCTCGAGCGGGTTCTGGGTCGCCACCACGAAGAAGGGCTCCGGGAGCCGGAGCGAAACACCGTCCACGCTCACGGAGCCCTCGCTCATGGCTTCGAGGAGCGCCGACTGGGTCTTGGGACTGGCCCGGTTGACCTCGTCCGCAAGGATCACGTTGGAGAAGATCGGTCCCGGCTGGAAGGTGAAGTCCCCGCTGGGCCGTCCGTCCACGATCTCGGGCACCGAGACGCCGAGCACATCGCTCGGCAGCAGGTCGCTGGTGAACTGGATGCGCCGAAAGCGGGCGTCCACGGACCGGGCCAGCGCCTGGGCCAGGGTGGTCTTGCCGACGCCCGGGACGTCCTCGAGCAGCAGGTGCCCGCCCGCCACCAGGCACTCGACGGCCCGGCGCACGACCTCGGACTTGCCGCGCAGGGCGCGCTCCACGTTGGCGCGCAGGCACGCAGCGCGCTCGGCCGCCAGCGCGGCGTCGAAGGCCTGGACCGGGCCCGCGGGCCGGCGCGAGCTCGCGTCGGAGTCCATTCATGCGTCTTCGGCCGGGCCGCACCGCCGCCTGAGGCGCCCTCCCGGTCGGATCGGCAGACAGCCGGCAGCGGCTGCGCAGCTTCTCCAAGGGGCCCGGCGGGCCGGGAGGAATCCGGACCCCGGGGCGGCTCCCGGCGCGCCATGAATGCGATCCCGCTCGAGCAGCCGGTGACGAGCACCGCCTGCGAGACGCTGGACTGCCGGTTCCGGCTCCGAACCCCCGGCGGGACGCCGGTTCGCCTTCCTTATACTCCGCGGCTTCCAGGCGCTGAAGGGACCCCAGGGGGTCCGTGAAGGGGGAGGAGTCGCCGCGCGTCCCACACACCGGAGGTCCACCGTCCACGCTCGGGCCGAGGGATTGCGGCCCTCCGCGCTCGTCGGGTGGGTTGCAGGTCCGTGATCGATCCCAAGCGGATGCGGGTGCACCGACGCCGCCTGCGCGCCGTCCTGCTCGGCCTGGCCGCCCTCGCGCCCGCGATGGCGGCCGCCGAGGGCGAGGCCGTCACGGTGCGGGGAATCGAGTGGGAAGGGGTATCGGCGATCTCCCGCAAGGAGCTGGCGGGTCACATCTTCAGCCAGGCCCCGAGCTGGAAGCCCTGGAAGCCCAAGCCCGAGTTCTTCGAAGGAGTGCTCGAGCGGGACGAGCGTCGCATCGCGGCCCTCTACCGCCGCCACGGCTACTACCATGCGAAGGTCCGCCACGAGCTGGATTGGGGCCGCCGGCGCCGTCGCGTCCGGATCACCTTCCACGTGGACGAGGGCGAGCCGGTGCGCGTCGCGGCCTTCGAGGTGGACCTCGCACCACCCCTGGACGAAGAGGTCGGACGCGAGCGTATGCTGGTCGATCTGCCGCTCGGCGTGGGTGACATCTTCGCCCTGCGACGCTACGGCGCCGCCAAGCAGGAGATCCTGGCGCGGCTGGCGAACGCGGGCTTTCCGCGCGCCGCCATCCAGGGCGGCGCCGAGGTGGACGCCGCCTCCCGCGAGGCAAGCGTGCGTTGGAGCGTCGCGCCGGGTCCCCGGGTGCACTTCGGAGCGGTCGAGGTGTCCGGACTGAACGCAGTCGCCGAGCCCCTGGTGCGCCGCGAGGTCACCCTCGAGCCGGGCGAACGCTTCTCCCTCGACGCCCTGCGCGAGACCCGGGAAGGCATCTACGGCCTCGGCCTGTTCCGGGCCGTGGTGGTGCAGCCGCGTCCCGAGGAGGGCGAAGCGGGACCCGACGGCCAGCTGCCGGCGGAGCAGACCTGGCCGGTGGACGTGCAGCTCACCGAGCGGCCGCTGCGCAGCATCCGCGTCGGACTCGGCTGGGGCACCGAGGATCGCTTCCGGGGCCGGCTCTCCTGGCTGCACCGCAACTTCCTGGGCGGCGCCCGTCGCCTGGAGCTGGCCCTGCGTCACTCCTCGCTGCTGAGCGCCTTCGACGCGGGCCTGGATCAGCCGCGCTTCCTGGACCCCTTGCTCTCCCTCGGCACCGATCTCTCCCTGCGCCGGGAGCGGGAGCCGGCCTACGACGCAGACCGTCTGCTCACGCGCGTCGAGCTCGCGCGCCCGCTCAACCCGCGCTGGCGCGCGCGCCTCGCCCACCAGTTCGAGTGGAACGACGTGGAGGACGCCGCCGACGAGACGGGCGCGGTGCTCGAGGACCCCGAAGGCGCCTTCGTGCTGAGCTTCTTCGAGCTCGGCCTGCGACGCAGCACCCTCGACGTGCCCCTGGACCCGAAGCGCGGAACCTGGCTCGACTTCTCCGTGGAGCCCTCCTCGCCGGCCATCGGCTCGAGCGCCTCCTACCTGCGGCTGTTGGCCGAGGGGCGCGGCTTCCTGCCGCTGGGCCCGGGCGTGCTGGCCAGCCGCCTGCGAATCGGCGTGATCGATCCCTTCGCCGAGACGAGCCCCGACGAGGTGCCCATCGTAAAGCGCTTCTTTTCGGGCGGGAGCACCACGGTGCGCGGCTTCGAGTACCAGCGCCTGGGCCCCCTCGACGTGGACGACGCGCCGCTCGGCGGCACCAGCCTGCTGGAGGCGAGCCTGGAATGGCGCTTTCCGGTCTGGCGGGAGCTCGGCGGGGTCGTCTTCGTGGACGCCGGGCAGGTGGCCCTCGAGCCCTGGACGTGGCGCCTCCACGACGTCTTCTACTCCGCGGGGGTGGGCCTCCGCTACCGCACGCCGGTCGGCCCCCTGCGCCTGGACTTCGGGCAGCTGCTGAACGCCCCGGACCAGGTCAAGCGCTCGCGTATCCACGTCTCGGTGGGACACAGCTTCTGATGCGCCGGCTGCTGCGGACGTTCGCCTGGGGGGTGGCGGGACTCCTGGCGGTGCTCGTGATCCTGGCCGTGGCGCTCTGGAGCGTGGACCGGGGCTGGCAGCGCGAGCGGGTTCGGAGCCTGGCGGAGCGCGGCCTCGAGAGCGCCCTGGACGTGCCGGTGCACGTGGGAAGCCTCGAGGGCATCCTGCACGAGGGATTCGTTCTCCGCGACGTCCGCGTGGGCGACCTGCACGCGGCCTCCCTGGAGGCCCGCCTCGATCTGTCGCGGCTGTGGTCGGAGCGGGTGGTGAGGATCGAGGCGCTCACGCTCGAGGGCCTGCGCCTGCTCGTGCTGCGCGACGCGGCGGGAAGCTGGCGCGTCGCCGGCCTGCCGGAGCGCCGCCCCGAGCCGGGTGGCGGGCCGGGGCTTCCCCCCGTCGCCGTCGAGCTCGAGCTCCTCGAGGTCCGCGACGCGGAGGTCGCGCTGGAGTGGAGCGGCGCGGCGGGGACGAGCCGGGTGGCCGCCCGGGCATCCCTGCGCCTCCGGGGCCTGCGCTGGCCGGACGAGCCCCGGGGCCCCTGGCCCGACGAGGCGGCGTTGGAGGCCAGGCTGCTCCCCTCCCGCGTCCACGGCCGCGACGTGCACGGCGGCGTTCTCACCGCCCGGCTCGAGGGTGGGCGACTGAAGCTGGCGCCCTCCAGCCTTCAAAGCGCCTTCGGCCGGCTCGAGGGCGAAGGCGAGGCGGAGCTGCAACGGGACGACCGCGGCCTGCGGGTGGTGCGGGCGACCGGCCGGGCGCGCGTGGCGGGCCTCGATCTCGCCGGGTTGACCGGCGATGGCGAGCTCGCGTCGGACCTGAACGGCACCTTGGAGCTCGACGCGGATCCGGCCGGCGCGTCGCTGGCCGCGGGCACCGGCCTCCACGCGCGCGCCACGCTCACCGCCTCCACGCTGGCTGGAAGCACCCTGGCCGGTGCGGAGCTGGTCGGCTCGTACGCCACGGCGACCGCTGCCTGGCGGGTGGAGCGCCTGGAGGTGCACGGCGCCCTCGGGCGCCTCGAGGCGGTGGGCCGGGGGGTCGGCGACTCCCTGGAGGACGTGGAGTTGCGGCTCGCGGACCTGGATCTCGCCGGCCTGCCGGCGCCCTGGCGGCCCCGCCCGGGCGTGGCGGGCCGGCTGGACGGCGAGGCGCGCCTGGGCGGACCGTGGCGCGACCCGCGCGGACGCCTCACGCTCGCAGGCCGCGCCCTGCAAAGCGGCGAAATCGGGCCGGCGGACGTGACCCTCTCCGGCGAGGCACTGGGCGACCGACGCTTCCGTCTGGAGAGCCTGCAGGTCACCACGCGAGAGCTCGCGGTGACCAGCACGGCGCCGGCGCTGGTGGGCTTCCATGCGCGCGGGGTCGACCTGGAGGGGGTGCGACTCGCCTGGGAAGGCGGGGCCCTGGGCCTCGATGGCCGCATCCGAGGCGACCGGCTCGAGCCCCTGCGCATCGACGTGACCACCCTCGACGTGGCCGCCGCCGCCGCGCTGGCGGGCCTCGAGGTGGAGATGGGCGGGCGCGCCACGGCGCAGCTCGTCGCCCACGGGCCCCTGCGCCGGCCGCGGGTGGACGGGGCCGCGCTGTGGGAAGAGGCGCGCATCGGAGCGGCCCGGGCCGAGCGCGTGCTGATCGAAGCGCACGCGGAGGGACCGACGGTCTTCGTCCTGACGCACCTGGTGGACGCTGGTCGCGAACGCCTGCGGATCGAGGCCGAGCTTCCCTACGCGACGCTCCGGGCGGAGCCTCGCCGTCTGCTCGAGCGCCCCGACACGGTCCTGCGCCTGCGGGCGGAACGCCTGGATCTGGCCTGGCTCGCGCGCACGCTGCCCCGTGAGCTGGCGCGGGCGTCCGGCATGGTGGACGCGGACGCCACGCTGCGCGGCGGCACTCCCGAACCGGAGCTGGAAGGCGAGCTGCGGCTGGCCGACGCCCATCTCGAGGTGCCGGCCCTGGGCCTCGTGTTCGGACCGGCGCAGGGCGTGGCGCGGCTCGGGCCAGGCCGGATCGAGATCGCCTCGCTGCGGGTGGCTTCGGAGCCGGGCCAGGCCACCCTGGAGGGCGAGCTCGGCTGGAGCGCTGCGGGGCCAGGCGCCCTGCGCCTGGTTTCGCGCTTCGAACGCTTCGCGATCTCGCGCACCCCGACCCTGCGCGCCGACCTGGACGGAACCCTGCAGGTGGAGGGCAGGTTCCCGCGCCTGCGGGTGGACGGCGACCTGGCCCTCGCCGACGCGCGCATCGGCCTCCCCGAGGAGAGCGACCCGCTGGTGAAGGAAGTGCGGGTGCTCGGGCTTCCGGACACGGACGAGCCGGCCCGCATCGTGGAGCAGGCTGCTCCCTCCCCCGGCTGGCTCGACGAATCCGCCGCGGAGGTCGTGTTGCGGGTGCCCCGCAACACCTGGGTGCAGGGCCGGGGAGTGGACGTGGAAATCGAGGGCGAGCTGCGCGTCCGCAAGGCGCCGGGGCGGGAAGCCACCTTCTTCGGGACGCTGCAGGTGGTGCGCGGACGCTACCGCTTCCAGGGACGCTCGTTTCAGGTGGAGCGGGGCGTGGCCACCTTCACGGGCACGCGGGAGCTCGACCCGGAGCTCGACTTCGTGGCCGTCCACCGCGTGCGCGACGTGACCCTGCGGGCCCGCGTGGCCGGACGCGCGTCGGCGCCGAGCCTCGCCCTGGAGAGCGAACCGCCCCTCGACTCGACGGACCTGCTCTCCTACCTGGCGTTCGGCCGCCCGGCCCACGAGCTCGGCACCGGCGAGTCGATGCGCCTCGAGGCTGCCGCCACCCAGCTCGCCGGCCAGATCGTGGCCGGGGGCGTGGTCTCGGCCCTGGCCCCCGCCCTGCCCCTCGATCTCTTCGACGTCGCCCTCGCCGACGGCGGCACCTCGGCCACGGTGGAGGTCGGCAAGTACCTGCGCGAGAACATCTTCGTCCGCTACGGCCGCGGCTTCGGCACGGAGCAGACCGATCGCGTGCGCATCGAGTGGCGCTTCCTGCCCCGCTGGAGCGTCGAGAGCGAGATCGGCAGCTCCGGAAGTGCCGGAGCCGACGTGATCTGGAGTTTCGACTATTGAGCGTCTCGCCCGGGGTCCCAAAGGCTTCTATGCTCCGGGCCGCGGCGCGGACCGCCGCCAGGGAGGAGCGCCGTGCCGCCCCGGAAGGACCAGCGGCTCGTCCTCGTGATCGGCTGGAACGAGTACGTGGACCTGCCCGAGTGGGGCATCCACGGCTTGCGCGCCAAGGTCGATACCGGTGCGCGCTCCAGCGCCCTTCACGTGGAGGACATCGAGGTGCTGCCCCACGGCCGGGTGGCCTTCGACGTGATCCTGCATCGCCAGAAGCGCGAACGGCGGGTGCGGGTGGAGACGGCGATCCGGCGTCGTGCGCGCGTTCGCTCGAGCACCGGTCATCGAAACGAGCGGATCTTCGTGGCGACGGAAGTGGCCATCGGCCCGGTGCGCCGTACGATCGAGCTGAGCCTCGTGGACCGGGAGCGCATGATCTTCCGCATGCTACTCGGCCGCTCCGCCCTGGCCGCCCACTTCCTGATCGACGTGGGTCACCGCCAGCTGACGGGACGGCCGGTGCGCCCGCGGCCGGCACGCCGGCCGCCGAGGCACTGACGGAGCGGGTCACTCCATCGGGTCTAGGCCGGTTCCAGCGGACCGGCCGGGGCCGTGGTGGCCTCCGGCACCAGCGCCTCCTGGAATGCCTCCACCTGCTGGGCCACCGTGGCGGGCCACTCGAAGCTCGCCAGGTGGAAGAGCGCGTCGCCTTCGTTCACCAGCGGGAGGTTGAGCCGTCCGATGATCACCCCGGAGAGGGGCGAGAGCACCGGCGCCTCGTTCTCGCCCAGCGGATTCGAGATGGTGCCGAGGACCTGATCGGAGGACACCTTGGCCCCCAGCCGCAGGGGCGAGCGCAGGATCCCGCTGTCGGGAGCGCGAACCCACATGCTCGAGTGGGCCACGAACGGCTCGACGCGCTCCCGGGCCGGCCGCGGTTCGGGAAGCATTCCGATCGCCCGCATCACCGACAGCACTCCGCGCACTCCGGCGCGGATGCCGAGCTCGTCGAAGCGGAGCGCCTCGCCCGCCTCGTAGACGAGCATGGGAATCTTGCGCTCCAGCACCGCCTGGCGCAGCGAGCCGTCGCGCAGGTTCGCGTTCAGGATCACCGGCGCGCCGAAGGCCTGGGCCAGGCGCTCCGTCTCCGCATCGTCCAGACAGGCCCGGATCTGGGGCAGGTTCTCCCGGTGGGCGGTCCCCGTGTGCAGGTCGATCCCGTGGGTCGAGTGGGCCACCACCTCCGTCATGAACTGGTGGGCCAGGCGGGCCGTGAGCGATCCCTTGGCCGAGCCCGGAAAGGATCGGTTGAGGTCGCGACGGTCCGGCAGATAGCGGCTCTGGGTCTGGAACCCGTACACGTTCACCACGGGCACGGCGAGCAAGCTTCCGCGCAGGCGGCGCAGGACTCGCAGGCGCAGCAGGCGGCGGATGATCTCGACCCCGTTGATCTCGTCGCCGTGGACGGCGGCCGACACGAACAGGCGCGCGCCATCCTCGCGCCCGCGCACCACCTGGGCGGGCAGAAACACCTCCGCCTGGCCGTAGGGGCGTGCCACCGGGATCCTGAGTCGTGTGGCCGCACCGTGCGGACAGTCGATCCCGGCAATGCGCAGCCGTTCAAGCATCCGGCTTCGGCGCGGCGGGCGCCCCCGCGGCGCCCGCCCGCTTGCGCTTCGATCGGCTCCCCGCCTTGGGACGCGGTGCGAGGCTCTTCAGCGTGATCGACTTCCCGAACAGGAGCAGGGTATCGCCCGGGAGGATCTCCCGGTCCTGGCGCGGATTGGGGATCGTGATGCTGCCCCGGTTGATGGTGAGCACCAGCACGTCGCGCTCGCGCAGCTTGGTCTGCTGCACGGTCTTGTGCGACAGCTCCGAAGCCTCGTCCACGGGGATCTCCATCACTCCGTAGCCGTGCTGGAGCGTCATGCGCTGACGGATGTCGATCTCCGGGAAGAGCACCTCCTCCTCGATCAGCCTCACGATCTCACCGGCTACGTCCACGTCGGTGGCGCCCTCGATGCCCTCGAGCCCCGGCGAGGAGTTCACCTCCATGATGCGCGGGCCGGTGGCCCCTTCCAGCATGTCCACGCCCGCCACGCGGAGCCCCATGATCTGGGCGGCGTGCACCGCCGTGCGCGCATACTCCGGATCGAGCTCCACGGCCTCTGCGCGCCCCCCCCGGTGCACGTTGCTGCGGAACTCGTCCCCCTGGGCCACCCGCCGCATGGCCGCCACGACGCGGTTACCCACCACGAAGGCCCGGATGTCCCGCCCCTTGCTCTCCTTCACGAATTGCTGGATCAAGACGTTCTGGCGGGCGGCGCTCTGCAGGGTCTCGATGATGGCTTCGGCCACCTTGGTGGTGTCGGCGAGGATCACGCCGATCCCCTGGGTTCCCTCCAGCAGCTTGACCACCACCGGCGGCCCGCCCATGCGATCGATGGCGGCGAGCACCGCCTCGCGGCGCTTCACGAAGGAGGTCTTCGGAATGCCCACCCGGTGTCGGCTCAGGATCTGGATCGAGCGCAGCTTGTCACGGGAGACGCTGATGGCCTGGGACGAGTTGAGGCAGAAGACCCCCATCTGCTCGAACTGCCGCACCACGGCGGTGCCGAAGAACGTGATCGACGCCCCGATGCGAGGGATCACCGCATCGTAGGGGGCGAGCGGCTTCTCCCGGTAGTAGAGACGGGGGTTGCCCTGCTCCACCTCGATCGAGAAGGCCATGGTGTCGAGCACCCGGGCCTCGTGCCCGCGCATCTCGCAGGCTTCCTTGAGCCGGCGGGTGCTGTACAGGCGAGAACCTCGCGAGAGGATGGCGATACGCATGGGAACTCCCTGGCGCCGAACGCCGAGCGGGAGAATACCCCGCTCGCGCTCGTTCCGACAACGGGGACGGGCGCCGTCGGCTCCGCCGACTATCCTCCCGTCCGGGCGGGATGCCGCCGGGAGGGTCGAAAGCGTCTATGCAGAGCGAGCAGCCGGAGCGGAGCCAGGAGATCCTGGCCTCGCTCACGTCGGAGCAACGCGAAGAACTGGAGCGCAGGGGCTACGTGAAGCTCGGGGATGCCCTGATCTGGATCGAGCCGGAATCGGGGGTGCGGAAGGAACTGCTCTCGAACCTCTACTACATCCGCACCGGCCGGGGGGTCTTCCGCGTGAGCCGCATCAGCGGTGAGGTGGTGGAGGTTTGACGAAGCGCCTGGCGAAACCTGGAGGGCTCGCCGGCCGAGCTCAGCGCGGCGCCTCCTGCGCCTCGCCGGTCATCGGCACGAAGCGAACCGGAAAGACGCGCTCGACCTCGAAGCCGTCCGGGGTGCGCACGTGCACCTCGAGCTCCTGCCACGACCGGCCCACCGGAATCACGAGGCGGCCGCCCTCGACGAGCTGCTCGAGCAGGGCCGGTGGCACGCGCGGCGGCGCAGCGGTCACCACGATGGCGTCGAAGGGCGCCGCTTCCGGCCAGCCCAGCCAGCCATCGCCGTGACGCACGTGCACGTTTGCGTAGCCGAGCCGTCGCAACGTGCCTTCCGCCCGGCGCGCCAGGGGCTCCAGGATCTCGATGGTGTAAACCTCCGCCGCCAGCTCGGCCAGCACCGCCGCCTGGTAGCCGGACCCGGTCCCCACCTCCAGCACCCGCGCGTCGGGCCCCGCTCGTGCGAGCTCGGTCATGGCCGCCACCACGTAGGGCTGGCTGATGGTCTGGTCGAGTCCGATCCCGAGCGGGCGGTCCGCGTAGGCGTGTTTCCGCTCCGACTCCGGCACGAACTCGTGGCGCGGCACGCGTCGCAGGGCCGCGAGCACGCGCGGGTCGCGCACGTCCCGCGCTTCGATCTGCTCGGCCACCATGCGCCGGCGTGCCGCGGCGAAGGCATCCTCGGTGGGCAGCCGCGGCTCGCGACAGGCCGCCGTGGCGATCCCGACCAGCGCGACCCACGCGAGAAGACTCGCGTACCGGTTCCGAAGCGGACTCGGCGCCATCCTGAACCGCAGGGTTCCGCATCCGCGCTCCGTGTCAACGCAGTGGGGCGTCTCCGGGTGCCACGGGCTCCCAACGAAGCGGCGCCACCGCCACCTCGCCGCGAGTGAGCGTCGCCGCCCAGGGCCAGCCCGCCGTCGTCACCCACCACGTGTCGGCCTCGCGATCGTGCACGAGCCGGGGCGCGTGGGCCTCGAGCCGGGCCACCGGGTTCGACCCGCGCCGGGCCCCCCGGTAGACCCCGAATTCGTAGGGGTTGTCGGCCTGGAAGACGAGGCTCTCGTGATAGCTGGCGGGCCGGGGCCACCAGTGCAGCGCCAGCGCCAGCGCGTGCCAGAAGGCCGTGCCGTTGTTGTAGGTGATCGTCAGGTAGAAGCCGCCGTGATAGGGAGTCACGCTGGGCGACTCCATGGAAGCATAGGCGGCGTTGCGGCGGCTGCCCCAGGCTCCGCGCAGGGCCGGCCCGATGTACTGCCACTGCTCGAGATCGAAGCTCTGGTAGACGTCCACACGAGAGAAGAAGCGCCCCCGCGCGGTCGCGTAGAGGAGCCACTGGCCGTCGGCCACCGCGAGCACGAAGGCGTCGCGAAAGAAGCGGTGCCGGGGGGCGGCCATCACGACGCGTGGGTCCGTCCAGCGAACGCCGTCCTGCGAGGTCATGCGGCGCAGCACGTGTGGCGACCAGAACAGGTGCCAGAGGGCTCCCGAGCGGATCACGTGGGGCGCCCAGGCGAGTTCTCCGAAGTCGGCCACGGGCTCCGTCTCCCGCATGCCGTCGGGGGGCGGGAAGGTGTCACTCGCGCCCGCCGCGAACCAGCGCTCCCGGGCCCAGTCGCCGTCGCCGGGGCCCGTGATGCCCAGCAGCCGCCAGTGCCCCGCGGCGTCGCGATAGACCGCGTGGTCGTTCACGTAGCGGCCATGCCGGCGGGGCCGGAACAGGAGCCGCCACGAACCGGCCCGGACGGGTCGCCAGACGGACGGCGTCCCCCCCTGCGGCTCGGCCCGCACCTCGCCGAGCACCCGGGGCGGGTCGCCGCCACGCGGAAGGGCCAGCACCCGGAACGTGCCCCCGTCGCCGCGGACCAGGAACGAGCCCGTGCGCACCGTGCCGAGCGGACGCCAGGCCTCTCCCCGGCGCCGCTCGATCCGATAGCGCTCCCGCTCCGGGTCGGCGATCCAGCCCAGGTGGATCCAGCCCGAACCGCAGGCGACGCGAACGCCCCAGCGCTTCTGGCGGTCGCGCACCCGCTCGCGCGAGATCGAGCCGTAGAAGTCGGCTGGGAGCGGCCACGCCAGCACCACGCGCAGCCCGATCTCGATCCCCCCCCACAGCAGGCCGAGGCCCAGCCCCACCGCGGCGACCGCGCCGAGCCCGCTCATGGCCTACCCTTGCCTCCCATGGCTTTCGACAACCGCGACCGGATCCCGCCCATCAAGGTCGTGATGACCCCCTTCCCCTGGTTCATCCACGTCGAGGACCTTCTCCTCCACGCCCGGGAGGTGATGGAGGAGCACGGAATCCGCCACCTGCCGGTGACCCGGGCCGGCAAGCTGGTGGGGGTGGTGAGCGCCCGGGACATCGCCCTGCTGCTGGACCCGAGGCAGCCGCGGGAACGGCTCGAGGCCCTGACCGTGGCGGACGCCTGCGTGCTGGACGCCTATGTGGTGGATCTCGCCGCACCTCTCGACCGCGTGCTCTTCGAGATGGCGGAGCGCCACATCGGGTCGGCCCTCGTCACCAAGAAGGGCAAGCTCGCCGGGATCTTCACCGTGACGGACGCCTGCCGCACCTTCGCCGATTTCCTGCGGGCCCGCTTCCCACGCGATGGAGGCGACGAGGCCGCCTGAAGCGGGGGTCCCTAGAAGTGCAGGTGGGCTCCCAGGCCCAGGTACTCGAGCTCCCGCCGGAAGAACTGGCCGTTCGGTGAACGCCCGTCGTAGTACTCGAGCAGGATCTGCAGGCGTTGCGAGAGCAGGCTCGGGCTCTCGATCTGGACGCCCGCGCGCAGCGACAGGTCCGCCTCCCAGCCGCTCTCCTCGCGCCCCTGCACGTCGAGGGCCAGCAACGGGCGCACGTGCCCGGCCAGGAAGGCCCGCGGGCTCACCAGCTCGAAACCGCCCTGCGCCAGGCCCCGCTCCAGGTCTTCCGGATCGCGCCGCAGCAGGGCCCCTCCGCCCCCGTACACGCGCAAGAAGTCCCAGGGTTCGAAGGAGAGCAGCACGTCCAGGGATTCGTAGCTCACGTTGATGCGATCGACGCGGCTGCGCAGCAGGAACTCGTCGCCCAGGTGGGAGCTCTGGTGCAGGAAGCGCGCCTGCGCCGACAGCCGGCCGCGCCGCCAGCTCCCGGTCAGGCCCACCAGGAAGTCCGAGTTCACCAGGTCGAACGAGTCGGAGTCGAGATCGAAGATCGAGAACACGGCCGCCTGGAAGCCGAGCTCCCCGCGGCCGGGACCCGGCATGTCGAAGCCGAGCAGCGGGATCGACTCGCCGAAGCTCACCCCCGCCACTCGCGTCAGTTCGTCGTCGTCCAGGTAGAAGTGCTGGCTCGCGGCGAAGTGCGGCCAGCGGGGGTCGGCCAGCAGCGGGTCGAAGAGCTCGCGCTTGGGCAGGAGCTCGAGGCCCCGCGACCCGAGCATTCCGTTGTCGCTGGCGGCCGCCACCGGCCCGGGCACCTGCGGCGGCGCCGTGCCGTCCACCTCGGTCAGCTCCACCGCGGCGACGCCCGGGATCCCCCCGAGCACCGCCTCGAGCTTCTCGCGCTCGGCCCCCGGGATGCGGCGGGCTTCGACCCGCACGACGCCGTGCACGACGGAAACCCGCGCTCCCTCCAGGCCGAACTCGCGGCTCAGGATCGCCGTGGCGTAACCCGCCACGAAGGCATCCTCGTCGGGGGCCGCCCGGGCGCCGACGCCGGGCGCGAACAGGGTGACGAGGAGCGCGAGGACAGCGATGCGCGACGTTGACATGACGGCGAACTCCCCGGGGCGCGGATCGGCCCCATCTCGAGCAAACAAGACCTTCCACCGGCGTCGCGGTCGGCGCCGGCCCGGGGGGGGCGGCCGGCCCGGCTAGGGGCCGAAGGGTCCGTCGGTCCAGGCGTAGAAGGCGATCAACTCCTGACCCTGGGCCGAGGGATGGAAGCAATCGATCGAGGAGACGTCGTCGCCAGTGAACTGGACCGACTCCGCATCCGAGAACTTGAAGTAGACGCGCGTGCTCGCCGCGTTCTTGAGCACGACCTCCTGCTGGATCACGTCGTTGTAGAGGAGGTTCATGGCCTGGACCGCCAGGCGATCCTGCTCGCTGTTGGCGGGATCGAGCATGGACCCACAGGGGAAGCCCAGGTCCACGGTGGACCAGATCGCCTCGCAATCGATGCCGAGCAAGCCCTTCTCGTCGCGGGCAACGTCGTGAAGGCGCTTCACGTCCGGAATCCCGATCACTTGGACGGTGGCGCCGGCCGGGAGCTGGGCGTCCAGCCAGTCGAGGGTCGTGCGGACGTGGCCCTGGATCTCCGCGGCGGTGGGCAGGTCGGCGATCGAGTCGCGACAGACGTCGTTGCCCCCGAGCATCACGGTCACCAGGTGGGGCGTCTCGCCCACCACGCTCGCCGCCTGGGAGAGGGCCGCGTCCCAGCGCGCACCGTTCTGGGCCGCCCTCACGTTGGTGCGGCCGCTCGAGCCGAAGCGAGCCGTGATGCGCTGGTTGACGCTGTTGACGTCGGGGATGCCGAGCAGGCTCTCCCAGAAGCCGTGGAAGCCGTTCACCCAGGAGACGGCGGAGTTGTTGCCCACGAACCAGGAGTCGAAGCCCGTGGTGATGGAGTCTCCCATGGCGTAGAGGCGCAGTGGGTTGAGTCGCGGCGGCTTGTGGGGGCCGCAGTGCGATCCCAGCAGCGCCAGCGAGATCCCCAGGGCCAGCAGCCCGAAGCGCCGAAACCGCATCCCGACCCTCTCCCGCGGGCCAGCGCTCAATGCGCGGCCGCTTCGGAGCGCAGCACGGCTTCGAGACGTTCCCGACCCTGGAAGCCCACCAGCGGCAGGCCGTTCACCAGGAAGGCGGGCACCCTCGCGAAGCCGATCCGCTCCCCCTCGTCCCGCTCGCCGAGCACCCGCCCGTGCGTAGCCGCCGATGCGAGGCAAGCGTCGTAGCCACGCGTGTCCGGAACCAGGGTCCGTCCCAGGCGCACCCCGGCGAGCGCATCGGAGTCTGACACACGCTCCACTGGGGCGTCCAGCCGGCGGGATCTGCCCCTTCCCCCGAGGAGCTCGCGCAGGCCGGCGTGGAACGCCACCTCACGCCCCTGCTCGACCACACAGCGCCAAGCCACGGCGTCCGCGAAGAAGGCCGGATCCGGTGCGAGGGAGAAGGGCCGGCGCACCAGGCGCACGCTCGCACCGAGGGGCCCGGCGACGAGAGCGTCGAGGACGCGCTCCGTGTCCTCGCAGCGCTGGCAGCGCCAGTTGGAGAAGACCACCAGCAGCGCGACCCCGGCGGCGTCGGCTGCCCGCTGCACATCCATCGGGAACCGCGGCGGCTCCGGCGAGGCCAGCAGGAAGACGGGGGGCGTTCGCGCACGCAGGGTGGCGAGCAGATCCTCTCGCGCGCGCAGGCGCGCCCGCATCTCGAGGAGCGCACGCACGCCCTCGGGCACGGCATCCGGAGCGCCGCGCTGCGCGGCAAAGCGTCGAACCTCCTCCTCAGCGACCGGCGCGGCCCCCGCCTCGACCAGCGCGAGGAGAGCGGCGGGATCGCTGCCGCGACGCGCCGCCTCCCGCCGGAGCAGGATCTCGTCGGCGATGACCTCGAAGCGGCGCCGCGCCTCGGCGACGATGCGCCCGCGCTGCTGGAAGAGCACCAAGCGCGCCGCCTGCTCGATCTCCGCCCCCGACACCGCGACGAGTCCGCGCTCCGCGAGGTCCGCCGCCACGCGGCGGCGGGCGACTCGAAGGCGTTCGTGATGGAGTAGAGCCCGAACCAGGGTGCGGGCCGTGGGGTCGTCGGCCGTGAGGCCGCTCTCCCGCAACGCAGCGTCCACTTCCTCCTCGGGAAGCGCGATCCGGCCCGCGTCCCGCCACGCCTCGGGCACCGGCTCGCCCGCCGCCTCGCGGGCCGCCAGCCGCTCCGCAGCGAGCCGAGCCCGAGTGGCCTGCTGTGCCGCTTCGATCCGCCCGAGCAGCCGCGTCACCACGCCGTGCGCCCTCGTGTCCACCTCCGCCAGGGTCACCGTCTCGCCCGCCACCCGGCCCACCACGCTGCCGAGCTCCGGAGCGCCGCCGGGTGCCGACCCGTCGGAACAGGCCGGGAGTCCGAGCGCCACGAGAAGGACGGGGCCGGCCCGTCTCACCCGGACTCCGCCCCTCGCGGGGGGCGCGGCGCGTCCGGCTCGTGGCGGGGAAGGCGCGAGATCACGTCGCCCATGGGTTCTCCGGCCAGGCGCTCGAACTCCAGGGCGATGCGGCGCAGGATCTCCTGCCGCACCACCGGCGACTCCTCGCCGTGCATCACGTCGCGGCTCTCGAGCACGAGGCTCGCCAGCCGCTCCAGGTCGTCCGCCGGCAGGTCCGGCCCGAGGGTCCGACGCAGCCCCTCGGCGAGGCGCTGGCGCTCGTCGCGCGGCGCGGCGCCGGAGCGCGCCGCGGGATCCTGACGCGAGAGGAGGGCCCCGGGGTCCGGAAGCTCCGCGTCGGTGGCTGCCCGTTCGGGCGAAGCGAAGCCGGCGGAGGAGGGGAACGGCGCGCGCCGCGGCACCTCGCGTTCCCGGAGACTCCAGACGATGGCAAGCCCTGCCAGGGTGCCGGCGACGGCGAGGGCGAGCCCGCTGGGGCGCACGCCCACAGCTACCCGGCGTTCCCGGAATCGGAGATCTCGCTCACGCGGTTTCGCTCCAGCCGCATTCTACCCCGCCCCGGGCCCTCCCGGCCGGGGCGAGCGGCCTTCGTTATGCTCGACCCCATGACGTCGCTCGCCATGCAGCTCGCCGAACGCATCCCCGCACCCGTCCACGAGGTCGCCTACCGGGTCCAGCAGAAGGGTCTGCTGCTCGGTTGCCTGGCGGGCCACCAGGTACTGCGCCTGCTTTCGCCCCGCAATCGCCGCGTCAGTCGGAAAGTCGAACGGCAGATCCAGCGCCGCTACGAGGCGCTGCTGGAACGCGATCTGCGTCACGTAGCCGAGGGCGCATATCCCCGCAGCCTGCTCTTCCAGTATCCGCTGGCCGGCTACCTGCGAAGCACGCCGGCACTGCTGCTGGACATGCCTCGCAGCTGGTGGCGCATGCGCCGGCGCAACTTCCAGGATCTGCCGCCGGGCGTGGATCTCGGCCGCTACCCGGCCTACTTCCGCCGCAACTTCCACTGGCAGACGGACGGGTACCTGAGCCGAAGGTCGGCCGACCTCTACGACGTGGCGGTCGAGTTCCTGTTCCTGGGCACGGCGGACGTGATGCGCCGCATGGTGATTCCGCCCGTCACGCGCTTCCTTCGCAGCCACGGCGACGATCTGCGGCTGCTCGACGTGGGGTGCGGGACGGGGCGCATGCTGCACCAGCTGGCCCTCGCGCACCCCAGTCTGCGCTTCTACGGCCTCGACCTGAGCCCCTATTACCTCGATCATGCCCGGGAGCTCCTGGCGCCCGTGGAGCACGTGTCGCTGGTGGCCGATCACGCCGAGCAGATGCCCTTCCGGGATGGCTTCTTCGACGTGGTGACGAGCGTCCACCTGCTCCACGAGCTGCCGCGGCCCATCCGGCAGCAGGTCCACGCCGAGTTCTGGCGCGTGCTGCGACCGGGCGGTCTGCTCGTGATCGAGGACTCGGCCCAGCGCTCGGACAGCGGCGAGATCGCCCAACTGCTCGGACGCTTCTCCAAGGACTTCCACGAGCCCTTCCACCGCGACTACGTGGGCGACGACATCGGCGAAGCCCTCGCCCAGCGCGGCTTCCAGGTCGAATCGAGCGAGCCCCACTTCGTGTCCAAGGTGGTCGTGGCCCGCAAGCCCGCTTGAGGGGCCCTCAGCGATAGCCCTCCTCCACGGACCGCCGCGGCAGGGTCCACCAGAGAGCGTCGCAGACGCGCAGCAGCTCGTCGTCGAGCTCCAGTCCGGGCGCGGCCAGCAACGGAGCCAGCTGATCGGGCCGGCTGGCTCCGAGCAGGACCGAACTCACCCCCGGCTGGGCCAGGACCCAGGCCACCGCGACGGCCGCGAGCTCGAGGCCACGGGGCTCCACGGCCTTGCGCAGGGTCTCCACCGCCTCGAAATGGGCCTGCTGCCAGTAGCGCCGCTGGTAGCGTCCGGCGGCCATGCCCAGGGTGAAGCGGGTCCCCTGGCGCGGCGCCTCGCCCGCGCGGTACTTCCCGCTCAGCAGTCCACCCGCCAGCGGGTTGTAGACCAGGACGCCGAGGCCCTCGGCGCGGCACAGCGGCAGCAGCTCGGGCTCGATCTCCCGATACAGCAGGTTGTAGCGCGGCTGCACCGAGACGTAGCCCTCGACGCCGAGACGCTCGGCCGCCGCCAGGGCCCCGGCCAGACGCCAGGCCGGATAGTTGGAGCATCCCACGTAGCGCACCTTGCCGGACCGCTGCAGGTCTTCGAAGGCGCGCAGGGTCTCCTCGATGGGGGTGGACGGGTCGTAGGCATGGGCCTGATAGAGGTCGAGGCGGTCGGTGCCGAGTCGCCGCAAGCTCGCCTCGGCCGCCTCGAGCACGTGTTGGCGCGAGAGGCCCGCCGCGTTGGGACCGCGTCCGGTGGGGGCCCAGCACTTGCTCGCCAGGAGCACCGCGTCCCGGTTGCGCCGCTCGCGCATCCAGGCGCCCAGGATCTCCTCGGTGCGGCCCAGGGTCTCGAGCTCTCCACCGAGGGGATACATGTCGGCGGTGTCGAGGAAGCCCAGGCCGGCCTCGAAGGCCCGGTCCAGGATGGCAAAGGAGGTCTGCTCGTCGCTCTGGAGCCCGAAGGTCATCGTTCCGAGACACAGGACCGGCACCTCGAGCCCGTGACGTCCCAGCCGTCGCGTCTTCATGGAAGCCCCTCCCCTCGGACCGCAAGGTACCCAAGCCGCCGGAAACCCGGGCCGCCCAAATGGCCCTGGGTTAGCCTCCGCCCATGCCGCCGGGCCTCGAGCTGCGCGACCTCACCAAGAGCTACGACGGATTCCGCGCGGTGGACCGCCTTTCCCTGGCCGTGGCATCCGGCAGCGTCTTCGGTCTCCTCGGCCCCAACGGGGCCGGCAAGACCACCACCCTGCGCATGATCCTGAACATCGTCGCCCCCGACGCGGGGCAGGTGCTGCTGCACGGGCACCCCCTGCGCCCGGAAGACGGCGCGCGCATCGGATACCTCCCCGAGGAGCGCGGGCTCTACAAGCGGATGAGCGTGTTCGACCATCTGGTCTTTCTCGGCGAGCTGCGCGGGCTGGGCCGCCGCGAGGCGCGTCGTCGCGTCGGCCCGTGGCTCGAACGGCTCGACCTGGCCCGACGCGCCCGGAGTCGCGTCGAGGAGCTCTCGAAGGGCATGCAGCAGAAGGTGCAGCTCGCGGCCGCATTGCTACACGAGCCGGAGCTCCTGATCCTGGACGAACCCTTCACGGGGCTCGATCCCCTGAACCAGAGCCTCTTCATGGACCTGCTCCTGGAGTACCGACGCGACGGGAGGACGATCCTCTTCTCGACCCACGTGCTCGAGCAGGCGGAGAAGCTGTGCGACGACATCGGACTGATCCGGGACGGACAGTCCATCCTGATCGGTGCCCTGGAGGACCTGAAGCGGCGCTTCGCCAGCCGGCGCTACCGCCTCGTGGCCCAGGGCGACGTCGCACGCCTCGACGCCGTGGACGCCGTGGAACGCTGGCGCAAGACCGATGACGCCGTCGAGCTGGTGCTGCGACCGCAGGTGCCCGGCCCGGCGCTCCTGCGGGAGCTGGTCGACTTCCTGGAGGTCGTCGAGTTCCGCCCCCAGGAGGCGACGCTCGAGGAGATCTTCGTGGACGCGGTGCGGGATGCCGGCTAGCCACGTCTTCGTGATCCTGCGCCGCGAGTACCGGGTGCGGCTGCGGACCCGTGCATTCTGGATCAGCACGTTCGGCTTTCCGCTGCTGGCGCTGTTGATCGTGACGCTGCCGGTGCTGCTACTCACGCGCTCCACCACCAGCCACCGCCTCGTGGTAGTGGACACCACGGGCCACGTGGCCCCGCTTCTCCTCGAACGTCTGGCCGAGCGCGAGCGCGAGGGCCGGCGCGGCGCGCGCTTCGAGATCACGCTGGCTGCCGCGGAGCCCGACGCCGCGGCCCAGCACGACGCCCTGGATGCCCGCGTGCTGGGCCAGCAGATCGACGCCTGGCTGCGCATCGATTCGGAGGGGCTCGCGCACAACCGCGTCGAGTATCGCTCCGACAACGTGTCCAACCTGCTGACCCAGCAGCTGCTGGAGGTGGAGCTGTCGGGGGCCGTGCGCCGGGCACGGCTCCAGGAGGCCGGTTACGACGAGACGGCGGTGGACCCGCTGGTCCGCTCGGTGCGCCTGGAGAGCGTGCGGGTGTCCGCCCAGGGAAGCCGGGTCCAGGGCGGCCAGGCGCAGTTCTTCCTGGCCTATGCCCTCGCCTTCCTGCTCTACGCGGTGCTCGCCATCTACGGCGCCCAGGTGATGAACGGGGTACTCGAGGAGAAGAACTCACACGTGGTGGAGCTGGTCCTCTCCACCGTACGCCCGCTGGACCTGATGGCCGGCAAGCTGATCGGAATCGGCCTCGTGGGGCTGACGCAGCTGGCGATCTGGATCGGGCTGCTGCTGCTGGTCATCGGGCCCCTGGGCGCGGGCGCCCTGGGGGGCCGCCTCCCCAACGTGGAGCTGCCCGTGCTGGACGCGGGCCTCGCCCTGCACTTCTTCGCGCTCTTCGTGGTGGGTTACTTCCTGTATGCGAGCTTCTACGCGGCGATCGGCGCCGCCTCCAGCAACCTCCAGGAGGCGCAGCAGCTCGCCTTCGTGGCCGTCTTCGTGCTGCTGGCGTCGTTCATGCTGTTCCTTCCCGTGGTGAACGACCCCGACTCGACCCTCTCGGTGACCGCGTCGCTGATCCCGCTGTTCAGTCCGCTGGTGATGATGCTGCGCATCAGCGTGAAGACGCCCCCCGCGTGGCAGATTGCGCTCTCGTATGCCCTCGCCCTCGGCTTCGTGGCCTTCATGGTCTGGACCTGCGCCCGCATCTACCGCATCGGCATCCTGATGCACGGCAAACGGCCGACCCTGCGAGAGCTGTGGCGATGGGCGCGCACGCCGTGAGTCCGGCTTGAACGCCGCAGCGACGCTCAGACCCGGAACTGCTTGGCGTAGTCGACCGTGAGCCAGTGCTCCGGGCGCATGCGAACCACCACCACGTCGCTGGAGCCGCGCTCGTCCGCCGTCGCCTCCACGTAGCGGTCTCCGAGCTCGGGCCCCAGGTAGCGGTGGGCCATGGGACGGACGTGCCGCTCCAGATCGGCCGGCTCCATGGCCGCCACCCGTCCCTCGACGCTCACGTAGCAGTAGGGCGGGGTCTCGGTCTGGGCGCACAGGCTGAAGCGGCCCGCCTCGGCGAGCCGCCTGCCCTTGCGCGAGGAGCGGCTGGTGATCAGCCAGAGCTCGCGGCCCGGCTCGTAGTCGTACCAGATGGGCACGGTCAGGGGGCCGCGCCCGGGCTGCGCCACGCTCAGGATCCCCACGTGCCGGTCGGCCAGGAAGGCCTCTCGCTCCGGCCGGGTCATGTTCAGGGACATGCCATCGCCCCCACCGCCTGGGCTCCGTCCGAGCCTAACACGACCGCGCTAGCCTCGGGATCCATGCGGCTGCGCATCGCGCTCGTCGTCCTCGTGCTGGCGATGGTCGCGTGGCTCCTGCCCCGCCCGCTCGCGCGCACCGTGTTCCGCGGCGGACCCATCCTGACCCTGGATGCGCGGAATCGGATCGTCGAAGCGATCGGCATCCAGGGCTCGCGCATCGGCGCCGTGGGCAGCGAGGGGGAGGTGCGCGCCTGGGCGGGTCCCCGAGCCCGGGTGGTGGACCTCGCCGGCCGCGCCCTGCTGCCGGGCTTCGTGGACGCCCACGGGCACTTCCCCGGCTCGGGAATCTTCGCCCGGGTGGTGGACCTGAACGCGCCGCCCATCGGGAACGTCGCCGACATGGACGAGCTCGTGGCGCGGATGCGCCGCAAGGCCGACGCCACGCCGGGCAGGGAATGGGTGCTGGGCCTCGGCTACGACGACACGCTCCTCTCCGAGCGCCGTCATCCGGCGCGCCTGGATCTCGACCGGGTATCCCGGGAGCATCCGGTGGGGGTGGTGCACGTCTCGGGGCATCTCGCGGCGGTGAACAGCGCCGGCCTCGTCCGGCTCGGCGTGGACGCCCGCACGCCGGACCCGCCGGGCGGACGCATCCGCCGGGACCCCGGCACCGGCGAGCCCGATGGCGTGCTGGAGGAGAACGCCATGGAGCCCCTGCTGGCGGAGATCCAGGACCCGTCCCTGCTGGACGGCCTGGCCATCGTGCGCGAGGGCGTACGACGCTATGCAGCGGCCGGCGTCACCACGGCCCAGGTCGGCCTCGCGGACACCCGCCAGCTCCGCCTGCTTCCCTGGCTCTCGCGCCTCGGTCTGGTGCCGCTGCGGCTCGTGGTGTGGCCGGGCATGGAGGAGGCGGATGCCATGCTGGCTGCCGGGGCGAGCTTCCGCCGGGGGAACCAGGACCGCGTGCGCATCGGCGCGGTCAAGCTCGTGGCCGACGGCTCGATCCAGGGCTACACCGGCTACCTGTCGCAGCCCTATCACGTGCCCCCGGGTGACGATCCCACCTATCGGGGCTATCCGCGCATTCCGCGGACGGAGCTGATCGAGCGCGTCACCCGCTACCACCGGGCAGGCCTGCAGGTGGCCGTGCACGGCAACGGCGATGCCGCCATCGACGACATCCTGGGCGCCCTGGAGCACGCCTTCGCGGAGCTCCCCCGGGCGGACGCGCGCCCGGTGATCGTCCACGCCCAGATGGCGCGCGAGGACCAGCTGGCCCGCATGGGCCGCCTGGGCGCGATCCCGAGCTTCTTCAGCCTGCACACCTACTACTGGGGAGACCGGCACCGGGCGATCTTCATGGGTCCGGAGCGCGCCGCGCGCATGAGTCCCGCGCGGAGCGCGCTGGCCCACGGCGTCCGCTTCACCCTCCACTGCGACGCGCCGGTCGTCCCCATGGAGCCGCTCCGGCTGGTCTGGGCGGCCGTGAACCGCCGCTCGGCGAGCGGCGTGGAGATCGGCGCAGCGCAGCGGATTTCCGTCCTGCAGGCGCTGCGGGCCGTCACCATCGACGCCGCGTTCCAGCACTTCGAGGAGGATCGCAAGGGATCCCTCGAGCCCGGCAAGCTGGCGGACCTGGTGATCCTCTCCGCCTCGCCCCTGGGCGATCCGGAGCGCGTGGATCGAATCCGGGTGCTCGAGACGATCGTGGACGGACGGACCGTCTACCGGGCCGAGGGCTCCTGAGGGGCGGCATCCGGCACGGCGCCCTCCCGGACCGGGATCCCCTGCTGCAGGAAGGCGTCGCCGTCGCAAAACGAGCTGCGCGCCGTCAACCACAGGCGCAGCAGATGACGCTTGTGCTCGGGCGTCTCGAAGTCCTCGTAGTCGGTGCGAGCGTGCAGGATCGCGGCGTTCTTGAGCCACTGGATGTCGCCGGGAGCGAAGTCCATGTCCAGGTGGAAGGCGGGATCCTCGGCGATCGCATCGATCAGGTCGAGGAGCGCGCTCTGGTCCCGGGTGAGACGCGGCACCTCCGCATGCCGCTGCGCGCCGCGGATGTACCAGCCGATGTAGAAGAAGCGAAGGCGCCCGTCCTGCCAGCGGCACAAGGGCAGGGGAAAGGCAGGGGGCTCGCCGGGCGCCTGCTCGTCGTTGCGGTCGAACCAGAACGGCTCGTAGAGCAGCGGAACCAGGTCGGGCCGGCGGCGCAGGATCTCGTTGTAGACCGAGGCCGAGCTCACGATGCGGCTCAGGCCGCCGGAGCGCGCGGGGCGCAGGCACAAGAGCCCCACCACGTCCGAGCCATCGCAGTGGAAGCCGAGGCGTTGGCGGGTCTTGTAGAGCCGCACCGCGGGATCGCGTGGGTCTGCGCCGGTGTCGCGGACGTGGCCCAGGCGGTCGCCGGCCGCGTTCTGGGACACGGGCGTCCCGAGATGCAGACCGAGGCCCCAGTAGACGAGCGCCGCCTCCTCCAGCGTGTAGCGCTGGACCGGGACACCCCGGACCAGCAGGAAGCCGAGACCCCGGTCGAGCTGCTGGAGCCAGCCGTCCAGGGCGGGCCCGAGCACCGGGAGCGGGAAGTCCTCGGGCGTGAGGCCCTCCCGGGGCTTGCGCGAGGCTCGGGCCCGGGCGAGGGCTGCGTCCAGATCGGCCACCTCCTCGGGGGAGAGGCGATGGATCCAGTCGTCGCTCGCCGCCAGGTCCGGACCGCGCCAGGCGGCCGGCGGGGTCGAGGGCTCGCGGAGGATCGGGTTCACGAGGACTGCTGCTCCCGGGCGCCAGCCGCTCGGCGGCGCCGTGCCTGCCGGCGCCGCTGGCGGAGCTGGCGGATGCGCCGAACCGCCTCGGCGGCGGGAAGATAGGCCAGGGCTCCGGCCCCGACGCCCACCAGCAGGCCGCCGATCCAGAGCGGCACGAGGACGTCCCGGCTCAGGGCCAGCACCGCGCTCAGCGGCTCGCGGGCGGACCAGGCGTCGTGCTGCCCCAGGCGGCTCACGAGACCCTCCAGCACCTCCCGCACCCGCTCCGGCGACGGGCCGGCCCGAAACCAGCTCCCCACCCAGTAGGTGAACCCGTAGATCGGCGGAATGGTCAGCGGGTTCGTGATCCAGACCGGGACGAGGGCCGCGGGCCGGTTCGCATTCAGGAGGGTGGCGAGGAGGGCGGCCAGCAGCATCTGGAAGCCGATGGTGGGGGTGAAGGCGACGAAGGTGCCGATTGCGACACCGAGACCGACGGCCTCCGGCGAGCCGCGCAGCCGCAGGATCCAGCGCGCGAGGCGGCGCAGCCGCCGGCCACGGACGACACGGCCCGTCATGACATGGGATCCGGCTACGAGCCCCCCGGCGTCCGGACGTCATCCCGGCCAGCGACTCCGCGTCCTGTGTAGACCGCCTCGGTGGTAGGTTCAAGGACGGCCGACGGCTGGAGGATCCACCCCTGACCGTGACACGCCGCGTCGCTCCCGTTCTGGTCGCCGCCCTGACGAGCCCGCGCACGCGGGCCGCCCGCCGCTGGCTCGTCGAGGGCCGCCGGCGCCTGGGGCGCGCCCCACACCGGATCCTCTACTTCCACCAGGTGGACGATCCCTACAGCCAGCTGGCCGCCCAGGTGCTGGAGCGCTTGCAGGCGAAGTACGACGTCGAGCTCGTGCCGCTGCTAGTGGGTCCACCGCCGGACGCGGCGGCCCCGGAGCGGGAACGGCTCGTGGCCTGGTCGCGGCGGGACGCCGCGGACGTCGCGCCCTTTCTGGGGCTGCGGTTCCGGGATCCCGGGCGGCAGCCCCCGCGAGAGCTGTCGATGCGGGCCACGCAGATGCTGGCCGCTGCCCGGGAGGGCGCCGCGTTCGCGGCCCTGGCGCCCCGGGTGGGCGAAGCGCTCTGGGCGGACGACGGGGTGGCCCTGGAAGGCCTGGCCCGGGCATGCGCGCCCGCCGATGCGACCGCGACGGCGGGCGCGCTGAGCGAAGGCGAGGCGCGGCGGCGACGCCTCGGCCACTACCTAGGCGCCATGTTCCACTATGGCGGCGAGTGGTACTGGGGCGTGGACCGGCTCCACTACCTGGAGCGGCGCCTGGACGCCCTGGGAGTCCGCCGCCCCGGCGCGCAGGCCGCGCCCCTGGTGACGCCACCGCTCTCCGGTGACGGCGCGATCGCCCCGCAAGCCGGTCGCCTCACCCTCGAGGCCTACCTCTCGCTGCGCAGTCCCTACAGCTACGTGGCCATGGAGCGGCTCTTCCGGCTGCCGGGGCGCCTGCCGGTGGATCTCGTGCTGCGGCCGGTGCTCCCCATGGTGATGCGGGGGCTCCCGGTGCCGCGGGAGAAGCGCCTCTACATCGTGCTCGACACCCAGCGCGAGGCCGAGGCGGCCGGCGTGCCGTTCGGGAGGGTGTGCGACCCGCTGGGTCGGCCCGTGGAGCGGGGCCTCGCGCTCTTCCCGTGGGCCCGCCAACGGGGCCGGGCCGCGCAGCTCCTGCACAGCTTCGCCCGCGCGGCCTTCGCCCAGGGGATCGACGCGGGAACGGATGCGGGCCTGCGCCGTGTGGTGGAGGGTGCCGGTCTGCCCTGGAGCCAGGCCCGGACCCGGCTGGGCCGGGAGGGCGGCTGGCGGGACGAGCTCGAGGTCAACCGCGAGGCGCTCCTGGCCCTGGGGCTGTGGGGCGTGCCGAGCTTCCGGCTCCGGGGCCGAGCGGGCGAGCCGGACTGGACCACCTGGGGCCAGGACCGTCTGTGGCGCCTGGAGCTGGAGATCCGCCGGCGCCTGGCGAAGGGACCCCGCGGCGGAAGAAGTGACCAGATGGGTCCTTGACTGGGGACCAGCCGTCAGCCCGGGCGCTCCTGGCGGTCGATCTCGGCGTAGAGCTGCTTCAGGCATTCCGGGCAGATGCCGTGGCTGAACGCAGCGTGCGAATGGCTCTCGATGTAGAGCTCGATCTGCTCCCAGTAGCCCTGGTCGTTGCGGACCTTCTTGCACGTCGCGCAGATCGGAAGCAGGCCGTGGAGCTGCTTGACCTTCGCCATCGCCTCGGCGAGCTCGGTGTTGAGCTCGCGCTCGCGCATGAGCAGGGTGTGGAGGCGCGCGACGGCCAACGCGATGATGAGGAACGAGGCCAGGCGGATGCTCCCGTTCCAGTACAGATGGAAGCGAGTCGGAGCGAGATCCCGCTCTACGGACTCGATCCCCAGCCAGAGGAACGCTGCGCCCAGGGCGACCGTGACGCCTCCGAACCCACCCAGCAGCCAGGCGGCGATGGCGACCGGCGCGAAGTAGAAGACGAAGAAGCCGAGGTTCTCGCCCGTCGCCCAGTCCACCAAGCCGACCCCCAGGAGCGAAGCGACCACGATCCCGACCGAGAAGGCCTTCCCTGCGCCCATGCTCCCTGCCCTGCCTCCTTCCCGGCCCCGGGGGCCGCCGGAATCCTACCAGGATCCGCTAGGCTCGGAACTCCGTGTTTCACGCGGGCACGATCTTGCGGCCGCCGGACGAGCCCGACGTCGCCGCGCCCCGTCCCCGGGCCGGCGCGGTGGTGCCGCTGCGGCCGGAGCGGGCGCGAGGCCTCCAGTGAGCCGCTGGGTCCGGGTGGCGGCGGGGCTCGGCGCGGCAGGCGTCCTGCTCGGCGCCTTCGGCGCACACGGCCTGCGTGCGCGCCTCGGTCCGGAGCAGCTCGCCAGCTGGAGCACGGCCGTCCACTATCAGCTTTTCCACAGCGTGGCGCTCCTCGCCCTCGGCCTGTGGGCGAGCCACGCGGCCCGTAGCGTGACGCTACCGGCTGGCTTGTGGACCGCGGGGATTGCGCTCTTCTGCGGCTCGATCTACCTGCTCCTGCTGGAAGGGCCGCGCTGGCTGGGACCCGTGACGCCGCTCGGCGGCCTGTGCCTGATCGGGGGCTGGCTGGCGCTCTTCGGCCTCGCCCGCTCCTGAGGCGGCCACACGCGTCGCGGGGGGGAGGATGTGCCGTGTCGCTGGTGGAGAAGGTCAGCAGCCAGATCAAGGACGCCCTGCGCGCCCGGAACCAGGCACGCCTCACCGCCCTGCGCAACATCCGCGCCGCCTTCCTCAACGAGATGAAGAAGAACGGCGCCGACACGCTCCCGGACGAAGTCTGTGAGACCCTCCTGCGCCGCCTCGAGAAGCAGCGCCGGGAGAGCATCGAGGCTTACGAGCAAGGCGGTCGCAAGGAGCTCGCCGAGGCGGAGCGCGCGGAGCTCGCCGTGATCCACGAGTTCCTTCCTCGGCTCGCCGACGAGGCCCAGACCCGCGCCTGGGTCGAGGAGGCCATCCAGGCGAGCGGCGCCTCGGGCCCTCGGGACCTCGGCAAGGTCATGGGTGCCCTCATGACCGCGCACCGGGGCGAGCTGGACGGGAAGCTGGCCCGCCGCCTGGCCGCGGAGCGGCTCGCCGCGGGCTGACCCCCGCCCCTTCCCTGCCCGCTCGGCTGCCGGCCTGGCGCAACTCCCGTGCAGGCCAGGTGCAAGGCGGTCAGCTCCCCGTCGGAGTTGCCGTTAGCCCCGTCACGCTCTCGGGACCGTTCCCGGACGAAAGGAGGCATCAGGACGGAAAACACCGAGGGAGAGGTTCATGTTGCTTCACCAGAAAACCGCTGCACGCGCCTGGCCGATCTGGATGCTCGCCGCTTCGCTCTGGCTGGGAGCGGCCGGGACGGCCAGCGCCGTGCCCATGGGCTACGGAGACTTCTCGGCCGCAACGGTCACGTTCCGCAACGTGACCGAGGATTCCACCACCGACCCGCTCCCGCCGGCCCTGTACGGAGCCCCCAGCGTCGCCGGAAACTCCCTGGACTTCAGCAACGTCTCCTTCGGCGCCTCCGCCACTGGCGCGGCGGGGATCGACCTCACCCAGGGCAGCCTCACCATGGGGATCGAGGCCAGCTGCGGTGCGTTCATCACCCGCATCGTGTTGCGCGAGGCTGGCGACTATTCGCTGATCGGAAGCGGAGGGGCCGGGACGCTGGCGGCGGTGGCCGCGGCGGCGTACCTGGACGTGCTCGAGGTGGATGGGGTCCCGATCACGCCCATCAACCTGAACGCGAACCTCGTCTTCGCGCCCTCCAACGGCGACTTCGATCTGGCCAACGACGGCTCCGCCCTGGCCAGGATCTGGAACGGGGAGCTCGTGATCGACGTGACGGCGCTGCTCCGGTCCCAGGCCATCACGGGCCGGGCCACGAAGGTGGCGCTCACCCTGAACAACATGCTGGCGGCCACCAGCGAGGCGGGCACGGCGGCCTTCATCGGGAAGCAGGACGTCGACGTGGACGTCCAAACCGTGCCCGAGCCGGGGACGCTGCTGCTGCTGGGAACGGGGCTGTCGGGCCTGTTCGCCCTGGGGCACCGCTCGGGTCGCAGCCACTAGCGCGGCGTCGACGAGGCCGGGCGGACGACCCGCTCGGCCAGCAGCGCGAGGGAGGCCTCGGCCTGCTCCGGGGCGATGCCCGGAACGGCGGCGCGCACGATCAGGTGCGTCATGCCGAGGCGCTGGCGATAGCGCGCGACGCTCTCGGCCACCGCCTCCGGCGGGCCCACCAGGGCATGTTCGTCGAGGGGAGCCTGCGCCGCGCGGCGGATGGCGGCCACCGGCGCGTGCGTCAGGGCCCGCGCCTGGCGCGCCAGGCCCTCCCGCGCCCGGGCGAGCACGCCCGCATCCTCGCTCACGAACACGGTGCGCATGACCGGAACCGCCAGTCCGGCAGCACGCGCCGCTTCGGGAAGCGCCGCCCGGTGCCGGCGGACGTTGGCCTCGAGAGCGTCGAGGGGCTCCAGGGGCGAGGCCAGGTAGGGCAGGCCCAACCGCGCCGCCTGGGCCACGCCCTTCGGGCCGAAGGCCGCCACCCAGAGCGGCGGGTGGGGCGTCTGCACGGGTAGCGGCGCCAGACGGACCGGCGTCGCGGCGGCAGCGCCCCCGCCGTCCCAGGCCACGGGCTTCCCGCTCCAGGCGTCACGCATCAACGCCACGGCCGCCTCGAAGCGGTCGCGCTTCTCCTCGGCCGGCACGCCAAAGGCCAGGAAGACGGCGCTCCGGAAGCCACGCCCCACGCCCAGGATCACGCGACCCCCGGACAGGCGGTCGAGCACCGCCACCTCCTCGGCCACCTGGAGCGGATGCCGCACCGGAAGCAGGTACGACGTGGTGCCGAGGCCGAGGGTGCGCGTGCGCGCCGCCACCGCCGCCAGCAGGAGCAGCGGCGCCGGCACGGCGCCGCGCTCGGCGAAGTGGTGCTCGGGGAGCCAGAAGGACTGGAAGCCCAGGGCCTCGGCATGCCGGGCCTGCCGCGCCAGCGCCTCGGCGCCCGGGTCGCCGTCGGAAAGCCAGGGCGTGGTTCCCAGATGGATCGATGCGTCCTCGAGTCCAGCCGCTCGCTGCACGGAGCGATCGTATCCCAGACGGAAGCGCCGGGCTCCGGCTGCCCGGCGCCGCGCCTGCTATGCTGGTCGTCCCCCCGAGTGCAGCGAGCGTTGGCTTGCGACGTGGGGGTTCCCCTTGAACGAGGTCGTCTTCGTCGCGCCGCTGGGCATCCTGGTGGTGGTTGGCCTGCTCTACCTGCGCCGGGTGAGCGAGCTCGGCGCCGCCACCTGCTGGGGCCTGGCCTGGCTCGCCCTCTACGGGGCGGGACTCGTCACGGCCTGGGTCGCGGCGCCCGTCGCCATCCTCCCGCTGGCGAACGTCCTGAGCGGCCTCTTCTCGGGGTTCCAGCTTTCCGGTGCGCTGGTGTACCGACGCCGGGGCCGCGTCCCGCGCTGGCCGGTGCTGGCGGGCCTCGGCAGCGGGGCGCTGAGCGGCGCGCTGGGCACCGTGGGCTCAGCGACCGCCGCCTGGAGCGTCCACTACCTGGAGGTCGGGCTCCTGGCCGCCGCCGCCGGGGTGATGTGGCGCGCTGCCGGCGGGCGCTCGGGGATCGCTCCCGAGCGAGTCGTCGCCGTCGGCCTCGCCCTGGTCGTCGGGCTCGATCTGCTGGAGCCCTCGCTGCGCCAGCTCGGCCTGGCCACGCTTCCGCTCCTCGTCGTCTGGGGCACGTTGTCCCTCGGCCTGGGCCTGGCCCAGATCCTGGTCTTCGTGGAGCAGTCCCGGGAGCGCGAGGCACGCGTGCGCCGGGAGGGCGACCTGCTGCGCGGCGTGATCCGAGCCGCGGCCACCCAGCAGGAGGTCCCCGGGCTGATCCAGGCTGCCGTGGAGGGTCTGCGCAAGCGCGGCGGCCTCGACCTCCACGGCGTGTGGCTCCTCTCCGAAGACGGCCGCTTCCTCGAGAGCGCGGCCCGGGCGACCGACCTGCCCCACCTGCTCGGTCCGATCCAGCGCATGCCCGCGGATCTTCCCCTGTGCCAGGAGGCGCTGAATGCACTGGAGCCGGTGATCGTCGACGACCTCAAGACCGACGCGCGTGTGGTGAACGATTGGGTGCGACACAGCGGCCTGCGGGGCATGGCGCTGGTCCCTCTGCGTTGGCGCGGCCGCACGCTGGGGCTCCTGGCTGCGGGGATCCGCCGACCGGGCGCGTTCCTCCAGGAAGAGAAGCGCTTCCTTGCTGCGCTCGGCGATGAAATCGCTTTGGCCATCGTGCACGTGCGCTCCGTCGCGGAGCGCGACGAGCAGGCACGCGCGCTGGCCGCGGAGGAGCGGACGCTGCGGGCACTGCTGGAGAGCGTCCCCGCCGGGATCCTGCTCATCGACCGCGAACGGTGCGTCCGGATGCAGAACCGCATGGGCGCCGAGCAGTGGGGGCTCGGTCCGCCCGAGAAGCTCGTCGGTCGCCCGGCCCGGGAGATCCGGGAACTGGCGGCGGCGCGCCTCGAGGACGCCCGTGAGCTCCTCGATCGCACCCGCCATCGCGACCCGGCGCAGCGGCAGCTTCCCATCGCAGGCTTCGAGGTGCGCGTCGAAGGGCACACGCTGCTGGTCTCGTCGCATCCCGTGCTCGACGAGGACGGGGATGCGATCGGCGAGCTCTGGATGTCTCGGGACGTGACGGAGGAGCGGCACCGCGACGAGCGGCTGCGTCAAACCCAGCGCATGGAGACCCTGGGTACCCTGGCGGGCGGCGTGGCTCACGACTTCAACAATCAGCTCACGGCGATCCTCGGCAACGCCCGACTGGTGCTGGAGGGACTGGATCCCGACGATCCGAAGCGGCTCCCTCTCGCCGATCTGGAGCAGGCGGCCGAGCACTGCGCGGAGCTCACGCGGGGGCTGCTCACCTTCGCCCGACGCAACCCCAGTGAGCCCCGAGCCGTGGACGTGGAGAAATCCCTGCGCGAGGTGGAGACGGTCCTGCGTCCCACCCTCGAGCCGAGGGTTCGCCTCGAGATCCGTTTGGGTCCGCGTCCCTGGCCGGTCCTGGCGGACCCCTCGCAGCTCCGCCGCGCCCTGATCAACCTGGCCGTGAACGCCCGCGACGCCTTGCGGGGAACGGGCACCATCGTGCTCGAAGCCGAGAACGCTCCCGCGGCGACGAGCGGCGAGGGCCGCGTCGCGCTCACGGTTCGTGACGACGGCGCGGGGATGGACGCCCGCACCCGCGAGCACCTCTTCGACCCGTTCTTCACCACCAAGGCCGTGGGGGAGGGAACGGGGCTCGGTCTGGCCATCGTGTACGGCGTCGTCGAGGCCCACGGCGCCTCGATCGAGGTGGAGAGCGAGCCCGGACGGGGTACGGCGGTGCGCCTGCTCTGGCCGGCGGCGCAGGGGAAAGTGGCGCCCCAGGCGTCGAAGCTGCCGGTCCACGTCCCGTCCGGTTCGGGCGAGAAGATCCTGCTGGCCGAGGACGAGCCCTCGGTCCGGCGTCTGGCCCGCCGCACCCTCGAGCGCTACGGCTACCGGGTCGTCGAGGCCGGCGACGGGGAGGCCGCCGTCGAGACCCTGGCCCGGCATCCGAACGAGGTGGCGCTGGCGCTGCTCGACCTCAGCATGCCCCGCCGCGACGGCCTGGACGCCATCGCGTCCTTGCGGCACCTGCGACCCGGGCTGCCCGTGGTGCTGATGAGCGCACGCCTGGATCCCAGACGTGTGCGGAGCCCGCGGGGCGTGAGACTGCTGGCCAAGCCGTTCCAGCCCGACGCCCTGGCCCGGGCGGTTCGCGAGGCCCTCGACGCAGCCGGGGCGGCGGCGTCCGCTACTCGACCCCGAGGACGCGCACGTCGAAGTGGAGCTTCTGGCCCGCCAGCGGGTGATTGAGGTCGAGCACGATCTCCGTATCGTGCACCTCGCGGACCCGCACCAGGCGCTGACTGCCCTCGGGCCCCTCGGCCACCAGCCGCGCTCCCACCTCGCGAGCGCCGTCCGGGATGTCGTCGACCGGAACCTTGACGACCGCCTCTGGATTGACGACGCCGTAGCCCTGTTCGGCGCTCAGGGTCACCTTCTTGTGGTCGTCGGTCTTTAGACCCCGCAGCTCCTGCTCGAGCGCAGGCAGGATCTGTCCGCTTCCCTGCTGATAGACCAGGGGCTCGCCACCCACGTTGGTATCGGCGGTGCTGCCATCTTCCAGCTTCAGGGTGTATTCGAGCGAGACCTTGCGTCCGTCCTCGATGACCACGGGCTTCTCCTCCTCTCCCTGCGCCGAACCGGAAAGCAGGAGCAGGCCCGAAACCAGCAGAATCAGGAACGGTCTCGCGCTCACCACGACCCCCCCGACGGCGCGCCGTCTTCTCAAGGATCAATCAGCGCGGGAGAGTAGCGCCTTCTCGGACCGGTGCACCTGCGAGCCGGATGCGCCTGGTGGCAGCAGCGCTCCTTCTGCATGATCGTGTCATGAGGCCGCTACTCGCCGCCTTCCTGACCAGCATCGTGCTCCTGCCCGCTCCGGTCCGCGCCGAGTCCGGCTCCCTCGGGTTGCGCTGGCTCGGTGTGGCCGGCTTCTCCATCTCCGACGGGCAAACGGTCCTGCTCCACGATCCCTTCCTCAGCCGGCCCGGCGTACTGCGCACACTCCTGCGCCGCTTCCGCCCCGACGAGCAGGTGCTCGCCCGCTTGCTGGCCGCCGACGGCCCCGCGCCCGAGGCGGCGGCGGCCCGACTCGTCTTGATCGGACACAGCCACTACGACCACCTGGGCGACGCGCCCTGGATCGCCACGCGCATCGGGGCCAGGCTGGTCGGGTCCGCCACCAGCGCAGCCATCGCCGTGGGCTACGGACTCCCGTCGGCTCAGACCATGGTCGTGGCGCCCGGGGAGGAAGTGGGCGAGGGCGCCTTCCGGATCCGGGCGGTGGAGAGTCGTCATGCACGCGTCCTGTTCGGCCGGGTTCCGTTTCCGGGCAGGCTCGAAACGCCGCCGGACGCCCCGCTGCACGCCTTCTCCTTCGTGCTGGGCGACGCACGCGCCTACCGGGTGCGGCACGAGCCCACGGGAGTGCGTCTCGTCCTGCTGAGCAGCGCCGGCCTGCACCGCCCTGCCCTGGAGCAGATCCAGCCCGGCGTGGACGCGGTGCTGACCGCCATCCAGGGGCGCGAAGCCGACTTCGCCCGCACCCTGGTCGAAGTGCTGCAGCCCCGCCTCGTCGTGCCGCACCACTTCGATTCCTTCTTCCGAAGCCTCGAGGACCCGCGCGCCGGGGAAGCTTCCGACGCGGAGGAGGTCGCGGCCTTCGAGGCCGAGGTCCGCGAGGCAGCGGAGCAGCTCGGGCTCCCGGTCCGCCTGCACCGCCCCACGCTCTTCGAGCCGTTCGTCGTGGCGCCGGCCACGCCGGGGCCGTGACCCCGCGCACTAAGCCCCCGGAGCCGTCGCTCCGATGAGATCGGGACGGCTCCCGCTCCGCCCCGGGGCCGATGCGCCTTTCGGGGGAATCCTCCATGCGCCGCTGGTGCCGGCTCGCCCTGCTGCTCGCCATCCTCCTGCCCGGAGCGGCGGCCGCCGACTGGGTGGTGCCCTCGGACCGGGTGGTGAGCCGCGTGGTGGTGCGCGAGCGCGCCAGCCGCCGCAGCCCGGACCTGGGAAGCCTGCGCGCGGGCGAGCGCGCGCGCCTCGTCGCCACCGTCCCGGGCTGGCACCGCGTACGGCTCGCGGATGGCCCGTCGGGCTACGTGAGCACGGCGTGGACCCGGGTCGTGACCGAGGAACCGGAGTCCGCCCTGGAGACCCGCCGCGTGGACCCCACGCCGTCCGCCCTGCACGCCATGCGCTCCGCCGTCGTGGGGCTCTTCCGCCCCCCCGCCGAGGTCGAGATCCGCATCCAGAGCCCCGCGCTCGGACGCGTCCACGGGCACCTGGACCCGCTGCTCCCGGTGGCGGGGCTCGCCGGTCTGCGGGGCTCCCGGGGCGAATACGACGTCTTGCTCGTGCTCGACGCCTCCACCTCCACCAACGAGTACGCGCAGGCCGACGTGGATGGCGACGGAGTGGACGAAGACGAGTGGAAGGGCGACGACTCCATCTTCCAGGGCGAGCTCACCGCGGCGCGCGCCTTCGTCACCGCCTTGCGAGAGCTGCCCGGCAACCAAGCTGGACGCCGCATCCGCGTCGGCCTGATCACGCTGGGTGGGGACGAAGCCTTCCACCGTCGGAGCGAGGAGCGCGACCTCGCGCCGACCCCGGAGCGCATCCTCGCCCTGGCGGAACGGGATGCCCGGGTCCGGCTAGCCTTGACCTCCGACTACGACCGCGTCGAGCGGGCCCTCGACCGCCTGGCCGGGATCGAGCCCGCCGGCATGACGGACCTCGCCGCGGGGATCGGGCGCGCCTTCGTGGAGCTGACCGCGGCGGAGGGGGCCCGGAGCCAGGCGCGCCCCGGTGCGCAGAAGGTGATCCAGCTGCTGACGGACGGGAAGGCGCAGCTGCCCTACGACCGCCTCCAGGCCGAGAAGGCCGCGCTGCGGGCGGCGCGCATGGCGGGTGAAGCCGGGATCACGCTGCACGCCTTCTCCCTGGGCCGCAATGCGGTGACCGGCGCCGCGAACCCCTCCCTGCGCCAGATGGCGCGCGGCACCGGCGGCCGCTTCGTCGAGCTGCGCACCCCGGGCGAGATCGTCGCGCTGCTGGACACCACGGCCTTCTCCTTCGTGGACCGGGTCCGGCTCGAGAACCAGACCACGGGCCAGGATACCGACTACATCGCCACGGGAATCGACGGCTCCTTCTACGGAGAGATCCCGCTGGCGGACGGAGCCAACGAGATCCGGGTGGTGGCCGTCCTCGGGGACGGCCGCCGCGCCTCGGAAACGCTGCTGGTGGAGTACCAGCGCATCGTGCCCCAGCAGGAGCTGGTCCTCGAGCTGGACCGTCTGCGCGTGGAGAACGAGGCCCTGATCGCGCGGATCAAGCAGCGCCTGACGGAGGAGATCCAGGAGGTCCGCAGCCGGCGGGGGGAGGAGCGGCGGCAGAAGATTCTCGAGCTCGAGGCCGCGGGCCAGCGCCCCCTCCCCGCCTCCCTCCCCTAGGTCTTGCTACCACAAGCTAACGCTTGCGGAGGTTGGCGGGCAGCACGCGCTTCCGCAGCCGCAGCGCGTTCGGCGTCACCTCGAGCAGCTCATCCTCCCCCAACCACTCGAGGGCCCACTCGATGGCGACCTCCCGAGGGGGAGACAGGATCGTGGCTTCGTCCTTCCCGGCGGCGCGGATGTTGGTGAGCTTCTTGGCACGCACGGCATTCACGTTCATGTGCCCGACGCGGCGATTCTCGCCCACGATCATCCCCTCGTAGACCTCCACGCCCGCCCTCACGAAGAGCGTCGCCCGCTCCTGGATGTTGTAGAGGCTGTAGGCCGTGGTCTTCCCCGCCTCCGTGGCGACGACGGCGCCCACCTTGCGGGTGGGCAGGTCACCGGCCCAGGGCTCCCAGCCGCGCACGGTCCGGTGCAGGACGCCCTCGCCCCGGGTGTCGGAAAGGAACTCGCTGCGGTAGCCGAAGAGGCCCCGGCTCGGCACCACGAAGGTGAAACGCACCCGCTCGCCGCGCTGCTCCATGACCTCCATGCGACCGCGGCGCCCCGAGAGCTTCTCGAGCACGACGCCGGTGAACGCGTCCGGCACGTCGGCGACCACGTCCTCCACGGGCTCGCAGGCGCGGCCGTCGATCTCGCGGGCAATGACCTCGGGCCGGGAGACGCTGAACTCGTAGCCCTCGCGCCGCAGGGTCTCGATCAGGATGGCGAGCTGGAGCTCTCCGCGACCCGCCACCACGAAGGTCTCCGGGGTGTCGGCCTCCTCGAGGCGCAACGAGACGTTGCCGAGCGCCTCGCGGTGCAGACGCTCGCCGATCTGGCGGCTGGTGAGGAAGCGCCCATCGCGCCCCGCCAGGGGCGAGTTGTTGACCGAGAAGCGCACGCGCAGGGTGGGCGGGTCCACCTCGATGCGCGGGAGCGGCTCCAGGCAGCCCGGGGCACACAGGGTGTCGCCGATCTCGATCGAGTCCACGCCGGCGATCACAGCCAGGTCGCCGGCCCGGGCGCGCTCGAGCTCCACGCGCTGGAGGCCCCGGGAACCGAGCAGCTTGGAGACCCGAAACAGCTCGGGGGGGCCCTGCCGGGGGACGCGGGCCACCTGGGCGCCGCGGGCCAGCTCGCCCCGCTCCACCCGCCCGATGACCAGACGCCCCAGATAGTCGTCGTAGTCCAGCGTCACCGCCTGGAACTGGAGCGGTCCCGTGAGGTCCACCCGAGGCGCGGGGGCCTGCTCGAGAATGGTCCGCAGCAGGGGCCGCAGGTCGCTGCGCGGAGCCTCGAGCTCGAGGCTCGCCGTCCCCTGCTTGGCCGAGGCGTAGACCACCGGGAAGTCGAGCTGCTCGTCGCTTGCGCCGAGCGTCGCCAGCAGGTCGAAGACCTCGTCCACGACCGCATGGGCCCGTTGCTCGGAGCGATCCACCTTGTTCACGACGAGCAGCAGGCGCAGGCCGTGCTGGAGGGCCTTGCCCACCACGAAGCGCGTCTGGGGCATCACGCCGTCCACGGCGTCCACCAGGAGGAGGGCGGAGTCCACCAGGCCGAGCACGCGCTCGACCTCTCCCCCGAAGTCCGCGTGGCCCGGCGTGTCGACCAGGTGGATGCGCACGCCCTGGTACTCGATGGCGGTGTCCTTGGCGTGGATCGTGATGCCGCGCTCCCGCTCCAGGTCGGCGCTGTCGAGCACGCGCTCCTCCACCACCTGATTGGCGCGGAAGGCGCCCGTCTGGCGCAGGAGACCGTCGACCAGGGTGGTCTTGCCGTGGTCCACGTGCGCGATGATCGCGACGTTGCGCAGGTCCTTGCGGGGCTCTCGCATGGGCGCGGCAGGCTAGCAGAGGCCGGGCTAGCCCGACGCCACGGGCGTCAGCGGCTTCACGTCCTCGGCGGGAACGAGCCGGGCGAAGCGCTCCCGCACGGCCTCCGTCAGCTCCGCGGCCGAGAGCGCCCGGAAGCTGTCGTAGGGGATTTCGTCCAGCACCTGCACCCGGATCGGGTGCCGGCCGCGTAGCACGAAGCCGCGCTTGGGCAGGGCGTCGGCGGTGCCCTGGAGGACGATGGGCAGGATCGGGCTCCGGGTGCGGAGCGCGAGCTCGAAGGCCCCTGGCTTGAAGGCGCGCAGCCGGCCGCTGGGCGAGCGCGTGCCTTCCGGGAACATCATGATCGAGTTGCCCGCTGCCAGGGTCTCCTGGCAGGCGCGCAGCATGCGCCGGACGCTCGCCCCGTCTCCCCGCCGCAGCTTGATGTAGCCGTTCAGCGACATGTTCCAACCGATCAGGGGAACCCGGAAGTTCTCGATCTTCGACACCCACTTGAAGTGGGCGAAGAGCCGAAACAGCACCAGGATGTCGAGCAGCGAGAGGTGGTTGGCCACCATGACGTAGGCGACGCCGGGGCGGATCCGCTGGCGTCCCTCCACCGTCACCGGCCAGGCCGGGTTGAACCAGGTGTAGAGGGAGGCCCAGAAGCAGGTGAAGCGGTGCAGCACCACCTTGCGGCGGTCGAAGGGACGGGTGACGGCCCAGAGGGCCACGGCGACCGGGAACAGGGCGAAAGCGCTGGTCGCCAGGAAGGCCCAGAAGACGGTCGAATAGGCTCGTCGCACGCGGGCGGATGCTACCGGGATTCCCGGCCCGCGCCACGGGGCACGGCGCGACGCAGCGCCCGGGCCGGACCCCCGGCCCGGACCCTCCTGGCGCGCGACCCCCGATGGGGCTGCTCGTGCCCTGCCCCATGAGTTCGGTGCCCACATGGGAGTCGAGACACGCCGCTGAAGGGCGCACGAGCGAAGCGCCCTCCATCGATGATTCGAGGCAGTGCAACGCAGCCAGCGGCGACCGGATCGGCTGCGAGATCGGTGACGAGCCTCTGGGACGGGGCGCTAGAACAGGTTGCGGCGCCAGCGCCGGCTCGCGAAATTCGGGCAGTTCGCCTCCGTGGCGGTGAGTGTGCCGTTGGTGCGTCCGCGCAGGCAGCGCCGGCCCCCGAGGTAGGAGTTGGCGTACAGGAACTCCCCGGCGAAGGGCGGCCACGGGGCCGGCTCGAACGAGAACCACTGCGGGGCGTTCAGATTGTCCGTGCAGGCCTTCTGGATGAAGCTCCCGTCCGGACGCTTCTCGAGGCAGAAGCCGGTGAACTGGTTCTTGAAGCGATACAGGAACCGGCCTCCCGGCAGGGACGAGCTGCCGCGCTCCTCCTTGGTGATCCAGTAGCGGCTCGTGGTGCTCGCGCAGGTATCGAGCACCACCGGCCTGCCCTCGATCCGCGAGCCGTTCTGCGGGCGCAGGCAGCGGTTCACACCCTCGTTGGCAAGCTTGATGGGGATGCCGGGGATGCCGATCCACACGCCGCGCTCCTTGACCTCGCCCTCCTGCGGCGGTGTCTGCTGGCACTCGGGGCGCGCGTCACCCTCGTCGCACAGCTCGACCGTCGCCTCTCCCTCCGTCACTTCCATGGCTGCTTCGCCTTCGGCCTTCTCGTGCGAATCCGCCCCGGCCACGACCGCCACGGCTCCCGCCAGCAGCAGGGCGATCCCGACGCGACTCGATGTGTGCTGCATGTCCGATCCCTCCTCGTGGCCCCTCACCGAACCCGGTGCGAGTGCTCGGACATCATGGTCCCATGCGGAGGCCCAGGGCAACCCCGGAAATCCCAGCGCACGGATGCGGCGGCTTCCCCGCACTGGCGGTGGCCGTGAAAAGGACCGGTTCTTGGGAACTTGGCGCGCCGGGACGGGGCTCAGCCGCCGTGGGTGGCGACGAGCCCGACGGCGGCGAGGCCGAGGCCGAGCAGCAGCAAGGGCGGCAGCAGGCTCTCGGAGCGCTCGCGGGCCAGGCCGGAGGCCAGGCCGAACAGGAGAGCGCCCATGCTGCCCAGCGCCGCCTGGTCCAATGGCGGGGCCGGCGCCACGGGCGGGGCGAGGATCGCGAGCACGCCGACGACCCCCGCGTAGAGCACGGCCGATGCGACGACCGGTACCGAGACGAACCAGGGTCCGCCGGCGTGCTGGATGGGAAAGCTCGAAGCCAGGTGGCCATGCCCCAGACCCCGGAACCAGACCTCGGCGGCCAGGGGAAGCGTCAGGAGGGGCAGCCAGGCGGCTGGTCCGGGTGGCGCCAGGGCGCCGCCCGCCCCGGACTCCGGCAGCCACACGCCCCCCAGCAGAGCGCCGGCGAGGGCCACGGGGACGAGCCAGAGCCAGTCGAGCCCGGAGGGTCTTCGCAGCCCGTAGAGCCCGGGCGCGCGCTGGTAGGCCAGCCCACCCAGCAGTCCCACCAGGAGCGGCAGCGCCGGGGTCGGCGTGAGGGCGATGCATCCCACCGCCGCGCTGCCGAGCAGCGCCTCGACCAGGCGGGCCGCGCGTTCCAGGCTCGTCGGCCGGCGGTAGGCGTGACGACAGGCGGCGAGGATCAGCTCCGGCGTGGCCCGGGTTCCCGTGTGACGTGGAGAGCCTCCGATCTCGGCGGACCCTCCCCAGCGGTTGGCGGAGCGATTCCCCCCGCCGGACGGGTCGAGGAGGTTCAGGCGCGCGTACACCTTCTCGAGCGTGGCCGGAAGGCCGGGGTCCACCTGACGCAGGCTGTAGGTGCGGGGGTCCTTCTGCAGGACGATGACGGCCAGCCGATCGCCGTGCAGCTTGCGCAGCTCCCGCTCCACCTCGTAGATCCCGGCCTCCGAGCGGCAGGCCACGGCCAGCGAGCCCTCCGCGACCTCGGCGCGGGCCAGCTCCTCGATCTCGGGCACGCGCTCGAAGTGTCCCGGCGCATACACCAGCGCGTCCAGGGCCCGCAGCCGATCCGCGGTGTAGGCGAGGAGATCGACCTGGTTCCAGCGTCCCTGGGCCTTGAGCGCGAGCTCCGGCTCGCGGAGGCGCGCCATGCGGGCGCGGGTGGCGGCGAGCAGCTCCGGGGGCAGGGCGCAGACGTCCTGCAGCTCGAGGCCGTGGGCGTCGATGGCGCCCTGCAGGCGCACCAGGGGCATGATCGCGTCGCGAACGGGGGAGCTCTCGCCGCGCAGCCGCAGGTGGTTGAGCAGCACCCAGATGGCCAGCACCGTGTCCAGGTCGGCATCGTTGGCGTAGAGGGTCCAGTCGCGTCGGCGCAGGTCGAGGCCCCGCCGCAGCAGCACCATCGCCTGCTCGCAGGTGGCCAGGGTGAAGGCCCGCACGCAGCCCTCGTGGTGGTCCAGGTTGAAGACGCCCCGGCCGGGATCCAGGAAGGGTGCGCCCTGGGCCGCGCCGTCCAGGAAGATCGAGCCCGGGGGATGCGTCCGGGCGGCGGCGGCCGTCACGGTGAAGCCGCGCTCGATGCGGACTGCGAGCGTGGGCGCCTCGGTGCAGACGAGCAGCCGGCGGGATGCCGTGCGCCGGATCCGGTAGCGATTGGGGAGCGCGCCGGCGAGCGCGGGCCGGGGCGGCGGCACGCCGGGTCTGCGGAGGGGAGCCGCACCGAGTCGCGATGCCGGCGCGGCCCCGAGGCGCGGATTCCCTCCCATCGTGGCCGGGAACGGCCGGCCCGGCCTCCCGCCGCGTGAGCCTTCTCACAAACCCGAGCGATTCCCCCTCAGCGATCCGGACGCTGCTCCTGCTCCAGGCGGAGCAGCCGCCGCTTTCGTGCCGTCCCCCAGCGGTAGCCCCCCGCCCCCCGTCCCTTCGGCACCACCCGATGGCAGGGCACCAGCAGCGCCACCGGGTTGCGAGCGCAGGCTCGAGCCACGGCCCGGGCGGCCCGGGGCCGCCCCAGCGCCGCGGCCAGCTCGCCGTAGGTGGCCGTCTGGCCGTAGGGGATCGCCCGGATGGCGTCCCAGACGCGTTGCTCGAAGGCCGTCGCGCGCACGTCGACCGGGAGCTCGGGGACCGCAACCCGGCCCGCCAGGTATGCGACCAGGGGCTCGAGCCAGGCGGCAAGCTCCCGCCGGGCCGGGGCGAGCGCGGCGGCTCCGAACTCCTCCCGAAGCCCCGTTTCGAGCGCCCGCATGGAGTCGCCGAGCCGCAGGCTGCAGACCCCCCGCCGCGTGGCCGCCACCAGCAGGAAGCCGAGCGGGCTGGGCACGACGGCGTAGCGGATCTCCTCCCCGGCGCCGCGCCGGCGGTAGGCGCGGGGCGTCATGCCGAGACGGGAAGCGGCGGCCTCGTAGAGGCGGCTGCTCGAGCCGTACCCCGCTCCGTACGACGCACTCGCGATCGAGGCGCCGCGTCGGAGCTCGTTTCTCAGGAGACCCATGCGCAGGGCGTCCGCGTAGCGGTGCGGCGAGACCCCGACGGTCCGCTTGAAGGAGCGCTGGAGGTGCGCGGGGCTCAGGCCCACGGCCCGCGCCAGCTCGGCCAGGGGTACGCGCTCTCCAGCCCGCGCTTCGAGATGGCGACAGACGGCGAGGATGCGGGCCCTGGCCGCGGCCGGCGCCTGGGGCATCTCGGGGCGACAGCGGCGGCACGGGCGGTAGCCGGCCCGGACCGCCTCCCCGGCCGAGGCGAAGAAGCGGGCGTTGCGCCGCAGGGGGCGACGGCTCGGACAGGTGGGGCGACAGAAGGCCCCCGTGGTGCGGACGGCGTACACGAAGCGGCCGTCCCAGGCTGCGTCGCGCGCCAGGACGGCTCGCCACAGCGTCGCCTCGTCCCGTCCGACGCCTGCGCGGGTCTCCAGATGGGCCATGGCCGTCTCCCCTCCTCCCGGGGAGAGCTTGCCGCGTCGCGCCCGCTCTTTCTCCCCGATTCCTGCGCCAGAATTTTCGTCAGGGACGGCGGCGCCTTGTGGACGGGCACCCGGAGCCCGCGCCGGACTCGCGTCCCCGCAGCGACACTCTCTTGCCAGGCGAGCGTCACCGCCCTATAGAGGGCCGGAAGGTGCCGGCGCGGCCGCGAGCCAAGGGGGGTGCGCGGCGGCCGGCCAGGGCGGGAGGCGAGTCGTCTTCGCCATCGGTCTTCGGACCCCACCCCCATCCGCATCCGGTGGTCGTGCGCCGTGCCCTCGCCGCGGAAGGACTCCACGTGATCCATCCGGATACGGAACTCCGTCACGTCAACGGGGACATCGGGCTCGGGGTCTTCGCCACCCGTCGCCTGCCGCGCGGCACCATCGTGTGGGTGCTGGACCAGCTCGACCAACGCCTGCCTCCCGAACGCGTCCGTCAGCTCTCGCCGCCCTACGGCGCGCTGCTCGAGCGCTACGGCTACCTGAACGCGGCGGGGGAATGCGTGCTCTGCTGGGACCTGGCGCGCTGGATCAACCATTCCTGCGAGGCGAACGTGCTGAGCTCCGGCTGGGAGTTCGACGTCGCCATCCGGGACATCGCGGCGGGCGAGGAGCTCACCAACGAGTACGGCGCCCTCAACCTGCGGCGGAGCTTCCGCTGCCATTGCCGGGCGCCCGCCTGTCGCGAGACGGTGTACCCGACCGACTTCGAACGGCTCGCGGACGCCTGGGACGGGCGGGTCCGCCAGGCCTTTCCCGAGCTCGATCGGGTCCCCCAGCCCCTCTGGGAGTGGGTCCAGTCCAAGCGCTCCGTCTCCGCAGCGCTGCGAGAGCCGAGCTTGCTGCCCTCCATCCGCCGCCACCGCCTGCTCGGAGAGGCACCGGTGGCACGCCGGCAACGCGTGGCCGGCCGGTCGCGCTGAGGCGTGGCGGCCCGGGGCAGCAAACCCAGAGCGGCGCGAACCAGGCCCGCGCCGGCGAAGATCCAGGTCCGAGGCGCCCGCCTTGGCGACGTACCCGCCATCTACGCCTGCCAGCGGGCCGCCTATCCCAGCTTCCCGCCAACCGGCCTGTGCGACGAGCGGCAGCTCCGGCTCCAGATCCGGACCTTTCCGGACGGGCAACTCGTCGCGGTGCTGGGCAAGCAGGTGGTCGGATACGCCACTGCGCTGATCGTGCAGATGGACGAGGAGTCACCCTGGTATTCCTACGCGGAGATCACCGGGAACGGAACCTTCAGCTCCCACGACCCCGCCGGCGACACGCTCTACGGGGCGGACATCGCCGTGCACCCCGACCACCGCGGCGAGGGCGTCGCCGGTCTGCTCTACGAGGCCCGGCGCCGCTTGCTGCGCCGCTTCAACCTGCGCCGTCTCGTGGCCGGGGGTCGGATTCCCGGCTACCGGGAGCAGGCCGGCCGCCTGACGCCGGAGGAGTACGTCGAGAAGGTCGCGCGCGGCGAGCTGAAGGACATGGCGCTGAACGCGCATCTGAAGGCCGGCTTTCGGGTGCGAGGCGTCCACATGGGCTACCTGCGCGACGACCAGAGCCTCGACTACGCCACCTTCCTCGAGATGGAGAACCCCGGCTACCGGCCGCGCCGACGCCGCATCGCGGCAGCTCCGGTGCGCACTCCCGTCCGCAAGGTCCGGATCTGCGCCGCCCAGTATCGAATGCGTCCGATCGCCTCGTGGGAGGAGTTCGAGCACCAGGTCGACTTCTTCGTCTCGACCGCCGAGCAGTACGATTGTCACCTGCTGCTCTTCCCGGAGCTCTTCACCGTCCAGCTCTTCGCGACGCTTCCTCCCCGGCGGACGGGCCCGGAGGCGATCGTCTGGCTGTCCGAGCAGACGCCCCGTTATCAGGAGCTCTTCAAGCGGATGGCGCAGCGCAGCGGCATCCTGATCGTGGCCGGCTCGCATCCCGTGCGGTCGCCAACCGGAATCCGGAACGTCGCACACCTGTTCACTCCAGCTGGCAACATCTACACGCAAGACAAGCTGCACGTCACGCCCAACGAGCGCGCCGAGTACGGCATCGGCCCAGGTGACACCCTGCGGTTGTTCGACACCGGCTGTGGTCGGCTCGGCATCCTCGTCTGCTACGACGTCGAGTTTCCGGAGCTGGCGCGACTCCTCACCCTGGCAGGCGCCGAGATCCTCCTGGTCCCGTTCAGCACCGACGAACGCAAGGCCTACCTGCGCGTGCGGTACGCCAGCCATGCACGGGCGGTGGAGAACGTCGTCTTCGTGGCGCTCTCCGGAAACGTCGGAAACCTGCCCCAGGTCGACAACTTCCTGATCAACTACGGGCAGGCCGCCATCCTGACGCCCAGCGACTTCCCCTTTCCGACCGATGCGGTGGCCGCCACCGCCGATCCGAACTTCGAGACGGTCGTGATCACGGATCTCGACCTGAGCTCGCTCGAGCAGGTCCGCCAGGCCGGTACGGTGCGCCCCCTGCGCGACCGGCGTACCGACCTCTACACGCTGGATTCCCGCATCCCCGTCGAGAAGATTCGCGTGGTGTGAGGCGCCGCGGCGTGGATTCAGCCGAACTGGCGCGTGGCGGCCTCGGGCTCCATCTGGATGCGGAGACGCGCCTGGGCGCGCTCGAGTCGACGCGCGGTCTCCTGACGGTCGGGTCCCCGCACCAGCACGTGCCCGACCTCCTGCCCCGCGCCGAGCCGCGGCCCGACCCGGTCGCCGGGGCCCACGCGCAGGTGCACGCGCTCGACACCGGGCAACCGACGCGCCGCTTCCACGCCCGACACCGCACGCACCCGACCCGGACCCGGATGCAGGACCCAGACCGCGGCACAGCCCGGGGCCCGGGCGGGCAGCTCGGGCTGCTCGCCGAGCTGCACCCGGAGCCAGGCGAGCCAGGGATCGAAGCCGTAGGCCAGCTCCACGAGACGCATGATGTGCCCCCCCGGCGGACGCGCCGCCAGCTCCCCGAACACGACGCCCTGCGGCGTGAGGTAGAGCTCCAGATGCGTCATGCCCCGGTTCACGCCGAGGGCCGCCAGGGCCGCCTCGTTCAGGGCGAGGACCCGCTCGCGGGTGACGGGCTCGAGCAGTGCGGGCACCAGGTTGGCCTGCCGGGGAACGATGTACTCGGTGGGGTTCGTGAACAGGAGCCGGCCGCCGGCCAGCAGCGTCTCCACGCTCATCTCGGTGCCCCGGACGAGACGCTCGGCCAAATGATCCACCGGCAACGGGTCGGGCAGCTCCTCCGGGCGCTGCGCCACGAGAACGCCGCGTCCCCCGGAGCTCGCCCGCGGCTTCAGCACGACGGGGAGTCCGAGGCGGGCCGCGAGCTCGTCGGGCCGCGTGGAGGGCTCGCAGGCCACGAAGTCCGCGCACGGAAGGCCCGCATTCCGTACGGCCTGCTTCATGTGCAGCTTGTCCGTGCAGCGCAGCGCCGTCGCGACCGGGAGGCCCGGCAGTCCCAGCGCCTCGCGCAGGCGAGCCGCGGGCACGACCGCGGCCTCGGTCAGGCCCACCACCGCCGCGATGCGCTCGGGGGCGGGAAGCCGTGCGGCGAGCTCCCGCCAGGCCTCGGGCCCCTGGGGCTCCGAAGGCTCCGGGAGGCGCTCCACCACGCCCTCCGGCGGCGCGCCCTGCCCCGCCGCGGCGTCGATCTGCACCACCTCGACGCCCAGCCGGACGGCCGCACGCAGGGCGGGGCGGCGGCGACCCACGAAGACGATACGCGGTGCGATGGGACGCTTCCCCCCGGTGCGGGCCGGCCCCGCGAGACGCGACCGTAGAGGAGGCCGGGCGCTCCAGCGAGCCCGGGCAGGAGCCCGAACCAATCCGGCTAGACGGGGGCCTCGTGCTCGAGGAGCAGGCACTCGTCGGAAGCGGGAGCAGGCTCGCGGAAGAGCGCGTCGAAGGAATCCGCATCCCGCTCGGGGCGGGAGGACGCCGGGCGCGCCGGCCGCTCCCCGCCGCGCTCGCGAACCAGCGCCTGGAGCCACAGCCACGCATGCTGCAACGACAGGGTGATCCGCCATTGGAGGGCCCGCAGCCGGCGCAACTGCGGCCCGCGCAGGCGCGGGGCGAGGGCGTTCAGCAGCTCGAGGGCCACTTCCGGAAGTCCAGTCTGGGCGTGCAGCCGGGCCAGATCGAGGGCCACCTCCGGGTCCCAGGGCTCGATGGCGCGCGCCCGCGTGAGGAGCGCAATGGCCTGGGCCGCCGCCCGCGGGCCCTCGAAGTGGCGCCGCCCGTCCAGCAGCGTCTCGTAGGCGGCCTCCTCGCGCCCGAGCCGGAGCTCGAGCTCCGCGCGCATCCGCCAGCTATCGTACTCGTAGGGCACGCAGCGGCAGGCGTCGCGCAGGATGGCCAGGCACGCCTCGTAGCGACGTTCGCGGCGCAGCTCCACGGCCGCGTTGCGGAAGAGCTGCCAGGCCTCGAAGGCCTCGCCACGAGCCGCGAGCAGCGGCGCCAGACGCAGTGCCACCTCCACGTTGCGCGGCTCCTCCAGGAGGACGCGTCGGTAGAGGGAGATGGCGCGCCGATCGCGTCCGCGGTTGCGTTCCCGGTTCGCCTCCGCGAGGAGCTGCCGGCGGCTGGAGCGTCGAGCTTCGACGAGGGAATTCTCCAAAGGATGATCTCCCGGGTCGCCGGACCCGGGAACCGATCGGCCACCCGGCCGGTCCTTCTTGTGACGGGCGCACGGAACCTTCTTTCGGCGCCGTTCCAGCGGGTTGCGGCCCCAGGCGCGGGCTCGCCGCGCTCCGGACTCAGGTCAGGGAAACGCCCCGGGGCGCTTCGGCCAGGCGGCCTCCGGCGTCGAGCGCGTACGCGCGTCCTCGCCAGCGCACACACCGCATCCGGTTGGTGCGGAGCAGCAGGATGGGCGCCACCAGATAGACCAGCGCTGGAGCGAGACGGTGCAGGCCGCGCAGGGGTGCCCCACCCACGCGGCCATGCAGCGACCCCACGCTGACGGTCACCCAGGCGGCGAGCAGTGCGGAGGCGGCGGCCAGCAGGCCGTGGCCGGCCACGGCGAAGCCGCACGCTCCCAGCACGCCCAGCCAGCAGCTCGCCGCGCGCTGCGCGATGGGCAGCTTGAAGCCCCACTCGGGAATGCCCGTGCGGGAGAAGGCGAACCAGCGCTTCACCACCTGCAGGGCCTCGCGCGGGCCGAGGCCGTACTGGATGATCCGGATCGGGTGGCTGGAGACCACGTTGCGCAGGCCGGCGGCCCGCACGAGCTGACCGATATAGAGGTCGTCCACCAGCTGGCCCTGGACGCGCTCGAGGCCGCCGATCGCCTCGATGGCCTGGCGGCTGATCACCATGAACTGGCCCAGGATGAAGGGGAGCTCCCGCTCCCGCCGTCCGGCCTGGGCGGCGGCAGGCGGGGAGTAGAGACCATTCAAGAGGATGGCGTAGACCGCGTCCCCCAGCGTGCGTGCCGGCTCGGAGACCACCACCGGCGCGAAGACGCTTCCGGCTCTCGGACTCGCCCGGAGCGTCTCCACCAGGATCCGCAGCGCCTGGCGATCGGTGCGGATGTCCGAGTCGGCGAAGGCGATCAGCTCGCCTCGGGCCTTGCCGAGGCCCTGGATCATGGCGTTGAGCTTGCCCGTTCGGCCGGGGGGAGGAGGCCCGCAGAAGAGGACCTCCGCCGTGCTCGCCCCCGCGCCGTGAGCGCGCTCCTCGATCGCCGCCTCCGCCAGGGGAACCGCGGGCTCGCGCTCGTCATCGAAGACGAAGATCGTCTGCACGGACCCCGGGTAGCCGGTGTCGAGAGCGGCGCGCAGGTTCTCGGCGACCTCCGGGTCGAGACCCTTCACGGGGCGGATCACCGTGAGCGAGGGGTAGACGTGGAGGCGCGGCGGCGCGGGAGGCGGCCGGAGGGCCCGGGCGAGGCGACGGTGGGTGGCGATCTCCAGCAGCAGGAGAGCGAGGCCGAGCGCCAGCAGCGTAGCGGTCACGCGCGTCAACCCCCTGCAAAGGCTGCACGCTAGCAAATCGGCTAGGCTCGCGCGGTCGATCGGGGGGTTCCGCTTGCACGCCCGATGGAAGCACGCCCTGAGCGGGCTCGCCGCTCGCCTGGTCGATCTCTCGTATCGCCGGCCCGGTCTCGTGGCGAGCCTCGCCCTCGCGTTCACCCTGGCGGCCGGCTGGACGGCGGCCACGGGTCTCGTCCTCGACGCGGACCCGGATCGCATGACCTCGCCCGAGCTTCCCTTCCGCCGCGCGCAGACCGAGCTCGAGACCGCCTTCCCCCAGCTCGCCGACAACCTGGTGATCCTGCTGGAAGCCGACGCCGCCGGAGCGGACGTGCGGCACGCCGCCCAGCGGCTGGCCGAGCGTCTGGCCGCCGATCCGCGACGCTTCGCGGCAGTCCATCTGCCGGGGAGCGGAGACTTCTACGAAGAACACGGGCTCTGGTACCTGGAGCAGCCGCAGCTCGCGCGGGCGGCGACGCAACTCGAGCGCGCCGGTCCGCTGCTGGCGGCGCTAGCCGAGCGCCCGTCCCTCACCACCTTCCTGGGCGCGCTGGCCCACGTGGAGACTCGGGGCCGCGGACTCGCCGGCGTGGGGGCTGCCGGCCTGGCGCTGGTGGACGAAGTGGGGACCGGGGTCCGGGCCTTCCTGGACCGCAGCGGGGCGCCCCTGGCCTGGAACGAGATGGGAGGCCGGCTCTTCGACGCCGAGCCGCCCCGCCGCCAGCTGGTGCTGGTCCAGCCCGCCCGGGACTTCACCGCCTTCGGTCCCGCCCTCGACGCGATCCGCACCGTGCGCGCTGCGGGGACGGAGCTCGCGGCGAGCCACGGCGTGCAGGTACGCGTGACCGGCGACCTGGCGGTGCTGACCGAGGAGATGTCCGCCGCCGAAGGGCAGATCGTAGCGGCCGCAGCCGCCTCCCTGGTGCTGGTGGCGGGCCTCCTCTTCGCCTCGCTCGGCGCCCGCCTGCTCCTGGCGACGCTCGTCACCCTGATCGCCGGCCTGGCGTGGACGGCCGGCTTCGCCGCGCTGGCCGTCGGGCACCTGAACGTCCTCACCATGGCCTTCGCCGTGCTCTACATCGGGCTCGCGGTGGATTTCGGCGTGCATTTCGCGATCGGCTACCGGGAGCAGCTCGCGCAGAACGGGGTGTCCAAGCAGGCCCTGAGGGGGACCGGCCGCCGAGTCGGAAGCTCGCTGGTGTTCTGTGCGCTCACCACGGCGATCGGCTTCTACGCCTTCCTCCCCACCGCCTACATCGGAGTGGGCGAGCTCGGGCTGATCGCCGGGACCGGCATGTTCATGAGCCTGCTCGCCACGCTCACGCTGCTGCCGGCGCTGGTGGCGCTCGGCCTGGGCGAGCGCCCCGGCCCCCGGCCGACGCGGCTGGATCGCGTGCTCGGCTGGCTGCCGAGCCTCCCGCTGCGGGCCCCTCGCGCGGTGGTGGCCGGCGCCCTCCTGGTCGCCGGCGCGGCCGCGCTGGCCGTGCCTGCGCTGCGCTTCGAGAGCGACCCCCTGGACGTGCGCGACCCGCGCGTGGAGTCGGTGCGCAGCATGCGCGCGCTGCTGGCGGACCGCGAGCTCGCCCCCTGGACGGCGGAGGTGCTGGTGCGCGACCCGGCCGAGGCCCGGCGCGTGGCGGCCGCCCTGGTGGCGCTCCCCGAGGTGCGTCGGGTGCGGAGCGTGGACGACCTCCTGCCGGAGGCACCCGAGCGCAAGGCGCCGATCTTCGCGCGCATGGCCCGGGCCCTGGAAGCGCCGGCGCTTCCGGACGCAGCCGGGACGGCGGCCTCGGTGGAGCCTGCCCGCGCCCTGCACGTGGCGATCCAGGGCCTGACGGTGGCCGTGGAGCTGCGGCAGGACCTGGCTGGGCCGGACGAGGGGCACGAGCCGGCCACGCCGGCGGCGGTGGACGACCTGCTGGTGGCCCTCGACGCGTTGGCGGTGCAGCTCGAAGCCGATGCTCCGGGCGTGGACGTGGCGGACCTCGACGCCTGGCTCTTCGGCGGGCTCCCCCCGGCCGTGGTCGAGCTGCGCCGGCGGCTGGCCGGGGAGCCGCCGACCCTGGCCGAGCTGCCCAGCGCCGTTCGCGATCGCTACGTGGCGGCGGACGGACGCGTCCGGGTGGAGGCGTTCCCGGCCGAGGATCTCTCGCTGCCGGGCGCTCTCGAACGCTTCGCCGACGCCGTGCGCCGCGTGCGACCCGACGCGGCCGGGGCCGTGGTCGGCACGGTGGAGCTGGCACGCGCCATCGTGGTGGCGCTGCGGGAGGCCCTGGCTGCGGCGCTGGTGGTGATCACCGCCCTCCTGTTGGTGCTGTGGCGAAGCCCGCGGGATGCCTTCTTCACCCTCTGCCCGCTGCTGCTCGGCGCGCTGGTCACCGCCGCCGTGGCGGGGCTCGTGGGCCTCCACCTCAACTTCGCCAACGTGATCGTGCTGCCCCTCCTGCTCGGCATCGGCGTGGACAGCGGCATCCACCTGGTGCACCGGTATCGGACGCAGCGCCCGGAAGACGCCGACGTGCTGCACACCGGCACCACGCTGGCCGTGCTGTTGAGCACCCTCACCTCCATCGCCAGCTTCTCGACCCTCGCCTTCGCCTCCCACCAGGGCATCGCGAGCCTGGCCCGGCTGCTGGTGCTCGGCCTGACGATGATCCTGCTGGCGAACCTGCTGGTTCTCCCGGCGCTGCTGGCCTGGGCGGGGAGGGTCCGCACGCCGACGGCGGCGGAGAGCGAAGCGGAGGGGCCGCGCGCGGCCCAGGCGTGACGCCGACGGTCGTGCCGCGAGCGGGTCACGCCTCGCCGCGTAGCATCACGGCCTGCTCGCGTCCGAGCCCACCGGAGTAGCGCTCCCCTTCCGCGCGCCCATCGCTCGCCACTTCGATGCGCCAGACCCCGGACAGGGCCACCTGCTGCGGGGCATCCGCGAAGTTCACCAGCACCACCCGTCGCTCCGGTCCGCGATCGCGCCGCCAGGCCAGGACGCCGTCGGGCGCCGGCAGCCAGGCGAAGCCGCCGCCGCGGAGCGCCGGCGACGCACGGCGCGCCGCGAGCACCCGCCGGTAGAGCCAGAGCATCGAGCCGGCGTCGCTCCGCTCGGTCGCGACGTTGCGGACGCCGGCCGCCGGAGGCCAGGGAAGCCAGGCTTCGTCGTGCACCCATCCGTGGGGAGGTTCCGCCTCCCAGGGCAACGGCGCGCGACACCCGTCGCGCCCGCCGGGATCGACGCGCCGGGTTGGCGGGATGCGGGCGTCCTCCAGGCCGAGCTCCTCGCCGGCGTAGAGGAAGGGCGTGCCCGGGAGCGTCGCGAGCAGTACCGCGGCCGCCCGCGCCCGCGTCTCGCTGCCTCCGTAGCGGCTCCGGTGGCGGGGGTAGTCGTGATTCGAGAGCGCCCAGGTCGGCCACGCGCCACGGGCGAGCACGTGCTCCGCCGCCTCCTCGATCCGCTCCCGCCATGCCCCCGCCTCCCAGGGTGCGAACAGCGGCGGAAAGTTGAAGGCCAGGTGGAGCTCGTCGCCGGCACCGTAGTAGCTCGCCACCCGGGACGTGGAGAGCAGCACGACCTCCCCCACCATGACCCGATCTCCAGGGTACGCATCGAGCAGGCGTCGGATGCCGCGCAGGTGCGCGTGGGTGCTGGCGTGGTCGTTCTGCACGCAGTAGGGCAGCTTCGCCAGCTCGGGAGCCACGTCGGGAAGCGCCGGATCCTTGCCGATGCAGTGGATCACGTCCATGCGGAAGCCGTCCACGCCGCGGTCGAGCCAGAACCGCAGGGTGGCGTGCATGGCCTCGACCAGCCCTGGATGAGCCCAGTTCAGGTCCGGCTGCTCGGGGAGAAAGAGATGCAGGTACCACTGGCGGGTCCCCTCGTCCCAGGTCCACGCAGGCCCGTCCCGGAAGGCGGCGCGCCAGTTGTTGGGGGGCCGATCGGGCGAGCCCTCCCGCCACACGTACCAGTCCCGGCGCGGGGCGTCGCGGGACGCGCGCGCCTCCAGGAACCACGGGTGCCGGTCGCTGGTGTGGTTGGGAACCCAGTCGATCAGGACCCGGAGGCCGCGGGCGTGGGCCTCGGCCAGCAGCCGATCGAAGTCCGCCAGCGTTCCGAAGCTCGGGTCCACACCGCAGTAGTCGGACACGTCGTAGCCGAAGTCCTTCATGGGTGAGGGAAAGAACGGCGAGATCCAGACGGCGTCCACGCCGAGCCACACCAGGTGATCGAGGCGGCGGCGGATCCCCTCCAGGTCTCCCACGCCGTCGCCGTTCGTGTCACAGAAGCTGCGCGGATAGATCTGGTAGACGACGGCGTGCCTCCACCAGGGATCTCCCATGGTCACGCGTCCTCCCCGAGCAGGCGCCGGGGGTGGCGGCCGAGCACGTGCCCCATGAAGGGAGGATGGATGCTGTAGCCGAGCAGCTCCTGCACGCGCGGGGACATGCGCCGGGCGCGTTCCGCGGGAATCGAGACCAGGTAGTTCTCCTGTTGCCGGGCCCAGGGCTCGCAGTACTGATTGGAGAGTGCGAGCCTCGGCGCGTCGCTGCGATTCGCGCCTCCGCGGTGCAAGAGCGTGCCGAGGAACACCACGACGGAGCCGGCGGGCATGAGCGCGGGCTCGAGGCGGCTGCCGGACTCCCGGAGCACGGCCAGGGGCTCCGGCTCCACGGGCTCTCCACCCCGGCGCGTGGTGAAGTCGATGCCCTCGAGCAGTCGCTCTAGGCGTTCGTCGCCCCAGAGGTGGCTACCCGGGACGAGCTCCGTCGCGCCGTTCTCGGCCGTGAAGGGGTCGATGGCCCACAGGGTGCTGACGCTCACGGCCGGCCGCGGGCGCGGAATGCGGTAGAAGGCGTCGTCGGTGTGGAACGGCTGCGGCGTCTCGCCCGGATGGAGCTGGATGGCCTGGGAGGCGGTCAGCAGGTAGTTCGGGAGCAGCAAGGCGTCACAGATCGCCAGCACGCGGGGGGACTCCACCAGATCCTCGAAGATCGGACCCCGGTCGACCAGGGAGTAGACGCGCTCGGTGCGGTGGCCTTCGAAGTTGTTGCGGCCCAGGAGCCGGCCCTGGAGATGGGGCCGCAGGGTCTCGCGCACGGATGCGAGCTGCTCCGCGGAGAGCAGCCCGGGGATCACGACGAAGCCCCGGGTGCGGATCTGAGCGAGATCGTCCGCGGCCGTCTGCGCCAGGGCCGGCTCCGTTCCCATGGCACTCCTCGGTGGCGGGAGAGTACCGGCTCGCCGCCGGGGCTGCGATGATTGCTGCGTGGACGAAGCGCTGCGTCGTGCTCCGCACCGGGATCCGAGCCTCCCCGTGTCCCAGCGCGCGGAGGACCTCCTCTCGCGCATGACCCTCGAGGAGAAGCTCGCCCAGCTCGGCGGCGTGTGGTCCACCTGCCTGGCGGATGCCCAGGGCTTTTCCCGGGAGCAGGCGGCCGAGAAGCTCCGGCACGGCATCGGACACGTGTCGCGGATCGCATCCACCAGCGGCCTGCGGCCCGCGGAGAACGCGGCCTTCGCCAACCGCATCCAGCGCTACCTGGTCGAGGAGACGCGGCTCGGGATTCCCGCCATCGTCCACGAGGAGAGCACCGCGGGCTTCATGGCCCGCGACGCCGACCAGTTCCCGCAGGCGATCGGGCTGGCCGCCACCTGGAACCCCGAGGCCGTCGAGGCCATGGCCCGCGTGATCCGGACCCAGATGCGGGCCGTGGGCGCGCGCCAGACCCTGGCGCCGGTCCTCGACGTGGCGCGCGATCCGCGCTGGGGCCGGGTCGAGGAGACGTACGGCGAGGATCCCCATCTCGCGGGTCGGCTCGGCGTCGCCTACGTGCGCGGCATCCAGGGCGAGCGACTCGCCGACGGCGTGGCGGCCACGGGCAAGCACTTCCTGGGCTACGGCCTCTCGGAGGGCGGTCACAACCACAAGCCCGTCCACCTGGGACCCCGCGAGCTACGCGAGGTCTTCGCCTGGCCCTTCGCCTGTGCGATCCGGGAGGCGGGCCTCGCCTCGGTCATGAACGCCTACAACGAGGTGGACGGCCTCCCCTGTGGCGGCTCCCGGGAGATCCTGGAGGACCTGCTGCGCGGCGAGCTCGGCTTCCAGGGCGTGGTGGTGGCCGACTACTTCACGACGCAGCTGCTTCGGGTGAGCCACCGGGTGGCGGGCGACAAGGCCGAGGCGGCGCGCATGGCCCTGGAGGCCGGCCTCGACGTGGAGCTCCCGACCCTCGACGCCTACGCCGAGCTCGCGCCCCAGGTCCGCAGCGGCGAGCTCTCCGAGGCGATGGTGGATCGCTCGGTGCGGCGCATCCTGCGGCTCAAGCTCGAGCTCGGCCTGTTCGAGCGCCCCACCGTGGACGAGGCGATCGCCCGCGCCGCCTACCAGACCCCAGCGACCCGCGCCCTGGCCCGTGAGCTGGCCCGGCAGTCCCTGGTGCTGCTGCGAAACGAGGGCGGGCTCCTGCCCCTCGACCCGGGCATCGGGCGCATCGCCCTGGTCGGCCCCTGCGCCGACGACGTCCGGCTCCTGCAGGGCGACTACCACTACCCGGCCCACACGGAGATCCTGCAGGGGCGGCGCGAGGGAGCCGCCCCCGTCCTGCCCCGCCCGGACGACGCGAGCTTCGCGCCGGGCCCCTGGTACCCGCCCACGGTGACCCCGCTGGCCGGCATCCGGGAGGCGGTCTCGCATGCGACACAGGTGCGTCACGCCCGGGGCTGCGCGATCCAGGGCGACGACGCGTCGGGTCTCGAGGAGGCGGTGGAGACGGCGCGCGCCGCGGACGTGGCCGTGGTGTGCGTGGGCGGCAAGAGCGGACTGCTGCCCGACTGCACGAGCGGCGAGTTCCGCGACGCCGCAGATCTCGGGCTCACCGGCCTCCAGCAACGGCTGGTGGAGGAGGTGGTGGCCACCGGGACGCCGACGGTGGTCGTGCTCGTGAACGGGCGCGTGCTGGCCCTGCCCTGGATCGCGGCCCACGTGCCGGCGCTGCTGGAGGCGTGGATCCCCGGCGAGGAGGGTGGGCGCGCCATCGCGGACGTGCTGTTCGGGAAGGCGGCGCCCTCGGGGCGCCTGCCCGTGACGCTGCCCCGCCACGTGGGTCAGGTGCCCCTCTACCACTACCGCAAGTGGCCGGCGACGGGGCCGGCGGGGCCCTTCTCCCCGGACTACGTGGACCTGCCGGCCACGCCCCTGTTCCCCTTCGGCCACGGGCTCGGCTACACGACCTTCGCCTACGAGGCCCTCGACGTGACCCCCGAGGCGGTGGCGCCCGACGAGCCGGTGCGCATCACGTGCCGGATCCGCAACACCGGCGAGCGGGACGGCACCGAGGTGGTGCAGCTCTACGTCCAGGACCCGGTGGCGAGCGTGACGCGCCCGATCCAGCAGCTGGCCGGCTTCGCTCGCGTGCCGCTCGCGCCCGGCGAGACGAAGCGGGTGACCTTCGTGCTCCATCCGAGTCAGCTCGCCTGCTACGACCGGCTCCTGCGCCTGGTGGTCGAGCCGGGCCTGGTGCGGGTGCGGGTGGCCACCTCGGCCGAAGACGTGGGTCTGGAGGGCGGCTTCCGCATCGAGGGGGAGGCCCGCGAGCTCACCCCGGGCGACCGGGTGCCCACCGCCGTGGTGGTCCAACTCAATCGGCAGCCCGGCCCCGCCGAACCGTAGGGAATCGCGGGGGGTGGCCCCCGGGGGAGGAGTTCGCGGGTGCCGGTCGTTACGCTCTGTCCCTTGGTCACGCGCGCCCACGGGCTCCGGCTTCTGGCCTGCCTCTTCCTGGCGGCCGCCCTGGTGGCGGGCGAAGGGGCGGCGACCGAGCCGGCCCCGCTGGCGCCGGAGGCAGCCGAGGACCGCGACGCCAGCTCCCCCCCGGCAGCCATCGAGGATCCCGCCCCGGCGGCGCCGGAATGGGGGCCCCTCGAGATCCTGGGCGAGAGCATCGCGCCGGGCGAGGCGCGCGGTCTCCAGCTCAAGAGCCACGACAGCTTCACCGCCGGGCTGGTGGCCCTGCGGGGTGCCGGGCCGGGGCCCACTTTGTGCGTGACCGCCGGCATCCACGGGGACGAGCTCAACGGCGTGGCCATCGCGCGCCGCCTCGTGGACGAGACCGACCCGCAGCAGCTGCTCGGCTCCCTGGTGATCATCCCGATCGTGAACACCCATGGCTTCCGGAACGGCTCGCGCTATCTGCCGGACCGGCGCGACCTGAATCGCTACTTCCCCGGCAATCGACGCGGCAGCGCGGCCTCCCGCATCGCCCGCCACCTCTTCGAGCAGCTGGTCCGCCATTGCCACGCCCTGGTGGACCTGCACACGGGCTCCCTGAACCGCACCAACCTGCCCCAGATCCGGGCGGACCTGCGCGCGGTGCCCAACCTGCGGCTGGCCTGGGGCTTCGGCGTGGAGCACGTCGTCCACAGCGTCGGCCAGGCGGGCACGCTGCGGCGCTCGGCCAGCGATGCAGGCCTGCCCGCCGTGGTGTACGAGGCCGGGGAGCCGCTGCGCTTCGATCCCGAGGAGATCGAGCGGGGCGTAGGCGGCATCCAGACCCTGCTCGAGTCCCTCGGCATGGCGCCCCGGGCCGAGCCGCGCGAGCGCCGCCAGCGTCACTACACGAAGACGTCCTGGGTGCGCGCCAACGAGGCGGGCATCTACGTCCCGGCGGTGGCCCTGGGCCAGAGCGTGGAGCGCGGCGACGTCCTGGCGGACATCAGCGATCCGTTCTCCAGCCGCAAGACGCGGATCCGCTCCCCACGCAGCGGCCGCGTGATCGGCATGGCCGTGGGCCAGGTGGTGATCCCCGGCTTTGCGCTTTTCCATCTGGGCGAGGAGGACTCCGCCGCGCCGGGCGCCGAGGAGAACGGCAACGGCGCCGAGCTGCACGCCGCGGAGCCGGCCGCCGACTCCGAGGGCGCCCTGCGCACGGAGCTCCTGGAGGAGCGCCCGGAGTAGGGTCGGCACGGGCTCCCGACGGCCCATTCCCCTCGGGGATGAAGTCGCCTTCATGCCCTGCTGGACCGCAGCCCGGCGCTCCCTCAACTTCCAATCGGCTCCTGCCGCAATCCCCGTCCGGAGAAGCTGCCGCCATGTCCTCCCGCTCCGCCGTCCCGGACGTCCGCCCCCTCGCCACCCACGAGCCCCTCGAGGCCGTGGGCGACCCGGTGGCCCAGTGGCTGCTCTGGGAGCAGCAGGCCAACCTGGTCGGCTTTCGGGTGAGCACGCAGCCGGTGGAGGTCGAGGTCGCCTGCGTGGCCAGCGACGAGCTGGAGATCCACCTGGCGCTGGACGCTCCGGCGTCCCTCACCCAACGCTTCCTGCGTGGCGGTCGCGTGCTCTTCGCCCGCCACCCCTTGAACCGGGATGCGAGCGTCGCGTACTTCGACGCGCCGGCGGTGGATCGCTGGAGCTGCCGTTTCACTTCTTCCCGGACCCTGGTCGTCGAGGACGGGGCGGCGCCGCTCTTCTCCCTCAAGCTCGCCACGGACCATCCCCACCCGGACTTCCACCAGCCCGAGAAGACGAAGCTTCGGGAGGAGGCGCTCGGCGCCATCGACGTGGTGCGTCTGATCGAGCGCGTCGACCGACAGATCGGACCCCCGCCCGAGGTGGCGTTGGTGCGCGAGGCGATCGTGGTGCTGGTCCGCGATCAGGAAGCGGGCTTCCTGGTGCGCGACCTGCGCGTCTTCCAGGACGGCCATCACTATCTCCCGGCCCTGAGCCTGCCCTGGGTGGGCCGCCAGATCGCCCGTCGCCACGGGCAGCCCTTCGAGCGCTTCTGGGGACGCCACTACGCCGCGGCCGTGGGCCGGGCCAAGGCGCGCCTGCTGGCCCACTACGGCTTGTGGTACGAGACGCCCAATCCGCAGAACGTGCTGATCCAGCTCGACCGGGAGCTGCGCCCCACGGGCACGCTGGTCTTCCGGGACCTGGGCGATTGCGACTGCGCCACCGACGCCCTCCGGTGCCGCGAGATCCCGTGGACGCGGCTCCACCAGGACATCCGGCCGGAGACGCAGAACTCCTTCTGGGCCTTCGACGAGGCCGGCAGCCACGCCCTGGAGGCCACGACGCTGGCAGACTGGTACGCCCGCCACGATCGCGCCTACTTCGCCGAGCTGTCCCGGCGCTTCCCGCCCCTGGCGCCACGAAGCGAGCTCTCCGCCCCGGCGCTGCTCGCCTACTGGAATGCGATCCTGCGCAGTGACGAGGGACAACGCGCCGTGGCCCGGCTCTTCGCGGCCCTGCGCAAGTCGTCATCCTGAGCGGACGCGCTCACGCGTGGAGGGTCGGACGGCGTCCCTCCCAGGGCATCGCCGCCTCGAGCCCGGCGGCCACGCATAGCAGGAGGTTCTCTCGGCCCCGCGCCGCCACCAGCTGCACGCCCACGGGCAGGCCGTCGTCGGTCTCGGAGAGCGGGAGGGAGAGGGCCGGCTGCCCGGTGACGTTGAAGGGCTCCGTGAAGGCCATGTGGGGCAGCATGCGTTCGAGGAGCGCGAGGGGCGCGAGCCGGCTCGGGTCCAGGGTCTCGAGCGGACAGGGGGGCTCCGGCAGCGTCGGCGTGACCAGTAGATCGTGGTCCCGCCACCAGGATTCGACCCGCGCCGCCCAGCCGCGGAGGAAGCGCTCGGCGTTGCGGATCGCATCGCGCCCGGCCGCCTCGCCACCCAGGTGCGCGAGCTCCCACAGGTAGGGCTCCACGTCCTCCGGGCCCACCGGGCGGCCCAGCAGCATCTCGAGCTCCGCCAGGCACTCCCGATAGTGGGCGGGACCGAGCAGCGCACCGTGCAGGGAGCGCTCCTCCACTTCGAACAGGGCGGCGGGATACGAGGTCTCCACCGCGTGCCCCAGGGACGCCAGGACCGAGACGGTCCGTGCAACGGCTGCCTTGCAGGCGGGATGCACGGAACCCATGGGGGACTCGGTGACGAACCCCACGCGCAACGCTCGGGGCGGAGCGGACCCGACCTCCGGCCCCGCGCTTGCGCGCTCCGACCCCAGCAGGTCCAGGAAGCGAGCCGTGTCGCGCAGCGATCGTGCCACCACGAACTCCACCTCGGACGGACCGAGGCCCGGGCGCGCGACGATGCGTCCGCGGCTGGGCTTGAGACCCACCAGGCCGCACCAGGCCGCGGGAATCCGGATCGAGCCCCCTCCATCGCTGGCATGGGCCACGGGCACGAGGCCAGCAGCGACGGCGGCGCAGGCTCCCCCGGACGAGCCGCCGGCCGAGCGTGCTGGATCCCAGGGATTGCGCGTCGGGCCGAAGGCCAGGGGCTGGGTGGTCGACTGGAGCCCGAACTCCGGGGTGTTCGACTTGCCCACGGTCACGAGCCCGAGGGCGCGGAAGCGCGCTCCCAGCGGCGTGTCGGAAGCGGCACGGAAGCCCACGTCCCGGAGGGCGCGGTTTCCGGCGTAGTACGGCTGGTCCCCCTGGCGGGCTCCCACGTCCTTCATGAGGAAGGGCACGCCCCGGAAGGGAGCCGGCGGAAGCTGCCCGGCGACGCACGCCCGGGCCTCCTCGAACAGTCGGATCACCACGGCGTTGAGCCGCGCGTCGACGCGCTCGATGCGCTCGATGGCGGCCTCGACCAGCTCCCCCGGCCGAAGCTCGCCCCGTCGCACCAGCTCCGCCTGGGCCGTGGCGTCGAGTCGCGCGATCTCCCGCCGCACCCGGTGCAGGGTGCCGCCGGCCGCACCCCCTGTCACGCGTGGTACCGTAGGACGCCGGGAGCCGTGCCGCTTCGGCTGGCCACTGCAGACGGAGATGCGGTGATCGGACTCGATCGCGAGGACCCTGCGCCGCGCGTGGCCATCATCGGGGCCGGCTTCTCGGGGCTGTGTCTGGGCATCCAGCTCCAGAAGGCCGGACTCCGTTCCTTCACCCTGCTGGAGAAGGGGTCCCGGCTGGGCGGCACCTGGCGCGACAACACCTACCCCGGGGCGGCCTGCGACTCGCCCTCCTTCGCCTACTGCTTCTCCTTCGACCAGAAGACGGACTGGTCGCGCAAGTGGGCCCCGCAGGCGGAGATCCTTCAGTACCTGGACCACTGCGCGGCGCGCCACGGCCTGCTTCCCCACATCCGCCTGGACACGGAGGTCGTGAAAGCCGGTTTCGATGCTGCCGAGGGCGTCTGGCGCCTGCGTACCCGGACCGGCGAGACCCTCGCGGCCGAGGTCCTGGTCACCGCCGTGGGCCAGCTGAACCGGCCCCTCGTGCCCGAGCTGCCGGGCCTCGATCGCTTCCGGGGCAAGTGGTTCCACTCCGCCCGCTGGGACCACGAATACGACCTGACGGGCAAGCGGGTCGCCGTCGTGGGCAACGCGGCAAGCGCGATCCAGTTCATCCCCCGGATCGCCCCTTGCGTGGAACGGCTCATGGTCTTCCAGCGCAGCGCCAACTGGATGCTTCCCAAGCTCGACCGGGCCTACAGCGAAGAGGAGAGGCGCCGCTTCACCCGGCACCCGGGACTGGCCCGTCTGTACCGGGCGTGGATCTGGCTCCAGTTCGAGGCGCGCTTTCCCCTCTTCCGGCGCAATCGCTTCCTCGGCAACCGCGTGCAGCGGCTCGCGGAGCGCAGCATGCGCGCACAGGTCCCGGATCCGGTACTGCAGGACCTCCTCGTGCCCGACTACCCCATCGGCGGCAAGCGCATCCTGATTTCCGACGACTACTACGCGGCCCTGGGGCGCGACAACGTGGAGCTCGTGACCGGTGGCATCGACCACCTGGCGGCCGACGCCGTGGTGACCCGGGACGGCGGCCGCTACCCGGTGGACGCGGTGATCCTCGCCACGGGATTCCAGTCCACCTCGTTCCTGGCACCCATGGAGATCGAGGGACTCGACGGGCGCTCGCTCCAGCAGGAGTGGCGGGACGAAGCGCGCGCCTACCTCGGTCTCAGCGTCGCCGGCTTCCCGAACTTCTTCATGATGTACGGCCCCAACACCAATCTGGGCCACAACTCGATCCTCTTCATGCTTGAGTGTCAGGCCAACTACATCGTGGACTGCATCCGGCAGCTCGTCGCCCGCGACCTGGCCTGGATCGACCTGCGGCAGGACGTGATGGAGGCCTACAACGAGACGCTGCAGCAGGAGCTCGCCCGCAGCGTCTGGGCCGCCACGGGCAAGAGCTGGTACAAGAACGAGGGCGGCCGCATCACCAACAACTGGTCGGGCAGCACGATCCGCTACTGGTGGCGGACCCGGAAGCCCGACCTCCGCCGCTACCACCAGCAGACCCGCAAGGCGCTGCGGCAGCCGGCGGAGCGACCCCTCCGACCGCCTGCCGCGGCGGAAGGCGAACGCGCGGCGGCCGGCTGAAGCGGCCGGGACGACGATCGTGAAGCACCGGATCATTCTGTGGGGCACCGGATTCGTCGGCCGCATGGTGCTCAAGCAGGTGATCGAGCAGCCGGGCTTCGAGCTGGCGGGCGTGATCGTGCACGATCCGGGCAAGGCCGGGCGCGATGCCGGCGAGCTGGCCGGCCTCGGGCCGGTCGGCATCCGGGCCACCACCGACGTGGACGCCGCCCTGGCCCTGGAGGCCGACGCCGTGGGCTACTTCGCCAACGCGGACCTGCGCCCGCTCGATGCCATCCAGGACATGGCCCGGGCCCTGGCCCGCGGCAAGAACGTGGTCTCCTCTTCGGTGACCCCACTCGTCTATCCGAAGAGCGCGCCGCGCGCCTTCGTGGCGCCCCTGGAGCACGCCTGTCGGGAGGGCGGAACCTCCTTCTTCACCACGGGCATCGACCCGGGCTTCTGCAACGACCTGATCCCCATGACGCTGACCGGGCTGTGCGGCCGGGTGGACACGGTGCGCGTCCAGGAGATCCTCGACTACTCGAGCTACCCGAATCCCCGGACGCTCTTCGAGATCATGGGCTTCGGGCAACCCCTGGACGCCCGCCCGCTCCTGCTGCTGCCCGGCTCGTTGACCCTGGCCTGGGGCTGCGTCGTGCACATGATGGCCGACGGGCTGGGGGTCGATCTCGACGAGATCCGGGAGTTGCACGAGCGCCGGCCGGCGGAGCGCACCCTGGAGCTGGAGGTGGGCACCCTTCCGGCGGGCACCTCCGCCGGGCTGCGTTTCGAGCTGCAGGGCATCGTGGCCGGACGGCCGCGCATCGTGGTGGAGCACGTGACGCGCATGCACCCGGGTGTGGCGCCGGACTGGCCGCGCAGTGAGCGGGGCGACGTGTACCGGATCCTGGTGGAGGGCAGCCCCTCGATCTCCGCGGAGCTGGCCTTTCGCGGCGAGGATGGCGACCCCAACTCGGGCGGCTGTCTCGCCACGGGGATGCGGGCCATCCACGCCATCCCGGCGGTCTGCCAGGCGCCTCCCGGCCTGCTGAGCCCCTTCGACCTGCCGCTCCTCCCGGGGCGGTACAACCTGCGCTGAGCGGACGGGAGGCGGTCGTGCTCCACGGCAAGACGGTCCTCGTGACGGGTGTCGGGAGCGGCCTGGGCCGCGAGGTGGCCTGCCAGTGCGTGCGCGACGGGGCCAACGTGGTGCTGGGCGCGCGCACGGAGTCCCAGCTCGCCGCAGTCGCCCAGGAAGCCGATCCGTCCGGCGAGCGCACGGCCGTGGTGCGGACGGACATCACGCAGAGCGAGGACTGCGACCGGATCGTCGCCGAGGCCGAGAAGCGCTTCGGGGGGCTCGATGCCATGGTACAGGTGGCCGCCTTCGAAAGCGTGTTCGGCGGCCTGCACGAGATGGAGCTGGAGAGCTGGCGGCGCGCCTTCGAGACCAACGTGCTCGGGACCCTGCGGATCCTGCGGCCGGCCACACGGGCCCTGCAGCGACGCGGCGGCGGCGCGATCGTGCTGATCGGATCCCAGTCCATGTACCTGCCGCAGCTGCCGCAGATGGGGTACGCGGCCTCCAAGGGAGCGCTCCTCTCGAGCCTCTACTACCTCGCCAAGGAGCTCGGCCCCGATCGGATCCGCGTCAACATGGTGGTGCCGAGCTGGATGTGGGGGCCGCCCGTGGAGGGGTACGTCCGGATGCTGGCGAAGCAGCGCGGCGTCGCCCAGCAGGAGATCGTCGCCGGCATCACGCGCAACCTGCCGCTCGGGGAGATCACTGCCGACGAGGACGTCGCCCAGGCGGTGGTGTTCCTGGCGTCCGACCGCGCGCGCATGATCACCGGCCAGACGCTGCTGGTGAACGCCGGCGAGCTGATGCGCTGAACGGAGGCGCTCGGATCTCGTCGGGGCCGGGCCCCCGACGCGGTCGGTCGTCCGGGCGTCGACGGGACCGAAGCCGTGGCGGGGCGCGCGACGAGGCTTGCGCCGGGTCTGCTATCGTCCTCCCGAGTGGCATCGCGAGGGGGGTCGAAGGTGCGCTCCAGTTTCCGGGTTTGCGATCTTGCGAGGCCGGCGGGGGTGGCCTGGATCGCCTTCGTGGCGGCATTCGCCGGCACCGGCGCATCGGTTCCCAACGAGACGCCGCGGGTGCAGCAGAGCTTCGAGCGCCTGCGCGAGGCCCTCGCCCGGGGTGACGGGGAGGCGGCGGCCGGGCTCCTGACCGACCGCTCCTTCGTCTGGTTCGCCGACGCCCGGCAGCGGGCGCTCGGCGCCTCGCGCGGGGAGCTCGCGGCCCTGGCCGCCGAGGAGCGGCTCGTGGTGCTGGCCTTGCGTCACCGCGGGGCTTCGCTGCTGCGCCGGGAGGGGAAGTCGCGTGAGGTCCTGGCGGGTGCGGTGGCCTCGGGAGGGCTCGACCCGAGCCAGGTACGCGCCGCGACGCTCGGTCCGGTGGAAGTGGACGGCGTGCGGGCCTCGGCCCCCCTGCGCGCGGGACCGCTTCCGGCCGGCCTGCGCGCGGCCTTCGCCCGCGAGGGAGGCGCCTGGAAGCTCGACCTGGGCGGCACCGCGGCCTCTCTCCGCGCGACGATCCGCACCGCTGCCCACGTGACGGGCGCCAGCGAGGACGTGGTGATCCTGACCCTTCTCGCCGCCGCCACGGGGCAGACCGCAGGCCCCGGCATCTGGGATCCGCCCGCGCCCCCCGAGAAGCCGGACCGTCCCCGCGGCTAGGGCCCCCGATCGGTCCATGCCCGCGGACCCGAGCGCCCTCCGCACCCCGCTCCGCGTCGTCCTGGTAGTCGCCCTGCTGGCCGCGTTCCTGCTCCAGGGCCTCGCCTTCCTGCGCGCCAACTCCCAGACCTTCGACGAGGCGGTGCACCTCACGGCCGGCTACTCCTATCTGGCGACCGGCGACTTCCGTCTCAACCCCGGACATCCGCCGCTCTCCAAGCTGCTCGCGGCCCTGCCCCTCTACGTGCTCGATCGGCCGAGCTTCGAGCCCACCCCGGCACTCTGGGAAGCGGCCAAGGACTTCGTGGTGGGACGGGACTTCCTGTACGGAGGCGCGACGTCCCCGGAGCGGGCGCTGTTCCTGGGGAGACTGCCCAACCTGCTGCTCGGCCTGGCGCTCGTCGCCTTGGTCGGCTGGTGGGCCGCCCGCCTGTGGGGCCCGGGGGCCGGCCTGCTGGCCCTGACCCTGGCCGCCTTCGATCCGACCCTGGTGGCCCACGCCTCCGTGATCACGCCCGATCTGGCTCTGGCTTCGTTCTACTTCGCGGCCTGCTACCTGGCCTGGGAGTACGCGCGGGCGCCGTCCCCCGGGCGGCGGCTGGCCGTGGGGGTCGCGACCGGCTGCGCCCTGGCCTCCAAGTACACCGCGCTGGCCCTGCCCGCCGCGCTGGGTCTCGCACTGCTGCTGGACGAGTCGAGTGGCCCCGGCGCCTGGCGGAGCCTGCGCCGTTTCCGGTCCGCCGCGCTCACACTCCTCGCCATCCTGCTGGTCGCCGTCGTCACCGTGTCGATCTTCTACTTCGGCTACGGCCTGCCAGCCTGGTACACGGGATTCACCCGGCTCTTCGGGCGGCCCGAGACTCCCGCCTTCCTGCTGGGCGAGATCCGCACGGGGGGGTGGTGGCTGTACTTCCCGATCGCCTTCGCGCTCAAGACACCCGACGGAACGCTGCTCCTGCTGGTGCTCTCCGGGCTGCTGTTCGGCTTCGGGGCGCGCTTCCGGCGCCGCTCGCTGCTCTTCCTGGCCCTGCCGGCGGGGCTCTACTTCGCGGCGATGGTCGTCTCGCGGGTGAACGTGGGCATCCGCTACCTGCTCCCGGTCTACCCCTTCGTCTGGGTCGCCTGCTCCTGCCTGGCCACCCTGCGCCCCGTGGGCGCCGGACAACGCATGGCCCACGCGGCATCCATCGCCCTCGCCCTCGGGCTCTCCATCGGCGCCTCCCTGCGCGTGGCGCCCCACCAGCTCGCCTTCTTCAACGTCCTGGCCGGCGGCCCGGCCAACGGACCCGCGCTGCTGGGCGATTCGAACCTGGACTGGGGCCAGGACCTGAAGAACCTGCGGGAGTTCCTGGCCCGGGAGGGGGTGCCCGGGGTCTACCTGTCCTACTTCGGGACGGCGCCACCGCGGAGCTGGGGCCTGCGCTATCAGCACCTCCCCGGCTTCTTCGAGCCGCTCCAGGATCCCTCCGCGGAGCTCCTGCCGGCGGACATCCGGCGCGAGTGGCTGGCCGTGAGCGTCAGCAACCTGCAGGGCATCTTCCTGCCGGATCGGGAGCTGTATGCCTGGCTGCGCTCCCGGAAGCCGATCGCCCGGATCGGCCACTCCATCCACGTCTACGACGTGACGGGCGACGCCGACGCCCACCGACGGCTGGCCCGCATCTATCGACGCGTCGGGTTGCGGCACCACGCGGAGCGGGAGGCACGCCGCGCCGCCGGGCCGGGTGCCACCCGACCGCTGCCGGAGGGGTCCGAGTAGCCCGACCTCACTCCACCGGAACCGGGAGCCACAACCACGCCCGGGGCTGCCGGCTGCGGATCCGGGCCGCCGGCCGGTAACGGGACTCCAGCCACCTGCCGAGCTCCCGGGCGTATCCCTGCCCGAACTGCCCGGTGCCGAAGCTCGAGAGGTCCATCTCGATCCATACGATGGCGTCCGGGGGCCTGGCCCGGAAGGCAGCGAGGATGTGGTCCTCTCCGAACAGGCGCACCTCGGGCGGGAGGATCTGCACGAACCCCGTCGGATTGGTTCGACGCATGAGATAGTTGAGCATCGCGCCCTGGGGCAGGATCGCCACGCTGGCGTCGCCCCCGAGGCGGGCCTGCACGGTCTCGGCCACCTCCCCGACGAGGCGCGCGCTCCCGGGGTCGGTCAGGAAGCGGTCCGGGCCCCGGCCGACCGGGACGCTGCGCGGCGCCTTGCGCAGGGCGGCGACCTGCAGGTGCACCCCGACGACGACGGCGATCACTCCGAGCAGCCCGGCGCGCCATGCCAGCCGGCGCGCCGGAGGGTGGACGGCCACCCGGGGAAGCCAGTCCCACAGCGCCGCCACGGTGAGCAGCGTCGCGGGCAGGGCGAGCACGAACCCGTAGTGGAAGATCCGCGCGTTGAGCATCATCTTGCCGAGCAGCAGCAGGGAAAAGGCGCAGAGTGCCAGAGCGAGCTCCACGCCGGATCGGCGGGGGTGCGCCCGGGGTAGACGCCACCACGCAGCTCCCACGCCGAGGCCGATCGCCGCCACCACCAGGGGCAGGGGCCGGCCCACCCCCAGCAGGACGTCGCGCCCGAGCCCGACCCACGCCGCAGCGGCGGCCAGCACGAAGGCGCCAGCCGCGACCCCGGGCGCCGGAAGGCGCAGGCGGCCGACTCCGTGTGCGATTCCGAGCAGGAGGCCGACGGCCGCGAGGTAGACGCCGAACCCCTGCAGCATCCAGGTCAGGTTCTCGCCCGGGTGCGTGAGACCCACGTGGCGCCGGTAGAAGTCGAGGCCGAGGACGTCGCGCTGGAGCACGTGGGGCCACGCCCCGAGGACGGCGTGAACCGCCTGGTGCGCCGGCATCCGGATCGAGAGGGCGAGCCCCGCCAGGGCGACCGGCAGGGCGGCGGCCGCGCCGAAGAGGAGCCCGAGCCCGGCCGCCCGGCTCGGCCCGACACTCCGCGCCCGCTCTGCCAGGGTGAACCATAGCGCCAGTCCGGTGCCGGCGGCCCCGGCCACGAAGATCTCCGCCTTGGTGAGGAAGGCGAGCCCCAGGGCCAGGCCGGCCACTCCGATCCAGCGCCGCCCGCCCGTGGCCCGGTGACGCGCGATCGCCCCCAGGGCCAGCAGGCACAGGGCGAGCCCGTGGGTCATCTCGTGGGAGTAGGGGGCCAGGAAGTTGTAGTTGGCCACCGTCAGGAGCTGGATCGACGTGAACAGGAGCACGTAGACCAGCAGCGCCAGCGTGGCCGCGCCGCGGCCGGCGATGCGCACCAGGAGCGTGTGGAGCAGGACGCCGGTCGCGATGGCCACCAGCAGGTTCAGCAGGACGATCCAGCGTATTCCCGGGCCGACCAGCGCCATCCAGGCGCCGTTCAGGTAGGGAGACAGGGGACCGTTGAAGTAGCCGAGGTCCCGGTAGAGGACCTCGCCCTCGGCGATGCGCCAGGCGACGTAGAGCTCCCGGCCGAAGTCCACCAGGGGGTCCGGCCAGGTCTCCCAGGTCCACGCCAGCATCGCCACGGCGGTGCCGACGACCAGGGCCGGCCCCCCCAGCCTCGCGGTCGACGCCCACCGCGCGGATGTGGAAGCCGTTCGGATGGGCGCCTCCTCCACTCCGGCAACGAGGGGAGCGGCGACGGGGCGAGCCGGCTCATCTTACGGTAGGAGCCGGGGCTCGGCCACGGGAGGAGCGCCCCTTCAGAGACTGAGAGCGCGGTAGCGGTCCTCGACGTAGTGCTGGAGCGCCGTTGCGATCTCCCGGGGCGCGGCTTCGAAGCTCACGCCCATGCCGACCGGGAGGTTCCGGCGCAGCAGGTTGCCAGGCACGTTGGTCATGGCGACACGAGCCGCCAGCGTCGCGGCTCCGGACGGGAGCGAGAGTGCGAGCTCGAGGGGGCTCTTGCGCAGGCAGGGGGTCGGGGTCAGGAGATAGGCGCCCGAGGCCGAAATCGAATAGAGCCGCGCCTCCCGCACGCGGCCGGACGCCCGCACGCGCGCCGGCCAGTCGGCAGGCGCGCGTAGCGCCCGTCGATCTCCCCGCACCACGGTCCCCCCGGCCAACGCGCGGTTGATCTGGAAGCGCAACGCGTGCGGATCCACCGGATTCCACAGCGCGAGCTCGACCCCCGCCGCTCGAAGCCGTTGCCGCTGCTCCCCGTCGGGCCGCTCGCCGGTGACGAGGAACGCGAGCCTCCGGTCGATGGCCAGGGATCGCAGGGCGCGGAGCGCGCCCCCGAGGTCCAGGGTCGGGAGATCCGGGGGGATCACGGCGACCCCGATCGTCTGGCGCGGATCCAGGAGCGCCGCGTGGGCCGCCTCCCCGGTCTTGGCCCAGACCGTCCGGTAGCGGAGCCGCCGCAAGAGCTTGGCCAGCCCCTCCAAGGACCCGGCGCCGCCATCGAGGACCAGGACATCCGTGGGCACAGGCATGGGACGTCCCTCCGCCGGAGGGATCGCCCCACCGGAGCGCGGGCCGCGTGACCCGGCTCACGCCCGCCGCCGCGCCCTCGGAGGGGTGTCGCGCCATCCCGTGCGGCTTCGGAGCTGCCGGGGGATTGGGACTTGACCCGCAGCGGGCCTCGGAGTGCAGAATGGCGGGAGATCGCGCGAGACTGCCGAGCACGAATCGTCTTCGAAGGAGGATCATCATGACTCGACCCCGTCGAACGCCGTTCCGTCGCATGGCGCCGCTGGCGCTGATCCTGGCGCTCGGTGTCGGTCCCACCCAGGACGCGCAGGCCGCCGAGCCCAAGGGCCCCCCGTTCCAGGGTCTCCAGAATCAGATCGCCGCCCTGGACGGCACGGTGCTGCGGGCCTGGTCGCGGAAGATCGAGGACGCCACCGCGCGTTTCGTGGTGCTCGAGAGCTTCGGCGCAGAGGCCGTCCTGGATCTCGAGACCCAGCTCGTCTGGCAACGGACACCAGACGCCACCCGGCGCGCCTGGGTGACGGCCATGAGCGCATGCCTGAACTCCCAGATCGGGGGACGGGGCGGTTGGAGGATGCCGCAGATGGAGGAGGTCACGACGCTCGTGGACCGGACCCAGGGGAGTCCGCCCTTGCCTGTGGGTCATCCGTTCAATCTCGCGAACTTGAGCGGCGACGTGTGGTCGGCCACCACGGTTCCCGACACCGACACGGCCTGGACCCAGGACGTGCGCAACGATGGCTTCCTGGGCGGCTTCCCCAAGGACGCGGCGCTCAACGTGTGGTGCGTTCGCGGCGGCCGCGGTGTGGAGGGCCAGTAGCTCGGACGCCCCGCGCAGGGGATCCAGGAGCCGACGGCATGCTCGGCGGTACGCTCCAGGTCGCGAAGCGGACCCGCCGGCTCGGCGACGGCCATCCGAATGCTCCGCCTGCCGGGCGCGCCGCTCGGAACCACCGGCCTTCCAGAGGGCCTTCGGCCCGGAGCGAGGAGAAGCAGCCATGGTCCACGGGAGCTGCCTGTGCGGGAGCATCCGCTTCGAGGCGGACGAGATCCCGCTGATGATGCACTGCCATTGCTCCATGTGCCGCAAGGCGCGCGGGACCGCCTTCGGCACCTACGCGCACGCCCGCCCGGAGCAGTTCCGCTTCACCGGGGGCGAGGACCTGGTGCGCACCTTCCTCACGCGCCGGGCGAGCTGGAGCTCCTGCAGCCGGTGCGGCGGGAGCGTTCCGGCCACGGCGGGCCGCACGCGCAACATTCCCATCCCGGCCGGGACGCTCGATGACGACCCCGGCGTGCGGCCCTGCCTGCACATCTGGACCGGCTCGAAGGCAGCCTGGTGGGAGATCCGCGACGCCCTGCCCCGCTTCGAGGCCTGGGTGCCCGGCCAGGAGCCGGAGGACGCGGGCCCCGTGGAGCAGACCCGGCCCGGGCCGGGCTCCGGCGCGGTGCGGGGAAGCTGCCTGTGCGGAGCGGTCGGCTTCGAGGCGGAGCGGATCGCGCTGCTCAGCTGCTGCCACTGCTCCATGTGCCGCAAACGGCACGGCAGCGCCTTCAGCACCATCGCTCACGCGCGGCCGGAGGAGTTCCGCTCGACCCGGGGAGCGGACCAGGTCGGGATCTATCGCAGCGCCCGGGGGGTGCCGTGGGGCTTCTGCCGGACCTGCGGCTCGCCGGTCCCCGTCGACGAGCCGGACTTCGGGAGCATCGCCATCGCCGCCGGGACGCTCGACCACGATCCCGGCGTCCGCCCGGCCCTCCACATCTGGACCGGCTCGAAGGCGCCCTGGTGGCTGATCCAGGACGAGCTCCCGCAGTTCGAGGCGTGGGTCCCGGGCTTCGAGCCGAAGCCGGCCCGCTAGGACACTAGGCCGGATCCGGACCCACGCGGATCATGCGCTTGCCGCGGTTCTCGCCGGCAAGCAGCCCGATCAGGCCCCGCGGCGCGTTCTCCAGGCCCTCGATCACGTCCTCCACCACCTTCAAGCGCCCGTCGGCGCTCCAGGCCGCGAGGTCGCGCTCCGCCTCGGCGTCCCGGTCCGCGAAGTCCATCACGATGAAACCTTCCATGCGCAGCCGCTTGATCACCAGCAGGCCCGGGACGCCGACGGGCCCGGTCAAGGGACCGCCGTCGTACATGGAGACGGCCCCGCAGCAGGCGATGCGCCCGTGGAGGTTCATGGCGAACAGGGCCGCCTGGAGGACGGGGCCCCCGACGTTGTCGAAGTAGACGTCGATCCCGCTCGGGGAGTGCCGGGCGAGGGCCTGGGAGACGTCCTCCCCCTTATAGTCGATGCAGGCGTCGAAGCCGAGCTCGTCCACCACCCAGGCACACTTGGCGGGACCGCCCGCCACCCCGACGACCCGGGCACCCCGGATCTTCCCGATCTGGCCGACCAGGGAACCCACCGAGCCCGCTGCAGCGGAGACCACGAGGGTCTCGCCGCTCGCGATGCCTGCCACGTTCAGGAGGCCGTGGTAGGCGGTCTTGCCGGCGATGCCGAGCACCGAGAGCAGATGAGTGAGCGGGCGGTGGTCGGGGGCGCGCCGCACGGCCGCCGCGTCCAGGGCCGCATACTCCTGCCAGCCCGCCTCGCCCAGCACCAAGTCGCCGGGCTGGTGGCCCTTCGAGCGGGACTCCACCACCTCGCACACGGCGTAGCCGTGCATCACGTCGCCGGGATTGACGGCGTCCTTGTAGGTGGCGCCCTGCATCCAGGCCCGGTTGGCGGCGTCCTGGGAGAGCAGGATGCTGCGCACCAGCAGCTGGCCCGGCTCCGGAACGGGCATCGGAGCGTGGCGGACCGCGAAATGGGATTCCTGGAGCTTCCCGGTGGGACGCTCCACCAGCAGGATCTGGGTGTTGTCGGCCATGGGGGACCTCCCGAGGTGCCGCGGCACACGATACCTGCCGGCGGGGCTCAGTGGCCAGGGGCCCTGCGACGGGAGTGCTCCTGGCGTGGAAGCCGGGCGAGATGCGTGGGCGGCCCGGGGGGCCTCGGGAACGCCGGCCCGGCATGCTGCGGCCACCGGAAGGCGAAAGAGGAGCCCGCTGGTCCGCCGTCTCGCCGCCGCCCTGCTCGGGCTCGCCGCGGCCAGCTCCGCCGCGGGGGGGCCGCCCGCGGATTGGCCCTACACCGAGGGGGCCGCCGGCGGCGGCCGCTAC
>JBFIML010000005.1:0-135663 GCA_041611735.1 Myxococcota bacterium | reverse complement strand
AGCCGACCCTCGGCGTCGACGGCCACGAGGCCCGAGCGGAAGGACTCGGTGAGCCAGCGGGCGAATTCGGCGTCCTGGATCGCCACACCGGGCGTATCGGACCGCGGCCGGGCGGGTATGAGCCACCGGGGATCAGGAATCGGCGGCAACCAGGTAGCGCTTGCCTTCCTGGCGCAGCCAGGACTCCTGCTTGAGCTCCTTGACCACCCGGGTCACGGTCTCCCGGGAGGTGCCGATCATCTCGGCGATCTGCTGGTGGGTGAGGGGGCTCGTGGCCAGCCAGGCGCCCGCCTCGCGCGGCTCCTTGGCGAGGCGCCGCAGGAGCCCCTGGGCGCGGTCCTTCACCCGGTGGAAGGAGAGCGCACTCGTCTGCTCGTCGGCCCAGCGCAGCCGCCGGGAAAGCTCCTGGATCACTGCCACGGACACGTCCGGACTGCGGCGCAGCACGCTCAGGAAGTCGTTGCGGGAGAGCGCGAGCAGCCGCGACGCATCGAGCGTCTTCACCGACGCGGAGCGCGGCTCGCGGTCGAGCAGCGACATCTCGCCGAAGAAGTCGCCCGCCTCCAGGATCTCGAGGATCTTCTCGCGCCCGTCTTCGGAGAGCTTGGTGACCTTCACGCGACCCTCGCGGATCACGTACATGTAGTCGCCGGGCAGACCCTCTTCGACGATGGTGGTGTTGCGGGGGTAGCGCCGCTCGATCAGGTGGGCGGCGATCTCCTCCAGACCGCCCTCCCCGAGCTCCTTGAACAGCGGGAGCATGCGCAGGGAATCGAGGGCTTCCTTGCCGCCCGATCCGTTCGTCATGGCCTTCCGCGCCCCCTCAGATCAGGTCCGTGCGCCCGCGCCCGTGCAGGCGCTCCACCACCCGGCGGACGGCGCCACTGCGGTCGAGGCGGGCCACCAGGAGGGCGTCGTCCGCGTCCACCACGGCGAGGCCCTCCACGCCCACCAGCGCCACGGGCCGCCGCCCACCCCATACCAGGTTGCCGTCGGCGCCCTCCAGGATTGCCTCTCCCTCCACCACGCGGTTGGCCCCCGGACCCGCTCCCAGCTCCTCGGCCAGGGAGGCCCAGGTGCCCACGTCGCTCCAGTGGAAGCCAACCGGCAGCGTCCACACCCTCCGGCTGCGCTCCAGCACGGCCACGTCGATCGGCAGCGCCGGGGCGCGCCGGTAGGCGGCCTCCCGGGCCGCCCGCGCCGCCGGGGCCCGTCGCAGCGGAGCCAGCGCCCGGTCCAGCTCCGGCGCCCAGCGCCCGATCTCCTCCAGGATCGTGGCCGCCCGCCAGACGAACACCCCTGCGTTCCACAGAAATCCCCCGTTGCGCACGAAGCGACGGGCCCGCGCCTCGGATGGCTTCTCGACGAAACGGCGCACCCGGTGAAGTCCCGTGAAGGGCGCCGGCGCTGCCGGGCCCACCTGGATGTAACCGTAGCCGGTCTCGGCCCGCGTGGGCCGCACGCCCAGGGTGACCAGCACCCCGGCCCGCTGGGCGGCCCGGGCCGCCCGCCGCAGGGCCGCCGCGAAGGCCCGTGCATCGGGAACGTGGTGGTCCGCCGGAAGGACTGCCAGCACCGCTTCGGGATCCTTCGCCGCGATGCGGCAGGCGGCCCAGGCCACGGCCATGGCGGTGTTGCGGCCGCACGGCTCCACCAGCACCCGGCCCGGCGGCAGCCCCGCCGCCCGCCGCATGGGCGCGGCGTGCTCCGCGGCGCACACCAGCCAGGTGCGCCCGGGCGGGGCCAGGCGGCCGGCCCGCTCGAGCGTGGCCTCGAGCAGCGTGCGTCCGCCCACGACGCGCAGCAGCGGCTTGGGCCGGGCCCGTCGCGAGCGGGGCCAGAAGCGCTGCCCGGCGCCGCCGGCCAGCACGACGGCGTGCAGGCGAGCCCGACTGGTTCGCTTCACCGGCCGACGGAGGCGTACCGGAAGCCCCGCGCCCGCACCGCCTCCGGCTCGTACACGTTGCGCAGGTCCACCAGCACCGGCTGCCGCAGCAAACCATGCACGCGCTCCAGGTCCAGCATCCGGAACTGGTTCCACTCGGTGACGATCACCAGGGCGTCGGAGCCCTGGCAGACGTCGTAGGCGTTCTTGCACAGGGTGATCTCGGGCAGCAGCTTCGCTGCGTGATCCATGGCGGCCGGGTCGTAGGCCCGCACCATGGCCCCGCGCGCCAGCAATCCCCGGATGATGTCCACCGCCGGCGCGTCGCGCATGTCGTCGGTCTCCGGCTTGAAGGAGAGCCCGAGCACCCCGATGGTCCGGCCACGGACCTTGCCCTCGAGCGTGGCCTCGATCTTCTCGACCATGCGCTGCCGCTGGCGCTCGTTGGCGCGGATCACCGCCTCGACGACCTCCAGTCGCTCGCCCGATTCGCGAGCGAAGTGCGCCGCCGAGCGCGTGTCCTTGGGGAAGCAGGACCCGCCGAACCCGGGGCCCGGGTGCAGGAACTTGGGCCCGATGCGGCGATCGAGCCCGATCCCGCGCGCCACGCCGTGGACGTCGCCCCCGATCCGCTCGCACAGGTTCGCCATCTCGTTGATGAACGAGATCTTGGTGGCGAGGAAGGCGTTGGCCGCGTACTTCGTGAGCTCGGCCGTCGCGATGTTCGTCATCACGAAGGGCGTCTCGTTCAGGTAGAGGGGCCGGTAGAGATCCTTGAGGATGGCGGTGGCCTCGGCGTCCTCGGACCCGATCACCACCCGGTCCGGTCGCATGAAGTCGCCGATGGCGGCCCCTTCGCGCAGGAACTCGGGATTCGAAGCCACGCTGAGGTGGAACGATCGACCCGCCGCCTCGAGCTCCTCCTCGATCCAGGCCTGGACCTTCTGCGAGGTGCCCACCGGCACGGTGCTCTTGGTCACCACGACCTTGTACCCGTCCATGGCGCGCCCGATCTCGCGCGCCACCGCCTCGACGGCCGAGAGGTCCGTCGCGCCGTCGTGGCGAGGAGGGGTCTGCACCGCGATGAACAGCACCAGCGAGTTGCGCACCGCCTCGGCCGTGTCCGTCGTGAAGGACAGGCGCCGCTCCCGCACGTTGCGCTCGACCAGCACATCGAGGCCCGGCTCGTAGATCGGGATCTCGCCCCGCTCGAGCGCCGCAATCTTCTCGGCGTCCTTGTCGGCGCACACCACCTGCACGCCGAACTCGGCGAAGCAGGCACCCGTCACCAGCCCCACGTATCCCGTTCCGATCACACAGATGTTCATGTCGTCTGCTCCTCGTCCGACTCCAACTGGAACGTTTCGATCGTCTTCCGCAGCCCTTCCCGCAGCGACACCGACGGTTCGTAGCCGAGCAGTGTCCGGGCCCGGCGCAGGTCCGCGAGACTGTGCCGCACGTCCCCGGGGCGCGGCGCCTCGTGGGTGGCCGCCACCCGGGCCCCCGTGACCTGCTGGATGGTCGCCAGCAGCTCGTTCAGGGTGACCCGGCGCCCGCCGGCCACGTTGATTACGTTGCCCGGGGCCTTGGGCGCCGTGGCGGCCAGCAGGTTGGCCCGCACCGCGTCTTCCACGTAGGTGAAGTCCCGGCTCTGCTCCCCGTCCCCGTAGATGCGCGGCGCCCGTCCTCGCAGACACGCCTCCACGAACCGCGGCACCACGGCGGCGTACTCGCTACGCGGGTCCTGACGCGGCCCGAACACGTTGAAGTAGCGCAGCGCCACGGTCTCCAGACCGTAGAGCTCGTGATAGAGCCGGCAGTAGACCTCGCCCGCGTACTTCTGCAGTGCGTAGGGCGACAGGGGCCGCGGCGGCATGCTCTCCTCCTTGGGCAGCTCGGGGGTGTCCCCGTAGGCCGACGACGAGGCGGCGAACACCACCCGGCGAACCCTGGCCCGACGGGCTCCCTCCAGCACCAGCAGGGTTCCCGAGACGTTGACCGCGTTGGTTCGCAGGGGCTCCGCCACACTGCGCGGCACCGAAGGCACCGCCCCCTGATGGAACACGACGTCCACGCCCTCGATCGCATGGACCAGGGTCTCCGGGTCGCCGAGATCGCCCTGCAGCAGCTCGATGCGCTCGCGGCAGTGCGCCAGGTTCTCGATGCGCCCGCTCGAGAAGTCGTCGAGCACCCGTACCGCCCAGCCCGCGTCCGCGAGATGATCCACCAGGTGGCTGCCGATGAAGCCGGCCCCGCCCGTCACCAGCGCGCTCCCCATCATCCTCGGTTGGCTCACGTCTTCTCCTTCATCCACGCGACGAATCGCTCGAGGCCCTCCTGCAACGAAACGGAAGGCGCATAGCCGAGGGCCGCGCGCGCCGCCGTCACGTCGGCCCAGGTGCGCGGCACGTCTCCGGTCTGGGGCGGCAGCCATTCGACGGTCGCCTTGACTCCGAGGCGCTGCTCCAGCAACGCGATGACCTCGCTGAGCGCCACGGTCCGCCCGGCGCCGAAGTTCAGGATGGCGAAGCCCAGGTCCCGGTCCAGGGCCCGCAGCAGGCCGTCCACCAGATCGTCCACGTAGGTGAAGTCGCGCAGGCTCGAGCCGTCGCCGTAGACGGGGATCGCTTCGCCGCGCCCCATGCGCTCCGCGAACTTGCGAATCGCCAGATCCGGGCGTTGCCGGGGCCCGTAGACCGTGAAGATGCGCGCGCAGGTGACCGCGAGCCCGTGGGCATGGTGGAAGGTGTGGGCGAGCAGCTCTCCGGCCCGTTTGGTGGCCGCGTAGGGGGAGATGGGACGCTCCACCGGATCGCTCTCGCGGAAGGGCCCGCCGCTCCGCTCTCCGTACACCGAGGACGAGGAGGCGAAGACCACCGGCGGCGCGCCGTGGCGCACGGCCGCCTCGAGCACCACGGCGGTGCCGTGGACGTTGACGTCCGCGTACGCAGCCGGGCGCTCCAGGCTGGGACGTACGCCGGCCAGCGCCGCCAGGTGCACGACGGCCTCGAAGCGGTGCATCTCGAACAGGCGCTGGAGCGCGCCCGCATCCCGCACGTCGCCACGCTCCAGAGTGAAACGCTCCGAGCCCAGCGCCGCGTGCAGATTGCGACGCTTCTCGGCCTCCGGATAGAAGGGATCCAGGTTGTCGAGCCCCACGACCCGGCGACCTTCGGCGAGCAGGCGATCCACGAGCGTCGAGCCGATGAAGCCCGCCGCACCGGTCACGAGCACGCGCTCCGGCCGGCTCATCGCGTCCCGGCCCCGCCCCGCCGCCGGCCGCTGGCTCGCTCCTGCAGCTCGAGGTCCGCCTCCACCATGATGTGCACGAGCTCCGGGAACGCGGTGGTCGACCGCCACCCGAGCTCCCGGCGGGCCTTGGAGGGATCGGCCAGCAGCGCATCCACCTCCGCCGGTCGCACGAGCGCCGCATCCACGCGCACGAAATCGTGCGGATCGAGCCCCACGTGCTTGAAGGCGATCTCCACGAAGTCGCGCACCGCGTGATGCTCGCCGGTTCCGATCACGTAGTCGCCCGGGGCCGACTGCCGGAGCATGCGCCACATGGCGTCCACGTACTCGGGCGCGTAGCCCCAGTCGCGCCGGGCATCCAGGCTTCCGAGCAAGAGCTCGTCCGCCAGGCCCAGCTTGATGCGGGCCACCCCCTCGCTGATCTTGCGCGTCACGAACTCGCGTCCGCGCCTGGGCGACTCGTGGTTGAACAGGATCCCCGACACGGCAAACAGCCCGTAGCTCTCGCGGTAGTTCACGGTGATCCAGTGACCGTAGACCTTGGCCACGGCGTAGGGGCTGCGGGGGTGGAAGGGGGTGAGTTCGCTCTGGGGCACCTCGCGCGCCTTGCCGAACATCTCCGAGCTCGACGCCTGGTAGAAGCGGATCTCCGGGTCGACGAGCCGCACCGCCTCGAGCATGCGCGTGACCCCGAGTGCCGTGAACTCCCCGGTCAGGGAGGGCTGGACCCAGGACGTGGGCACGAAGGACTGGGCGGCGAGGTTGTAGACCTCCCGGGGGCGCACGCGCCGGATCAGGTCCACCAGCGACATCTGGTCGAGCAGGTCCGCCTGGTGCAGCCGAAGCCGGCTGCGCAGCTGGGCGATGCGCTCGAAGTTCTCGGTGCTCGAGCGTCGCACCATGCCGTGGACCTCGTAGCCGCGCTCGAGCAGGAGCTCAGCCAGATAGGAGCCGTCCTGGCCGGTGATGCCGGTGATCAGCGCCCGCTCGGAGCTCACTGGCGTCCCTTCTCGGGCCCGGGCCCGCCCTCGCCCGCACGGACCTCCGGGCCCGGCTCGTCGTGGAAGAAGCCGAGGTTGCGCAGCAAGCGCACGGTCAGGATCAGCACGAGCGCCAGGAAGATCAGTGCGGCAGTCCCTTCCAGGTTCGTGAAGGAGAGGGCGATCACGCAGAAGCAGGCGGTCAGGAAGTAGAGGGACAACACCGCCGAGCGCTGGGAGCCCTCCGACTCGAGCAGCTGGTGGTGCATGTGGAAGCGGTCGGCGGACAGGATGGAGGACCGGCGGCGCAGGCGGCGCACGATCGAGAGCGAGGTGTCCATGAGCGGCACCGCCAGGGCCAGGATCGGCACCAGGAAGGTCAGGACCGAGATCTTCCGGTACCCCTCCAGGGCCAGCAGCGCCAGCACGTAGCCGATGAAGAGCGCTCCGGCGTCGCCCAGGAAGATGCGGGCCGGCGAGAAGTTGAAGGGCAGGAAGCCGAGCAGCGCCCCCACGAAGGCGGCGCCCATCAGGACGCCCGCCGGCTGTCCGGCCTGCCAGCAGATCCAGGTGAGCGTGGCGCCGATGATGGCCCCGACGCCCGCCGCGAGACCATCGAGGCCGTCGATCAGGTTCATGGCGTTGGTGATACCCACGATCCAGATCGTCGTCACGATCCACATGACCGGTGGCGAGAGCCACGTCACGTTGCGCGTGAGCGGATCCGTGAAGTGGTCGATTCGAAAGCCGTAGAAGATGGCGATCAAGGCAGCGATGCTCTGGATCAGCAGCTTGGGTCGGGCCCCGAGCGGAAAGCGATCGTCCACGGCGCCCAGTGCCAGCAACAGCGCGCCCCCGAGCAGCAGTCCCTCCAGGTGGCCGCGGTAGGGCACCGGATCGTCGGCCAACAGCAGCGCCGCAGCCAGGCCCACGAAGAGACCCAGGGCGACCGCCAGACCTCCGAGCAGGGGGATGTTCGGACGCCGGTTCACCTTGCGATCGTCCGGGCGATCCACCATGCCGAGCAGCAGCGCCCCTCGCGCCACGATGGGCGTGGCCAGGGCCGCCACCACCGCGGCCGCCGAGAGCGGAATCAGGGCCTCGAAGCCGGTCACCGTCTTTCCCACCGCCCCCCGGCTCAGTAGCCGTAGCGCTTCGCCTTGATCCGGGCCCCGTTCAGCACGACACCCAGCACGCGGCGGCGGTCGAGCAGGTCGAGCGCCGCGGTCACATCCTCCTGGGGCGTGCAATCCGCCCGCACCACGAAGACGAGACCATCGCTGAGATCGCTCACGATCTTCGCATCCGGCAGCGCCAGCGAGGCCGGCGTGTCGAAGATGACCCGGTCGTAGCTGCGGCCCAGCTCCTCCACGAGCTTGCGCATGCGGTCGGAAGCGAGCAGCTCGGAAGGGTTCGAGGGCTGGTCGCGCACCGGGAGCACCTCCAGGCTCGCGCCCTCGACCCGGTGCACCGCCCGCTCCAGGGGGGCCTGATCGAGCAGGACCTCCGCCAGTCCCGCCACCGGCTGGATCCGCAGCGACGCGGCCACCTTCGGCTTGCGCAGATCGCAGTCCACCAGCAGGACGCGCCGCCCCACGCCCATGCCGCTCACCGTCGCCAGGTTCACCGCCGCGAGCGTCTTGCCTTCGCCCGCCACGGCGCTCGTGACCGCGATGCTCCGGATCGGCCGCTCCGTGGCGAGCGAATCGATGCGCGCGCGCAGCGTACGGAACTGCTCGGCCGCGAAGGAGTCCGGATGGAGCAGCGTGATGCGCCGCTTGTTGATGGCACCCGCCTCGCCGCCGGACTCGTCGCGCCGGACGCGGGCGAGCCAGCGGCCGAGCCGGCCGGCCCGCCGCGCCCGGGGCACCGCCGCGGCGGTGGGCACCCAGTCGATCTCCGCCGCCGCATCCGGCGTGCCAGCGGCTCGGCGCTTGCGCTCCGACTCGGCGCGCTGGAGGGCGTCGTAGACCTTCCCCATCAGTACACTCCCCCCGACTCAGCCGAACAGGCGGAAGCGCCGCCGCCGCGCTCGTGGCGCTGGCGTCCCGTCCCCGTCCGTCCGTGAGCCATCCTTCTCGCCCGCCTCCGGCAGGCCCAGATCCCGCGCCACCGCGCGAACTTCCTCGGCGCCGAGCGTGGCGCGATCCTGCGAGTAGCCGAGCAGGAGCGCCCCGTCGCTCACGACGTTGATCAGGCGGGGCACGCCGCCGCTCACTTCGAACAGCTCGCGCAGCGCGGACCGATTGAAGACGCCCTTGCCCGTGTAGCCGGCCAGTCGCAGCCGCTCCTCCACGTAGGACGCCGTCTCTGCTTCGTCGAAGGGCCGCAGGTGGTGGCGCAAGACGATCCGTTGGCGGAGCTGCCGCAGCTCGGGCCGGGCCAGCTTCTGGGCGAGCTCGGGCTGTCCCACCAGCATGATCTGGATCAGCTTGGAGGTGGGCGTCTCCAGGTTCGAGAGCAGGCGGATCTCCTCCAGCATCTCCGGCGAGAGGTTCTGGGCCTCGTCCACGATCAGCAGGCTCGGCTGATCCTGCTCGAGACGCCGGATCAGGAAGCGGTTGAGGGCGATCAGGAAGTCCGCCTTGGTGCGGCAGAACGCGGAGATGCCGTAGTCCTCGAAGAGCAGACGGAAGAAGTCGAGGGGCTCGACCCGTGGATTGAAGACGAAGGCGGAGGCGGTGGAGCTGTCGAGCTGCGAGAGCAGGGCGTGCAGGAGCGTGGTCTTCCCGGTTCCCACCTCACCCGTGAGCAGCAGGAACCCCTTGCGCGCGCGTACCCCGTAGACCAGGGTGGCGAGCCCCTCCCGGTGGACCTCGCCCAGGTAGAGGAACGCCGGATCCGGCGTCATCTCGAAGGGCGCTCGAACCAGACCGTAGTACTCCAGGTACATCGCTGCGCCGCTACCCCAGCCGCTCGAAGCCGTCGAAGGCCGCCGCCGCGGGCGCGGGCCGGGAACCCCCGGCCTTGCCGCCGCCGTTCACCACGCGATAGCCCACCGCCGCCGCCCCCAGCACCACGAGCACCACCACCGCCGCCCCGACGCCCCGAGCCAGGCGCCGGCGCCGCAGGGCGCGGCGGTCGCTTTCCAGCAGGATGCCGGGGATCGCGGCCAGCACCGGGACGCGGAGCGCCTGCTGAAGCCGCCGGGCGTCGTGGAACGAGGAATCCACGCTCTCGAGCAGCAGCCCCACACCGCCGCCCAGCGCGAGGCCGAGCATGGCCCCGAGCACGAGGATCAGCGGCCGGTTCGGCGAGGAGGGAACCGGGGCCGGGAAGGCCGCCTCGAGCACGCGGACCTGCTCGCCCTTCTGACGCCGCTCCATGTTGGCCGCCACCGCCGCGTCGAGCCGCTTGCTGCTGAACTGCTGGTAGCTCCGGAACAGGTGCTCGTACTCGCGCTGGAGGCCGTCGAGCTGCTCCGCCACGCGCGGGGTGGCGGCGAGCTTGGCCTGGGCCTCGTCGATCTGGACCCGGAGCCGCTCCATCTCCGCCAGGGCGGCCTGCGCCCGCAGGGCCGCCCGGTTCTGCTCCGCCTGGGCATTCTGCTGCACCAGCGACGACGGCTCCTCGCCGTCGCCCGGCTCCCCGACCTGCTGGCGCAGGACGGCGATCTCCTGCCGGACCGCGATCACGTCCGGGTGCTTGTCGGTGAAGCCGCGCGAGCGCTGCTCGGCGAGCTGCAGCTCCAGTAGACGCATACGCCGGGCAGGGCTCACCACGTCCTCGGGGCCCGCGCCGCTGGCGGAGTTGAGAACCTGCTGGCCGTAGAAGGCCTCGTCGCTGCGGGCCTGGGCGAGTTCGCGCTCCACCGCCCGCAAGTCGCCGAGAGCGCGCTCCAGGATGCGCTGGTTGGCGACCATGTCCTCGGGCAGCCGGCCCGCGTTCTCCCCCTTGACCTGGGCGATCTGCGCTTCGAGCTCGCGGATGCGCTGGGCCAGGCGCGTGCGCTCACTGTCGATGAACTCCGCCGTGTCGCCCGAGATCTGGACGCGCTCCCGGATGTGCTCCTCGATGAAGTCGTTGGCGAGACGGTTGGTGACCTCGGCGGCCGTCCGGCTGGAGTCGTCGCGGAAGTGGAGGCGGAAGGTGTTGATCGCGACGTCGCGGCTGCGCCGCAGGGTGCCCTGCTCGAGCTCCGGGAGCACGGGCTCCACGCGGATGCGCCCCCGCATCAGGCCGATCACCTCTTCGCGGGTCCTCTCCTTCGACTCGGCTGCGTACAGACCGAGCTCGTCGATGACGCGCGAGAGCCGGGGCCGGCTCAGGATCTGCATGGTCATCAGGTGCAGGCGGCTGTTCAGGTCGCTGCCCTCGAGGCCCGCCTCCACCAGCTTCTGGGAAATGGCCTGGGGCTCCACCAGCAGCGTCGCATACGACTCGTACTGGTTGGGCAGGAACGCCGCCACCAGCACCGCGGCCAGGAACACCGCCCCGGCGACGGCCAGGATCACCCCGAGGCGTCGGCGCAGCATCGCCACCAGGTCCTTCAGTTGCAGGCCGGCTTGTACGTCCATGGCTCCGCCTTGCCTCTCAAAGGTGCCTCGGTTCGGTCTTCCAGATGATCCCGAACAGGACCGCGATCTGCTCCTGCTCGCTGTTCAGGTCGCGCGCCGCGGAGGAGAAGTTCCGCTCCTGGTGCAGCCAGGTCGCCAGCCCGAAGACGCTCAGCCGCTTGCTGAGGCTGCGTTGCACCTTGACTTCGATGCGGGTGGTGTCCACGGCGTCATCGGTGGTGATCTCCCGCAGCGTGATTTCCGTGGGGCTGGTGAAGAAGATCCCCAGCTGCTCGGTGGCGGCCGTGCGCCGGGCCCACGAGCCGATCAGCGTGTAGGTCCAGCGGTGCGAGGGCGCCCAGGACAGGCTCCCGGTGACCGAGTCGAGGACGCTGCCGCCAGAGACACCCGAGGACGTGCTCTCGGTCCGATTGTAGCTCAGGGCGCCGTCCAGCGTCTCCCAGCTCTTGCTGAGGCTGGCGTTCCCGAAGTACGTCAGGCGGCTCTCGGACCCCCTCGTCCCGCCGACATCCGAGTCGATCCAGGTGGGCCCCGCCTGCAGGGCCACCGAGAGCGTCGGGGTGAACAGGTGGCTCCAGCTCGCGAACAGACGATAGAAGTTGGTGGTGCCCCCGTCCCGCACCGGCGTGTCGCTGAAGTCCTGGCGCGTGGCCCCGAAGCCGAGGCCCACCCGGGTGCGCGGCGAGAGGAGATAGGAGAGGTTGGTGGTGGCGGACGCCGAGTTGCTGTCCACGAGGTCATCGTCCTGCGGGTCGAACAGCGTGTCGGCGAAGTTCGCGTTCACCTGCCAACGTCGGGACAGCGAGTGCTCCAGGCCCAGGAAGACGGAGTTGCGCAGCAGCCGCTGCCGCTCCAGCTCGATGTCCGGGGCGAGGTCGTCTTCGCTTCCCGGGTCGAGGCCTTCCAGCCGACGCGACAGGCTCTGGGTGCGCGCAAACTCCTCCCGGAAGCTCAGGCGGGTGGTGTCGGAGAAGCGGTATCCCCCCCGCAGGCGGGCCAGCGTGTCGATCGTGTCGGCGTCCGAGACGTCGACGAAGTCCTCGTAGCTCAGGCGCAGGTTCAGGTTGTAGGTCAGGTCGCCCTGGCGTCGATCGAGATCGATCCAGGGGGAGAGGCGGTAGGGAACGCCCGATTCCACGTCCTCGGTGCTGAAGAAGACGTTGTCGTTCCAGCCGGTCTGGCTGGTGAGGCCCACCAGGAGCTCCTCCGCGGCCGCCGGGGCTCCGAGCAGGCCCAGGGCGAGAATCAGCGCGAGCATGCGCATCGCCACCGCGAACTCCCGTCTCAGTCCGGCACCACGATCGTGTCACCCGGATGCAGCACCAGATTGGATCCCTGCGCATCCCCCCGCACGAAGGCGTCGTAGTCAAAGCGGTACTCGACCACACTGCCATCCTGGGTGCGCCGCAACACCTTCACCTTGCGCTTGTTCGCGAAGGCGTTGAACCCGCCGGCGATGGCGATGGCGTCGAGCACCCGCAGGTCCTGGGTCAGGGGGACCGTGCTGGGCCGCGTCACTTCGCCCATCACGAAAACCCGCTTGCTGTCCATGCGAAGCACGACCACGGTCACGTCCGGAGACGCCACGTACTCGCTCAGGGCGCGGGTCAGGACCTGCTTGAGCTCCTCGGTGGTGAGGCCGGCGGCCTGCACGTCGTCCACCAGGGGGACCGAGATCTTCCCGTCGGGCCGCACCGGCACCTGGTCCAGGGAGAGCTCGGCATTCTTCCAGACACGGATGCTGAGAACGTCCGAAGGCTCGATCACGTACGCCTCGCGGTCCAGGGGGTTCGGGTCGGGCGGCGGCGGCAGCGCCCGGGAGGCACAGGCCACCCCGGCGAGGACCGCGATCGCGAGCAGCGCCTCGTGTCGGACTCCCTTCACCTCTCTTCCCCCGCTTGCGGCTCAGCGCGCTTCACTCAGGCCGTTGTCCTTCATCTTGTACAGGAGCGCCTTGTAGCTGATCTGTAAGCGCTCGGCGGCCTCCTTGCGATTCCAACGCGTCTGCTCCAGCACGCGCTCGATGACGCGCTTCTCCGCGATCTGGGCGGCTCGCTTGGCGATCGCCTTCAGGTCCACCGCCTTGCCATTGGCCAGATCGACGCCGAGGGCGCCGAGATCCAGGGCCGGCTCGTCGCCGCCGCTGGGCTCCTCACGCAATTTCTTGGAGATCTCGTCCACCACGGTCTGCTCGTTGCCCAGCACCACGATGCGCTTCACCAGGTTCTCGAGCTCCCGCACGTTTCCCGGCCAGCGGTATTGCATGAACACATCGAACGTGTCCAGCGAGAGGCTCTTCAAGTTCTTCCCGTACTGCTGGTTGTACTTGGCCAGGAAGTGCTCGATCAGCAACGGGATGGCGTCGCGCCGATCCCGCAACGGAGGCAGCAGGACCGTGACCACGTTCAGGCGGAAGAGGAGGTCTTCGCGGAAGCTGCCGTCGGCCACCGCCTTCTCCAGATCGCGGTTGGTGGCGGCGAGGATTCGGGTGTCCACGCGCACGTCGCTCTCGCCGCCGAGCCGCGAGAACTCGCCGTCCTGCAGCACCTGAAGCAGCTTGGCCTGCAGGCCCGGGTGCATCTCGCTGATCTCGTCCAGGAAGATGGTCCCCGTGTTGGCGTACTCGAACTTGCCGAGCTTCCGGCGCTGGGCGCCCGTGAAGGCGCCGCGCTCGAAGCCGAACAGCTCGCTCTCCAGCAGCTCGGAGGGCAACGCCGCGCAGTTGACCTTGACGAAGGGGCGTTCGCGCCGGTCCGAGAGGCGATGCAGGGCCCGCGCCACCACCTCCTTGCCAGTGCCGCTCTCGCCCCGCACCAGCACGGTGATGTCGGTGGCGGCGACCTGCTCGATGATCTCCCGTACCTCGCGCATCTTGGTGTCGTCGCCGCACAGGAGCAGGAGCTCGGCCTCCGAACGCACGCGCCCGCGTAGCTCCTCCACTTCCTCGCGCAGGGCCCGCTTCTCGAGCGCCTTCTGGAACGAGACCTCGAGCTCCTCCACTTCGAAGGGCTTGCGGAGGAAGTCGGTGGCGCCGAGCTTCATGGCCTCGACGATGTTGCGGGCTTGCCCGTGCCCGGAGAGCATCACCACCGGCACGTCGGGAATGCGCTTCTTGATGTGACGCAGGGTCTCGAGCCCATCCATGCCGGGTAGCACGAGATCCAGGGTCACGAGGTCGGGCCGGGCGTCGTCGAGCTTCTCCAGGGCCTCCTCGCCGGTGGGCACGCTGAGCACCACGTAGCCCTGACGTGCAGCGAGTGCGCCCAGGTAGTCCCGAAGCCCGGGGTCGTCGTCGATCACGAGCACGCGGTACGGCTCGGCCATGACCGCCTCCTCCCCTCGAAACGAGTTTTGGGGCCAGGGGGTGCTCACGGCGGGGCTGCCAGCCCCGTGCCAGCCCGGATCCGAGCCGGGCCGGCAGCCTTGCCCGCGCCACCCGCCCCGGGCCGGACCAGCCGGCGCGGGACCCCATAGTGTGTAAGATTATTCTCCGCTTGGGAAGACCCTTTCCTGCTGAGAATCATTTTTCCTCGACCGGTAAAGTGGTTCCAAGGGGCGGGAGGGTGGCAGAAATGCCCCGGGGAGGCATCCTGAGGGGTTCCCGGGGCGATGCCCGAGAGCCCCGGGGTGCCGGGCCGGGGGCTGGCACATTTCTCGCAGCCGCGGGCGCCGTCGTCCCGAAGGAGAGCCGATGACCCTGGAGGCCCAGGCACCCGCGCGTCTCCTGCTGGTAGCCGGGGCACGCCCGAACTTCATGAAGATCGCGCCCTTGCTGCGGGAGCTGCGGGCCCGGCCGGGCTTCGAGCCGTGCCTCGTCCACACCGGCCAGCACTACGACGACGCCATGTCGAGGCGCTTCTTCGAGGAGCTGGGGATCCCGGAGCCCGAGGTGAACCTGGACGTGGGATCCGGCAGCCACGCCCGCCAGACCGCCGAGGTGCTGAGCCGGATCGAGCTCGTCCTGCTGGAACGGCAGCCCCGGGCGGTGGTGGTGGTGGGTGACGTGAATTCCACCCTGGCGGCCGCCCTGGCGGCGGTGAAGCTCGGCATCCCCGTGGCCCATGTGGAGGCCGGGCTGCGCTCCTTCGACCCCTCCATGCCCGAGGAGGTGAACCGCCGGCTGACCGATGCCATCTCCGAGTGGCTCTTCGTCACCGAGCCCGCCGGGGAGGAGAACCTGCTCCGGGAGGGGGTCGAACGCCACCGCATCCACCGGGTGGGCAACGTCATGATCGACACGCTGCGGGCCCACTTGGAGCAGGCCCGGCGACTGGATACCCTGGAGCGCCTGGGGCTCGAGCCGAAGAGCTACGCGGTGCTGACCCTGCACCGGCCCAGCAACGTGGACGACCCCCAGCGGCTGCACCGGCTCTTCCAGGTGCTGGAGGGGGTACACCAGGAGATCCCGGTGCTCTTCCCGATCCACCCGCGAACCCGGGCCTCCATCGAGCGCCTGCTGGGCGGCCACGCGCCGAAGCTGCGGCTGGTGGAGCCCCTGGGCTACCTGGACTTCCTGCGCGCCATGTCGGAGGCCCGCCTCGTCCTCACCGACTCGGGGGGGATCCAGGAGGAGACGACGGTGCTCGGCGTCCCCTGCCTCACCCTGCGCGACAACACCGAGCGGCCCGTCACGGTGACCCACGGCACGAACACGCTGGTGGGCTCCGACCCGGTTACGATCCGGGTCGAGGTGCGCAAGATCCTGGACGGCGGCGGCAAGGGCGGACGCGTCCCGGCGGACTGGGACGGCGAGGCCGCCCGCCGCATCGTGGCGGTCCTGGCCCGGGACCTGGGGGTGGCGGCGTGAGCGGCTTGCGGACGCTCCGGCGACGGCTCTGGCAGGGCTGGCTGGCCCTGGCGGCGCGCTTCGGCGAGGTGCAGACCCTGGTGGTGCTCGGCTTCGTGTACGCCTTCGTGTTCGGTCCGGTGGCGGTCGTCACCCAGCTGGCGGGTCGCGACTTCCTGGACAAGCACCGGCTGGGCCAGCCGGACTCCGCCTGGCGCGACAGCGACGCGCGGCCGCCCGAGCTCGACAACCTGAAGCAGCCCTTCTGACCCATCCTCCCGGAGCCTGCGACGCATGAACATCCTCGGGATCTCCTGCTTCTACCACGACGCCGCCGCCGCCCTGCTCCAGGAAGGCCGCCTGGTGGCCGCCGCCCACGAGGAGCGCTTCACCCGCAAGAAGCACGACCCGGACCTTCCGCGCCAGGCCGTGGCCTGGTGCCTGCGCGAGGCGGGGCTCACGCCCGCCGATCTCGATTACGTGGCGTTCTACGACAAGCCCTTCATCAAGTTCGAGCGCATCCTGATCACCTACCTGGCCACCTTTCCACGCTCGCTGCCGTCCTTCTCCAAGGCGCTTCCGGTCTGGCTCAAGGAGAAGCTCTGGGTCCCGAACATGATCCGCAAGGAGCTCGGCTACCAGGGCGAGGTGCTGTTCGCGGAGCACCACCAGTCCCACGCGGCGGCCGCCTTCCTGCCCTCCCCCTTCGAGGAGGCGGCCATCCTCACCGTGGACGGCGTGGGGGAGTGGGCCACCGCCACCCAGGGCATCGGGCGCGAAGGGAAGATCGAGCTGGCCCGGGAGATCCGCTTCCCCCACTCCCTGGGGCTCCTCTACAGCGCCTTCACCTACTACCTGGGCTTCAAGGTGAACAGCGCCGAGTACAAGGTCATGGGCGCGGCGCCCTACGGCGAGCCGAAGTACACCGACCTCATCCTGAAGGAGCTGGTGGACCTGCGCGACGACGGATCCTTCAAGCTCAACATGAAGTACTTCGCGTACGACTACGGTCTCACCATGACCAACCGGCGCTTCGAGGAGCTGTTCCGCCAGCCGCGCCGGGAGCCGGAGAGCAAGCTCGAGCAGTTCCACTGGGACTGCGCAGCCAGCATCCAGAAGGTGACCGAGGAGATCATGCTGCGGCTGGTGCGCGATCTCCACGCGCACACGGGCCTCGAGAACCTGTGCATGGCCGGCGGCGTGGCGCTCAACTGCGTGGCCAACGGCCGCATCGTCCGCGAGGGGCCCTTCCGCAACCTCTGGGTGCAACCGGCGGCGGGCGACGCGGGCAGCGCCCTCGGCGCCGCACTCTTCGTGCACAACACCGTGCTCGGCAAGCCGCGCGTGTGGCGCATGGAGCATCCCTACTGGGGACCTGCCTACTCCGACGACAAGATCCAGCGCTTCCTCGACGCCAAGGGCGTGCCCTATCGCACGCTGCCCCGCGAGGAGCTGACCCGGGAGGTGGCGCGGCGCATCCACGAAGACCAGGCCGTGGTGGGCTGGTTCCAGGGGCGCCTGGAATGGGGACCGCGCTCCCTCGGCAGCCGCAGCATCCTGGCGGACCCGCGCCGCAAGGAGAACTGGCAGCGGGTCAACCTGAAGATCAAGTTCCGGGAGAGCTTCCGGCCGTTCGCGCCCGCGATCCTGGCGGAGCGAGCCGCCGAGTGGTTCGACATCGACCGGGAGAGCCCGTACATGCTGCTGGTCTGTCCGGTGCGGGAGGGCCGCGACATCCCCGCCGTCACCCACGTGGACGGCTCCGCCCGGCTGCAGACCGTGACCCGGGAGGCGGCGCCGGAGTTCCACGCCCTGCTCGCGGAGTTCGAGCGGCAGACGGGCTGCCCGGTGCTGATCAACACGTCCTTCAACGTCCGGGGCGAGCCGATCGTCTGCTCTCCCGAGGACGCGTACCTCTGCTTCATGCGGACGGACATGGACGTCCTCGTGCTCGGCAGCCACCTGCTGGAGAAGCGCGAGCAGCCCGAGCTGCGCGAGGACGTGGACTGGCGCACCATCTACGAGCTGGACTGAGGCCCGGTTGCCGGGCCGTTTCGAGAGGAGATTCCATGGCGCGCGCGAGCGGTGGTCGATTCGAGCGGCTCTCCATCTTTCGGGAGCTCTGGGCCTTCATGCGGGTGCGCAAGAAGTGGTGGCTCGGCCCGATCATGGTCACGATGCTCCTGCTCTCCGTGCTGATCGTGCTCACGGAAGGCTCGGCGGTCGCGCCCTTCATCTACGCCCTCTTCTAGGAGGCGGGAGATCGCGCGGCCCTTGGCCACCGACGCCAGCCCGGTGACGAGCGAGCTCGCCCGGACCAGCGCGGCGCAACGCGCCGCGCCCTGGTTCCTGCTCGCCCTGCTGGCGCTCACCCTCGGGGTCTACGCTCCGGTGCTGTGGTACATGGGGCTGCACTGGTACCACGTCGAGGACTACTCCCACGGCTTCCTGATCGTCCCGCTGGCGCTCTACTTCGCCTGGGAGCGGCGCGCGGCACTGCGCCGGGCGCCGATCGAGCCGTCCTGGTGGGGCGTCCTCCCGCTCGCGCTCGGCAGCGCGACGCTGGCCGTGGGTCGGCTCGGCGTCGAGCTCATGAACATGCGCGTCTCCTTCGTGCTGACGGTGATCGGACTGGTGTGGCTGGTGCTCGGCCGGCGCGTCTTTGCGGTGCTCGCCTTCCCGCTGCTGTTCCTGTTCATGATGGTCCCGCTGCCCCAGTCCCTGGTCAACGTGGTGGCGTTTCCACTCCAGCTGCAGGCGGCGGACTGGGCGGTGCAGGCGCTCTACTATCTCGGGGTCCCGGCGCTGCGCGAGGGCAACATCATCCACCTGCCGCACTCGCAGCTCTTCGTGGCCGAGGCCTGTAGCGGCCTGCGCTCGCTCATGGCGCTGATCACGCTCGGGGTGGTCTTTGCCTACTTCTTTCGCAAGACCATCTCCGAGCGGCTCGTGATCGTCCTCTCCGCGATCCCCATCGCCATCCTGGTCAACGCCTTCCGCGTGGCCCTGACCGGTATCCTCACCTACCACTATGGCCAGCCGGCGGCCGAGGGCTGGATCCACGAGTTCCAGGGGCTGTTCACCTTCGGGGCGGCCTTCCTGCTGCTGCTGGCGGAGGCCTGGCTGCTGGCGAGGCTGTGGCCGCGCCGGCGGAGCCCCGCGCGCATGGGGGAGGCCCGGACATGACCAAGGCCAGCGTCGCGCTCGTCTTCCTGGCGCTCAACTTCTACACCTACCACTTCCTGGCCACCGAGGAGGTGGTCCCCGCGCGCGCCTCCTTTGCCGGCGTCCCGCTCGAGCTCGGCCCCTGGCGCTGCGCCGAGCGCGAGCGGTTGGATCCCGCCGTGGAGCGCAACCTGGGCGCCACGGACTACCTGATCTGCGACTACGAGAAGGACGAGCCGCGAACCCGGGTGGGCGTGTACGTGGGATACCACGCCACGCAGGTGCGCCGGGAGGGGGGCGGCTCCGCCGAGAACTCGATCCACCCGCCCAAGCACTGCCTGCCGGGCTCCGGCTGGGACATCATCGGCGCGAGCAAGGTGCCCCTCGACCTGCCCGGGCTGCCGCAGGGCCCGGCGTTCGTGAACCGGCTCGTCATCGCCCGCGGCGATCTCCGCCAGCTGGTGTACTACTGGTATCAGTCGCGCGGGCGCGTGATCGCCGACGACTGGCTCAAGATCGTGGACCTGTTCTTGGATCGGGCGCGCCGGGGCCGCACCGACGGCTCGCTCGTACGCTTCACCACGCCGATCCTCCGCGACGACGAGGCCGGCGCCGAAGCCTCGTTCCTGGAGCTCGCGGGCCTGGTGGTGCCGCGGCTCCCCGAATACGTACCGGAGTGAATGCGCTCGGTCGTGCGCGTCCTGCTGCTCAGCCACTATTTCCCGCCGGAGGTGAATGCCCCCGCCAACCGCACCCACGAGCACGCCCGGCGCTGGGTCGCGGACGGCCACGAGGTCACGGTCGTCACCGGGGTGCCGAACCACCCGCGTGGCGAGCTCTTCCCGGGCTACCAGAACCGCTGGATCCAGGAGGAGTGGGTCGACGGCATCCGCGTGATCCGCACCTGGATGTACCTGACCGCCAACGAGGGCTTCCTGCGCCGCACCCTGAACTACCTGCTGTTCGCGCTGACGGCGGTCCTGGCCTCGCGGCGGGCCGGGCGCCCGGACGTGGTGGTCGCCACGAGCCCGCAGTTCTTCTGCGGCGTGGCCGGAGCGCTGGTGGCGCGGCTCAAGGGCAGGCCCTTCGTGCTGGAGGTCCGCGACCTCTGGCCCGATTCGATCGTCCAGCTCGGGCAGCTCCGCAGCCGCCTGGCCATCCGGCTGCTGGAATGGATGGAGACGCGCCTGTATCGGAGCACCGCCGGGATCGTCGTCGTGACGGATTCCTTCGCGGATCACATCGCGCGCCGCGGGATCCCGCGCGAGCGGATCACCCTCGTGTACAACGGCATCGACACCGAGCGCTTCCGACCCCGCCCGCCCGACCGCGAGCTGCTGCGGCGTCACGGCTTGGAGGACGGCTTCCGGGTGGCGTACGTGGGCACCTTGGGCCTCGCCCACGGTCTCGGCGCGTTGCTCGACGCGGCCGAACGCCTGCGCCAGGACCCCGCGGTGCGTCTGCTCCTGATCGGCGACGGCGCAGACCGCGCCCGCCTGGAAGCCGAGGCGCAGCGACGCGGGCTCCAGAACGTGCGCTTCCTCGGCCTGCGGCCCCGGGAGGAGATCCCCGCCTGGCTGGCCTCCCTGGACCTCCTGCTGGTCATGCTGCGCGACCTGGCCGTCTTCGAGACCGTGATCCCGTCCAAGATCTTCGAGTTCCTGGCCCTGGAGCGGCCGGTGGTGCTGGCGGCCCGGGGCGAGATCCGGCGTCTGGTGGCCGAGAGCAAGGCCGCCTTCGTGATCGACCCGGAGGACCCGGACGCGCTCGCCCGGGCGATCCGCCACGTGCGCACGCACCCGGCGGAGGCCGCGGCCCGCGCGCGCGCGGGGCGCGAGTGGGTGGAGCGCGAGTTCCGTCGCGACGACCTGGCGCGGGCCATGGCGCGCTTCCTCGAGCGGACCGTCGAGGCCGCGCCGTGAGCCGGCTCTACGAGGCCCTTCCGGTGCCGATGCAGGACCTGGCCTGCAGCTGGGCCGGATTCCAGCGCGCCCGCACGCGCTTCACACCCCACTTCCGGCGCGTGCTGGCCGAGTGGGAGGAGACGGGCCGCTCCACGCCGGAGCGCCTGCACGCGCTGCAGTGGGACCGCCTGCGAAGGCTCCTGGAGCGGGCACGCCGCTTCGTCCCCCACTACCGCGGGCTGGACGTCCCGCCTCCGGGGGAGGCCCGGGACCCGCACACCGGCATCGAGAAGACCCTGGCCCAGCTTCCCGTGCTGGCGAAGGAGGAGTACGCCGCCGCGCCCGAGCGCTTCGTGGCCGAGGACGTGCCGCCCCGCCGCCTGCGCCAGGGCAAGACCAGCGGAACCACGGGGACGGCCCTGCGGCTGTGGTACACGCCGGAGACCCTGGCAGAGGAGTACGCGACGGTCTGGCGCCTGCGCCGTGCTTGCGGGGTCGCGCTGCGCGACCCCCATCTCTCCTTCGGCGGACAGATCATCGTGCCCTTCGCCAGCACCTCCCCGCCCTTCTGGCGCCGCAATCGGTGGGGGGGGCAGACGCTCTTCTCCCTCTACCACATGACGCCGGACAACCTGCGTCACTACGTGGACGCGATCCACGCCCTCCCGGCCCGCTACGCCCAGGGCTACCCCTCATCGCTCCACCTGGTGGGCCGCGCCATGCTCGAAATGGGAAGGCCCCTGGCCCCGGGCCGGCTCGCGGCGGTCTTCACCTCCTCCGAGTCGCTGCTCGCCTTCCAGCGCCAGACCATCGAGCAGGCCTTCGGCGCCCCGGTGCGCGACCGCTACGGAACCAGCGAGTTCTGCGTCTCCATGACGGGCTGTCCCGAGAACCACCTGCACGTGGACATGGAGTTCGGCATCGTCGAGGTGGAAGGCCAGGAGGAGACGGCCGACTGGGTGCGGGGGCCGCTGCTGGTGACGGGCCTCGCGACCGACGCGACCCCCTTCCTGCGCTACCGGGTGGGTGACGTGGGGACGCGCCTCAAGAGACCCTGCCCCTGCGGTCGCCCCGGCGACGTCTTCCTGGACGTGGACGGGCGCATCGAGGACTACGTGATGACTCCCGACGGCCGGCTGGTCGGGCGGCTCGATCACGTCTTCAAGGAGCAGCACGACGTGGCCGAGGCGCAGATCCTCCAGGAGGACCGGGACTCCATCGAAGTCCTCGTCGTGCCGAGATCCTCCTGGGGAGAGGCCTCGCAGCGGACGCTGGTCAAGGAGATCCGCTCGCGGCTCGGCGAGGCCATCGGGGTGGAGATCCATCCGGTGGAGACGATCCCTCGCGAGCCCAACGGGAAGTTCCGGGCGGTCAAGTCCCGCGTGGCGAGGCTGGAACGGTGATCCGCGTCGGTCTGGCTCGCACGGAGCGCAGCTACGCCGGGCTGCAGCCGCCCTGGGGACCGGGGAAGATCTATCCGGAGCTGGTGGGCGTCCTGGGCGACACCGCCGAGGACGGCCCCTTCAACCCGGCCTACGCGGGGGTGCGGGCGGCCCTGTTCGGCCTGGGCCTGGACCGCGAACGCTTCGGCGGCGCCGCCTGGAACCCGCTCGGCGCCCTGGTGGGCCGGGGCGCGCGGGTGGTGCTCAAGCCGAACTTCATCCGGCACTGGAATCCGCTGGAGGGAGCCAGCGTCGATAGCGTGATCACCCACGGCTCGATCCTGCGCGCCGTGGCCGACTATGCCTTCCTGGCGGTGGGCACCGAGGGCTCCGTGGCGGTGGCCGAGGCCCCCCAGCAGGACTGTGACTTCGAGCGCATCCGGGACCTCGCCGGGCTCGACGTCCTGGTGGCCTTCTACGAGGAGACCCTGGGCCGCGGTCTGGAGCTGATCGACCTGCGTCGCGAAGCGGTGGTGTTCCGCGACGGCATCGTGGCCGAGCGCCGGGCCCTGCCGGGCGACCCGGCCGGCTACCGGGCGGTGGACCTGGGGGAGCGCAGCTTCTTCACCGGCTCGGGCCTCGACCCGCGGCGCTTCCGGGGCGCCGACTACGATCCGGGCCCCACCACCGAGCACCACCGGGACGGCCGCCACGCCTACCTGCTGTCGGAGACGGTGCTGTCCGCGGACCTGGTGGTGAACCTACCCAAGCTCAAGACCCACAAGAAGACCGGCGTCACCCTCGCCCTGAAGAACCTGGTGGGCATCAATGGGGACAAGAACTGGCTCCCGCACCACAGCCTGGGGGCCGCCCGCGACGGAGGCGACGAGTTCCCGCAGGACCGCCGCATCGACCGTTGGAGGAGCCGGGCGACCGAGCTGGCCCGGCCGCTGCTGGCCCGAGGCCGCCTGCTGCGCGTCTTCCGCGCCGCCCGCCGCCTGGAGAGTGCCGCCCGCGGCCAGGACTTCATCCGCAGCGGAAACTGGCACGGCAACCGCACCACCTGGCGCATGTGCTGCGACCTCAATCGTTGCCTCTATTACAGCGACCGCAACGGGCTGCACCTGGATGCGCCCCGGCCCGTGCGCAGCGTGCTCACGGTGCTGGACGGGATCGTGGCCGGTGAGGGGGCGGGGCCGCTCGCGCCGCGCGACGTGCCCCTGGGCGTGGTGCTCGCCGCCACCGATCCCGTGGCCCTCGACCTGGTGGCGGTGCGGCTGATGGGCTTCGACGAGAGCCGGATCCCGAAGATCTGGGAGCCCATGCGCGACTCCGGACCGCGCATCACGGCGGTTCGCGAGGCCGCGGACGTGGCCGTCTGCGAGGTCTCCGCTTCCTTCGCCCCGCGCGAGATGGGGCTCGACGAGGTCCGGACCGAGCGGGTCTTCCTGGCCCATCCGGGCTGGGTCGGACGCATCGAGCGGGAGACGTCGTGAAGCAGGTGGTCCAGAACCCTCGCAGCGGCGCCCTGGAGCTGCTGGAGGTGCCGGCCCCGGCGGTGGGGGCGGGCGAGGTGCGGGTGCGCAACGTCTTCTCGGTGGTCTCCCCGGGCACCGAGAAGATGGCCCTGGACTTCGCGCGCAAGTCCATGCTGGGCAAGGCTCGCAGCCGGCCCGACCTGGTGCGGCAGGTGACCCGCAAGCTGCGCCAGGAGGGGCCGCTGCCGACCCTGCGCACGGTGATGAATCGCCTCGAGGCCCCGCAGCCCCTGGGCTACTCGTGCGCCGGCGTGGTGGAGGCCGTGGGCGAGGGCGTCGCGCGCTTCCGCCCCGGGGACCGTGTGGCCTGCGCCGGCGCGGGCTACGCGAACCACGCCGAGCTGGTGGCGGTGCCCGAGAACCTGGTGGTGGCGGTGCCCGACGAGGTGCCCCTGGAGAAGGCGGCCTTCGCGACCCTGGGCGCCATCGCCCTCCAGGGTCTGCGCATCGCGGGGCCGGCGCTCGGCGAGCTGGCCGCGGTGATCGGGCTCGGGCTGATCGGGCAGCTGGCGGTCCAGCTGCTGCGGGCCAACGGCTGCCGGGTGCTGGCCATCGATCTGGACCCGGCCCGGGTGAAACAGGCCCTCGACCAGGGGGCCGAGTGGGGCGCCACCCCCGGCGACGACCTCCAGGGCTGGCGGGACCGGGCCAGCGACGGCCACGGGGCCGACCTGGCCCTCGTCACCGCCGCCGCGGAGACGTCGGCGCCCATCCAGCAGGCGGCGGAGCTGTGCCGCCTCAAGGGGCGCGTGGTGGTGGTGGGTGCCACGGCCCTGGAGCTCGATCGGCGCACCTTCTACGAGAAGGAGCTCGAGCTCCGCATGAGCCGGTCCTACGGCCCGGGCCGCTACGACCGGCGTTACGAGGAGCTGGGACTCGACTACCCCCTCCCCTACGTCCGCTGGACGGAGAACCGCAACCTGGAGGCCTTCCTGGGCCTGGTGGCCTCCGGGTCGGTGGATCCGGGCCGCCTCGCCGTGCAGACGCTGCCCTTCGAAGCCGCCGAACGCGCCTACGGGGATCTGGCCCGGGGGGAGAGCCGGGCCCTGGCCGTGCTGTTCCGCTACGCCGAGGAGCCGTCCGGGGCCCGCACCCTCGCCACCGCGGGCTCCGCCGCCCGCGCCGAGCGCGCGCCGAGCGATCAGCTCGGGGTGGCCTTCCTGGGCGCCGGGAACTACGCGAAGGCGGTGCTGCTGCCCGCCCTCTCCGGCGTGGAGAAGGTGGCGCGCCGCGTCCTCGTCACCGCCACCGGCGCGTCGGCCCGGCGCACTGCGGAGCGCTTCGGTTTCGAGAGCTGTGGGACGGACCCGGACGCCGTGCTGGCAGACCCGCGTGTGGACCTGGTCTTCGTGGCCACCCGCCACGACAGCCACGCGGCGCTGGCGGAGCAGGCGCTGCGGGCGGGAAAGGCGGTCTGGCTGGAGAAGCCCGTGGGCCTCGCGCCCGACGCGGTGAGGCGCGTGGTGGCGGCGGCGCGCGAGACCGGGGGCTTCCTGACGGTGGGCTACAACCGGCGCTTCTCGCGCCACGCGCGGGCCGTGCGGGAGGCCTTCGCGCGGCGCAGCGGGCCCCTGGCCATCCGCTACGGCGTGGCCGCCGGGCCGACGCCGCGCGGGACGTGGATCACGGACCCCGCCGTGGGCGGCGGCCGCATCGTGGGCGAGGTGTGCCACTTCGTGGATCTCTGCAGCTTCCTGGTGGGGGCGCCGCCGACCCGCGTGGCGAGCCATGCGCTGGGACGCGACCCGGAGCTGGACGACTCCCTGGTGGCCTGGCTCCACTTTGCGGACGGCTCCGTGGCCACCGTCGAGTACCTGGCCCGGGCGAGCGGGGAACTCCCCAAGGAGCGCTTCGAGGTGTCCGGCGACGGCATGACCGCCCTGTGCGACAACTTCCGGCACACCCGCATCCTGGGTGGCCGCGGCGCCCCGGCGCGGGGCCTCAGCCAGGACAAGGGCCACTCCACGGCCGTGGCGGAGGTGGTGGCGGCGGTGCGGGCCGGGCGTCCCTCCCCCTTCACGCTGGAGGAGATCGAGGCGGTCTCCAACGCAACCTTCGCTCTGGCCGGTGCGGCTGGCGAGGACTTGGAGCGACCGTGAGCGCAACGACCCCGGCCCAGGCCGCCGCGCTGGCCAGCGGTCGCGGCAACCCGCGTCTGGCCTCCATCCTGCTCGGGATCCTGCCGCCCCTGGCCGTCACGATCTTCGCCTTCGGGGTCGCCCTGGGCGTTCGCGGCGACCACGTGCCGATGCTGGCCCTCGCGCTCACGACCGGGGCGCTGTGTCTGGTCCCGTTGTGCCTCGACATGGCCCGCCCGCCCGAGCGGCGGCACCTGCTGCTCTCGATCCTGGCGCTCGTCTTCCTGTCCCACTTCGTGCTTCCCGTCTTCACCCACTACCTCCTGGTGGAAGGACCCACCGACGCGGCCAGCACCAGCAACACCAACCTGTTCCCGCGTCACGTGGTGCGGGGGCAGTGGGTCGCGCTGCTGGGTCTGCTGTCGCTCCTGGCCGGCTACGCCACGCTCCCGCTGCGCGTCTCGCCGGCCCGCGAGCGCCAGCGCCTGCTGCACGACTGGCCGCCCCAGGTCACCGTCCTGATCGGCCTGCTCATGCTGCCGTTCGGCTGGTCGATCGTCGTCGCGGGGTACCTCGGGCTGCTCGGCGCGCTCGGAACCGGGTTCATCGGAGCCCTGGCCTCGTCCATCAACTACGGGTACGTGCTGCTCACCATCGCGGCGCTGCGCTACCGCTCGCGCCTGGCGGTCTTCGTCCTGGTGACGACGCTGCCCCTGGCCACGGCCCTCGGCTTCCTGACGGGGTCCAAGCGCCGGACCCTCGTGTTCCTGGCCACGGTGGTGCTGACCGCCATGCTGGTGCGCGCCCGCATCCGCGCCCGCTGGCTCCTGGCGGGCCTGGCCGTCCTGATGCTGCTCTACCCGCTCTCGCAGTTCTACCGGGAAGTCATCCTCGACGACAATCGGCGCACCGTGGTGGACGTGCTGCGCAATCCGGCTCCGGCGCTCGAGGCGGTCTCGGACTACCTGGGCGGCAGCCGCTCCTCGTCCTACGTGCTGGAGGGGGTCATGGCCACCGGCAGCCGGCTCGACGGCCTGGGCATCGAGTCCGTGATCGTCCGGGACACGCCCGCCGTCTCCCCATTCCAGAAGGGCCGGACCCTCGGGCTCTTCTTCCTCGCCTTCGTTCCCCGCGCCTTCTGGCCCGACAAGCCCGAGATCACCATCGGCCGCTGGATCACCGCCGTCTACGGTTCGGGCCCGCACATCGAGTCCTCCACCGGACCCACCTTCCTGGGCGAGTTCTATCTGAACTTCGGCACGCTGGGGGTGGTGGGTGGCATGCTCCTGTACGGGATCCTGCTGCGGCTGTTCCAGGCCTCCTTCCTGGGGCCCAATGCCACGACCCCGGGCATCCTGGCCGCCACCGTGGTCGTGGTGCAGGTCCTGACCAAGCTGATGGGCACGTTCTCGCAGACGCTCTCGGCGACGGCCTTCGCCCTGGCGCCCATCCTGGCCACCCACTTCCTGGTGGTGTTCCTGACCGGCCGCCCGTCGGCCCGCGTCCCGGCCGCGCCGGAAGCGCCGCTCGGCGACCCCTCCCGGGGCTGAACGGTCACTGCACGTAGCCGAGCTTGCGGAGCATCTCGATGGTGTCGTGGGACTGTTCGGCGGCGACGGGCCGGGTCCAGAAGCGCACCGCTTCGTCCAGGCGCGGGCGCAGAGCCTGGAGCGTCTCGCGTCGGGCCCGCGCCACGTTCTGCAGCTCCCGGGGATCCCGCCCGTCGTGGTAGAGCTCCCAGGTCTCGCCGAAGCCCGACCAGATCAGGGTCCAGTCCGGGTCCTCCACGGATCGCATCACCGTGTCCCGCAGCTGGGGCCGATGCAGGGCGGTCGCCGGGCGCGACACGTACTGGGAGGCGTACCGGATCGATCGGCTCCGGGCCCGGCTCCAGGACACCACGTCCAGGCTGTCGCCTCGCGCGATCTCCGCCAGCAGGTCGAAGAAGTCCCGCGCCTCGAGCCGGGCCCCGATCCGCTCGTGCCGGCCGGCGGGGGTCAGCAGGATCGCCGGCAGGTGGAGCTGCTCCGGGTACAGCGAGTGCCCGTGGTCCCGCTCCCCGTGATCGCCGAACTCCTCCCCGTGATCGGACGTCACGAAGACGAAGGTCCCGCTGCCAAGGGCCGCGAGCAGGCGATCCACCAGCTCGGACACCGCCCGGTCGACGTAGCGAAGCTCGGCATCGTAGGCCTCCCGCGCCCGGGCGTGGATCGGCGACCACCCGGGGCCGCTCAGGTAGGGAAGGTGTGGATCCAGGTAGTGGACGTAGAGGAAGAATGGCGCGCGGCCCGGCGCAGCCAGGCCGGCGCGGCCGATCCACTGGTTCACCGCCGCGTTCACGCCTTCGGCCCGGGTATAGACGGCCCCGTCCCGCTTGAGCTCGTAGAACTCCTCGAAGCCCTGATCGAAGCCCGTGGCGCGCCCGACGTTGCCGTAGTTGGTCACGAAGGCCGCCGTCCGATAGCCCAGGTCCGCGAAGACCTCTGCCAGCGCGGTCCATTCGCCTCGCAGGCGGTCGGGATGATCGACGGCTCCGTGCTCCTCGGGAAGCAAGCCGGTGAAGAAGGAGGCCACCGAAGACTTGGTCCAGCTCGCGTTGGCCCGCAGGTCTTCGAAGACCAGGGAGCGCTCCGCGAGCCGGTTCAGCCCCGGCATGAGGTCGGGGGCGCCTCCGTGCAGGGCCAGCGCGTCGGCTCGCAGGGTGTCGATCAGGACGAAGACCACGTCGGGGGACGCCCCGGGCACCGGCACGCTGCGGGCCGGTGCCCGGATCGCGGGCGGCAGGATGCCGCTCCCGGATCGGGAGTCCCAGAGCGCGCTGCGCACGTCGCCGGCGGGCCTTCCGAGGGCCAGGAAGGTGGGCGTCCCCATCAGCTTGTTGTGCAGGAGCAGATGCCAGCGAAGCTGGTTGGAGCCGAAGTAGGCCCCGAGCAGGGCGATGACCAGGGCGGCGGCTGCCGCCAGGCTCGCCCGGAGGGTGCGCCGGCGGGTGGAGGGCGCCAGCGCGCGGAGCAGGGGCACCAGGACGACCGCCGTCACCACGACGCTCGACACGAAGGCCTGGCGCGAATAGGGCAGCCAGGTCTGCTCGCGCAGGTGCCAGACCGACACGGCCGCGAGACCCAGGGCTGCCGGCAGCGCCGCCAGCCAGCCGAAGCAGGCGAGCCAGAGCGCACCCAGCCCCAGGGACACCGCCAGGAGGGCATAGAGCACGCTGATTCCGGCCAGGTCGAGGGCGGCGTAGTGGGCTGGAGTGGTCGCCAAGGCCAGGCCCACCAGGTAGAGCCAGAAGACCCCGAGGAAGCCCGCGCGCGCGCGTCGAGCAGTGGCTCCCGTCATGCTCCAGTCGTCTCCGCGAAGCCCGACATGGGCGCCTCAGGCGGCCAGGATCCTCTGCACGCCCACCACGTACTTGGAGTGGCGGCTCACGCGGAGCGGCACGCCCTGGATCGCCAGCTCCACCCGCGCCCGGTCCTGGAAGGCGCCCTTGATCTCCAGGACCGGCGTGTCCGGCAGGTTCACGGGCCGCTCGAGGTTGGGGGTGGCGGAGCGGCGCTGATCGTAGACGCGCTGGCGCGCGTCCAGGGTGATGCGCACCCGGCCGTCCTGGGAGACCCAGTACTGCCTCCAGTAGCGGTTCACCAGCACCACCACCGGGTGGGCGTCCAGGGCCAGGCGCGCCTCCGGATGCACCTGGTCCCTCAGCTTGCGCAGGATCTCCCGCCAGCTCACACCGGCCAGCGGGAGTGCGGCGACCGGGTGGCTGCGCTTCCAGCCGAGCCGGTTGCGTTTGCACTTGAGCTCCAGGACCCCGCTCGGGCTCCCGTCGTCCTCGCCATACCAGCGGAAGCGGACCTTGGTTCGTGCGCTGACGCCCGAGAGGTTCTCCGCGTAGGCCGAGAGGTCGTGGTCGTCGAAGTAGGCACTGTTCACCTGCCGAGCCGGATAGGCCACGCGGAAGCCCGCCGGATGGTCGCGGATCCAGCGCTCGAGGGTCGCCAGCCCGAGGGGAGAGGCCACGAACTTGACCTCGTAACGCAGGTCGGCGGCGGAGACGGTCACTTCTTCATGTACCCTTCGCGGTAGAGCCGGTCCACGTCGAACTCCGTCTCCGGCACGCTCCGCCCGTCCAGGGTGATCCGGCTGCCGGTCTGGGCCAGGGCCTCGTGGGCGGCGCCTTCCACGGTGATCTTGTGCGCCTGCAGGCTGGCAGGACCGTATTCGGCCTTCTTGACGTATGCCATGAGGGCCACGTGCTCGATGCCGCGCAGGGTGGAGTCGCTCACTACGGCCTCGGAGCGGTCCTTGCTGGCGATCCCCGTACCGGACTGCTCCACCAGCAGGCCGCTGGCCACGAGGCGGCTGCCCTCCCCCACCGAGACCGCCTTGTCCCGGATGCGCCGGAAGACGGTTCCCCGCACCTCCAGCTGCGAGCCGCTCACGTCCACCGCGTCCCCTGCCACGTCCTCGAAGAGCCCCCCGACCACGCTCCCCTCCACGAAGTCCCCGTCGAAGGCGTCGGAGGCGGCGTCGCGGAAGACGGGCTCGAGGAGCGTCAGCCGGGAGCGGATCACGTTGAGCGAATCCTCGCCGCGGTTGCCGGTGAAGCGGCAGTGCTCGAGACGCGCGTCGCTCTCGTAGAAGGTGATCGCTCCGGTGAGGCTCCACGCGCCCAGGCGGAAGGCGTCGGTGCCACGCACCTGCACGTGGGACCAGCGCGACTCCTGCCCTGCGCCGAGCACCAGGACGCCGCGCCAGGCTCCGGCCGCCGACTCGTCCCGGGGCTCGAGGACGATGGGGGCGTCGGGTCGCCCGCGGAAATCGAGTGGCCCCCGGGCCACCAGGCTCGCTTCCGGGGCGAAGCGCAGCGTCGTCCCCGCGGCCATGCGCAGGCCGAGGCCCTCGGGCAGGAGCAGGGGAGCCTCGACCGACCAGGTGCCGGGGCGCACGCGCAGGAAGCCGGCGTCTTCGTCGCGGGCCAGGAAGGCGTGGCGTCGGAGCAGCGTCTCCGTGTCCACGGCCGGAAGCAGGGGTCCGGACGCCGTCGCCGGGGAGCGGCGGGCTTCGAAGCGGTAGGGACGCGCCGCTCCGTCCACGACGGCCGTGCCTTCCACCACCGCATCGGCGGCACGCGCTGCCTGGCCCGGCAGACGCAGCGTCACGGGCTCCGGGCGCCCCCCCACGTCCGTGGGCTCGAGCCGCAGCGGGAGCCCGGGCAGCGCCCCGTCGTCGGCCCGGTTGCTCCGCACGCTCAGGGTCTCGATGCGCACCGGCAGGGGCAGCGGGTTGCGCAGCTCGAGCAGCGGTCCGTTTGCGTCCTCGACCAGGCTGGCCACCACCACGGCCGGCCAGCTGCGCTCGGAGCGGGGCGCCGGAGTGCGGAAGTTGGCGAGCCCGGCGACCTCCAGGAGATCGAGCTCGCGGGCCCGGGCCACCAGCGGACCGAAGTCGACGGGAGCCCGCAACGGGAACTCCGCCTGGAGCACGCGCAAGAGCGGCGCCTCCAGCTCGCGCAACCGCGCGGGCAGCGAGCCGTCCACCATCTGCCCCGCCAGGCGCCGCAGGTTCCTGACATAGGCCTCGCGCACGCGCGCATCGGACAGGAACAGGCGCCCGATGGGCTCCTCCAGCACCAGCAACCCGTTGCCGACGTAGTGGGCCTGGAGATTCCCGTCGAAGCCGATCGGCTCGAGCTCGCGGTCCACCGGATTGAAGTAGAAGCGCAGGTTGTGCCAGCGCACGGCGTGCAGGGAACTCCACAGCTCGCAGACCGCCAGGAAGCGTCCCAGGAGCTCCTCGTCGAAGGCCTGGGAGGCCGTGACCTTCTCCTCCACGAAGGCGCGTAGCAACGCCGTGGAGGCGGCCAGGTCCGCCGACAGGGTGGGAGACGCCTCGATGCCGCCCCCTCCGAAGGGCACGATGGGGGCCAGGCGGTAGTTGTCGTAGGGCCCGTGCTGGCCGTTCACCAGCACGTTCTCCCAGAAGAGCGACTCGTCGAACTTGAGGATCACGCCCTCGCGACGCCTCTGGGACTCGAGCAGCTCCTTGCTGAAGTGCTCCTCGAGACCCATGAGCCCGATGTCCTTGCCGTTGACCCGCACGTCCACGAAGACGTAGCGGGGGGCGAGCACGCCCTCCTGGCGCAAGGTCTCGAAGAACAGCGGCTCCGCCTGGAAGCCCCGGGTGGACGGCGCCTGGATCGAGAAGCGCCGCATTCCGAACAGCGCATCTCCGCGGCGCACGTGGATGCGGAACGACCACTTGTCACCCTCCAGGTGGTCCGAAAGGTCGCCCTTCAGGCGCAGCTTCACGGGCAGGGTGCGGTCTCCGTGCCGGATCTCGGCGGGCACCATGTCGTCGTCCGCGGTGACGAGCAGCCCCTGCGCCAGCGCCTCCTCGCGCTTCTCGTGGATCTTGCGCAGGTGCCGGAACCGGATGTCGAGGTGCAGGGTCTCTACCGGCGCGGGACGCACCCGCGCGCGTATCCAGCGGCCGGGCGCCCGCAGCACGGAGTCGAGGGCGTCATCGAGCTGGGTGCGGCCGGTCAGGGCCTGGAGGCTCGGCCGGATGAAGTCCCGGAAGGCGAAGCCTGCGGCGAAGAAGATGCCCCCCCAGGCCAGCAGGACGAGCAGGCCGAGCGGCCACACCACGCGCCGCCGCGGCCGCGCGGCCCCTTGCTTCGGTCCGGAGTCGAGGAGCACGGAAGAGCCCTCGTCGCTACACGCTGGGCATTCGGTTCTGATCGATGAAGGTGAGCCCGACGCCGGGGAACGTGCTGCGCAGGTCGTCCATCAGCGAGACCACGCTCTGGCTGTCCTTCACGTCCAGCAGGAAGGTTGCCTCCCACGCCCCGTCGCGGGCGTCCACGCGCCGCATGTCGCCCGCCGAGACGTGCCGCTGCACCACCTCGTTCAGCGATTCGAGGAAGCGCCCGTCGCGGCGGTCGTCGGGGCAGGCCACGGAGAGGAACAGGTTCTTCTGCTCGGAGCCCGCGCGCTGCCAGCGGAAGGCGGCCACGATGCCGAGGATCAGCAGGCCCGCCACGACGGTGGGGATGGTCTGGTCGGCGCCGAGCCCGAGCCCCATGGCGATGGCCATGAAGAGGTAGGCCAGCTCCTCGGGCTCCTTGACCGGGGTCCGGAAGCGCACGATGGAGAGGGCCCCCACCAGGCCCAGGGAGAGGGCGAGGGACGACTTCACGACCGTGATGATCAGGATCGTGGTCAGCAGGATGAAGGGGAAGATCTGCGCGAACTCGGCGCGGTTCGAGAGGCTCGAGCCGAAGCGCTGGAAGTGCCAGCGCAGGACTCCGGCCAGCACCACGCCCACGGCGATGTTGAGCAGCAGGGCCGGGATCGAGAGGGGGGCGCCCGAGCCGAGGTTGAGCAGTCCTTGCATGGAAGCTGGTTCCCGTCCTGGTCCCCCCAACCGGGCTGCGGTCCGGCCTGGGCTCCTGGCTAAGGCTTTGAAAACACAGCAGGTTATCCCAGGCGACCTGGGGCGCAAGGGGACCGGCCTGCCCGCAGGGATCGGCGCGTCGCCCGTCGCCATTGAGCGGCGCGCCCCGAGCTCCGAGCCAGCGCCGATCCGCAGGGGCGCCCCCTATCCTGCCGCCTCGCCTGGCATCCCGCTCCTTGCGCCTGCGCTGCGTCGCAGCGTCGGCTTGACTCCGGCGCAGCCTGCCCAGATCATGGTCGGATTGGCGGGGAGAACCAGGACGATGGGAGCGAACGCGTTTCGCGCTGGACGAACGGGGCTGGCGGCGCTGGCCCTCGTCCTGCTGACGGGCGCGGCCGAGGCCAAGGTCACGGGGCTCGTGCACCGGGGCGGACGCGTGCATGCTCCCGAGAACACGCTTCCCACCTTCGCCCACACCCTCTCCATCGGGAACCAGTGGATGGAGACGGACTCCTGGTCGAGTGCGGACGGGATCCCCATCCTCCACCACGACGTGAGCCTCTGCCGCACCACCAACATCGAGGACTGGGGCTACGACTGCGTGGTCGCCTCGAACAATCCCCTGGGCCGCTTTCCCCGGCCCGGGGACTTCACCGTGGCCCAGCTCCAGCAGCTCGACGCCGGCTCCTGGTTCGACCCGGCGTTCGCGGGCACGCCGATGCCGACCCTCGAGGAGGCCCTGCTGCTCGTGGACGGAAGCGGGCTCTCGCTGGTGGTGGAGATCAAGAACCCGGGCCAGACGCTGCCGATCCTCGACATCTTCCAGCGCACGGGGATCGACCCGGACACCTTGATCGTGTGGACCCGGCAGCAGATCATGAACCCGGAGTTCCGCCAGAACCTGCCCAACGTGCGGCGCATCGTGGGCGGCTACGCGGCCGCCGACCTGACGGACCCGGTCCTCCAGGAACTGGCCGCCAACGGCGACTTCGGCGTCGGCATCCTCACCAACACCATCACCCAGGCGGTGGTCGACCGGGCCCACGCGCACGGCCTGTTCGTCTACGGCTATCCCGGGCCCACCGGCAACATGCCGCTGCTCACCCAGATCGGGATCGGCGTGGACGGCGTCAACTACATCGATCCCGAGAAGTGGGTGTTCCAGACCCTGCCCACGCTGCCTTGCGTGGACGGCGTGGACAACGACGGCGATGGGCGCATCGACTTCGGTGGCCTCGACGAGGACTTCGACGGGAACCTCGAGGCGTTGTGGGAAATCACGTGCAAGGACCGGCTCGGCAGCTCGGAGGTCGGCCAGTGCCAGGACGGGGCAGACAACGACGGCGACGGCCTGATCGACTACCCCGCCGACCCGCAGTGCTCCGCCGACTGGGACGACACCGAGGCGCCCGAGGGTGGCTGCGGTCTGCTGGGCCTCGAGGCACTGCTGGTGGTCCCCCTGCTGCGCGCCGCACGGCGCCGGCGCCGGACCTCCCGTCGGCGGTGAGCGGGACGGCGCCCGCGCCGTCCCGCCTGCGGATCGCGCTCCTCGTCCTGCTCGCCGTTCCCGGGGTGGCTCCCCACGCGGCCCGGGGGACCGACGGGCGACCGGCGAGCTACGACGCCTTCGTGGCCCTCGAGCCGGGCGCCTCCCTGGCGAAGGCCCTGGCCGCGCACCGGCACGTCTACCTGCGGCCGGGGGTCCATCGGGTGGACAATCCCCTGGTGGTCTCCCGCGACGAGCCCCTCTTCCTGCACGGGGCCGACCGGGTCCACACGCGGCTCGTGCCGCGGCATCCGGAGCATCCGCTCTTCGTGCTGGAGAAGGCGCCCCACGTGAATCTCGCCGGGCTGCGCCTGGAGGCCCCACAGCGGGACGGCCCGCCGGGCTTCGTCGCCGTCCTGGCGCGCAATCGGGAGCCACTCCAGCTCGAGCTCCAGGACTGCAGCGTGGCCGAGTCCGCGCTCGTCCTGCAGGGCCCCGGCGACGTGCGTCTCCAGGGGAGCGTCTTCCTGCCCCGGGGCGCAGTGCAGTCGACCGTGGTGGTGGACCATCCGGATGCACGCGTCGTGCTGGTCGGGGGCAACATCTCGAACGCCGGGCGGCCGCCGCGCCTCCCCGGCGACGCACTCTTCCACGTCTGGGTGCGGCGCGGGCACCTGCGCGTCTTCGGCACGGGCGTGCAGGCCGGCAACGGCATCGCGGACTTCCGCATCGACGCGGCCTCCCGCCACGGCCCCCACGTGATCGCCAACGTGCGAAGCGAGGGCAACAACGGCGCCCGTCGGGGGACGTTTCCCTCGACCCTCGTGCACGTCCCACCCACGTCGCAACCGGTGGACCTCGTCCTGCTCTCGAACGGAGGCAGCTGGGCCGGCCAGGGACGCGGGCGCGGGCGCTTCGTGGACTACCACGCCACGGGCAGCGTCTGGCTGGCGGGCAACAACGGGGCACTCGGCGCCGGCGCCCTGGTCTCCGGCAATGCTCCCAAGGCCACACTGGTGGCGGTGGGGAACCTGGTCTTCGACGAGGCCGGAGCGTTTCCGGAGTCAACGAAGCGGGTCTTCGCCCGGGCCAACCTCCACTCCTACCGCCACCGGACCCGCATTCCCATCCCACCGGGGACCCGTTTCCTGGCCGATCGCAGCCCGGGCCCGAAGGCGGCGCTGCCGAGCTTCCCGCTCGTCGAGGTCCCGCCTCCCCTGCCCCGCCCCCGCCTGACCCGCGCCCTGCCGGGCATGTTGAGCGTGGGCGATTTCGGAGCGCGCGGGGACGGCGAGCACGACGACACCCGGGCCATCCAGGCCGCCCTCGACGCGGGCTGCGACGGCAAGACGCCCAAGCTGCTGCATCTCCCGGCCGGGACCTACCGGGTCACGGACGTCCTGCGGCTCAACCACCGCAAGGCGCGCTGCACCCGGCATCCGTCCGGGGGGTGGATCGCCGGGGCGGGAAGCGACCGTACCGTCGTCCGGCGCGACGGAAGCGGGGGCGTCTTCGCCACGCAGGGCCTCGCGTACGCCACCGTCCAGGGCATCACGTTCCGGACGGCACCCGGCACGCAGGGCCCGGCGCCCGGGGGCGAGGCCGCCTTCGCCCTGGAGAACGCGCAGGGGGTGGGACACGCCAGCCAGGAGGTGTCCTTCTACGACGTCGTCTTCGACGGCGGCGCCTACGGCCTCGGGATCGGGCTCGAGTCGGGGGCCCAGTGCTCCGAGAACCTGATGGTGGATGTGGCGTTCCAGAACGCGGGCCACGGCCTGGCGATCGGGTCCTACAACGCGCTGGCGAACCTGGTCTACCGGGGCCGCTTCGTGGACAACCGCATCAGCATGGGGCACGCGGAGGGGGCCCTCAGCGGAGGGACCTGGGCGGTTCTCGGCGCGACGGTGCGCGGCACCCGCGAGCGGGATCTCTCCGTCCGCAACTCGGCCAGCGGGGTCTGGTACTTCCACGCTCTCGACTCCACCTCGCCCGTCCTGGTGACCACCACCATGACCGGCGCCGGCTTTCCCCTGGTCTTCGACCGGCTGCGGCTCGCCCCGCCCGAGGCGGCGTCGCCGCAGCCGCTGGTGGACTTCTCGGCCGCGGGCGGGCCGATCTTCCTGAACTCGGCCATCGAACGGGGCAGCCTGCGCCTGACCGGCGGGCTCGCCTCGAACTCGGCCGTGGCGATCGGGAGCCGCATCCCGGGCTGGAAGGCCTCCCAGGCCCGGGGGAGCAGCCGCCTGGTGGTTCTCGACGGGCCTCCCTAGCCCGGAGTTCTCACCCCTGGCGCAGCACGCTCTCGAAGACGCGGCACAGCTCGTCCACGGACCGCTCCCAGGTGAAGCGGCCCACCCGCTGCCTGCCTCGCTCGACGCGCTCCCGGGTGGCCGTCGGCTCGGCCCGCACCGCGTCGATGGCCCGGGCGAGTGCCAGCGGATCGCGCGGCGGGAAGTAGCGCGCCGCATCGCCGGCCAGCTCCCGAAAGGCCGGGATGTCGGACACCACCAGGGGCGTGCCCGCGAACATGGCCTCGAGCACCGGGTGACCGAAGGTCTCGAGCAGCGAGGGAAAGGCCAACGCCCAGGCCCCCCGATAGTAGGAGAGGATCTCCTGGTAGGGGACGAGTCCCAGCAGGCGCACGCGCTTCTCCAGGCCGAGGCGCCGGATGCGCGCGCGGATCTCCCGGGCATAGGGCGGATCCGTGAAGTCGGTCCCCGCGATCCAGAGCTCGAGGCGCGGCTCCGCCACGTGGAGCAGGCTCTCCAGCAGCACCTCGAGATTCTTGTGGCGCTCCAGGGCCGCGGGGAGGAAGAGGTACGGCGCCTCGCTCGCGGGCGGCGGAGCGTCCGCGAACGCGCCGAGCTCGATTCCGTACGGCACCACGGCGATGCGCGCCTCCTCCAGGGCCAGTCGCCTGCCGATCTCGTCGGCCGCGGCGCGCGTGGCGAAGACCACCTTGCGCACGTGTCGCAGCCCGGCTCGCACCAGTCGCTCCAGCGTGCGCAGGCGCAGGTTGTCGTAATAGCGACGGTCGTAGATGTTCAGGTTGCGCAGCGCCACCACCGTCGGAACGCCGGGGAGCAGGGGGGCCAGGTCGGCAATCCCGTAGAGGAGGTCGTAGCGACGCGCCCGAAGCGGGAGCACGAGCTCCTCGTAGAGCAGCCGCAGCGGGAGCCGCAGCCCGGAGGGGAGCGGCAGGCTCCGGACCTCCACCCGGCGCGTCGCGAGCCGGGCCAGGTCGCCGGGCGGCACCAGCAACGTCACGTGGAAGCCGCGGTCGTCGCGCTCGAGCTGGCGCAGCAGGTTGACCGCGTAGCTTCGCCCGCCGCCGTGGGCCACGGACAGCATGTTCACGAGCACTCGGGGGCGCACGGCGGGCGCAGGATAGCCGCTGGCCGCAGCCGGCCAAGCGGCGTGCCCGAGCCGTCAGGCCGCTAGCTCAGGAAGTGCTCGAGGACCACCAGGGCCCAGAGCCGGGACCAGTGGACCCGCCCGCGGCGGAAGTCCCGGGCCACGCGCGCCACCGCTGCGGAACGCAGCCAGGGGTGCTCGGGGAGCCGGGCCGGCAGGGCCCCGCTCCGCAGCCAGGGTTCGAACGGCAGCGTGAAGCCCTGCTTGCGGCGCTCCCAGAGTGCCGGCGGAACCGGCGGCCGCGGCGCCTCCCGGAGCCGCCGCTTGGCGGGGCCCTCGCAACGCAGGCCCGGCGGAACGCGCGCCGCCAGACGCAGCAGCTCGCGGTCCACCAGCGGAGTGCGCACCTCGAGCGAGTGGCGCATGCTGGTGGCATCGGTGTCGCGCAGCAGCTGCACCTGGAGGTACTGCCGGATCTCGAGGGCCGAGACGCGCTCCTCCTCGGGCAGGGCGTCCAGGGCCACGCGCCTGCGCAGGGATTCCCGGGGATCGCACGCCGCCACCGCCTCGGCCAGCTGCGGCGCCAGCAGGGCACGAACCTCCTCGGGACCGAACAGGCCGCGCTCGGCGAAGTAGGCGCCCGCGTCGTCCCCGCCCCCGGCCAGGGCGCGGGCCAGCTTGGCCAGGCGCGGTCCGGGGCGTGCCGCGGCGAGACGCCGGGCGGCGGGCGCCAGGACCTCCGCGACACCCGGGACCGCGGTCAGGCGCCGGTGCACGCGGCGCACGCGCGGGATGCGCGCGAAGCTCGCGTAGCCCCCGAAGAGCTCGTCCCCGCCCACGCCCGAGACCGCTACCTTGAGCCCCGCACGAACCGCGGCCTCGGAGACGAAGTAGGTGTTGATGCCGTCGATGGAGGGCTGGTCCAGGGCCTGCACGGCGTCCGGCATGCGGTCGCGGATCTCGTCGATGCGGATCGGGATCTCGTGGTGGTCGGAGCCGTAGAGCTCGGCCCCCACCCGGGCCAGGGCGCTCTCGTCCAGGGCGGGGACGTCGAAGGCCAGGGTGACGGTGCGGATCGGGCCGCGGTGGCACTCGGCCAGGAGCCCGAGCAGCGCCGAGGAGTCGACGCCCCCCGAGAGGAACGAGCCCACCGGGACGTCGGCCAGCAGGTGGTGGCGGGCGGAGTCCACGAGCGCGGCGCGGATCGCCTCGCCGGCTTCTTCGGGGGTCATGGGCTCGGCGCGGCCGAGCTCCTGCTCGGCGGCGAAGTAGCGGAACGGACCCGCCACCCCGCCCGAAGCCACGCGCATCCAGGATCCCGGCGGGAGCGCGCGCACTCCCGCGTGGAGCGTGTGGGGCGGCGCGATGGAGCCCCACAGCAGGTAGCTGGCCAGCCCCTCGGGATCCAGGTCTCCGGCGCCGAGCACGCTGCGCAGCGCTTGCACCTCCGACGCGAAGGCGAAGCGCCCCGCCCCATCGCTCCAGTACAGGGGCTTGATCCCGAGCGGATCGCGGGCCAGGAAGGTCTCGCGTCGTTCCGTATCGTGGAGCGCGAAGGCGAACATGCCGCGCAGTCGGTCCAGCAGCCGCGTGCCCCAGGCGCGCCAGCCGTGCAGCAGCACCTCCGTATCGGCTCCCGAGACGAAGTGGTGCCCGCTCGTCTCGAGCTCGCGCCGCAGCTCCGGATAGTTGTAGATCTCGCCGTTGTAGACCACGTGCAGGCGGCCATCCGGCGTGGCCATGGGCTGATGGCCTGCGGGCGAGAGGTCGAGAATCGAGAGGCGGCGATGGGCCAGGCCCGTGGCCCCGTCCGGCGCGATCCACAGCCCGGCGTCGTCGGGACCGCGATGGCGCTGGGCGTCGCGCAGGGCTTCGAGGCTCGCGGGGTCCACCGTCCGACGGCCGGCGTACTCGAGGATGCCCGCGACTCCGCACATGGAGCGCGCAGTGTAGCGGCCGGCCGCAGTGGGGCTTCGCGACGGCGGTCGCTCTCGCCTCCTCTATACTGCGCGCCGCATGACGCCGCAGCGCGTGCTCCTGGGCCTGACCGGCCTCCGCATCGACGGCGGCATCGCGAGCGTGGCGCGCTGCGTGACCCGGGCCCTGGACGAGGAGGTCCAGGCGGGCCGCCTGGAACGCAGCGACCGGGTCCTGCTGCTCGACGACCCGGCGGCGCCCCCGGATCCGCCGCCCCGGGGCGAGCAGCGCCTGGCCGCGGGCTCCCAGGCGCGCTTCGTGTGGCAGCTCTGGCGCAGCTTCCGCCGCCAGCGGTCGGATCTCGTCTTCTTCGACCAGCTGGGGCCCGCCCGCGCCGCGGTGATCCCGGGGCTCGGTCTCGCTGCTGCCCGCAGCGCCATCTTCTTGCACGGCATCGAGCTCGGCCGCGTGGGACACGACTCCCGGCGCCGGGCCCTGGACGCCGCCTGGCGGCTGCTGGCCAACTCGGAGCACACCGCCGCGGACGTGAGGAAGCGTTTCCCCCCGCTCGCGGACCGGGTGCGCGTCGTCCCGCTCTGCATCGACCCGGAACGGGTGGCGGCCTGGCAGGCGCGGGAAGACGAGCTGGCGCGCCTGGCCCGCGAACCGGCCGCCCTGATCGTGGGCCGCATGTGGGCGGAGGAGCGGGGCAAGGGGCACGACCAGCTGCTGGAGGCCTGGCCCGGGGTCCGCGCGCGCGTACCCCGGGCGGAGCTCTGGGTGGCCGGCGGCGGCGACGACCGCGAGCGGCTGGAGGCCAAGGCCCGGGAGCTCGGCCTCGCCGGCGCGGTGCGCTTCCTGGGTCGGGTCTCCGACCACGAGCTCGCGCGGCTCTTCCGGCGCGCCTCGCTGTTCAGCATGCCGAGCCGCCAGGAGGGCTTCGGGCTCGTCTACGCCGAGGCCCTGTGGCACGGGCTCCCCTGCATCGGCTCCACCGCCGACGCCGCAGGCCAGGTGATCAGCCCGGGCGAGACGGGCCTGCTGGTTCCCTACGGCGAGGTCGCCCCCCTCGCCGAGGCGGTGACGGAGCTCCTGCTGGATTCCGACCGGCGCGAGCGCCTGGCGGAGGCGGGCCGTCGCCAGGCCCGCCAGCGCTTCGCCTACGCGCGCTTCCGCGCGGACCTGCTGCGCGCCCTCGAGCTCGGCGGCTAGCGCGTCCGGCGCGGCCCCAGGCGCACCAGCGCCTGGCTGGCCCGGGCCAGGGCCTCCGCCGCCACGCTCGCGTCCTGCCACTCGGAAATGCGCAGCGAGGCTTCGCCCATGCGGCGCCGGAGCGCCGGATCATCTAGCAGGCGGGCGATCCCCTGGACCAGGCCCGCCACGTCCCCACACGGAAAGACCAGCGCGTTCACGTCGGGCCGCGCCGTGTCGTTCTCGCCGATGCAGCCGATCGCGTCGCTGGCCAGGACCGGCAGGCCGAAACTCGCCGCTTCGGAGACCACGAGCGGGTGCGGGTCGAAGTCGGAAGGCACGGCGACGGCATCCGCCGCCGCGTAGTAGTGCGGGATCTCCGCCTGATTCACGAAGCCCGTGAGCGCCACGTTGCGGATCTGGCGCTGGCGCAGCCAGGCCTCCAGCTCCGGGCGCTGAGGGCCTTCGCCCACCAGGAGCGCCCACACCGGGCGCTGGCGCGCCGCGAGCTGCGCGGCGGCCGCCGCCAGGTCGAGGTGGCGCTTGCGCGGCAGGTACTTGCCGCACGAGATCACCAGGAAGGCATCCTCGGGCACGCCGTGGCGGGATCTCAGCGTGCGCCGGGCCGCCTTCCGGTCGGGCGCCGCGGCCAGCAACCGCGCCCGGTCGATGGGGTAGACGCCCGGAAAGAGCCGCTCCTCGGGAAGCCCGTAGGCCCGGTGGTAGGCGCGGTTGTTGTCCCCCACGTACAGCGCGCCGTCCACGCGCCGGTAGAAGCGGCGGATCAGCGGGCGCTTGAGCCGCACCTTCCAGACCGCCACCTGTTCCTTCACGTTCGAGTCCGTGTACAGGAGCACCGGCCGCCGGCACCGGCGCGCCCACGCCAGCGCCCGCCAGTTGGTGCGGTAGGCCCAGCCGAGCACCTGCACCACGTCCGGCTCGAAGCGGTCGAGCGCCGTGGCGACCTGGGGATTGTCCACCTCGAAGAAGCCGAGGCGGCGGGGACGACGCGCAATGGGCAGGAACTCGTGGGAATAGCCTTCCGTCAGCGGCACGTCCCACTTGAACGCCGTTGCGAAGCCTGGATCCACCACTTCCTGCACGCCCCAGTCGCAGCAGAACAGCACGTGCAGCTCGAGGGCACCGCGGCGGGCGACTTCCCGGTACCAGGGCGCGAAGTGCTGGATCGGGTGGCTCACGATGACGGCGAGACGGGTGGCCAGCGAAGCAATCCTCCGGCGACGGTTCCCGCGAACAGGGTCCGCCGAGTATACTCTCGCGCTTCGTGTCCGGCGGGGGACGCACACCGGCCCGTACGGGCCGTGGGGCGGGAGGAGATGTCGCGCGCCAAGACGTGGGTGGCTGGGATCGCCTGCAGCGCGCCGGTCGGCGCAACCATCGCGGCGGTCTTCGGCCAGCGAGTGCCGAACCTGCGCTTTCCGGGCTCCCGCATCGACGTGAGCTCCCCTCTGGTCCCAGCGCGCCTCGCGGCGAGCATCTTCTTCGGCATCTACGAGAGCGCCGAGATGCGCTTCGTGCGCAGCCGGCTGCGCCGGAACCTGGACGTGGTCGAGCTCGGCAGCAGCATCGGGGTGGTCGCGTGCGCCGTGGCTCGCCGCCAGGCCCCGGGAAGAAAGCTCGTGTGCGTGGAGGCGAACCCCGACTTGATTCCGCTGCTGCGCCAGAATCTCGCCGCCAACGCGCCCGGCCACCCGGTGTCCGTGGTGAATCGGGCCCTCGATTACGACCCGGAGCGCCAGGAGGTCGAGCTCGTCTTCGGGGACACGAACCTGGGCGGCAGCACCATCGGTCGCGACGCCACGGGACGCGGCGTGCGCCACGTGCCGACGGCGAGGCTCTCCCAGCTGCTGAAGGAGCACGACGTGGGGCCCTTCGCCCTGGTGGCCGACATCGAAGGAGCCGAGGCGGGCATCGTGCGCCGGGACGCGAGCGCGCTGGCAGCCTGCGAGCAGGTCGTGATCGAGCTCCACCCGGTGCGCTTCGAAGGCCGGGACGAGGACGAGGCGAGCCTGCAGGCGGCCTTCGAGGGGCTCGGCTTCCGCGGGGTGGCGCGCCACGGCTGCGTCCACGTCTTCGAGCGGCCTTCGTGAACCCGGCCCGGTCGGACCGGGGGCCCGAGGCGCCCCGCAGGCTGCGGTGGGCGCTGCGGGGCGTGAGCCTCGCCTACGCCGCACCCGACTTCCCGGGGCGCGACGCGCTGATCGTCGGCCTCAAACGCTACGCGCGCCGCTTCGACGCGACGGTGCGCGGCAGGTTCTGGGAGGGCCTTCGCTTCGAGGGGAACCCGGGGCGGGACGCCAACATGCTCGGTCTCGTCCTCCTGGGCCACACGCGGCCCCACCTGGCGCCGCTCTTCGAGGCCGCCCTCCCCCCAGGCGGGGTGTTCGCCGACGTGGGCGCGAACCTGGGCCTCTACACGCTGTGGGCCGCCCGCCGCGCCGGCCCGGATGGCGCGGTTCATGCCTTCGAGCCGGTGCCAGCCACCCGGGCGCGGCTGCTGCGGAACCTGGAGCTGAACGGCTTCCGCAACGTCACGCTGCTGTCCGGGGCGGTCGGTGCGACTGCGGGCCGCATCACGCTGCACACCGTGCCCGCCATCTCGGGCCTCTCCTCGCGCTACGCCCATCCCGAGGGCATCCCCGTGGACGCCGAGGTGACGACCCTGGATGCGTACTTTGCCGGACGCCGGACGCCGGACCTGGTCAAGATCGACGTGGAGGGCATGGAGCTCGAGGTCCTGCGGGGCGCGCGCGGCCTGCTGCGCGGCGCTTCACCCCCCGTGGTGGTCTTCGAGGCAGACTCCCGGCACTTCTCCGCCGCCGGCACGAGCTACGCCGCGGTGCGGCGCCTGCTGGCGGAGGCCGGCTACCCGGTCTTCGCGTTGCGCGAGGGCCGCCTGCACGCCGAGCCGGCGGACGTCGCCGAGCCCGGCTCGCCGGACGTGGTGGCGCTGCGGCCCGACCTGCCCGCCCACGCCCGCGTCCTGGAAGCCCTGGGTCCCTAGCCGCGAGAAATGGCGGCGGGCTGGGGAGGCGCCCTGCCCGGCCAGCCGCTAGCGGCCACCGGGCACGTCCACCGACGGCAGCGGGAAGCCCTCGGCGCGGCCCTGCACCGTGTCCACCAGCAGCTCGAGGCGACGGCGGTAGGTGTGCTCGCGCCGTGCCCGCTCCCGGCCGGCCTCGGCGATGGTCTGCCGCTCCTCCGCGTGCGCCAGGTAGTGGTCCAGCTTCGCCCGCAGCTCCTTGCGGTCGCGGAAGGAGACCACCTCGCGGCCGTCCCGCAGCAGCGCGTCCAGGCCCGGGCGCCAGTCGATGATCTGGAAGCCCCCCACTGCGGCGATCTCGAAGGCCCGAGCGTTGATGCCCCAGATCTCCGCCGGGTGCAGGCTGTTCAGCACGATCTTCGCCGCCAGGAAGGCGCGGGCCTTCTCGTCGTGGGCCACGAAGCGACCCTGGATCATCGCTCCGATGCGGCTCGTGTCCATCCAGAGAGGAGGCGGATTGCCCCAGATGCGCACCCGGTAGTCCGCCAGCTGGGCGAAGAAGGCCGCCCGATAGGCGTACAGGTTGCCCGCCGTGGCGATGTCGCAGCCGTAGCGGCGCTCGTCCTCCGGTCCGAGCGCCACGGGGCGGTGGCGTTCGGGGTTGCAGCACTCGGGGAGGTAATGGACGGGGCGGTCGAGGGTGCGCCGCAGCGTGTGGACCACGTACGGATCCTTGAAGAACAGGTGGTCGTAGCCTGCGTTCGCCCAGTACATCTTCGTGAAGTTGGAGATCGCGTCGGGAAACCACAGCACCACCGGAGCTCCGGTCGCGTCGCGCAGCCGCGCCACCTCGCGCGGCAGCAGGAAGTCGTGGCAGACGAGGACCAGGTCCACGCTGCGTCCGCCGGCAACCCGCAGCAAGCGCTGGGTCTGGCGGTCCTGCATCCAGCGCACGTTGCGCGCCAGCTCGTGCGCCGCCGTGCGGACCTGGGTCCAGCGCTTGGCGAGACCCCCGCCGCGTTCGTTCTGGCGGATTCCCGTCTCGAAGCGCGGGACCTCATGGCCCATGGCCTGGAGGGTCTCCGCGATGTGGAGCGCGAACGCCTCGGTATAGAAGCGGCCCACGACGAGGACGGCCGGGGCGCGGGAAGGCGTCACCGCGACCGCCGCGGCTCCAGCCGCTCGTAGCCCAGCCGCTCCACCAGGTTGCCCGCCCGCTCGTTCAGCCCCTCGACCAGCTCCGGGTCGATGTCCTTCAGGTACAGCGCGTTCTCCGCGGGACGCAGCGGATACCACTTGCTCGCTTCGAGCGAGCCGATCGGGAAGCTGTGGTCCGGGGCCGGAACCTGGCGGGGATGGAACTCGAGAGCGGCGAACTGGCAGATCCGCCGGACGATGGCCTCGGGCCGGGCCAGGAAGTCCTCGTAGCGAAGCGGGAGGAGGGGCACCCCCTGGGCTGCGGCCTCCAGCGCCAGGCGATAGGAGTTGCTCCAGTGCTCGATCACGCAGCGATTCCGGGCCTTGCGATCGTCGCCAATGTAGCTGCCCTTCTCGGGCCCGAACTCCTTGGCCGCGGCCCGTGCGCAGGTGACGTAGGGGTTGCGCGAAACCAGCACGAAGCGCGGGTCGCAGTCCTGGAGCATGCGGGCCAGGTAGGGGACCTGGATGGTGTAGAGCTGGCTCATGTCCACGAAGCGGGCGTCGTCCGGGTCCGGCGCATAGGCGAGGATCGCCTTCTGGAGCACCCTCCGGAAGCGTCGCGTGGTCTCCGGGTCCACGTCGTCGGCGCCACGCCGGTAGAGCGGCAGGAACTCGTCGATCGCATAGAGCCAGGAGCGCTGATAGCCGTAGCGGGGGTGGTGCACGACGCTCGAATCCACGTTGCCGAAGTGGTACGAGCGGTGAACCAGGGGATCCGGAAGGTCCCGGATGTGCGGGCAGTTGTGGATCTCGTCGATGCCTGCCCAGTAGCGGGAGTTTCCCGTGGCGTAGACCGCCTGCGGATGCCGATACAGGGTGCGGGCGAGCACGGTGACGCCGCCACCCTGGACGCCCAGGATGAAGATCGGCCGGTCGATCCGCACGGACTCCGGGCGTCGCACCAGGCGCCGGACGTTGAAGGTGTAGAGGCCGTACTGGTAGCCACGGCGCGCCCGGCCCAGGATCTTCTCGGCCACCAGGCGCGGCCCTCCCCCACGAAGGTCGCGAAGCACGGGCCCGAGCAGCGGGGCGCGGGCGGGGCGCTGCCGTGCGGGTTCCCGAGCCGGGCTACCGGTCATGGCCGCCGCCTGCGTGCGAGCGGGGAGCGAGCGGCGGGAGTGGTGATGGGCAACTGCGCCAAGGTTCCTCGCCGCCGGACTGTAGCCCGAAGCCGGGGAGCGGTGCAGGGCTGCGCGTCCGCTTCAGAGCTCCGAGGCGACGGCCCCCCGCGTCGGTCGCTGGCGGAGCTGCGCGCGGAGGTAGCGCAGCTCCTGCAGCAGGACCGAGCGCTCCAGAACCAGGAGCAGCAGCCCGTAGAGGAGCGGCGGGATCAAGGGGCGCAGCATCCAGGGCAGCGCCGGGAAGACGCCCACCGCCGCGAGCGCCCCGCAGCCCACCAGGGTCATCCCGGCCGCCAGCAGCGGCGCGCCGAACAGCCGCCGGGTCGGCCGCGCCACGAGATCGGCGCTGTAGTGCCAGGCCAGGCCGAGTCCGACCACCGTGGAGGCCACCAGGGCCGCGGCCACGCCGGCAATGCTCTCCTGCCAGCTGGCCACCGCCACGCCGGGGGCGAAGCACAGCAGCTGCACCAGGCGGATGCGCACGTTGCGAACCACCTCGCCCACGCCCAGGAACAGCATCTTCAGGTTCTCCAGCACCGGCATCGTCGCCGCGTACACGCCGAGACCCCGCAGCAGGGGTGCCGCCGGCAGCCATTCCGGGCCGAGCAGCAGACGCAGCACCTCCTCGGACGTCACCAGGAGCACCACCGCCCCCGCCAGGATGATGCGCACCAGGAAGTACTGGATCAGCGCGAAGGAGCGGTCGCGCCGGCCCGGCTCGTCCTGCACGCGGGCGAACAGGTTGAAGGAGAGCTGGGTGACGGGACGCGTGGCGACGAGCCCGGCCTCGGAGAGGAAGCGGGCCTGGTGGTAGAGGCCCGTGACCGCGTCGCCGAACGCGGCGCCCACGGCCACGCGGTCCACGCGCTGCAGGACGACGTCCAGGGAGCGGGACCAGAACATGGGACGCGCGAAGTCCATCAGCCGGCGCGCCGCCTCGCGATCGAGTCGGGCGCCAAACCGGTAGGCGGACCAGATCTGGGTCAGGACGAGAACGAGCGCGGCGGCCAGCACGTCGCGGACCACCAGGCTCCAGGCCCCCACGCCGAGGGCGGCGAGGGCCAGGGCCAGCAGGTTCGGCAGGCTGCTCGTCACCACGGAGATGACGCTGAGCGGCCCGTAGCGCAGGGTCCGCTCGAGCTGGGCGTTGGGAACCCGGGAGGCCATCTGCGCCACGCGCGCCAGGGCCATGGCCAGCAGGAACCAGGCGGCCTCGGGCCGGTGGTAGACCCAGAGCAGGGGGGCGATCAGCAGGCTCGCCAGCAGGCCCACCCCGGCCAGCCCCAGGGACATGACGAGGGCCGTGTCGTAGAGCCGCTGGGACTCCTCGCGCGACTGGATCAGGGCGGCCCCCAGGGAGAAGGCGCCCACGATGTGCAGCAGCTCGTTGATGGCGAAGACGAAGGCGTAGATCCCGAGCTCCGCGGGGCCGAGCAGCCGCGCGATCAGGATCTGGATCACGAAGGTCAGGAGATAGGTGAGCCAGCTCCCGGCGCCGACGTAGAGGGTGCCCAGCAGGAAGCGGCGGGCGAGGCCCGCGGGGGCGGCCGCGTCCCCTCCCTCCTCACCTGCGTTGGAAGGCCGCGACGCGACGGTTCACCCCCTGGACGTCGGAGCCGAGACTCTACCACGCTCCGTCTCCGGGCACTTTGGCGTTGGGGAATCCCCCGATCCATGCCATGCTGCCTCGACCTCCCGCTCTAGCGACCCCTGTGGAAGGAGCTCCCGATGCCGTTCACCTGGACCGCGATGCGAGCTGGCGGATCTCACGTGGGGCGGGCGCTGCTCGCCCTGGCGGCGGCCTGGACGGCGCTGGCGTGCAGCGGGCCCCGGCCTCTGGTGCCGGTCGGCGACATCGACGCGGACGGCCGCCTGACGGGCGCCGACCTCGAGCAGGCCCTGGAAGACTGTCGTCCCGGCTGCCACCTGCTCCTCGACGAGGGGGTCTGGGAGGACGTGGCCCTCGTCCTGGGGCCGGGGTTTCCGGAGGGGCTCGTCCTCCAGGGTGCGGGTCCGCAGCGCACGCTGCTGCGCGCGCCCGTCCCCGCACCGGGCCCCGTCCTGAAGGTGGACGGGGGACCGCTCGGCCTCGTGATCCAGGATCTCGGCATCGACGGGCGCAAGAGCGAGCAGCCGGATTCGGTGGATCCCATGGACAGCATCGGCATCTACGTGGCGAGCCGGTCGCGGACCCCGACGCCCTGGGGCCGCATCGAGAACCTCGAGGTGGCCCACCTGATGACGGCCGGCATCCTGCTGCGCGACGCGCCCGCCTGGACCGTGACCCGCAATCTCGTGCACGACATCGGCTGCCATACGGACATCCCCTGCCCCGGGTTGCTCGAGGCCGGAGAGGATCCCCACGTCGAGGGCCGCCAGCGCAGCGGGCACGGCATCTACCTGGTCGGACCCGGAAGCAGCGGCACCACCGTGCGCGAGAACCACGTCTGGAGGGTCACGAAGATCGGCATCGAGGCCTTCACGAACCACACCGAGGAGACCCCGCCCAACGGCTTCGTCGCCGACTTCGTGTTCGCTGCCAACACGGTCCACTATGCCCTGGGAGCGGGGATCATCGTCAACAATACCCACGGCGGTCGGATCGAGGGCAACGTGGTCGACGTCTCGGGCGGGAGCGGCGTGAACGGGAGCGGCGGCGCCGGGATCGGCTGCGCCGGGGTCTCGTCCCCCCTCGCGATCCGGGACAACTACGTGCACAGCAACCAGGGGCCGGGCCTGCGCCTCGCCTGCGACGGGGACGACCTCCTCGTGGAGCGCAATCTCCTGGAGCACAACTGCACCCGCGGCGAGGTAGGCTACGCGGAGATCGACGTACGAGGCGCACCCCAGCGGTCGACTGGACTGGTGATGCACGACAACGAGGTGGATTCCGAAACCGACTGTTCCTACGGCCTGCTGCTCACGCGCTGGGAGGACGTGGAGATCGAAGGCGGCTCCGTGCGCGGCGGAAGGTTGGCGGGCGCGATCCTGCTGGACTCGGCGGAGATCACCCTGAGCCAAATCTGGCTCTCATCGCCCCAGCAGCCGGGCCTCCATATCGAGAGCAACGTGAGCGCCGTGCACCTGGGGCCCGGGGTGGTGGTGCAGGGCCTCGTGGACCCGGGCGGCGCGCTCGGAGCGCGTTAGCCCGAGCGGGCGCGGCCTGCGCGGCAGACGGGCCGGCCCTCGTGATAGACTCGGCACCCGGGCGCACTGGCGAACCGGAGGTTGGCAGGTGCCCGCGACCGCTCGCCTTCTCGTCCTGATCCTGCTGGGACTCGCCGGCTCGGCCATCGTGCAGGCCGGCGCTCCCGAGATTTCCAGCCAGGACGCGACCGACCCGCCGGACGATCCCCTGACCACGAGTCTCTCCGCGGCGCTCGCCGGGGACCTCACGGGCACCACGCCGGCGCGCTTCCTCGAGTTGACCGTGGGCGTGGAGGCCCCCCTGGGCCGGACCCAGCGCTGGACCCGAGCAACGCCGTGGGGAGCGTGTTCCCGAGCTCCTTCCACGAGACCCAGGCCGTCCTGGACGTGAACTGCGGGCCGACCAGCTCCTGGCTCTCCAAGGAGCCCGACTGCATCGGGGGCTGGGCCTGGAACCGCTCTTCGGCGGGTGGCGGGCACCTGAATCCCTACGAGCACTCGGTCAACCTGAAGAACGAGTTCAGCTTCGACAACGGGCCCGTCACCGATCACCAGACCTGGTTCGAGCAGAACTGGAACGTGCTCTCCGCGGACGGGTCGAGTCGCGTGTCCTCGGTGACCGGTACGTTCCAGGCGAAGGATCGCGTGATCCTGCGCTCGGGCCTCGACGGAAGCGTGATCGGCCAGGCCCGCATCGAGCGCTGGAACGTCCCGCTTCCGAACGACGTGACCTTGTGCTTCGCCAGCACGGCGCCGGCACCCAGCCCGGTGCCGGAGACCGCCTCGAGACGGATTCCTCGGCGACGCTGGTCGGGACCACCGGCACCTTCACGACCCTGGAGCCGGTGGACGTCCGTGCGGGCAGCTGCCCGCCGAGCGGCACCGTGAAGGGAGCGGTGTGGATCATCTCGACGCCAGGGCCCGGCGCGGTCACCTTCCGCCATGCGTCCGGGGTCGCCTCGCCGGGTGACTGTCTGCACGGTCGCGACAGCGGGGCGACGGCCGAGCTGGCATCGGTCGGATCCGGCTCCGCGACCCTGGTGCAGGACTTCGCGTTCTTCCAGACGGGATACCGGACCCTGCAGCACGAGTGGCGCTCCGTCAGCCAGGAGGCCCGCTGGGTCTTCATGACCGATCCGGTGACCGCGGCCACCCCGGGCGTGGGGGCGACGCTGCGCATCCTGACCCATGCCGCCAACGGCCAGCCGGTGGTCCAGGTGCTCGGGAGCTCCCAGCCCTCACCCGGCGTCGGCTTCTACGTGGGCAGCCAGCAGAGCCGGGTGAGCGCCCGCTTCCACGGCGACCTCCAGATCCGGGACGTGGTGCCGGGCACCGGCAGGCGTCTCGACCTCTCCTTCCACGGCAGCAACGCCAACCGGCAGCAGAGCTTCGCGGACGCCAACGGCACGCTGGTGACCAACTCCGGAGCCAACGGCCACGGGGTCGCCTCCTGGGGCGACCCGGGCCCCGGGAGCTTCGACACGGGAGACGCGGTCTGCCAGCAGCGGGGCTTCGCCTGCGTCGCTACCGTGGAGGTGGGAGACGTCGAGCGGGAGTCCTGTTCCACCGTGCAGAGCGGCTTGTTCCTGGCGCTGTGCAAGTGACGAGGAGCCCTTCTCCGGGGCCGCTCCGGGGTGGCCCATGAACGTCCTCGTGCCCGGTGGAGCGGGATACATCGGAAGCGTGGCCGCGGCCCATCTGCGGCGCCACGGCCACGAGGTCTGGGTCTACGACGACCTCTCCCGCGGCCACCCGGCGGTCGTCCCCGAGGGCCGCCTCGTCCGCGGCGGGCTGGCCGAGCGCGAGCGGCTCGAAGACGTGCTCCGCCAGCAGCGGATCGACGCCGTCATGCACTTCGCCGCCTATGCCCTGGTGGGCGAGTCCGTAGCGGACCCGGCGCTCTACTACCGGAACAATCTGGTGGGGACGCTCTCGCTGCTGGACGCCATGCGGGCCGCGGACGTGCACCGACTGGTCTTCTCCAGCACCTGCGCCACCTACGGCGAGCCCCCCGAGATGCCCATCGGCGAGGACACCCCCCAGCGCCCCGTGAACCCCTACGGCTTCAGCAAGCTCGCCGTGGAGCGGGCCCTCACCGACTACTCCCGCGCCTACGGCCTGGGGTTCGCGTCGTTGCGCTACTTCAATGCCTGCGGCGCCTCCCAGGACGGCCGTCTGGGCGAGGACCACGAGCCCGAGACGCACCTGATCCCCGCGGCCCTGCGCGTGGCCCTGGGACGCTCCGATCACCTGACCCTGCACGGCGACGACTACCCCACCCCGGACGGAACCTGCATCCGGGACTACATCCACGTGGAGGACCTGGCCGAGGCCCACCGGCTGGCCCTGGAGCGCCTCCGGCCCGGCGAGGGGCTCTGCCTCAACCTGGGCACGGGCCGTGGCTTCAGCGTGCGAGAGGTGGTGGAGGCCTGCCGCAGGGTCACCGGCCACCCGATCCCGGCCCGGGTGGGGCCCCGGCGTCCCGGCGACCCGCCGGCGCTCGTGGCCGATCCGAGCCGGGCCCGGCAGGCCCTCGGCTGGCAGGCCCGCTGGACGGACCTGGATCGCATCGCAGCCTCCGCCTGGCGCTGGCACGCGGCCCATCCGAGCGGCTATGCGCGGGACTCCAGCGGAGATCAGGCTGCCGCGGCCGAAAGCCGATAAGCTCTCGGATCCTTGCGGAGTCCAGGCATGGAAGTCGGACAGCGCGTTCTCGTCACGGGGGGAGCCGGATTCCTGGGATCCCACCTCTGCGACCGGCTGGTGGAGGCCGGCCTGGACGTGCTGTGCCTCGACAACTTCTTCACGGGCAACAAGCGCAACATCGCCCAGCTGCTCGAACGGCCGAACTTCGAGCTGATCCGCCACGATGTGATCGAGCCCCTCCTGATCGAGGTGGACTGGATCTTCAATCTCGCCTGCCCGGCTTCGCCGATCCACTACCAGTACAACCCGATCAAGACCATCAAGACGTCGGTGATGGGCTCCATCAACATGCTGGGTCTCGCGAAACGCACGGGGGCGCGCATCCTGCACGCCAGCACCAGCGAGATCTACGGCGACCCGGAGATCCATCCTCAGCCCGAGACCTACTGGGGCCGCGTGAACCCGATCGGGGTCCGCTCCTGCTACGACGAGGGCAAGCGCTGCGCCGAGGCCCTGTTCAAGGACTACCACCGCAGTCACGCGGTGGACATCCGGATCGCCCGCATCTTCAATACCTACGGCCCGCGCATGGCGCTGGACGACGGCCGGGTGGTGAGCAATTTGGTGGTCCAGACCCTGCTGGACGAGCCCCTCACGATCTACGGCGACGGGACCCAGACCCGCTCCTTCTGCTACGTGGACGATCTCGTGGAGGGCCTGCTCCGCCTGATGCGCTACGAGGGCGAGGCGTCCCACGAGCCGGTCAACGTGGGCAACCCGGGCGAGTTCTCCATGAACGAGCTGGCCGAGCTGGTCCAGGCCGTGGCGGGCAAGCGCTGCCCGGTGGTCCACCGTCCGCTCCCCCAGGACGACCCCGCCCAGCGACAGCCCGACATCGGAAGGGCCCGCCGCCTGCTCGGCTGGGAGCCGAAGGTGCCGCTGCGCGACGGGCTCGCGCGTACCGTGGAGAACTTCCGGCGGCGTCTCGACGCCGGCGAGCCCCGCACCGGCTACCCCGGCCGCCGCGTCACCCAGCGTTAGGCACGGCCGCCCGGTAGAGCAGCGCGCGGCCCTCCCCCGAGACCGGCGCGGCCGCTGCCGGGACCAGCGCCGACTGCCCGCGTCCCAGGCGAAGCCGGGTTCCGTGGGCGTCCTCGAGCCGCACCTCCCCGGACGCACACAGGAGAATGGCCACGCTGGGCTCTCCGGCCAGCGATCGGGCGGAGGTCAGCCGCAGCTCCGTCAGCTCGAACTCCCGGGCCGCTGTGCGGTAGCGCCGCCCGGCCTCGTCGACCCCGGCCGGCTCCGGAAGCACGCGAGCGCACCCGGCCGCATCGAAGTCGAGGGTCGCGAGCAGCTCGTCCACGTCCACGTGCTTCGTCGTGAGCCCGCCGCGCAGCACGTTGTCCGAGTTGGCCATCAGCTCGACGGCGAGCCCGGAGAGGTAGCAGTGCAGCTCCCGCGGACCCAGGAAGGCAGCCTCCCCGGGCCGCAGCACCACGGGGTTGAGCAGCAGGCTCGCCACCACCCCGACGTCCTGGGGGTAGGCCTCGGCGAGGGCGATCATGCGCTGGCAGGCCGGATCGTCGCCGGCGGAGCTGCGGGCCGCGTCCAACGCCTGGGAAACCGCCTGGCCGCGACGCCCCGGCTCGAGGCCGAGCAAGGCCGCGAACAATTCGCGCAGCCGGCCCGAGGAGCGCTCCGACGCCAGCCGCTCGAGCTCCGGCCCGAGGACGGGGATCGCGAGACGCCCGAAGAGGTCCGCCACCTCGCCCGGGGGCCGAAACCCCACCAGGGCGCGGAACTCGCTCAACGCGCACACCAGCTCGGGCTTGTGGCTCGCGTCCCGATAGTTGCGTTGCGGAGCGTCGAGGGGAATCCCCGCGGCGTTCTCGCGCTGGAAGCCCGCGCGGGCCTGGGCGGCATCCGGGTGGGCCTGGATCGAGAGCGGTCGCTCCACGGCCAGCACCTTGAAGAGGAACGGGAGCCGGGGCCCGAAGCGCTCCAGCACGCGCTCCCCGAGCACCGGGCCGGGGGCCTCCTGGATCACCTCCGCGAGCGAGCGCCAGCGCGAGCCGACCGGCACCTGCGAGGGCGCGCTCGGATGCGCTCCCATCCACAGCTCCGCCTCCGGCTCTGGCGTCGGCGCCGGGCGCCCCATGAACCCGGCCAGGGCCGTGCGGGAGCCCCATGCGTAGTTCCGGATCGGGTTGCGAAGCGGAGCGATCGATCTCATGCTCGGCTGGCGGGTTCGGAGCTTGCCGCGAACCGCGCGGCGGGCCGCCGCTAGTCCGGCTCCAGGCCGCACTCGCGGATCTTCTGCAGCAGGGTCTTGTAGCTCACCCCGAGCAGGCCCGCCGCCTTCTTGCGGTTCCACTGGGTCCGGTGCAGCACGCGCTCGATCGCCTCGCGCTCCGCCTCGAGGGCGGCGCGCCGGCCCACCTCCTTGAGGGGGATCTCGCCGGCGGTGGCCTCGATCTCCTCGAGCAGGACCTGGAAGGGACTCGGGCCGCGGCGCGTCGCGTGCCGGCCGTAGGCGTAGACCTCCTCCAGGATGGAGTCCTCGCCCTCCAGCACCACGATGCGCTTGACCATGTTCTCGAGCTCGCGGACGTTGCCCGGGAACGGATGGCGCTCCAGGGCGCCGAGCAGCTGGGCGCTGGCGCGCGGGCGGGGCTTGCGGTAGCGGGCCGCATAGCGGGCCAGGAACGTCTCCAGCAGGGTCGGGATCTCCTCACGACGCTCCCGCAGCGGCGGGATCGCCACGTTGACCACGTTCAGCCGATAGAAGAGGTCTTCGCGGAAGGTCCCCTGCGCGACCATCTGCTCCAGGGGCCGGTTCGTGGCGCACACCACCCGCACGTCGACGCGGATCTCGCGGTTGCCACCGAGGCGCGAGAAGCTCGCGTCCTGGAGCACCTGGAGCAGCTTGGCCTGGAGCGCCGGGCTCATCTCCCCGATCTCGTCCAGGAAGATCGTGCCCCGATCCGCCACCTCGAACTTGCCGGGTTTGCGGGCCGTGGCGCCGGTGAAGGCCCCCTTCTCGTAGCCGAACAGCTCGCTCTCCAGCAGCTCCTCCGGAAGCGCCGCACAGTTCACCTTGACGAAGGCCTGCTCTGCGCGGGAGGAGGCATGGTGCACGGTGCGGGCGACGATCTCCTTGCCGACCCCGCTCTCGCCCTGGATCAGCACCGTCACGTCGGTTTCGGCGATCTGGTCGATGACCTCGCGTACGCGCAACATGGGCTCGCTCTTCCAGACGGCGCCCTCCACGGTCGCGTCGAGCTCGTTCACCAGGCGCTCGCGCTCGTCCTCCAGGGCCCGGTGCTCGCGCACCTGATTGAGCACCGCGTCGAGCTCGGCTTCCTCGAAGGGCTTGTTCAGGTAGTCCGAGGCGCCGAGATGCATGGCCTGGACGATGGTGCTGGCCTTGCCGACCACCGAGAGCATCACGACCGGCGTGCGCGAGTCCCGCTCGCGCAGGCGGCTCAGGGTCTCGAGCCCGTCCATCCCGGGCATCATCACGTCCAGGAGGATCACGTCGGGGCCGGCTCCACCCTCCAGGAGCTCCAGGGCCTGCCGGCCGTCGGCGGCCGTGTCCACCTGCCAGCCCTTGAGCTTGAGGAGATCGGCCAGGTAGCTGCGGATGCCCTCGGCATCGTCCACCACGAGAACGCGCGGACGCTTGCTCTTGGGGCGGCCCCGGGGCTTCGAAGCGCGGCGGCGGGCAGCCGCCATCTAGGCGCGGGCTCCCGGCCGGGCATCGGCTGCGGGGAGCGTGAAGACGAAGCGGCTCCCGCCCCCGGCACGCGGCTCGGCGCCGATGCGACCACCGTGGGCCTCCACGATGCGGCGACAGATGGCGAGACCCAGGCCGAGGCCGCCGCCGCCCCGGCCCGCCTCGGCCTGGGCGTAGGCCTCGAAGATTCGCTCGCGGTCCGCGTCGGGAACCCCCGGCCCGCGGTCCGCCACCGCCACCTCGAGCCACGGCTCGCCCTGCGCCTCCATGGCCCGCGCCGAGATCTCGAGCCGGCTTCCGGCCGGGGCGAACTTGATGGCGTTGTCCAGCAGGTTGGTGAGCACCTGCTCGAGGCGCAGGGGGTCGAAGCGGGCCGGTGGCAGGTCGGGGGGGAGCGCGAGCCCCACCTCCAGGCGGTGCTCGCGCAGGAGCGGGGTCAGCAGGCCCACCACCGCCTGGATCGCGGGGGCGAGGGGAGCGTCGTGGAGCTCCAGCACGCCCTCCCCCATCAGGCCGCGCGCCCGCTCCAGCAGGTTGCCGATGAACTGGTTGAGGCGCTGGCAGCTCTTCTGGCTCTCCTGGACGAAGTGCTCCTGCTCCGGATTGAGGGGGCCCACCTTGCCGGCCAGCAGCAGGCGGTTGTAGCCCGCGATCACGGTGACGGGCGTACGCAGCTCGTGGCTCACCACGGTGAGCAGCTGCTCCCGGGCTGCGGCGTCGCGCCGCAGCCGCTCGCGCAGGTCGGCGCACTCGCGATTGGCGCGCTGGAGCGCCCGGGCCATGCGCAGGACCTCTGCGCTGCGCGCCGAGAGCTCGGAGACGTCGCGCACCCGGAGGGCGGCCTCGGCGTCGCCGGCTGGAAGGCCCAGGCGGTCCACCAGGACCCGACGCGACCCGCTTCCAGGGACGACCAGGTGGCACTCCACGGGGCCGCGAAAGGCCGGGGCGAGGAGCCCGAGATCCGCCTCCTCGAACAGGTCCGCGAGCGCCCGGCCCGCCAGCTTCTCGGGACCCTCCAGGCCGGCCAGGGTCGCCAGGGCGGGATTGGCCCACGCGATGCGACCGCCGCCTCCGCACAGGACGAGGCCATCCGTGACGGCGTCCAGCAGGGCGCGGAGCTGTTGCTCGCGCGGCTCGGTGGCGCTCCCCCCCACGATCAGCCCTTCCTCCCGTCGGCCGCGGCAGGCACGCGTAGCGATGCGTCGGCCGGCGGCGACCCCGCCGGGACACCTCGACTCATCGCCCCGCTGGGAGGCGACCTTTAACGGCGATTGCCCCGCGGGATCGAGGGTCCGGATCTCCCCGGGGCCCGGAGCGGGCCGCGGCCGCCCGCCCTCCCCTGCGCGCTACGCTTGGCGCCCGCGACATGGCCTCGCTGAAGCGGCGCATCGACTCACTCGTCGAGCAGATCAACCGCCACAACCTCCTCTACTACGTTCTCGACGAGCCGGAGATCAGCGACGCCGAGTACGACCGGCTGTTCCGGGAGCTCCGGGAGCTGGAGGCCGCCCACCCGGAGCTCGCGCCCGCGGACTCCCCGACCCGGCGCGTGGGCGCCCCGCCCGCCGAGGGCTTCGCGAAGGTGCGCCGGCGCATTCCGATGCTCTCCCTGGACAACGCCATGGAGGAGGCGGAGCTGCGCGCCTTCGACGAGCGCGTGCGCCGCCTGCTCGGCCGGCCGGAGCCCGTGGCCTACGTGGGGGAGCTCAAGCTCGACGGAGCCGGCGTGGATCTGATCTACCAGGACGGCGAGCTCCAGGTGGGCGCCACGCGCGGAGACGGACACCTGGGCGAGGACGTGACGGCCAACCTGAAGCAGATCTACACGATCCCGATCGCCCTGCCGACGAGGGGCGGGCCGCCGGGCCGGGTCTCGGTGCGCGGCGAGGTGGTGCTCCCGCTGGCGGCGTTCCAGCGTCTCAACGAGCGCCGCGAGAAGCAGGGCGAGGAGCCCTTCGCGAATCCGCGCAACGCCGCCGCCGGCGCCCTGCGTCAGCTCCACGACATCGATCTCGCACGCCTCCACGCGCTCCAGTTCCGCGCCTACGCCATCGCCGAGGGACGGCCGGCCCGCCTCCGGACCCAGATGCAGGTGCTCGAGACCCTCGAGGGCTGGGGCTTCCCGGTGACCCCGGAGTACGAGCGCTGCGAGGACGTGGAAGCCGCCCTCGACTACCACGCGCGCATGCTGACCCGGCGCGACAAGCTCCCCATCGAGGTGGACGGCACCGTCTTCAAGCTCGACCGCCTGGACTTCCAGGAGGAAGTCGGCAACCTGCCCCGCTCGCCGCGCTGGGCGATCGCCTACAAGTTCCCGGCCCAGCAGGCCACCACCGTGGTGGAGAGCATCTTCGCCAGCGTGGGACGAACCGGGGCGCTGACCCCGGTGGCGAAGCTGCGGCCCGTGCGCGTGGGCGGCGTCACCGTCTCGAGCGCCTCGCTCCACAACCAGGACGAGATCGACCGCAAGGACGTGCGGGTGGGCGACACGGTGGTGATCCAGCGCGCCGGGGACGTGATCCCCCAGATCGTGTCGGTGGTGCAGGCGAAGCGCCGGGCCGGGGCACGACGCTGGCGCCTGCCGAAGCGCTGCCCCGTGTGCAGGGCGGACGCCGTGCGCCTCGAGGGCGAGGCGGTGACCCGCTGCCCGAACCTCGACTGCCCGGCCCAGCTCAAGAACAACCTGCGGCATCTGGCCAGCCGCGGGGCACTCGACGTGGACGGTCTCGGCGAGAAGCTGGTGGACCAGCTCGTGGAGTGCGGCCTGGTGAAGCGCGTGTCGGACGTGTTCGCCCTCGACGCGGAGACCCTGGCCGGCCTCGAGCGCATGGCCGAGAAATCCGCCGGCAACCTGGTGCGGGCGCTCGAACGGGCCCGGGAGACCAGCTTCGCCCGCCTGCTGATCGCCCTCGGCATCCGCCACGTGGGCGCGGGCGTGGCCGACGTCGTGGCGGGCCACTTCGGCGGCGACCTGGAAGCGCTGACGAAGGCCACCCAGGAGGACCTGGAGGCCATCGAGGGGGTGGGGCCGACCATCGCAGAGAGCCTGGTCCGATTCTTCGCGGACAAGCGCAACCGGGCCGAGATCCGGCGGCTGAGCGAGCTCGGCGTGCGCTGGCCGAAGGAGAGGCGCTCCGCGCGGCCCCGGGGCCCCCTGGCGGGCAAGACCTTCGTGCTGACGGGCGGCCTCGAGAGCATGACCCGGGACGAGGCTCGGGAACGCATCGAGGCCGCGGGCGGGCGCATCACGGGCTCCGTGTCCAAGAAGACGGACTTCGTCGTGGCCGGAGCGGAGCCGGGCAGCAAGCTACGGCGCGCCGAGGAGCTGGAGATCCCCATTCTCGACGAGAAGGCGCTGCTGCGGCTACTCGAGAAGTGAGTTTCGGAAGACCCTGTGCAACACCAACGGAAAAGGAGGATCGACCGTGTTCGGACGTGGATTCGGAATCGCTGTGGCCCTGGTGCTCGGCGTGGGCCTGGCGGGCTGCGCGACGAGCGGCCGGGTGGACGACCTGGAGGGGCGCGTGGGCGCCGTGGAGGAGGCGGCCCGGGCTGCCGATCGGCGCGCCCAGGCGGCCGACGAGCGCGCCGCCGCCGCCCAGCAGACCGCCGAGCAGGCCGTGCGCCGGGCCGAGGAGGCCGAGGCGCAGGCGCGTGCCGCGGCCACCAGCGCCGAGGAATCGGCGCGCAAGGCGGACGCGATCTTCAGAAAGGGGATCCGGAAGTAGGCGGGCCGCTCGCGTCGGGGGGCAGCGTGCCGACCGGGACCGGGATGCCGCGCGCCTCGGCGACGACCCGCTCCACGAGTGGAACGTCCAGCCGCTCCAGGATCCCGAGCTCCGCGGGGCGCCGCAGGGCCGCCGCCAGCAGGTCGGGCTCGCGCCCGTAGAGGTCGCGGTGCACCTCGAGGTAGATGCGCTGGCCGTCGCGGCCCCACTTGACGGGCTGGTAGACGCTCTGGAGCCGGGTGCCGCTGGGCACGCGCTCGAAGAGACGGCGCATCTCGTCGGCGTAGAGACGCACGCAGCCGTGGGTGGCCGTGTGCCCGATCGACCAGCGGATGTTCGTGCCGTGGATGCCGTAGGAGCTGCTCCCGATCGTCATCCAGCGGTCGCCCAGGGGATTGTCGGGCCCCGGTGGAACGAGCGGGGGAAGATGCGGCTTTTCGAGACGGATCGACTCGGGCACGTTCCAAACCGGGTCGATGCGCTTGGTGCCGATGCGGAAGTTGCCGATCGGAGTCGGGTCTTCCGCATCGCCCACCGCCACCGCGAAGATCTCGGGGGCCGGGTCCACCGTGAAGTCGTAGAGGCGCATTTCCGGCACGTTCAGGACGAGGCCCTCGGGTTCGGCTTCCGGAGGCATCGTGCGCGTCGGCAGACGCACGACCGTGCCGGGGTCGGGGATCCAGACGTCCACGTGGGGGTTCAGGCGTTCGACGGCCTCGAAGCCCAGGCGGTGACGGAAGGCCACGTCGAGGAGCGTGTCGTCGGGCTGGATCAGGTCGGTGGACTCCCGGCCCACCAGCGGGCGCAGGGGCGCAGGGGCGTCCTCCGCCCGGACCGGCGGCGCGGGAGCGAGCCCGAGGGCCAGGGCGAGCAGGAGCCCGGCGCCCGTGCCGGGGCCGCCATGGCGCTCCTGGCGGGCCTTCTCGCCCTGGCCTGCGCCGTCCCCGCCCGGCCGCCTGCCCCGGCCCCACCGGAGCCCCTCCCCGCCCCGGCGCCGGAGCCGCTGCCTGCGGCGCGGCCGCAGCCACCCTGCGAACGCATCGTCGCGATCCAGGTCTTCAAGTCCGAGCGCCGGCTGGTGGCCGAGTGCGAAGGGGGCGCCGAGGTGACGCTGCGGGTCGCCCTGGGACGCGACCCGGTCGGCCCCAAGCGCCACGCCGGCGACCTGCGTACGCCGGAGGGCAGCTACCACGTCACGGGACCCGCGCGGCCGAGCCGCTTCCACCGCTTCCTCCCCATCGACTATCCCTCGCCCGCGGACGCCGACGCCGGCCTGGCCGAGGGGCTCATCGACGCCGCGCAGCACCGGCGCATCCTGCGCGCCCACGAGGCGGGCTTCCCGCCTCCCGCCGACACCCCGCTCGGGAGCGGTCTCGGCTTCCACGGCGAGGGCGCGCGCTGGCGCGGCGACTCCTCGCACCTGGACTGGACCACGGGCTGCATCGCCATGACCGACGACGAGATCGAACTGCTGGCCGGGCGCGTCGCCCCGGGCACCCCCGTCACGATCCATCCCTGAGGCACCCCGGCGGCCTAGCTGCTCGCGAAGCGGAACAGCCACGTGCTGGAGGGAAGGCGCGCGCCCTCCCCCACGAGGGCGGCGCGCTCCACCACCCGGCCGAACTCCGGAAAGTAGAGCCGGCGCTCCACCCGCCAGCCCACGCCGCGAGGAAGCGCGATCTCAAGCCGACGCCCTTCGGGCAGGCGCAGGCGCGCCACCTCGGCCGAGAGCTCGGGCTCCAGGCCCGGCGCGAGCGGCAGGGTGAGTCGCACCCGATGCGGTCGCCCCTCCACCGCGTCGAGGATCTGCAGGGTGCGCTCGTCCACCCGGAAGCGGCGCCGGTGCACCACCTGGGGGGTGGCCCAGCTGGCGCAGGTGCCCTCGGCCACGCGGTCCGGCTCCGCGTGCAGCAGCTCGACCCGGGGGCGGCCGCCGACGCGGAAGGAGTGCCAGCACTCGGCCTGGTCCCGGCCGTCGATCTCCAGGGTGGCGTGGGAGCGGGTGGCGCGGCTCGCCTCCCGGTAGGCGCCCCGCACGTACTCGGCGACCCCGGTGTCGGTTACGACCCGCTGGCTCCCCAGGGAGAGCTCGAAGGAGAGCGCGTCGGCGTGGGAGTGACCGGGCTGGTAGTCGGGCGACGGGTCCCCGAAGGTCGCGATGGCGTGGAAGGGCCCGGCCGCCAGCCGCACGAAGCGCGCCCGCTCCAGCAGCCCGTCCCGGGCCGGCTCCTTGACCGCGATGCCGAGGGCGGCCGCGTAGCGCTCCAGGGTGGCGGGCTCCTGGGCGATGCCCAAGGCAGAGTCCCCGAACAGCGCGATGCGACCGTCCGGGTGGGTCCACACCCGCAGGGCCCCGAGCATGCGCGCGGCGGTCTCGCGCAGCGTCTCCTCGAGCCCCTCCGGCGTCCGCGCCGAGGCGGCGGCCACGTTGGCCAGGTCGAGCACCGCCTCCAGGAGCAGCGCGTGATACATGGGGCTGCGCTCGAAGTGGGCCCCGTCCGCCAGCACCTGCTCCGCCAGCTCGACGCGAAGCGCCGCCTGGAGGCCGCGCCAGCGTTCCGCCGCGGGTCCGTCAAGCACGATCCCGGCGAAGACCAGGGCCAGCAGGTTCGAGAGGTAGTGGTTCGCCAACAGGTGGGTCTCGGGGCGCGCGGCCAGCACCTGGAGCTGCTGGCCCAGGGACGCGCGCAGGAAGCGCCCCGTCGCCTCGTTCAGGTCGAACGCCCCCGGCGTGAGCAGGAGCTTGAGCCAGTTCATGGTGCGCAGCGAGAGCGGGTGCCCGAGCCAGCCGACGCCGCGCGGGTGCCGCTCGATCCAGTCGAGCAGCAGGGCGGTGCGCGTGCGGGGATCGAGGTGCGGCGCGCGAAGGTAGTCGAACTGGTGCAGGTGGAACGCCCACAGCGGCCCCTCTTCCGTGTAGTCCCAGTCGATGCCCTGGCGGAACTCCACCTCGCGGTTGAGCAGGTCGAAGGTGCCCTCGCCTTCGTAGCGGGCGTGGGGCGGGGCATGGAGGAAGGGAGCCCGGGGCGCCTGCACGCCGAGCTCCGGCGCTTCGCCCACCCAGGGGCGCGGCGCCGGGGCGCCCCGCAGGCGATGCCGGAGCTGGGCGCGCGCCTGGTCGCCGCGCAGGCGCCGCAGGGTTCGCCACAGCCGGGCCGGGGTCGGCGGGCTCACCGCCGCTCCCGCGCCGCCACGGCGCGCGCGTACACCTCGCGCTTGCGCAGCCGCAGGGTCGGCGCCAGGGCGGCGGCGATCTCGCGCGGCGAGCGGCCCTCCGCCAGCAGCCCGCGGATGCGCGCGTCCACGGTCTCGGGCGCGGCGGTCGCCTCTGCGGACCCGGCATCTCCCTCCACGACGAGGGTGACCTCGCCGCGGGCCCCGTCGGCGAAGCGCTCCGCCAGGGAGGCGAGCGGACCGCGCACGACCTCCTCGTGCCGCTTGGTGAGCTCGCGCGCCACACAGGCTTGCCGCCCGGCGCCGAGGGCTTCGGCCAGCTCGCGGAGCGTCGTCCCCACCCGACGCGGCGACTCGAAGAGCACCAGCGTCTCCGGGCGGGCGCGCAGGTTCGCGAGCCGCTCGCGACGCTCGCCGACGCGCCGGGGCAGGAAGCCGAGGAAGGTGAAAGGCGTGTTCCGGAAGCCGGCCACCGCGAGGGCCGCCAGCACCGCCGACGCCCCGGGCACCGGCTCCACCCGGTGCCCGTCGGCCAGTGCGGCCGCCACCAGGCGCTCGCCGGGATCGGAGACCAGCGGCGTCCCAGCGTCGCACACCAGGGCCACCTGCTGCCCGGCCCGCAGCGCCGCCAGGACCTCGCCCGTGCGCGCGGCCTCGTTGTGGGCGTGCAGGGAGCGCGGGCGAGCCCGGATGCCGTGGTGCACCAGCAGCGTGCGCGTGCGCCGCGTGTCCTCGGCCAGCAGCGTGTCGGCCTCGGCGAGCACGCGCAGCGCGCGCAAGGTCACGTCCTCCAGGTTGCCGATCGGCGTGGCCACGACGTGGAGGGTCCCCAAGTGCGCTAGGCTCCAGGCTCCCCCCGTCGGTCCCGCGGAGATGCGACCTGCGCGATCCGCGTCGCGCTCTCGGCGCCGAGGGCGAAGCTCGTGCCGCCGCCCTCCTTGCGAGGCGAGGGTATCGCATCGTGGCGCGCAACGTGCGCGCGGGAGGCGTCGAGATCGATCTGGTGGCGACGCGGCCGGGGCTGGTGGCCTTCGTAGAGGTGAAAACCCGCCGCTCGCACCGACTCGGGCCTCCCGAGGAAGCGGTGGACGCCCGCAAGCGGGCGCGCCTGGTCCGCGGTGCAGCGGCGTGGCTGGCGGCCCACCGGGGCGTCGGGCCGCGCGTGCGTTTCGACGTGGTGACGTGCCGGGTGGATGCGCGAGGCCGTGTGGCCCTGGACCACCTGGAGGGGGCCTTCGACGCCGGCGACTAGCACGGGGCTATTCGTCGGGCTTCGCCTCGTCCTCGGCGAGCATCTCTGCCGCCGTCCCCGCCTCGGCCTGCTCGGCCTCCTCCGGCGAGAGCAGATGCGAGAGGTCGCGCACCTTGGAGCGCAGCCGCGCCTTCTTGCCGCGCAGCTCGCGCAGGTAGTAGAGCCGCGAGCGGCGGACGTGGCCCCGGCTCTTGATCTCCACCTTGTCCACGCTGGGAGCCTGGACCGGGAAGATGCGCTCCACGCCCACACCGTAGGAGACCTTGCGGACCGTGAAGGTCTCCGAGGCGCCCTGCCCGCGTCGCCGCAGCACGACACCCTCGAACACCTGGATGCGTTCCTTGTCGCCCTCGCGCACCTTCACGTGGACGCGCAGGGTGTCTCCCGGTCGGAAGGGAGGCAGATCCCGGCGCAGAGACGCCTTCTCGATCCCGTCCAGCGGATTCATCGCTCGTCCTCTCCCGCCGCCAGGTCGGGGCGGCGCCGTTGCGTGATCTCCTGGGCGCGGGCGGCCCGCCAGCGCGCGATGGCCTGGTGGTCGCCGGAGCGCAGCACCTCGGGCACGGCCAGGCCCCGGAACACGGCCGGGCGCGTGTACTGGGGGCCTTCGAGCAGCCCATTCTCGAAGGACTCCTGGTGCATGGACTCCGGGTTGCCGAGCACGCCGGGCACGAGACGCGCCACCGCCTCGATCATCACCATGGCCGGCACCTCGCCGCCCGAGAGCACGTAGTCCCCGATCGAGACCTCCTCGTCGATGGCCAGATCGATCGCGCGCTGGTCCACGCCCTCGTAGCGCCCGCACACCAGCGCGAGGCGGCGCTTGCGCCCCAGCTCGGCCACCCGTCCCTGGTCCAGGCGACGCCCCTGGGGCGAGAGGAGTACCACGTGGGACTCCCGGCCGGCACCTTTGGGGCCCGCCACCGTCTCGACCGCCGCCACCAGGGGTTCCGGCTTCATCACCATCCCCGGTCCGCCGCCGTAGGGCGCATCGTCCACGCTGCGGTGGCGATCCTTCGTCCAAGCGCGCAGGTCGTGCACCGCCACCTCCAGGAGGCCTTCGCGTCGGGCAATCCCCACGGTGGAGAGCGAGAGGAACGGCTCGAAGAGCTCCGGAAAGATCGTGATGACGTCGATCCGGAGCACTTTGCTCCCTCGTGGGTCTAGGGCGCCGAATCGAGCAGCCCCGGAATCACCTCGACGACGATGCGGCCCTCCTCGACGTCCACCGTTCGCAGCAGATCCGCCACCGCCGGAATCAGGATCTCGCGTCCGTCCTCATCCACCACGACCAGCAGGTCGTGGGCGCCCGGATCCCACAGCTCCCGCACCGTCCCGATCGGACGGCCGCCGGTGTCCTCCACCCGGCAGCCCACCAGCTCGAACCAGTAGAACTCCCCCTCGGGCAAGGACGGCAGCACGCTGGCGTCGCCGAGGACGAGCCGTCCACGCAGCGCTGCGGCCGCCTCCCGGCTGGAGACCCCCGCCAGGGCGAGGAGTACCTCGCCGCGCGGCCCGGGGCTCCCCTGGCGCACGGCGAAGGGCGTGGCCGAAGCGTCCTGCGGCCCCGCCCCGAGCCAGACCTCGCCGAGGCGCAGCAGGTTGTCCGGCCCGTCGCCGAAGCAGCGCACGCGGATCCGGCCTTCGAGCCCGTGCGCTCCCGCCACGCAGCCGAACACCACCCGGGAGCCACCCCGGGCGGTGGCGCCTGCACGGCTAGTCGACGATGTCGAGCCGGTGATTCGCCCCCTCCCGCGAGCAGGCGAGCACCACCCGCATGGCCTTGGCGATGCGCCCCTGCCGGCCGATCACGCGCCCGCGATCCACCTGGGCGGTCTCCAGCTCGATCATGCGTTCGCTTCGATTCTCGCGCACCCGCACCTGGTCCGGCTCCGTCACGATGGCGCGGGCAATGAACTCCACCAGGTCGGCAGGCGAACCGGGCGCGGCCACGTCAGGAGGCCTCGGGACGCGCCGGAGGCGCGGCCGCCGGCGTGCGGGCCGCCCGACGCGCCAGGGCCCGCACCGCGTCGGTCACCTGGGCACCCTGGACGCGCCAGGCCTCCAGCCGCTCGCCGTGGAGATCGAGGCGCTCGGGCCGGGCCACCGGATCGTAGGTGCCCAGGTACTCGAGCGGACGCCCGTTGCGCCGCCGCCGCTCGTCGATGGCGACGATGCGGTAGAAGGGACGCTTCTTGGTTCCGGCGCGCAGCAGCCGGATCTTGACCATGGCGAAGGCCTCCTGACCAGCGGTCCAGGCGCAGTCGAAGCGGCCAGGGAGGCTAGGAAAGCCCCGACGGGGGGTCAACCGAGCCCGAGCCGGGTGCGTTCCTTGCGGTCCGAGCAGGGCGGGCAGGCGTACAGCTCCCGGTGCGGGGTGCGGAGCCGCTCGTAGTCCCCGTCGAGGACCACCCGCCGCAGGCTTCCGGCGGGCTCGCCGCAGAAGTCGCAACGCAGGGGCGCCCCCGGGCCCCCGCCCGTCGACACGCCCGGCTCGTCCGGAGTCCCCTCGGCCATGGGCGCCAGTCTAGCCGACCCGCAGCCACAGCTCTGCCGGGGCCTCGTCCCCGAGCTCCCGCTGCAACGCGGCCAGGATCTCGCCGCGCCGGAGCTGGAGCTGCTGGCACCAGACGCTCGAGTCCACCGTCGCCTCCAGCACGCGCCCGCGCAGGGCCGTCGGACGGCAGTGGCGGGCCACCTCGGGGCCCACCGCCGCCTCCCAGCGCTCCACGATCCGGAGCACCGCCTCGGTGCCCGCGAAGCCGAGCTCGCCCAGCACGCGGGGTACCAGGGACCCCAGCGCCGTGGGCTGGCTGCGGCGGCGGTTCCTCACGCGTCGTCCTCCAGCAGGCGGAAGACCAGACCCGTCGGGAGCTTCGGTGCGAAGAAGGTGGACTTCTGGGGCAGCAGCTCGCCGGCGCTCGTCACCCGGAAGACGTCCTCCGGGCTGAGCGGGTTCAGGTAGAGCGCCACGGCGCCGCGCCCCTCCCGCACCGCGCGGCCCGCTTCGAGGACGCTCTTTGGGAACGCCACCGCTCCCTCGCGCACCGCCGCCTCGTCCAGGCCGAAGACGCCGCCCAATATCTCGCGATGGATCACGCGGATCGGAAGCTCGTCCTCCACCGGCGATCGCTCGCGCCGCAGCAGGCGCAGGGTCCCGGAGCCGTCGTCGGCCACGCACGCCACCTGGCTGCGCAGCGGCCCGAGGCGCTCGGCCAGCAGCCGCGGCACGTCCTCCAGGTGCGCTGCCGGAAGCGCCGTGGCGCTCCAGCCGGGCAGGCGGGCCGACCAGGCCTTCGCGTCCGGGGCCGGGCCGCGGCGCACCACCCGGTGGATGGGCAGCAGCCGGTTGCCCGGCGCGAAGGCATTCGCGAAGTAGGCGAGCACCCACTCGAAGGGGGCGTCGGGGCCCGCCCCGGGCTCCGCGGCGCGGCGTTGCTCCCGATACGTCAAGGCCGTCTCGTAGCGGTGGTGGCCGTCGGCGATCACCACCGGACGCTTGGCCAGGAAGCTCTCCACCGCCTCGATGGGGCGCGGGTGCTCGACCACCAGGAGCCGGTTCTCCACGTCCGCCGCATCGCGCGCCTCCGCCGCCGGCTCCCCCTCCCACCACGGCGCGAGCCGCGCCGCCAGCTCGTCCTCCCGGTCCTCGAAGAGCAGGAAGACCGGCGACAGGTTGGCACGCGTCGCCCGCAACAGCTTGAGCCGATCAACCTTCGGGCCGGAAAGCGTGCGTTCGTGGGGGCGCACCACGCGGCGCGCGTAGTCCTCGAGCCGTAGCAGGGCGAAGAAGCCGTCGCGCACCCGGCGGGCACCGTCCGGGCCCGCGAAGCGCTGGCGCAGCAGATACAGGGCGGGCCGCGGGTCGCGGCGCAGCACGCCTTCCCGCCGCCACGCCCCCAGGCGTCGCGTCACCTCTGCGTAGTCCGCCTCGGCCTCCTCGCGCTCGTCGCGGGTGAGCTCGAGACGGATCGCGTTGTGGACGTCGCGCTCCCAGAGGCTGGCGCGCTCCTCGTGGGTCACCACGTCGTAGGGGGGCGCCAGCACCCGTTCCAGCTCGACGCGGCTCGGGTCGTAGCGGAGCGCGCGAAAGGCGCGCACGTCGCTCACGCGCGCGCCCGCTCGGGGCCGAGCCAGGGCTCGAGCGCCTCGGCGCCGAGGGCGCCCTGGCGCAGCACCCGGGGCGTCGCACCGGTCAGGTCCACGACGGTGCTGGTCGCGGACCCGCCCGCGTCGGGTCCCCCCGCCGCCACCAGGGTCGGCGCGCCGGGGTCCCCGGCGCTCCCGCACAGGGCCCGGGCCTCCGCCTCGTTGCGCGCCGGAGGCTCTCCGTGGCGATTCAGGCTGGTGGCGGTGACCGGCCCGACGCCGACCTCGTGCAGCCGGCGTGCGAGGGCCGCGGCCAGCGGATGGGGAGAGCAGCGCACGCCCACCGCTCCGTCGGAGCGTGCCACGCCGGGCGCGAAGCCGTGCGCGCAGGGCACCACCAGGGTGAGGGGACCGGGCCAGAAGGCCGCCACCAGCCGGCGGCCGAGCGGGGTGAGCCGGATGCCCAGGTCCGCCAGGGAGGCAGCGTCGTCCACCAGGAGCGAGATGGGCTGGTCCGCCTCGCGCCCCTTCCAGGCGCGCAGGCGATCCACCGCCGCCTCGGAGTCGGCGTCGGCGCCGAGGCCCCAGACGGTCTCGGTCGGGTAGGCGACGAGAGCGCCCGCCCGCAGCCGCGCCACGGCCTCGTCCAGGAAGTCGCCCAGCGGGCGCGCGGCGGTCACGCGGGGAGCGCGCGCGCCGCGATGTCGCTGCGCCGGTGCAGGCCTTCGAAGCGGATGCAGTCGCAGGCGCGGTAGGCGCGCTCGCGCGCCTCCGCCACGCTGGCGCCCCGGGCGGTCACGCCGAGCACGCGGCCCCCGGCGCTGACGAAGCCGCCGTCGGGAGCCCGCCGGGTCCCGGCGTGGAACACGGTCACACCCGCCACGGCCTCGGCGGCTTCGAGCCCTTCGATGCGCTTGCCCGTCTCGTAGTCGCGCGGGTAGCCGCCCGACGCCAGCACCACGCACACCGCCGCGTCGCGCCAGTCGAGGCCCGAGGCCGGGTCGAGGCGGCCGCGGGCGGCTCCCGCGAGCAACGGGACGAGATCCCCCTGCATGCGCACCATGAGCGGCTGGGTCTCCGGGTCCCCGAAGCGGACGTTGAACTCCACCACCCGCGGTGCGCCCTGGCGGTCCACCATCAGCCCCACGTAGAGCACGCCACGGTAGGGCGTCCCCTCGGCCGCCAGCCCGCGCACCGTCGGGTGGACGACCTCCTCGAGGACGCGCTTCTCCACCGCGCCGGTCAGGAAGGGCGTCGGCGAGTAGGCGCCCATGCCGCCGGTGTTCTCGCCCCGGTCGCCGTCCAGGGCGCGCTTGTGGTCCTGGGCGGCGGCCAGGGGGGCCACCTGCTCGCCGTCGCTGACGGCGTAGTAGGAGACCTCCTCGCCCTCGAGCCGCTCCTCGATCACGACCCGCGCGCCGGCCGCGCCGAAGCGGCGCGCGCCCATGATCTCCTGGAGCGCCCGCTCGGCAGCGCCGGGCTCGTCGCACACGAAGACGCCCTTGCCGGCGGCGAGGCCGTCCGCCTTCACCACGCAGCCCCCGGCCAGGGATCGCGCGTGGGCGCGGGCCGGCTCGAAGGCGTCGAAGACGCGGAAGTCCGCCGTGGGCACGCCGTGACGCGCCATGAAGTGCTTGGCGAACGCCTTGCTCGCCTCGAGACGCGCCGCCGCGGCCGAGGGGCCGAACACCGCGACGCCCGCCTCACGCAGACGGTCCGCCAGGCCGGCGGCCAGCGGCGCCTCCGGCCCCACCACCACCAGGTCCACGCGCTCTTCGCGCGCCAGGGTGCGGAGCGCGTCCGCATCGTCCGCGCGCACGGCGGGAAACGAGCTCGCCACGGGCGCCATGCCGTCGCTCCCGGGCGCGGCGAGCACGCGCTCGACGCGCGGGCTCCGGGCGATCTTCCAGGCCAGGGCGTGCTCGCGCCCGCCCGAGCCGACGATCAGGATCCGCACCCCAGCGCCTCCGTCGGCATCCGGCCGATGATGCCGTCCGGCTCCCGGCCTCGCCAGGGCTCCGCACGCTCCGCGACCCTCGCGCACAAACGCTGTATCGACGCCTTCGCCGCCCCCGAGAACCCAGGACGCTCGAACCATCGGCCTGGCGGGCTACGCGCTGGGCAACGCCATGCAGGCCCTGCTCGGGGACCTCGCCCGCTACGAGCGGCGGCTCTTCGGCGCCGTCGCCGCCGCGGGAGCGCTGGTCTGGCTCGCGCACCTCCTGCGCGCTAGTGGCGGAAGTGGCGCACACCGGTGAGCAGCATGGTGATGCCGAGCCGGTCCGCGGCGGCGATCACCTCGTCGTCGCGGGTGGAGCCGCCGGGCTGCACGCAGGCCGTCGCCCCGGCCGCCACCGCCACCTCGAGACCGTCCGGGAACGGGAAGAAGGCGTCGCTCGCCAGGGCCGAGCCGGCCAGGGAGATGCCGACCCGGGCCGCCTTCTCGCGCGCCCCGTGCACCGCGTCGACGCGCGAGGTCTGCCCCCCGGCCACGGCCAGGGTGCGGTCCGCCGCGGCGAAGACGATCGCGTTGCTCTTCACGTGCTTCACCACCTTCCAGGCGAAGGCCAGCGCGCGCAGCTCCGCCTCCGTGGGCTTGCGGGCGGTGGCCACCCGGGCCGAGGCCAGGTCCTCGATGCCCGCGTCGGACTCCTGCACCAGCACGCCCCCGTAGACCCGTTTCCAATCGAGCTGGGCGCGGTCGATGCGCTGGGGCCGGAAGCGGAGCAGGCGCCGGTTCTTCTTCTTGCGCAGCAGCGCCAGGGCCTCCGGGCTGAAGTCCGGCGCGATCAGCACCTCGGTGAAGATGCGGTCCACCTCCTCGGCCAGCGGGAGGTCGCAGGGGCGGTTCACCACCACGATGCCGCCGAAGGGTGAGTCCGGGTCCGTGGCAAAGGCGTGCCGCCAGGCCTCGACGGGGGCCGCGCCGGTCCCGACGCCGCAGGGGGTGTTGTGCTTCAGGATGCCGACGGCCGCCGACTCGGCCGGGTCGAACTCGAGAACCAGCGCCAGGGCCGCCTGGACGTCCACCACGTTGTTGAAGGAGAGCTCCTTGCCGTGCAGCGGCTCGGCCAGGTCCAGGAAGCCGCCGTAGAGCGCCGCGTGCTGGTGCGGGTTCTCGCCGTAGCGCAGGGACCGGGCGCGGGGCAGATCGACCTGCAGGCGGACCGGGAGCCGCTCCGGCGGGGCTCCCTCCACGACGCCCGCCAGCCAGGCCTCGATGGCTGCGTCGTAGTGGGCGGTACGCGCGAAGGCGCGCAGCGCCAGGCGGCGGCGCGTGGCGTCGCCGAGCGTGCCGTCGTTTGCCTGGAGCTCCGCCAGCACCGCCGCGTAGTCGGCCGGATCCACCACCACGGCCACCCAGGCGTGGTTCTTGGCGGCGGAGCGGATCATGCTGGGGCCACCGATGTCGATCTTCTCGATGGCCTCCGCCACGGAGACGCCGGGGCGCGCCACGGTCGCCTCGAAGGGGTAGAGGTTCACCACCACCAGATCGATGGGGCGCAGACCCTGGGCCTCCACGTCGCCGCGGTCGCCGTCGTGGTCGCGCCGGGCCAGGATGCCGCCGTGCACCCGCGGATGAAGGGTCTTGACCCGCCCGCCCAGCATCTCGGGGCTCCCGGTCAGCTCCGCCACGTCCACCACCGCAAGGCCCGCCCCGCGCAGGGTCTGGGCGGTCCCGCCGGAGGCCACCAGCTCGACGCCGAGCTTGGCAAGACCCCGGGCGAACTCCACGAGGCCCATCTTGTCGGAGACCGAGAGCAGCGCGCGCGCCACGCGGCGCGGCGGGGTCCGGGGGGCCATCGCAACCTCCTCGATGGGACGAGGCAGGTGTACCGGCGGCCCCGGTTCGCGTCAATCGACCTGCGCTTGCGGGGCGGAGGGGCCGCCGACGACGGCTCCAGCGTCCGCGCGCGGCCGCTCCCAGCGCAGCACGCCGGCCACGTCGTGGAAGACCCCGGACGGAGTCGCCTGGCTGCGCACGAGTCCCCACAGCCAGTCGTTGCGGGACTCTGCGTCGCTCCAGCGACGCTCGTAGACCGTGACGGCGTCGAGCCAGTGGCGCTGGAAGCCCTCCCCGCCCACGGGCAGCAGCCAGGGGATCGCCAGGCGGCCCCGGGGCGGCGCGTCGGCGGGGTGCTCGGCGCGGTATCGGAACACGGGCCAGAGGTCGCGCTTCCAGCCCTCGCTCGCGTCGGCGCGCCGCTCGTGGGCGAAGCGTGAGATCCAGAGCAGGCGCCAGCCGCTGCGAGTGCCGTCGTCGTCCTCGGCCACGTACCGCTCGACGGCGCCCAGGGCGAACCGCGTGCGCGTGCTGCCGGGCGTCTTCACCCGGCGCACGAAGGGCTCGACGCGCAGCTCCCGCGACCCGGCGAAGCCGTCGCGGGCCGGCCGCCGGGCGAAGCGAACCAGCGGCCACAACCAGGCCCGGGAGCGCTCGCCGGTCTGCTGGTTCTCGCTGGCCAGGTGGAGGGGACCCAGCACGAACTGCGAGCGGGCGCGGGCGGAACGGCTCTCGCCGTAGAAGGGCAGGAAAAGCCGCACCTGCCGCTGGCCCGGTCCGCCCGGGTCCTCGTTGCGCCAGTGCACCAGGGGCCAGATTGCGAAGCGACGCTCGAAGCGGTCCTGCTTCACGTCGTGGCCGTAGAAGGGCCAGATGCGCAGCAGGCGGCGACCGCCGCCGTGGCCCCAGGAGAGGAACGGCCACAACAGATAGGTGCGCTCGAACCCGTCGCGATGGCGGGCGCGGGCGAAGAGGGGGAACAGCCAGAAGTCGAGGCGCGCCAGGCCGAAGCGCTCGCGGGCCACGCCACCCAGCGGGAAGAGGCCGCCGTAGCGCTGCCCCTGCGGAGTGCGGCCGCCGAAGGCGGGCCCGACCGTCCAGGCGGAGCGGCGCGTCCCGGTACCGTCGGCCGCTTCCGGTCCGTCGCCGCCGCCCCCCTGGATGTCGAGGAGCGGGGTCACGCGCAGGCTCCAGCCCGGCTCGCCGCGCTGGAAGGCGCCGAGCGGGTAGAGGAACTCGAGCCGGGAGCGCCCACCCGCCTCGAGCCCGCCCAGCAGCGGCCGCAGCATCCAGCCGCGCGTCCCGTCCGCCAGCTCGAAGGACTCGAAGAGCGGGCCGGCGGCGCGCCGGCGCGCGATCCCGGCCACGGGACGCTCGTCGCCGACGACCAGGGGCCAGAGCTCGAAGCCCGCGGCCGGGCCGCCCGGGGCGAGCACCGCCAGCAGGCCCGCCACCAGGGGTACGAGCCGCCGGGCGGGCCCCTCCATCAGAAGAGCGTCCCGACCATCGAGCCCAGCACGGTGACCGGGAGCTGCTCCTGGGCGTCCTCGGCCGCGCGACGCACCTCCCGCAGGGCTTCCCGCAGTTCGGCCAGGGAGTCGCGCGCGGAGTCGTAGAGCTCCTCGTCGTTCAGGAGCTTGCCCAGGCTCCCCTCGCCGCGCTCCACGCGCTCGCTCACCGCGGCGAGACGCCCGACCGCCGTCTCCATCTCCCCGGAGACCCGGGCGAAGCGGCCCAGCATCTGGTCGAGGGTCTGCCCATTCTCCTCGGTGAGGCGCGCCAGCTCGGCGGCGAAGCGGTCGAAGCTCGCGATGGCGCCCGCCAGCTGGCCGCGGTTGTCCTCCACGAAGCCACGCAGCTCCTGGGAGACGGCGTGCACGTTCTGGACGATCTCCGCCAGGTGGGCCTCCCCCTCCGAGCCGCCCAGGACCAGGCGCAAGGTGCGAGTCACGGTCTTCACGTCGTCGGCCACCCCCGCCAGCTGGTCCAGCAGCCGGTCCACGTTGGCGGCATCCACGGTCCGGGTCAGCACGTCGCCGTCGCCCAGCAGCTGCTGCGAGCCGCCGGGGACGATCTCCACCTGGCGCTCGCCGAGCAGGCCCCGGGAGCGGATGCGCGCCACGGAGTCCACCGGCAGCTCCAGGCCCGTTTCCTCGATGCGGAGCGTCACGCGGGCGCGGCCGCCATCGAGGCGCACGGACTCCACCTCGCCGACGCGCACGCCCGCCACGGTCACCTCGGTGCGCAGCTCGACCCCGGCCGCGTCGTCGAAGCGCGCCACCAGGCGGCGGCCCGGGACCTCCACCCACGCGCAGCCGCCGACCCGGAAGGTGGCGTAGAGGAAGAGCGCCAGGGCGGCCAGGACGGTGGCCCCCACCCAGAGCTCGGCGCGCTGTTCCCCCATGCCGCCTCCTCAGACCGGGATCGGGCCGTGGGCCCGTCCGGCCAGGAACTGCCGCACCACCTCGTTGGGCGAGCTCCTCATCTCCTCCGGTGCCCCCTCCGCCACGATCCGGCCGCGGTGCAGCATCGAGATCCGATCGGCGATCCGGAAGGCGAGCTGAACGTCGTGGCTGATGGCCAGCACGCTGACGCCGAGGCGGTTGCGCAGCTGGACGATCAGCTGCCCGATGGCGTCGGCCGTCACCGGGTCGAGCCCGCTGGTGGGCTCGTCCACCAGCAGCACCTCGGGCCGGTGGGCAATGGCCCGTGCCAGGGCCACCCGCTTGCGCATGCCGCCCGAGATCTCGGAGGGACGCAGCTGCTCCACGTTCTTGAGGCCGACCAGCAGCAGCGTCTCCCGCACGATGCGACGCGTCTCGGACCGAGGCAGGCGACGCACGTGGGAGAGCGCGAAGCCCACGTTCTCGCCCACCGTCATCGAGTCGAACAACGCGCCGAACTGGAACAGCATGCCGACGCGCAGCATGAGACGGGCGTGGGCCTCGGGGCCGAGGCGGGCCACCTCGTGGCCGAGCAGGCGCAGGGAGCCCGCGTCGTAGGGCTCGAGCCCGAGCAGCAGCCGCAACAGGGTCGACTTGCCCACGCCGCTGCTCCCCATCACCACCAGGATGCGCTGGGCGGGGACGACGAGGCTCAGCCCGTCGAGCACCTGGCGCTCCCCGTACGCCTTGCGGACCTGGAGGAAGCTCGCCGCCTCCGAGGCCGCGGGCGCCGCGGCCGGCGCGCTCATCCGAAGAACCAGGCGGTGAGCAGGTAGTCGAACACCAGGATCAGGATCAGCGAGACCACCACCGAGCGGGTGACCGCGACGCCCACCTCCCGCGCGCCGCCGCGCACGGTGTAGCCCAGATAGCAGCCCACCAGGGCGAGGGTCGCGCCGAAGACGGCCGCCTTGGCCAGACCCACGCTCACGTCCGCGAGCTCCAGGTACTGGAGCGTGCGCTTCTCGTAGAGGACCGGGTTGTTGCCGAGCGCCTTCACGCCCACGAGCCAGCCACCCACGATGCCGATGGCGTCGGCGAAGAGCACCAGACAGGGGAGCATCAGGGTGGCCGCCAGGACGCGCGGCACCACCAGGAAGCGCACGGGGTCCGTGGCGAGGGTCACGAGCGCATCGATCTGCTCGGTGATGCGCATGCTGCCGAGCTCGGCGGCCATGGCGGACCCGACCCGCCCGGCCACCATGACGCCGGTGAGCACGGGGCCGAGCTCGCGGGTCACGGCCAGGGCGACGACCGTGGCGATCAGGTCCTCGGAGCCGAAGCGCCGGAAGGCGATGGCGGACTCGAAGGCCAGCACCATGCCCGTGAAGGCGCCCGTCACCAGCACCACGGGGACCGACTCGACGCCCACCCGCAGGCACTGCTCGAGCAGGCCGCGGGGCGCCACGAAGGGTGGCCGCAGGAGCCGGCCCAGGGTTTGCCCGAGGAGCAGGGTGCCCCCGCCGAAGCCCCGCACCGCGTCGAGGGCCATGCCACCCACGCGCCCGACCGCGGCGGCCACGCTCACGGGAGAGCCTCCCGCGGCGCCCGCTCCCCGGCCCGCCTCGCTTCTCGCCGGCTCACCCGCCCTCCCCGGCCCCGGCCCGCCGCATCCAACCCCTTGGAAATCTGGCCGAAATCGGGAGCCCGATTTGACCCTCCCGGGCTCCTCCGGTAGCTTTCGGCAGTTCCGCGCGCGAGCCTGACGCCTACCGTGTCCAACCTCGAAGGCCTTCCCGAACTGGAGCTGCGGGTGAACGGCGAGCCCCGGCGCGTCGCCGCGGGCTGCACCGTGGCGGCCCTGGTCCGCCAGCTCGGGGTGGCGGGCGCCCGCATCGCCGTGGCGGTGAACCGCGAGGTCGTGCCCCGCTCGGCGTTTGGCTCCCGGCGCCTGGCGGCGGGCGACCGCGTCGAGATCCTGGAAGCCGTCGGAGGAGGCTGATCGGTGTCCGGCTCCTACAACCTCGGTAGCCGCAGCTTCACGTCGCGCCTGATCGTCGGCTCGGGAAAGTACCCGTCCCTGGACGTGCAGCGCGCGGCCGTGGAGGCGAGCGGCGCCCAGCTCGTGACCGTGGCCCTGCGCCGCCTGGACCTGAAGGCGCCGCGCGGCCAGGGGGTGCTCGACTTCCTGCCGGAAGGGACGACCGTGCTGCCCAACACCGCCGGTTGCAAGACCGTGGAGGACGCGGTCGGCACCGCCCGCCTGGGGCGCGAGCTCTTCGGCCACGGCCTCGTCAAGCTCGAGGTGATCGGGGACGACCGCACCCTGTTCCCCGACGTACCCGCGACCCTGCAGGCGGCGCGCCAGCTGGTGGACGAGGGCTTCACGGTGCTGCCCTACGTGAACGACGACCCGGTCGCCTGCCAGCGGCTCGCGGAGCTAGGCTGCGCGGCGGTGATGCCCCTGGCAGCGCCCATCGGCTCCGGACTCGGCATCCGCAATCCGGCCAACCTGCGCATCATCCTGGAGACCGTGGAGGTGCCGGTGATCGTGGACGCGGGCGTCGGCACGGCGAGCGACGCCTCGGAGGCCATGGAGCTCGGCTGCGCAGCGGTGCTCATGAACACCGGCATCGCCGGCGCCAAGGAGCCGGTCAAGATGGCCCGCGCCATGCGCCTGGCCGTGGAGGCGGGCCGGCTCGCCTACGAGGCGGGCCGCATCCCGCGCCGGCTCTACGCCTCGGCCTCGAGCCCGTTGGACGGACTTGCGAGCTTCTGAACGCGCGCGCCCCCTGCTCTGCCTCGTCACGGACCGCCACGCGACGCCCACTCCCCTCGAGGAGGCGGTGGCGGCGGCGGTGGCAGCGGGGGTGGACTGGGTACAGATCCGGGAGCGGGACCTGGCGGGCGGGGCGTTGCTCGCCGTCACGGACCGCGTCGTCAAGGCGGCGCGCCGGGCCGCCGAAGCACGCGGACGGAAAGTCTGCATCTTGATGAATCGCCGCATCGACGTGGCCCTCGCGGCCGAGACCGACGGCGTCCATCTGGGCTTCGACGCCCTGGCGCCGGAGACGGCGCGGGGGCTGCTGCCGGCGGCGGCGCGGGTGGGCGTCTCGGCCCACGACGCGCAGGAGGTCCAGGCGGCGGCGGACGCCGGCGCCGGCTACGCACACCTCGCGCCGATCTTCGCCCCGCTCTCGAAGCCGGCCACCCGCCCCCCGCTCGGCCTGGCCGCGCTGGCGGCGGCGTGTGGGGCGGTCATCCCCGTGCTCGCCCAGGGCGGCATCGACGCCAGCAACGCCGCCCAGGCGCTGGCTGCGGGCGCGGCGGGCGTGGCCGTGACCGGAGCGATCCTGGGCAGCGACGATCCCGGCGCGGCGGCGGCGGCCCTGCGGGCCGCCCTCGACGCCGCGGGCTGAAGGAGACCCCATGCGGCGCCTCGTCCTCCTGCTGGCCTGCCTCGTCACGCTCCCGGGGGCCGCCCGCGCGGCCGCCAGCGCCGGGGAGCTGGAGACGCTCCAGCAGCGCATCATCGAGATCTCGGAGCGCGTGATCCCGTCGGTCGTGCACGTGGAGGCGATCGTCAAGGTGAACGACCGCCGCAACAAGGTGACGGGCTCCGGCCTGATCGCCAGCCCGGACGGGCGCATCCTCACCAACCAGCACGTGGTGGAGAAGGCGGAGAAGGTGAGCGTCTCGGTGCCCGGCCGGAAGCGGAAGTACCCGGCGCGGGTGGTGGGCACCGACAAGCAGACCGATATCGCGCTGCTGCGCATCGAGCCGGACTTCGCGCTCCCGGCAGCGAGCTTCGGGCACGTGGACGAGGTGCAGGTGGGGCAGTGGGTCCTGGCGGTGGGCAACCCCTACGGCCTGGACGGCACCGTCTCGTTCGGGATCGTCTCCGCCAAGGGACGCAACCTCGAGATCCCCGAGCTGCTGAACGACTTCATCCAGACCGACGCCATGATCGACCGCGGCTCCTCCGGCGGGCCGCTGGTGGATCTCGAGGGCCGCGTGATCGGAATCAATTCCCGCGGCCAGGGCCGCGGCATCGGCTTCACGATCCCGGTGGACACGGCCCTGGACGTGATGCGCCAGCTCGAGGAGGGCGGCATCGAGCGCGGCTGGCTCGGCATCACCATGCAACCCCTGGACCGCGACCTGGCCGAGTACTTCCGCATTCCCAAGGCGAGCGGGGTGATCGTGAACAGCGTCACACCGGACTCGCCGGCGGCCAAGGCCGGGCTGCGGGCGGGCGACGTGATCACCCACTTCAACGCAGTGGGCGTCGAGGCGGAGAAGGACGAGGACCTGGGCAGCTTCCAGCGCCTGGTGGCCGGCGTGCCGCCGGGCCAGGAAGCGGGCGTCACCCTGCTGCGCGACGCAAAGCCCAAGGAGGTGCGCGTGCGCCTCGCCGTGCAGCCCGAAGTGGACCCCGCCGAGCAGGAGACGGACGTGGGCTTCCACGTCCAGGAGATCACCGAGCACGTCTACCGCACCCAGCGGCTCGGCACGCGGCTCGGGGCCTACGTCTCGTTCGTGGCCGGGGGCTCGCCGGCGGCGGAGGCGGGGCTGCTGCCCGGCGACGTGATCCGCCGCATCGAGACCCAGGGCGTGGACGACCTCGAGGACTTCCGGAAGGCCATCGACGGGGCGGCCGACCGCGCCCGCTTCCTGATCGAGACCCAGCGCGGCGAGGAGACCAAGTACCTGCTGGTGAAGCGCGGCGCCTCCCCGTCGCCCCCGGCCGCCTCCGAAGGCGACGGGGCCGGCGAGGCGTCCCACGCCCGACCGGCGCCCGCCCCTCCGGCGCCCTAGGACGGCAGCGGAAGGGGCGCCGCGCCGTCGGCCGCGACCACGGGCCAGACCGGCGGCTCGCGCCCGAAGCGGCGCGCGAAGCCGGCGCGCAGCGCATCGGCCACGGCTTCGGCCCGGGCCGGTGCCACCAGGTGCACGGTGCAGCCGCCGAAGCCGGCGCCGGTCAGGCGCGACCCGAAGCAGCCCGGCGTCGCGTCGCCGAGCTCGCAGAGCAGGTCGAGCTCGGGGACGCTGACCTCGAAGTCGTCGCGCAGGCTGGCCATGCCCTCGCGCAGCAGCGCGCCGACGCGCGGGAGGTCGCCGGTGCGGAGCGCGGCGCAGGTCTCCTCCACCCGTTGGTTCTCGCGGATCACGTGGCGCGCGCGCCGGAAGCGCACGGGATCGAGAGCCCGCTGGAGGACCGGGAGCTGCTCGGATCCGGCGTCGCGCCAGGCGCGCGCCGCCCCCGGGAGCGCACCCGCCTGCCGCGCCCGGGCCAGGCCCTCCGCGCACTCGGTCCGGCGGCGCGCGTAGGCGCCACTGGCCAGCTGGCGTCGCACACCCGAAGCGGCGATCAGCAGCCCCAGGCGGTGGCCCGGCAACGGGATCGCCTCCACCGTGTCGTCGCGGCAGTCGATGCGGAGCGCGTGGTCCCGGCGCCCGAGGGCGCAGGCCAGCTGGTCCATGCGCCCGCAGGGAACCCCCACGAAGTCCGTCTCGGCCCGATGGGCGAGACGCGCCCGGGCGGCGCCGTCCAGACCCAGGCCGGCGGCCTCCGCCAGGGCGGTGGCCACCGCCAGCTCGAGGGCCGCCGAGCTCGAGAGGCCGGCCTCGCGCGGCAGCGAGCTCACCAGCGCCAGGTCCAGACCCACGATGGGAAGCCCGGCGGCGCGGAAGGCGGCCACCACGCCCTGCACGTAGTCCAGCCAGCCGCGGCCCCGGGTCGGGGCCGCGGCGTCGAACTCCGCCGGCTCGCCCACCTGGCGGGAGGCCACCCGGAAGCGGCCGTCGGCCCGGCGCGCCCCCACGGCCACCAGCTCCAGGTCGATGGCGCAGGGCAGCACGAGCCCCTGGTTGTAGTCCGTGTGCTCGCCGATCAGGTTGACCCGGCCCGGCGCCCGGACTGCCAGCTCCGGCTCCCGCCCGAGCCGCTCCCGCAGCCAGGTCGCCGCCGCATCGAGCATCCGCTCCCCTTCTCGCGGGCCCTCGTCCGGAGCCGTTGCCGCACGCCGGACGGCGTCGTACCTTTCACCGCCCATGCCGGCCCGCGCGCCGGGATGCGCCCCGGCCGGGCCGATGGCGACCGACCGGACGGTGAATCCCTTCGCATCGATCCCCGTCTCTCGCAAGGCCATGCGGGGCCTCGTCGCCATGGGCATCCTGCTCGGTGGGCTCGCCAACCCTGTCCCGCCCGCAGCCCATGGAGCGGATCCCTTCCTGCGCCGCACGGCGGCCGTCGAGGCGGTGAGCCGGGTGGGGCCCTCGGTGGTCAACATCACCACCGAGCGGGTGATGGCCGCGCGCCAGCCGTTCCGCTCGCCCTTCGAAGGCGATCCGCTCTTCGAGCGCTTCTTCCGCGACTTCTTCGAGCCCCGGGTCTCGCGGCGGGTCCAGAGCCTGGGCTCCGGCGTGATCATCGACGCCGCCCGCCACGTGCTCACCAACGAGCACGTGGTGGCCCGGGCGAGCCGCATCCGGGTGGCGCTCGCCGACGGACGGAAATACGACGCCGAGCTCGTCGGCGCCGACCCGAACAACGATCTGGCCGTGCTGCGCGTGCAGAGCGAGGAGTCCCTGCCCTGGACGGCACCGGGAAGCTCCGCGGACCTCATGGTGGGGGAGCCGGTGATCGCGATCGGCAACCCGTTCGGCCTGTCGAGCACCGTCACGACGGGCGTGATCTCCGCCCTCGACCGCTCGATCCGGAGCGACGACCGCGTCTTCCACGGCTTCCTCCAGACCGACGCCTCCATCAACCCCGGCAACTCCGGCGGGCCGCTGCTCGACGCCACCGGTCGGCTGATCGGCATCAACACCGCCATCTACGCCCACGGCCAGGGCATCGGCTTCGCGATCCCGATCGACACCGCCCGCCGCGTGGTGGAGCAGCTCATCGCCCATGGCCAGGTGGCGCCGGTCTGGCTCGGGCTCGAGCTCCAGAGTCTCGACGCGTCGCTGGAGGACGTGCTCGAGCTGCCCGCCGGGCTGCGCGGAGCCCTGGTGGCCGGGGTGGCCCCGGACACGCCGGCGGCCCGGGCCGGGGTGCGTCGAGGCGACCTGGTGGTGGGCCTCGACGGCCATCCCATCCGTACGCCGCGCGAGCTCTACGAGATCCTGGAGCGAGCGACCACGGGCCAGGAGATGGCGCTCGAGCTGTGGCGGGAGGGTGCGCGCCGGACGCTGCGCGTGCGCGCCCTGGAGATTCCGCCAGCGGAGGTCCTGCGCCTGGGAGAGCGCCTGCTCGGACTCGGGCTCGCCGGGCATCCGCACGGCGGCTTCCAGGTCACCAAGGTGCGCCCCGGAAGCGGCGCGGAGCGCATCGGCCTGCGGGCCGGCGACCGCCTGCTCGGCATCAACGGCCGCGCCGTGGCCGGCGAGGAGACCCTGCGCAGCTCGGTGCTCGAGCTGCGGGGACGCTCCCGGGCCCTGCTCGTGGTTCAACGGGGCCCGGCCCGGTACCATGTGCAGGTCCCGCTGTCGTGAGCCACTCGTCGTGAGCCACGGGAGGCGGCGACCGGGCGCCCCGAGCGGCGCGGCAACCCTGGGGGGATCGGGAACGAGATGAAGGCGCGACGTGTCGCGACGGTGGGCGTCGGAATCGCCGTCGCCATCGGGGCCCTGGTGGCCTCGGGAGCCCTGGACGTGCGCGTGGACTGGCGCAGCGATGCGGCCCAGGCCCTGGATCTCTTCGGGCGCGGGGAGAAGAAGCAGGCGGAGGGGGCATCGGGAGCGGCCTTCTGGCGCGAAGGCAACGGGGAGACGACGCTGGCGGCGGTTCCCGCCCCGGCCAGCTTCGCGGACCTGGCGGAGCGGGTCTCGCCGGCGGTGGTGAGCATCCAGACCTCGAAGACCGTGACCGGCGGACCGCTGCGCCTGCCCGGCCCCTTCGAGCCCTTCTTCGGCGGCCCCCTGGAGGAGTTCTTCGGGGGGGAGCGTGAGTTCCAGGTGCCGAGCCTGGGCAGCGGCTTCGTGATCTCTTCGGAAGGCTTCATCGTCACCAACAACCACGTGGTCGAGGAGGTGGACAAGATCAAGGTGGCCTTCGAGGACGGCACGGAGCTGGATGCCGAAGTGGTGGGGCGCGACCCGGCCACGGACATCGCCCTGATCCGCGTGAAGGCGGACAAGGCCCTGACGGCCCTGTCCCTGGGAAATTCCGACCAGCTGCGTCCGGGAGACTGGGTGGTGGCGATCGGCAACCCGTTCGGGCTCGAGCACACCGTGACGGCCGGCATCGTGAGCGCCCTGCACCGGCGCAACATCGGGGCCGGACGCTACGAGGACTTCATCCAGACCGACGCCGCCATCAATCCGGGCAACTCGGGTGGGCCGCTCCTGAACCTGGCCGGCGAGGTGGTGGGAATCAACACGGCCATCAACCCGCGCGCCAACACGATCGGCTTCGCCGTGCCCATCAACATGGCCAAGGAGATCCTGCCCCAGCTGCGCACGAGCGGGCGTGTCACCCGGGGCTGGCTCGGGGTCGTGATCCAGCGCATCAGCCCGGACATCCAGGAGGCCCTCGGGCTCGAGAGCACCGAAGGCGCGCTGGTCTCCAAGGTGGACCCGAGCGGCCCGGCGGCCAAGGCAGGCATCGAGCGCGGCGACGTGATCGTGCGCTTCGACGACAAGCCGATCCGGGAGATGGAGGAGCTGCCGCGGGTGGTGGCCTCCACCCAGCCCGGCTCCGCCGTGGAGGTGGTGGTGCTCCGGGAGGGCAAGCGCAAGGCTTTCAAGTTCGACCTGGGGACCTTGGAGGAGCCGCAGGAGGTGGCTTCCCGCGGGAAGGAGCAGGGCCCGGCAGCCTTCGGCATGCGCGTCCAGACGCTCACCCCCGAGCTGGCCGAGCAGCTCGGCGTGGAGGGTGGCGGCGTCGTGATCAGCGACGTGGAGACGGGCAGCCCCGCGGACGAGGCCGGCCTGCGCCGAGGGGATGTGGTCGTCGAGGTGGACCAGGAGGGGGTGAAGAGCGCGCCGGACTTCCGGCGCAAGCTCGCCGGCAAGCAGAAGGCGCTTCTCTTGGTGCGCCGCGGCGACGCCACGGTCTTCATCGCCGTGAAGCGCGCCGCCGGGTAGCCCCCGGAAGCCCCTCGGGGCCATCTCTCCCCGGCAGCCCGCCTGCAACCGGACCGCCTGTGCGGCATCCAACGAGAGCCCCAGTGACCCGAGCCCCCCGGGAGCACGCCGCCGGCGGGAGGCGTCTCCCGAACGAAGGTCCGGGCGGGCCCCTTCGTCAGACGAAGAGAGTGTGGTGTGGGGGCACCTGGGTGGCCCTGGGACGGAGTGACATGGCCTGGAAGGATTTCGAGAGCCAGGGAAAGGCGCGACCCGAGATCGGGGAGCGTGCGCCCCGGGAACGCGAGCCCCTGGCCGCCTACTTCGCGGACATCGCGCCGATCCCCACGCTCTCGCGCGAGGAGGAGACCCTGCTCGCCAAGGAGATCGAGGCGGCCGCCCGCGAGTACCGGACCGCCCTGCTCTCGATCCCCTGGACCGCCCGGGAGCTGGTGCGCACCTGGCGACGCCTGAAGGCCGCGGACCGGGCTACCGGCAGGATGTCCGAGGGGTTCGGGAGCGGCTCGGCGGAGGTGGAGGCCCGGGTGGATGCCCGCCTGGCCACGGTGGAGCGGCTGGTGCGCCGGCGGGAGCGGCTGGCCCGGGTCGTGCCTCGCGACGACGCGGCGCTGGAGCGACTGGACCGCCGCGCAGCGGAGCGCCTCGCCGAGGCGGACCTCTCCATCCGGCTCCTGGACGACCTGCGCCGGCGTCTGCGGGCCCGGCGCCAGAAGCTCGAGCGGCTCATGGGCGAGGGCCGCCGCAGCCGCGCCTCCCGGGTCGAGCTCGAAGCCGAGCTGGGCCTCGCGGCGCCGCGCTTCCTCGAGCGCGTGGCGGGCGTGGACGCGGCCTTCGACCGGCTCACGGAGCACAAGAACCGCTTCGTGTGGCACAACCTGAAGCTCGTGGTCGTGATGGCCAAGGTGTTCCGCAACCTGGGCCTCTCCTTCTCGGACCTGATCCAGGAGGGCAACGCGGGCCTGATGCGCGCCGTGGAGAAGTTCGAGTGGCGGCGCGGCTTCAAGTTCTCGACCTACGCGGTGTGGTGGATCCGCCAGGCCCTGATCCGGGCGATCCAGAACCATTCGCGCACGATCCGCCTGCCGAGCCATCATCACGACGCCTTGCGCTGGTACTACCAGACGCGCGACGCCCTGGAGACGCGCCTCGAGCGCGAGCCGACCGCCGCGGAGATCGCCGCCGAGATGGACGTTCCGGTGGAGCGCGCCGAGGAGCTCGCCAGCCTGGTGACGGAGCCGGTGAGCTTCGAAGCGCAGGTGCGCGGCAGCGACTCGGGCAAGGGCAAGCGGCTCGAGGACTTCGTGGAGGATGCGGAGGCGATCGCCGGCTTCGAGGCCTACGACCGCATGCGCCTCGAGCAGGTGGCCGCGCGCTCCCTGGAGCGCCTGGAGGAGCGGGAGCGGCGCATCCTGCGCTGGCGCTTCGGGCTCCAGGGCGAGCGTGAGCACACCCTGGAGGAGATCGGGCAGAAGCTCTCGATCTCGCGCGAGCGGGCACGGCAGCTCGAGGCGCGGGCGCTGGCGCGGCTGCGCGAGGGGGAGGACCGGGAGCTGCTAGAGGCCTTTGCGGGCCGCACCGGGGAGCCCTGACGCGGCTGCGCACCCTGGGGGGCCTTGCCCGGGCGGGGCAGGTGCTTAGTCTTGCTCCGCCATGCAGCTAGACAAGCTCACCATCAAGAGTCAGGAGGCGCTCTCCGGGGCGCAGTCGCTCGCCAGCAGCCGGGGACACGGGACCCTCGAGCCCGCCCACCTGCTGCGCGCGCTGCTCGATCAGCCCGATGGCGCCACGATCCCGGTCCTCCAGAAGCTCGGCGTGGCGCTCGATCCGCTGCAGGGCGCCGTCGAGCAGCTGCTGGAGCGCGCCCCGCGCGTCTCCGGCGCGTCTGCCCAGCCGCGCCTCTCGGACGCGACGGCGCGCGTGCTCCAGCGGGCCTTCGAGGAGGCCCGCCAGCTCAAGGACGAGTACGTCTCCACCGAGCACCTGCTGCTCGCGATCGTCGCCGACGAGCGCGACCCCACCGCCCGCGCCCTGCGCGAGGCGGGCGCCTCCCGCGATGCGGTGCTCAAGGCCCTGGCGGCCGTGCGCGGGGGGGCGCGCGTCACCGACCCGGATCCCGAGAGCAAGTACCAGGCGCTGGCCAAGTTCGGGCGCGACCTCACGGACCTCGCGCGGCGCGGCAAGCTCGACCCGGTGGTGGGCCGCGACGAGGAGATCCGGCGTGTCGTGCAGGTGCTCTCGCGCCGCACCAAGAACAACCCGGTGCTGATCGGCGAGCCTGGCGTGGGAAAGACCGCCATCGCCGAGGGCCTCGCCCAGCGCATCGTGGCCGGCGACATCCCGGAGCCCCTGCGCGACCGGCGCGTGATCGCCCTCGACATCGGCGCCCTGATCGCGGGCACCAAGTACCGCGGCGAGTTCGAAGACCGCCTGAAGGCGGTGCTGCGCGAGGTCACCGAGGCCGAAGGCCAGGTGATCCTCTTCATCGACGAGCTGCACACCATCGTCGGGGCGGGCGCCGCCGAGGGCGCGGCGGACGCCGCCAACATGCTGAAACCGGCGCTGGCCCGCGGCGAGCTGCGCTGCATCGGCGCCACCACGCTCGACGAGTACCGCAAGCACGTGGAGAAGGACGCGGCCCTCGAGCGGCGCTTCCAGCCGGTCTTCGTGGGCGAGCCCTCCGTGGAGGACACCATCTCGATCCTGCGTGGCCTGAAGGAGCGCTACGAGGTCCATCACGGCGTGCGCATCCAGGACTCGGCGCTGGTGGCCTCCGCGGCGCTCTCCAACCGCTACATCACCGACCGCTTCCTGCCCGACAAGGCCATCGACCTGGTGGACGAGGCCGCGGCCCGGGTGCGAGTGCAGATCGACTCCATGCCCGAGGAGCTGGACCAGCTCCAGCGCAAGCTCACCCAGCTCGAAGTGGAGGAGCAGGCGCTCAAGAAGGAGAGCGACGCCGCCAGCCGCAAGCGCCTGGAGACGGTGGGGCACGAGATCGCCTCGTTGCGTGAGCAGCTCGGGGCCCTCAAGGCCCGCTGGGAGGCCGAGAAGCAGGCCATCGCCCGGGTGCGCGAGCTCAAGGAGCGGCGCGAGCAGTTGAACGCGGAGCTCGAGCGCGTGCAGCGCGCCGGCAACCTCGAGCGCGCCGCCGAGATCCGCTACGGCGAGCTGGTGCAGCTCGAGAAGGACCTGACCGGGGCCCAGCAGCGGCTCGACGCCTCTCAGCAGGAAGGCGGGATGGTGGGCGAGGAGGTGAGCGCCGACGAGATCGCCGAGATCGTCTCCAAGTGGACCGGCATCCCCGTCTCGAAGCTGCTGGAGGGCGAGCAGGAGAAGCTGATCCGCATGGAAGACCAGCTGCGCCTGCGCGTGGTCGGCCAGGACGAGGCCCTGAAGGCGGTGTCCAACGCGGTGCGCCGGGCGCGGGCGGGCCTCCAGGACCCGAACCGGCCCATCGGCTCCTTCATCTTCCTGGGCCCGACCGGCGTGGGGAAGACCGAGACCGCACGGGCCCTGGCCGAGTTCCTGTTCGACGACGAGCGGGCCATGGTGCGCCTCGACATGAGCGAGTACGGCGAAAAGCATACCGTGGCGAGGCTGATCGGCGCGCCGCCCGGCTACGTGGGCTACGAGGAAGGCGGCCAGCTCACGGAGGCCGTGCGGCGCAGGCCGTATGCCGTCGTCCTGCTCGATGAGATCGAGAAGGCCCACGGCGACGTCTTCAACGTGCTGCTCCAGATCCTGGACGACGGGCGCCTGACCGACGGCCAGGGCCGCACCGTGGACTTCCGCAACACGGTCCTGATCATGACCTCCAACGTGGGGAGCCAGTACCTCGTCGAGCTGGGCGAGAGCGAGCGCCAGGAGATGGAGCGCCGCGTGACCGAGGCCCTGCGCGCCCAGTTCAAGCCCGAGTTCCTGAACCGGGTGGACGAGGTGATCCTCTACCACCAGCTGGCGCGGGAGCACATCGCGCGCATCGTGGACATCCAGCTCGCCCGGGTGCGCGCGCTCCTGGCGGACCGCCGCATCGAACTCGAGTTCAGCGACGAGGCGAAGCAGCTGCTGGCGGACAAGGGCTACGACCCGCACTACGGCGCGCGGCCGCTCAAGCGGGTGATCCAGCGCCTGGTCCAGGACCCGCTGGCGGTGCGCATCCTGGAGGGCGAGTTCCCGGAAGGCTCCAAGGTGCAGGTGGACGCCCGGGTCTCCGGCGCGGCGCTCGAGTTCCGCAAGGCGTAGCCCCAGGGGCCCCGAGGGGATTTCGGCGGGTTTCGCCCGTCCGCCGGTCGGCCTGCGCTAGCCTCCCGGGTCATCTAGGGCCGGGGGCTCCGCTCTGCCCCCCGACCGGCAGCCCCCGGGAGCCGACCCCCGTTCAGCAGAAGACTCCCTCGTGACCCGCGCCACCCGGAACAACCTCGGGCTCGCCCTCCTGATCGGCGCGCTGGTCGCCGTCAGCCCCTTCACGCCCAACGAGTGGGGGCCGTCGGTGCTGGCGGGCGCGGTGGTGGCGACGGGCGTGTTCCTGTGGCGTCGCGGGCAGCCGAGCCAGGCGGGAGCGCCATCGGCCCGCGTGGCCATGCCGTCGCTCGCGGTCTGGATCACGGCGGCGCTCTTCGTGGCCCTCTTCGCCCCGACCGTCGCCTGGCTCTACCGCTCCTGGACGACCAGCATCTGGATCAACGCCCACGGCATCTTCGTCCCCTTCGTGATGGGCTACCTGGGCTGGCTGGCCTTGCGGCGCGACCCGGCGGCGGGTGCCGAGGAGAGCAGCGCCTGGGGCTTCGCCTTCCTCGGGGCTGGGCTCGGCCTCACGGTGCTGGACAGCGCCATCCACACCCGGTACCTGGCGGCGGCCGGTCTCGTGCTCTGCCTGCCGGGGCTCTCGCTGCTCTGGCTCGGACCCCGGCGCACGCGCGCCCTGGCCGTGCCGCTCCTGGTGGGGCTGTTCATGATTCCCATTCCGAATGCGGTGGCCACGCAGCTCTACCTGCGCAGCCTGACCACCGCCGCCGTGGAGCCCCTGCTCTTCCTGCTCGGCTACAGCGCCTTCCGCCGCGGCACCGCCATGGAGCTCGCGTCGGGCACCTTCGTGATCTCCGACGCCTGCAGCGGCTTCGCGACCCTGTACGCCGCCATCGCGGTGGCCATCGTGTTGGGCTTCTACGCTCCCTCCGTGCCCCGGCGCGTCACCGTGCTGGTGGCCGCCGTCCCCCTCGCCCTGGCTTGCAACGCGGTACGCGTCCTGCTGCTGCTGCTGCTGGTGGATCGCTTCGGAAGCGGCCTGCTCGACACGCCGATCCACGAGGCCTCGGGGCTGGCCACCTTCTGGGCGGTCCTGATCCTGCTGTTCCTGATCGCGGACCCCGGCCGCGTCCGGAGGGCTGCCGCGTGATCCGCCTCTCGGACCGCTACGCCTGGCCGCTGGCCGCCCTGCTGAGCGTGGCCCTCGTGCCCGTGGCGTGGCATGCGGGCGACCGTCGCCAGCCGGAGACCTGCGCCGGGACGGGTCATCGCCTGGATCCCTTCGGGCTTCCCGGCGCCGGGAGCGTCCGCGAGCGGGGCGAGAAGCTGGGGCGGCACGTGGTGCAGTGGACCGAGGGGCGCGTTTCGCCCCGCGGGCCCACCGCCCCCCGGCTCGAGTTCACGGTGCTGCGCTCCTTCGACCCGGCTCGACTCTACGTGCGGCCCGCCAACTTCGTCTCCGGCGCCATGGAGCCCGAGCGCCACGAGCTCGAGTGGCTTGCGACCGACGGGGAGCCGCTCCCGATCCACTGGATCTCCGACGAGACCCGTCGCCGGGTGCAGCTGGCGGGCTACCTCTTCGTGTACGAAGGGCGACCGGTGGCCCGGCCCTGGCTGGCCCAGCTCACGTCCGCCGTGGCGCAGATCCGGTCCGGGACGCAACCGATGACGCTGCTCCTCGTCCACGGCGAGGTGGAGCCCGTGCAGGTCGAGGACGCCCGGGAGGCTGCCCGCGCCTGGCTCGCCGCCGCCTGGCGCCACCACGAGGCGGCCTGCACGCCGTGAGGCATCGCTTCGGGACGCGAGACGGGGCGAGCCCCTGGTCGGTGCTGCTGCTCGTCTGCCTGGCTGCCGCCGCCCTCACCGAGGCGACGCTCCTGGAGCTCACCACCAGCTATTTCACGAGCGGCTACAACGCGGTCTCCCTGGACTCGCCGGCGGTGATCGGCGGCTTCTTCGTGACCGGCGCGATCCTCGACGCGGCCCTGGCCCTCGCCATCTGGAGCGTGCTGGTGCCGACCCTGCGAGTGCTCCCGCTCGGGCATCTCCAGGTCTTCTGCCTGACGGGGCTCGTCACCCTGGCGGTGCCGTTCCTGTTCGACCTGGTGCGCTACCAGATCCTCTCGATCCTGGGACGCATGGTGGGCGCCAGCCTGCTCTGGGAGGTCTCCGGACGCAGCTCCGCGGAGGTGGCCTCCCACGCGGCCGGGTATCTCTCGCCGCTGGCGGTCGTGGCCGGGATCGGGGCGATCGGGGTCCTGGGGGTCTGGGCGGGGGCCGGCTGGCTCGAGCGTCACGTGGCGACGGACCCCCGGCGCTTCGCCCCCCCGCCCGCGCGGCGCATCTGGGCGGGCTTCGCAGTCACCACCCTGGCGGCCATCGGGATCCTGCTGGTGGCGACGTTCCGGCTGGACCGCATCCGCTATGGCCTCGTGAACCGGCCGAGCGGCGTGCTGCTGACGGAGGTCGTGCAGCGGCTCAGCGACGTGGACCGGGACGGCTACGGGCTCCTCTCGCGGCCGCGGGACCCGGCCCCCTTCGACGCGGGCATCGCGCCCTTTGCCCTGGAGCGGCCCGGCAACGGGATCGACGAGGACGGGATCGGTGGGGACCTGCCGGCGGACTTCGCGCCGCCCGGGACGATCCCGCCCGCCGTGGCCAGCGCCACCGGCTCGCCCCACGTCTTGCTGATCTTCCTGGAGAGCTTCCGCACCGACCTGCTCGACGCCCGCTTCCGCGGCCGCGAGGTGACGCCCTTCCTGAACCGCCTCGCCCGGGAGGGGTCCCTTTCCCGCCGCGCCTACGTGCACAGCCCCTTCACGGTGCCCTCCCGGGCCCAGCTCCTGGGCGGCACCCTGGTCCCGCACCCCGGCCAGCGGACGCTGGTGCACGACTTCAAGGGCCGGGGCTATCGGGTCGGGTGGTTCTCGGGCCAGGACGACTCCTTCGGTCAGAGCGAGCCGCTGCTCGGCACCGCGGAGGCAGACGTCTTCTACGACGCGCGCCAGGACCTGGCGCGGCGCACCTCCCGCTCCACGAGCCCCGGTAGCCTGCAGGTCTCCTGGAAGCAGCTGAACGAGCGCGCCCTCGCCTTCCTCCACGGCCACGACCCCGAAGTGCCGCTCTTCCTGTACGTGAACGTGGTGGACACCCACTTCCCGTACCACCACCGGGAGATCGACGACCTGCTCGGCGTCGACCCGATCCCGCGCAGCCGGATCCGGGCCGGCCAGACCGGGCGCCTGTGGGAGACCTACCTGAACACCGCCGCCAACGTGGACCACGCCGTGGAGGCGCTGGTGGAGGCGTGGTGGGCGCACCTCGGGTCACGACGCAGCGTGATCCTGGTGACCGCCGATCACGGACAGTCCTTCTACGAAACGGGCTTCCTGGGTCACGGTCAGGCCCTGGACGAGCACCAGACCGCGGTGCCGCTCATCCTGTGGGGCCTCGGCGGTGAATGGCCGGAGCCCCTGGGGCTGGGCGAGCTGCGCGGTCTCCTGTGGCGCCACCTGGACGTGGGCGCGGGCGCCGGGAGGCCGCGGGCGCGCTTCGTGCCAGACCCGTCCCGGGCGATCTTCCAGTACGTGCCCCGCATGGAGCAACCGCAACTCGTGGGGCTGCGCCGCCTCGACCGCAGCGTGGTCTACGACCTGCACAGCGGCGGGCTCCAGATCACGGGCCCGGACGGGGAGCGGCTGCGCATCCCGCGCGAGGAGAAGCAGGCCGCCCTGCAGGAGGTGGTGTGGACCTGGGAGGCGCTACGGGTCGCGGACGCGGAGCGCGTGCAGGCGCTGGCGGTGCAGTAGCGGATCCACGGCGGCCACCATGGCCCTCGTGTCGAGGCCGCCGCCCAGGAAGCGATCGATGCGGGCGGCCCAGGGAGCCGGGTCGCGCACGAGCTCCGGGTAGTCCACCACGAGCACCCGGCAGTGGGAGGCCTCCCGCAGCCAGGACTCGGTCTCCGCCATCTGGCGCTCGAAGAGCCCGCCGAGCTCGTCGCCCTCCGTGTCGCTGGAGCGGCCGCTCCCCTCCAGCATGGCGAGCTGGGAGGCCATCACCTCCTCGATGGGGCGCCGCATCAGGATCACCCGGTACTCCCGGTCCGCGGGCAGTGCCGGCAGCAGCAGGTGCACCACCTTCACGGCCCGGCCCACGGCGCGTGCCACCCAGGAGGCGTCCCGGGCGCTGCGCTTCACGGGCTCGTACTCCAGGTAGCCGCGCGGGTTGTGCGCGTCCGGCGGGCGCAGGTCGTCGTTCAGGACCGGGAGCCCCCCGGCGCGCAGCATCTGCATCATCAGGGAGGTCCCGGAGCGCGGCAGGCCCGAGACCAGCGTCACGAAGGGGCGCGGCGTCACCGTCTCGGGCCGAGCCCCGCCGCCTCCCGCGCCGCCGCCACCACGGGCCGCGCCAGCTCCCGCGCGCGGCGCGCCCCCTCGGCGAGCAGCGCCTCCACCGCCTCGGGGCGTCGGGCCAGGGCCGTGCGCCGCTCGCGCATCGGCCCGAAGTGCTCGAGCAGACGCCGCAGGAGGTCCTTCTTCAGATCGCCGTAGCCGAGCCCGCCCTCCCGGGCGCGCGCCTCCATCTCCTTGCGTTCGGATTCCGAGGCGAACAGGTTCCAGAGCTGGAAGAGCGCCTGCTGGGGGTCCTTGGGGTCCTCGACGGGCGTCGAGTCGGTGACGATGCCCATGATGGCCTTCTTGAGCGCCTTCTCCGCCGCGAACATGCCGATCGTGTTGTCGTAGGACTTGCTCATCTTGCGCCCGTCGGTGCCCGGGACCACCGCCACGTCGTCCAGGATGTGGGCGTCCGGCAGCTTGAAGACCTCGCGCGCGTAGACGTGGTTGAAGCGGGCCGCGATGTCGCGGGTCATCTCCAGGTGCTGCTTCTGGTCCTGGCCCACCGGGACGAGGTCCGCGTTGAAGATCAGGATGTCCGCCGCCATCAGGACCGGGTAGGCGAAGAGCCCGTGATCCACCGGCAGACCCTGGGCCACCTTGTCCTTGTAGGCGTGGGCCCGCTCCAAGAGCCCCATGGGCGTCACCGTGGTGAGCAGCCAGGCCAGCTCGCACACCTCCGGGAGGTCCGACTGCCGGTAGAGGACGGCCCGCTCCGGGTCGAGCCCCAGGGCCAGATAGTCCAGCGCCACGTCGTGGGTCAGGCGGCGGCGCTCGGCAGCCTCGCGCACGCTCGTCATGGAGTGGTAGTCGGCGATGAAGTAGATCGCCTCGTGCTGCTCCTGGAAGGCCAGGTACTGGCGCAGCGCCCCGAAGTAGTTGCCGATGTGCAGCTCGCCCGAGGGCTGCGTGCCGGAGAGGACGCGCATCGGTGCTAGGCCGGATCTCTCACCCGGTTGGTCCTGCGGCGGCGGGCGTGAGCCAGTGGGCGAAGTCCGGGTCGCACCCGGAGACCACGGCGCGGAAGCGCTCCTGGAGCGCCCGGGTGACGGGCCCGACCCGGCCGTCCCCGACCGGCCGGTCGTCCACGGTGGCGATCGGCCAGACGCCCGCGGTGGTCCCGGTCAGGAAGGCCTCGGCCGCCTCGAAGAGCGCCGCGGGGGGGAGGGTCTGCTCCCGGGCCGGGCGGCCGTCGTGCTTGGCGATCTCCAGCACCGAGCGGCGCGTGACCCCCTCCAGGATCCCGCCCACCGGCGGCGTCAGCAGCGTGCCCGCCCGGTCCACCAGGAAGACGTTGGTGGTGGGCCCCTCGGCCAGGTTGCCCGCCGCGTCCACCAGCAGGATCTCGTCGTAGCCGGCCCGGCGCGCCGCCCACTTGGCGCTCATGGGGCCCAGGTAGCTGGCCGCCGCCTTGGCCTGGGGCGGGAGCACCGCGTCGAGCTTGCGACGTACCCGCTCGATGCGCACGCGCAGGGCTTCCGGGAAGCGGTGCGTCACGCCCTTCGGCTGGATCACGTCGCCCAGGGGATCGTAGGCGGCGATGGCCACCCGCACGCGCTCGTCGAGGGGCACGAGCTCCACCTCCACCGAGGGCAGGTAGGCGCAGATCTTGACGGCGCTGGCGCCGGGGTTGGCGCGCACGCTGGCCAGGATCCCGGCGCGCAGGCGCTCGGCGTCGGCGTGCAGGGGCAGGCCTACGAGATGCACCGAGTGGAAGAAGCGCGCCAGGTGGTCGTCCAGGCGGAACACGGCCGCCCCCCGCGGGGTCTCGTGCACGCTCATGTAGTCGAAGACCAGGGAGCCGCGTTGCAGGCTGTGGGAGAGCACGTGCACCGTGGCCTGGTCCCAGGGCACGAGCTCGCCGTCGATCCAGATGCGTCGCTCCGTGGTCGCCACGCGGCGGAAGGTATCACGCGCCGCCCGGGCTGCCGGCCCGGGCGGCGGGGTCCGGGGCGGCTGCTTGGCGCGCCCCGGGCCCGCGGCTAGACTTCGCGACCGCGTCGTCCGACGCGTCCCAAGCCGACGTAGCTCAGCTGGTAGAGCAGCTGATTCGTAATTAGCAGGTCGCCGGTTCGAATCCGGCCGTCGGCTCCACATTTCGCCTAGTTACGCGGGCGCGATTTCGCGACACAGAGCCCGGAAGCAGGGCGGAAGCAATCGGCGGCCTCTTGGGACGCGCGGAAGGGCCCCGAATCGAAGCCGCCTTGGTGCCGCTGCCCGCGCCAGCGGCAGCCAGGATCGGCCCGAACCGGGCTGCGGCGACGCCTCCGCCGCTGTCGCCCAGGCTTTGCGCGGCACGGGGCTTGCGATGGCCTCGGGCATGGCGGAGCTGCTGACCGAACGCGACGCCTCCCAGCGGCTGGGGCTGAGCGTCCGCACGCTGCAGAAGTGGCGACTCCAGGGCAACGGACCGCCCTTCCTCAAGCTGGGAGGCGCGGTCCGCTACGACCCGGAGGACCTGGAGCAGTACGTCGAGGCCGCGCGCCGGCGCTCGACCTCCGATCCGGGAGCTCCCGCCCGAGCGTCAGCCGGCTCTGTGGTCCGGTGATCCCTGAGGAGGGAACCGGACCGTGTTCTCGAGCGCCGCGATCCGAGCCGCCGGAAGACCGGGAGGTAGAGCTCGTTGCGCTCGCGCCAGGCCCTGACCTCGTCGGCGATCTCCCCCGCGCGCTGCTTCGCCGGGGCCTCGTCCCGGCCGAGAAAGAGCGTCTGGGAGGGGAAGGCAAAGCCGGTCCCGCTGGCCTCGATGATGTCCATGATGCGCAGAGGCTCCACGAACATCTTCTCAATCTTGCCGTCGTTCACGAGCATCGAATAGCGCCAGGAGCGCATGCCGAAGCCCAGCAAGGCGATGGCCGTCCCCGGAACCGCGACCTATCGGGCGGGGAGGACGGAGCAGCTTACCCGGCAGGTGCTCGCCGGCTTCGACGCAGCGGCCAGGTCGGCCCGGCGCTCGTCCGGACAGGATGCGGAGAGCGAGCCCGAGCGCACCCCCATCCTGGGCGTCGAGAGGCGCTTCTAGACCGAGCTCGATCCCGACACCCGTCCAACGCTGCGCTGGGCCTCGCCTCGGCTCGCCAAGCCACGGTCGCGTCGCAATAGAAGAACGCCCAGGGGCGGAGCGGTAGACTGTGGCGGGACCACAAGAGGCACCATGCACCTCCGATACGTTGCCACCCTGAGCCTTTGCATTCTCGCGGCTGCTCACACCGGCTGCATAACCGCGTTAGTCGTGTTTCAGCCGGAGAACATCGGGGTGGAGACGATCGTCATCACCACGACCGGCACGGACGGGAAGTCCTACGAGCGGGTCCTATCGCCCCTCGACCACGACGGTCGGCTCTACGTCTCTGCGAACCACTGGCCGCGCGCGTGGTACCACCGCGCGCTCAAGAATCCAGATGTCAGTGTGACCCGCAGGGGCGAGATCACTGACTACCGCGCAATCCCTGTCAGCGAGGAGGAACGCAGACGCCTTCTCGACGAGTCGGGGTTTCCGCTGGTCGGCTACGTCTTCACCGGCTTCGCGCCGAGACAGTTCCTCAGGCTGGATCCGCGCTAGGCCGGCCCGCTCGCGCCGCCGGGCGGGGCGCGAGCGCTAGACCTCGACTATCGCGCGAAGCTCGAAGCGAGACACGGCGACCGGCTTGTCTAGGAGCCCGTGCGTCTCGCGATCTCAGCCCGCACGGCGGCGTGACGCTCGCGGGTGACCGGAAAGCCGCGCAGGAAGAGCGCCCCGATCGTCATGAGCAGCGCGGGGACCCCGCCATAGAACGCCATCAGTCGGGCCTGGACGGCGGGCGCTGCGCCTTCCACGGACGGGTCGTAGCCGAACGCTGCCGGCAGAGCCGTCCCGAGCAGGACGCCGAGGGCCAGGGACAGCTTCGTGGTCATGCCCCAGACTGCGAAGAAGAGGCCCGAGCGCTGCTCGCCCGACGCGAGCGTGTCCAGGTCGATCACGTCTGCAGCGATGGAGTTCGCGAGGAACAGGATCGAGGCGAAGCTCGAGCCCCGGATCGCGATGAGGACGATCAACGCCGCCGTGTCGCCCTCGCGCAGGAAGACGAGGGGGACGCTGAAGACCGCGAGCCACAGCGCGGCCGCCACCAGCGCGCGGTGCTTGCCCGTTGCGAGCGAGGTGCGCAGCCAGACCGGCACCGCGGCGAGGGTGGCGAGATTCTCGACTAGGAGCATCAGCGGGAAGCGCCCCTCGTCGTGCATCACATCGGCGAGGACGAGGCGATGCAGGGTGCCCTGGATCGCGATCCCGGATACGAAGAAGACCACGCAGCCGATCATGCGGCGGAAGGCCGGGTTGCGGGCGACCAGGCGAAGACCTTCGAAGATGCCACGGCGCTCGTGGGCGAAGCCCTCTCGTGGGCCCTCCGGAACACCCATCACTGCCGCGGCCACCAGCAGCGGCAGCGCGATCACGACCACCAGCGCGATGCCCCGCAGCTGCTCGGCTGCGTCGCTGACTCCTCCGGCGGCCCACGCCACGAGGACGGCGAGGAGCGCCACCTGGCCGACGGCCGAGAGGCCCTCTCGCCAGCTCGTGATGCGGGAGCGCTCGTCGTAGTCGGGGGAGAGCTCGGCGCCCCAGGCCTTGTGGGGCAGGTCGATCAGCGTAAAGCCGAGGTAGAGGAGCGCCGACCAGCCGAGCAGGCTGCCCGCACTCGCGGTCTCGCCCGGCACGAAGATCTGCCACAGCGCCACGGCGAAGAGCGGCGTCCCGAGCACCATCCACGGCTTGCGCCGCCCCCAGCCGAGCGCCAGCCGATCGCTGGCGATGCCGATCAGCGGGTCCGTGACGACGTCGAGCAGGCGCGAGGCGGCGATCGCCATGCCGACGGCCGCCAGCGGCACGCCGAGGTCGTCGGCGTAGAACGCCGGGACGAAGAGCGCCAGGGGCAGCGCGGCCACGGAGCTGACCAGGGAGGGAAGCGCATAGGTGGCGAGCCGGAGAGGGGGATGGCGGACGGTCGTCGGGCTCAACTCGAGGCCGGGGGCCGGAGCCACAGCACGGGCGTGCGTGCCTTGTAGGCCTGGTAGTCCGGGTCGTCGCCCCACTTGGCATCGGACCGCGACTCGAGAAGCGGGATCCCGCTGATGCGGGTCAGCAGGACGTACACGAAGACCGGGGAGATCAGCGTCACTAGCTGCCAGCCCGAGAGCGCAGGGACGGCGATCAGCGCCACCCCGATCCAGAGCAGGATCTCCCCGCAGTAGTTGGGATGGCGCGACCAGGCCCACAGACCCGTGGCGATGAAGCGGTCGCGGTTCGCCGGATCCCCCCGGAAGGCTGCCTTCTGGCGGTCGGCGATGGCCTCGATCGCGAAGCCGACGATCCAGACGGCGGCTCCCAGCGCCGCCGTCGGGCCCAGGGGCGTCGGCACCGCTGCCGTGATGGCGGCGAGCGCGCACGAGACGGTGAGGAAGACCCACAGGCCCTGGAGCGTCCAGGTCAAAAGGAAGCGCGTGAAGTCGACCTTGAGCGCGTCGAAGCGACGGTCCACGCCGTCGCGGCGGATGCGCCGGAACAGGAAGCTGCCGAGGCGTAGCGCCCAGACACCGACCAGCACCGCCAGCAGCAGCGCGCGCGGATCACGGCTTCCCAGGGCGACCCCGCAGGCGATGGCTCCGAGGTAGGTGAGGCTGCCGGTGAGGTCGAAGTAACGCTCCGTGTGGGCGGCGTAGGAGGGAACGAAGACCAGCCAGTTCAGGGCGAAGCAAAAGGCGCCGCACAGCGCGAAGACCGGCACCGCCCCGAACCGCTGCCCGCCCTGGCTCCCCGCCCAGCCCACGGCGGCCGCGACCAGCAGGATCACCGGGATCGAGAGGACGGCCTGGGCCGTGGCCTTCTTCATGGGATAGGTCTAGCTCAGCCGCCCCGCTCTGTGGCGAGGCGTTCCCGGGCCTCCCGGCGCATGGCGAGGTCCTCGACGCGCATGGAGGCACGGGGCGTCAGCTCCTGGACCTGCTCCAGGAGCCCCAGCGCCTCGGCGCGCCGCTCGGGAGCGAGGTCGAGGAGGGTGAGGGCCAGGAGCAGGCGGTTGCCGGGATTGTTCGGGGCCAGGGCGTGGGCTCGCTCGATCAGCGGAAGCGCCTGCCTCCGGTCGACCCAGCCCGATACGAAGGGCACCCGGGGCAGCTCGGCGTGCAACCGGCCCAGGAGACGCAGGGCGCCTCCCTCGTCGTAGTCGGGCTCGAGCGCGATCGCGATCTCCGTGTACCGGTACAGCCGATTCGCCACTCCCTGCCGGACCGCCCGGAGCAGGCCGACTTGCTGGCTCCAGGCTCCCCAGTTGATCGCCGACCAGAAGTAGAGCCGTGCCACCCCGGTCGGCGGCAAGCCCGAGGCCGCGAGGCGACTCGCGACGTCCCCGGTCTCCAGGTCGTCGAGCCGCACGCCGGCGCCGACCTGGTCTGCCAGCAGGCCCAGCCCTTCTTCGGAGACCTCCCGGGCTCGACCGAAGACCGTGCGCTTGTCCTCCGCTTCCTGCGCGGCGAACTCTCCCTCGAAGTGGAGCGCGCGAAGCAGCTTCCAGCGCGCTTCCAGGCTCTCGGGGCTCGCCGCGAGCGCGCTCTCGTAAGCGCGCACGGCCTCGCGGATGGGCCCGGGCATCGGGCGCCCTTCCCGCTCGCCCTCCGCGCGGCCGGCCCACGCCGCGTCACCTCGGGCGACGTCGTCCGCGTAGGCCGCCAGGCAAGCGACGCCGATGAGTGTAGCCAGCACGAGGCGGCTCGTGCGCTCGAACTTGCAGCAGCGCTCGGCTCTGCGACCGGCGACGGCCGCGGCAACACGGTCCGCCTCGCGTCTGACTTGCGGCTCCCTGGGCACCAGAAGAACATAGCTGTCCAGACCTTGACGGGGGGTCGACCCGGAGGAACCCTCGTTGGTGTGTTCCGCTGGGCTCGCAGCGCCGAGGGTCTGATCCGCCGCACGCTGGGCGGTGCGGAGTGGAAGCAGCTCGCGGATTTCGTGTCGCCCTCCTTCTTCGACGTGATGCCCGCCCGGGCGCTGCTGCGTCAGGGGCGCGAGCTGCTCGGCAACGCCTCCGACCGGTCCGGCTTTCGCGACCTCGCCGAGGAGGTCGAGGCCGCGCTCGAGCGACGAGGCGTGGCGGTGGAGCTCTACGCGGGGGGCGAGGCGGCCGAGCCCGATGCGCACCGCGACCTGGACGACTCCGGACGTCGAGCCCGCGGGCAGCGCGTGCTGGAGATCTACTTCGGGCAGCTCGTGGCCCACGAGTCGGCCGTGATCGACCTGCGCCTCGACCGCTTCCTGGGCGGCGGTGAGACCCTGGTCTGGCACCCAGGGCCCTACTGGATCCGCTGGGACGCGTCCTTCCTCGACGCGATACGCCGGGTCTACGCCGGCTTCTACTCCGGCGACGACGAGCTCTTCGACGCGGCCCTCGCCGACCTCAGACTCGAGCCCGCGCGGGATTCCTTCCGGCACCACTTCGGCGACGGCGACCAACGCGAGGTGCAGTTCGACCCGAAGAGCTTCCAGACGTCCTTCCACGACGTGTTCGTTCGCTGCCGCGACGCCGGCGCGTCGCTCCACCCGAACTTCCTGGCCCTCGGCTGCTACCTGGCCGCCCTCTACGATCACCTGGGCGCCCTCGGCGGCAGCTACGACGTGCGCGGGGCCTACGAGCGCGTCTGCGGCAACCCCTTGTGACGAGCACGGCGCGAAGCGTCGCGATCGTTGGCGCGGGCGTCGCCGGACTCGCCTGTGCGAGCACCCTGGCCCGGGCCGGCGCGGCGGTCGTAGTCTTCGAGAAGGCGCGAGCGCCGGGCGGTCGCATCTCCACACGTCGCAGCGATGCCGGCGCTTTCGACCACGGCGCCCAGTACTTCACCGCCCGGGATCCGGAGTTCGCGAAGACCGCCCACGGCTGGGTCGGGGAGAGCGTCGTCGCCCCGTGGACCGGTCGCATCGTGGATCTCGCCGGCGGGAGCGTCGCCGTGCGTCCGTCGAGCGCGAAGCGGTTCGTCGCCATTCCGCGAATGAGCAGTCTGGCGCGGCACCTGGCGCGCACGCTCGATGTGCGCTGCGGCGTCCGCATCCAGGCGCTCGAAGGCGAAGCGGGGCGCTGGTCGCTCCGCGACGCGGACGGGCAGTCCCACGGGCCGTTCGGGGCCGTGGCGGTCGCCACGCCGGCGCCCCAGGCTTGGCCGCTCCTCGCGCCAGTGCCCGAGCTCGCCGCGCGCGCCTCCGAGGCCGAGATGGCGCCATGCCTGGCAGCCATGGTCGGCTTCGAGGCCGACGTCGAGGCAGCCTTCGACGGAGCGTTCGTCGAGGCCAGCCCGCTCTCCTGGGTGGCCCGCGACTCTTCCAAGCCCCAGCGAGGCGGAGGCGAACGTTGGGTGCTGCACGCGGCTGCCGGCTGGAGCGCGACCTATCTCGAGACCGAGCCGGAGAGCTTCGCGCGCGATCTCGTCTCCGCCCTCGGGGCTACACTGGGTCGTCCACTTCCCGCCGTGAAGCACCTGGCGGGTCAGCGCTGGCGCTTCGCCCGCGTCACGCGTCCGCTCCCCGCTTCGCACCTCTACGCCGAAGCCGCGGGCCTGGGCGCCTGCGGGGACTGGTGCGGGGGCGATCGGGTCGAGAGCGCGTGGACCAGTGGGCTCGCGCTGGGCGCACGAATGCTCGGGGACACGGAGTGACACGCCTCGCGTCCCCCCGCGTCGTGGTCCTCGGCGGCGGCTTCGCCGGTCTCGCCGCCGCGGCCGAGCTACCCGCTGAATGGCGTGTCACGCTCGTCGACCGTACCCGCCACTTCGAGTTCCTGCCGAACATCCACGAGCTCGTGTCGGGCGTGAAGACGCCTCGCCTGCTCCGGCTCCCCCGCGATCGCATCGTGCGCGATGCCGGTCACCGCTTCGTGCGGGCCGGAGTCGAAGGCATCGACCTCGCCGAGCGGCGCGTCCACCTCGAGGATCGCCGGCCGCTCCCCTACGACGCGCTCATCGTGGCCCTCGGCGGCGTGAACGCCACCCATGGCGTCCCGGGTGTCGAGACCCATGCCCTCCTCTTCAAGTCCGTGGACGAATGCGCACGGATCGGCCGACGGCTCGAGGAGCTGGCTACCGAGGACGGGCCGCACGAGGTCGTGATCGTGGGAGGGGGCCTGGAGGGCGTCGAGGCGTTGGGAGAGATGCTGAGGCGCTGGCGCCAGAGCAGCGCATTCCGGATCCACCTCGTCGAGGCTCGGGCTCGCCTGCTGCCGGAAGCGCCTCCGAGCCTGGATCGGCACGTGCGGCGCCTGTGCCGAGGCTTCGACGTTCACTTCCACACGGGCGCGGCCGTCTCGAAGGTCCAAGCCGGCGCCGTGGCGCTTGCCGGGGGGCGGATCCTCCCCTCGGCGGCCACGATCTGGACGGGCGGTCCCACGGCGCCCCCCGTGCTGGCCGCCTCCGGGCTCGCCCCGAAGCCGGGAGCCTGGGCGCCGGTCGAAGCGTCGTTGAGGAGCGCGGTCGCTCCGGAGGTCTTCGTCGCGGGCGACGCCGCGGAGCTCCCCTCGCCTCTCGAGAAGCAGGCCTACCATGCGCTCGACATGGGACGTCACGCCGCCCGAAACGTCCGCCGGCTTCTCGACCCGAGCTCGCTGCGGCCTTTCCGCCCCGCCGGCAAGCCCACCCTGGTCTCCTTCGGCGACCTCTCCTGCTTTCTGGTCGCCGGGCAGCTCGCCCTGGCAGGGCCACCGCTGTCGGCCGCAAAAGAGGGGGTGTTCGAGCTGGTGATGGCGCAGATCGACCGGCGGTCCGTGCGGGACGCCGCCCCCGCCGCTGCACGGCGTCTTCACCGGGCCGCGCGTCAGCTGGCCTGGCCTGCTTTGAGGTCGCCGTCCTCCTGGGTTCGCCTGAGCCGCGTGCGCCTGCTGTCAGCGCGCTGACCCAGGGGACCTACCCGTCCCTTCGTCCTACCAGGGGATCGGCGCGCCGTCCCAGGCCAGGAAGCTCCCGCTTTGCTCGAGCGTCAGGCCGTCGTTCACCGCCAGGAGCTGGCGCGCGGCCGGTCGGGATCGAACAGTCGTACGGGCGCGACGCTGCGCTGGAAGGGACGCGAGAGATCCGTGTCGACGGTGCCCGGATGCAGCGCCACGCAGATCGCGCTCTGCGCCGGCCGTGCGAGCTCGACGGCGAGCGTACGCGTGAACATGTTCTGGGCGGCTTTCGATGCGCGGTAGGCGTACCAGCCGTCGAGGCGCCCTGGGGATGGGGCTCTCAGAGCCCGCCTCGATCGAGCTGCTCGAGCATCTCTCGCGCTCGCTTGCGCACCACCGGCAGGTCTCTCAGGCGCTTCAGGGCGTGGACCTGGCGAGCGACCCGGGGGTTCGCGGCGAGGCGCTTCTCGTGGCGGGCGAGGAAGTCCCAGTAGAGCGTGGTGAAGGGGCACGCCTCGTCCCCCACGCGCTGCTTGGGATCGTAGGGACAGGCCCCGCAGTAGTCGCTCATGCGGGAGATGTAGGCCCCGCCGGACGCGTAGGGCTTCGTCGTCATGCGGCCGCCGTCCGCGTAGAGCGCCATGGAGAGCACGTTCGGGAGCATCACCCACTCGGCTCCATCGACGAAGGAGGCCCACATCCAGTCCACGACCTGCATGGGCTCGATGCCGGCGAGGAGCGACAAGTTGCCCAGCACCATGAGACGCTGGATGTGGTGGGCGTAGCCGTGCTCCTCGATGCCGCGCACGGTCTCGGCCACACAGCGCATTCGGGTCCGACTCGAGTCCTGGAAGGCGGGCGGCAGGCCGCGCTTCGCGCCCAGGGCGTTCTCCTCGCGGTATTCGGGCATCCAGAGCCAGTAGACACCCCACACGTACTCGCGCCAGCCGATCACCTGGCGCACGAATCCCTCCGCCGAAGCGATGGGAACGCGACCCTCGTCGTAGGCGGCCTGGACGGCGTCGCAGACCTCGCCGGGCCGAAGTAGACCGAGGTTCAGATAGGGGCTGAGGAGCGAGTGGGCGAGATGCCAGGAGCGCCGCGTCATCGCGTCCTCGTGGGGGCCGAAGCGGGGAAGCTCCTGGCTCACGAAGCGCCGCAGGCGCGCGAGGGCCGAGCGCCGCGAGGTGGCCCAGAGGCCCTTGGGCGCCTCGCCCATGAGATCCTGGTGTTGCGCCGCGACGACCGCAGCGTCGAGCTCGTCGAGCTTCGACCTTGGCGGGGCGCTCCAGGGCGGCTCGCCCTGGGGCGGGGGCTCGCGATTGTCGGCGTCGAAGTTCCAGCGGCCCCCGGCGGGCTTTCCGTCCTCCATCAGGTAGCCCAGGCGGGTCCGCTGCCAGCGATAGAAGTCCTCCATGCGCAGGCGCTTCTGACCCTTGGCCCACCCGGCGAAGTCCTCGTAGTGGCAGAGGAACAGATTCGAGCGCACGAGCTCCACGTCGAGGTCCTCGAGACGCCGCCGCAGGTCAAAGCCGTTGGGCTCCATGGCGCGCACCTTCGGCGACCGGAAGCGGCGCCGGTGGGAGGCGAGGCCCTTCTCCAGGGTCGCCGCCTTCCGGTAGTCGACCTCGAAGCCCGCCCCCTCGAGCTCGGCGGCGAAGCGACGCATGGCGGTAACGACCAAATGCAGGCGCTGGTGGTGCCAGCGCCTCGAGCGCAGCTTGCTCTGACTCTCCACCATGAGGACGCGAGCCTCCCCGGGCTCCACGCCCTCGAGGCTCGCGATGTCGCGGTTCAGCTGATCGCCGAAGATCCAGACGGTCTCCAAATCGAGCTTCCTCGCCATACGCGGATGCCCTCGTGCTCGCAGACGCGCTCGAGCATCGTCTCGAGCTCGTGTCGGACGCAGGCGGAGGCCGCGCCCAGGTAGCGGTGCAGCGCGGCATCGCAGAGGCTCGCAGCCGAGGCGGAGGAGATCCGCCACGACGACCTCAAGACGCCGCGTCCGAGAGCTTCTCGAGGAATGCCGGCGACGTCGGTCTCCGAAACGGTGACCTGGAGGCCACCCAGGGACCTTCCGGCGCCAAGCTGGGAGGAGAGGCCCGGAGCGAAAAGAGCCAAGGTGCTCGGGCGGCCTCCCGGAGCCACGGCTGCGTCGGCCGCCATGCAGGCGAGCCGACCCAGGCGCTCGCGCAGGGTCGCGTCCGGGAGGCGCACGATGGAGCCGATGGATCCGCCACAATTCGTGACCGCCTTGAGGAGCTGCAGACGCACCACCGCGGCATCGTCATAGCGGCGCACGCCGCGCGGGTCCCTGTGAAAACTCACGGCTCCGTAGCGGCGCTCCCAGGCCCGGATGGTGTGGGGATCCAGGCCGGTCAGGCCGGCGACCGTGCCGATCGCGTAGCCGGGTTCCTGTGGTCCGCTCTGCATGGACATCGGCACCCCTCGTTCACTGGGGAAGGAACATGTGAACTTGGCGGCCCTCCGCAGCGTCCTGACTGCAATGAAAGTCGGGAAAACTGGAAGAAGCCTTCTACTCCGCGAGCGGAGCCTACCTGGTGCCTCTTCTCCATCCAACCGGAAGATGAACTCCGTTGAGGCGCGGCAGGATCTGGGAGCTGGGGACCGCCAGGCAGCGCTAGACGGTCGCGGGGAGCGCAGGAGCGGAGCTGCCCGCGGCGGAGCGGTCCCGAAATGACTCCCTGGCGCTGAGGCACTGCATCCCGAGCCTGGAAGCCCTGGAGCAGCAGGTTACGCTGTTTGGACTCGAGGTGGCTGGATGACGCGAATTCCCGCGGAGATAGCAGTCCTGTCCGACGGCGACTGTCCCGACGCACTGGCCCAGCCTGCGCAAGGGCCCCGACGCCCCGTGCCAACCCTTCGCCCGCAACCGCCTGTGTCTCACCGGGCGTGCCGGCGTCGGCGATTCGGGCCGTTGCGAAACGGGACCGGAGGTATCCCGATGCGGTGGCTTGCGCCCTTGGCGCTCGTTGCTGTCCTTCTTGGCTGCCAGACGGCTTCCTCCAACCTGATGGTGGTCGAGGACGTGGACCTCGATCGCTACCTCGGGCGCTGGTACGAGATCGCGAGCTTTCCTCAGTACTTCCAGCGAGGCTGCGTCGCGACGCAGGCCGAGTACTCGCGCCGCGAGGACGGCCGGATCCGTGTGGAGAACCAGTGCCGCGACGGATCCCTGGATGGCGACGTGCGCCGCGCCGAGGGTGTGGCCTGGGTCGCGGAGGGCGACCCGAACAACGCCAGGCTTCGCGTCCAGTTCTTCTGGCCGTTCTGGGGCCACTACTGGATCATCGAGCTCGACCCCGACTATCGCTGGGCCGTGGTGGGCCACCCGGCGCGCGAGTACCTCTGGATCCTCTCACGCACACCGACCCTGGACGAGGCGCTATACCAGAGGATACTGACTCGCATCCGGGCGAAGGGCTACGACCTCGCCCCGTTGGAGCGGACCCTCCAGAAGCCGGCGTCCTAGCGAGCTACCCTCACCGCAGGGTGAACGCGCGCTAGTCCGAGGTACTAGCGGGGATCGCCGCGGCCATGCCCTCAGCCACCCGGCGCAGGTGCCGCGCGAACCCGCGCATGACCCACAGGTGAACCCTGGCGTGGGTCTGGTTGTAGATCGGCCAGGGCAGCGCCGGCTGGAAGTCGTGGACGGCAGCGACCACGTGGCGGTGCTCTAGCACCTCCCGGAACTCGAGACGTCCGCGCGGGCCCGGGCCCCGGCGCACCAGGAGCCCACCCACGACGTCGAAGATCTGTCGATCGTCGCTGCTGCGATCGGGCGCGAAGCGCATCTCCATCAGCAGCAGCGGCGTACCGCGCAGGGTGAGGCGGCAGAGGTCGCCCTCGACCCGGCAGCCCACGAGCGGGGCGACGAAGCGCGGCAGGAAGCGCAGATACTCCGCCGCGACCCAGCGTGCGTCGCGGCCCTTCGGAAGCACGAGCCGCTGGACGGAACGCACCGTGCTCGTGCGCCGTAGCGAGGCGCGCTCCAGCCGGAACAGGCGGTGGCGCGGCGGCGGGGCCAGCTCTCCCGTCTCGAGCGAGCGACCAAGAGACGCCGCGAAACCCTGGGCGTCGGGCTCGAGCCAGCGCTGGAGGGGATTCTCGGCACAGACCATGTCGTGGCGAAGAGTCTCGATCAGTGGGTTCACGAGAGCCCCCGAAGCGCCGCTGAAGACCGTGACCCAGAGGCGCGAAAGCCGCGGCGAGAACAGCGGAACCCCGAGCATGAAGCGCCGCTTCCCCAGGGCCTCCGCGACCTGGGTGAGCATCTTGCGGTAGGTCATCACGTCGGGCCCGCCGATGTCGAAGCTACGCCCGTAGGTCTCCGGGTTGCCGACGCAGTGCCGCGCAGCGCGCACCACGTCCGCCAGCGCGATGGGCTGTGTCCGAGACTCGGTCCAGCGGGGCAGGATCATGGCCGGGAGCCGCCGAACCAGGTTCACGAGGATCGAGAGCGAGGACCCGCCGGGCCCTACGATCAGCCCGGCCCGCAGCGCCGTGAGGGGCACGCCGTGGGAGCCGAGGGTCTGCTCCACCTCGAGCCGGCTGGCGAGATGGGGCGAGAGCGGCCCCTCGGGAGGCGTGAGACCGCCGACGTAGAGGATCTGGCCCACCCCGCAGCGCTGCGCGGCGCGCGCGAAGTTGTCGGCCAGCAGCAGGTCGAGATCGGCGAAGCTGGCCTGGGTGAGGCGCGCCGAGGGAAGCATCGAGTGGACCAGGTAGATCGCGTAGTCCGCGCCCTCGAGGGCGAGCTCGAGCTCGCGCAGGGAGAAGAGGTCGCAGCGACGCCAGGTGACTCCGTCGCGCTGCGAGCTCTCGGCGCGCTCTCGCGAGCGCGTGAGCCCGATCACGCGGTGATCGGGCACGAGGGCCCGGCACAGGGCCTCTCCCACGAAGCCCGTGGCGCCGGCGATGGCGATGGTGAGGCGCCTCTTCGCGGGGGAATCAACGCTGCCGCCATCGCTCGCTCCGACCTCCGGACCCTCAGACATGGTTTCGCAGCATGAGCTCCTTCGGGTGGGGCTCGAGATAGACCTGGCCCGCGAGATACTCGACCCGAAGGTGCCGGACGTAGTGACGGATCAGGGTGACGGGCACGATCAGGGGGACGAGCCCGGCGCGGTAGTCGGCAATGAGCTCGCCGAGCTCGGCCCGAGCCTCCCGCTCGAGCTGCTTGCGAAAGTGGCCCACGCAGTGCTGGAGCACGTCACGTGTCGGCGGGCGGTCGCGCGATGCTGGAGCGCCGCCATGAACTCGCTCTCGTAGCGCGCGCGGAACGCCTTCGGGGGAATCCCCTTCGCCGACGCCACCAGACGGCCCAGGGACCGATAGGCTTCGGGCGAGTGTGCCATCAGCTGGAGCTTGTGGGCGGTGTGGAAGGCCACGAGGCGCCCCCGGCTCCAGCGCTCCGCGAAGAGCGAGCGCAGGCGCCGGTAGGCGAAGATCCGCTCGATGAAGTTCTCGCGGAGCGCGGGGTCGTTGAGTCGCCCCTCCTCTTCCACGGGGAGCGCCGGGGCGTGGTCCTGGAGCGTTCCGGCAAAGACCCCGCGGCCCTCCTTCTTCGGCATGCCCTTCTCGCTGCGCACCTTGACCCGCTCCATGCCGCAGCTCGACGAGTCCTTCTTGAGCACGTAGCCGCACAGGTCGAGCGCCTCCAGCTCGCGTACCCGGCGCACCGACCAGGACTCCATGCGGCTGGTCCAGTCGTTCCCGCTCCTGGTGCCGAGCAGGCGAATCTTCCCTTCACGTCGCATCAGGTGCACCGGCTCCCGGGGGATCCCCATGCCGATCTCGACCTCCGGGCAGACCGGGACCCATTCCACGTAGTCGGCGAGCAGGTCCGTGAGGAAGCGGTGGCGTTTGTGTCCACCGTCCCAGCGCACCTCCTCCCCGAGGAGGCAGGTGGAGATGCCCACCCGAAGGGTCGCGTCGTCGCGCCACAGCCCGCTCCTCATCGACGCCCCCTGCTTCGAGCCTTCTCGTAGCGGTCGAGGCCCACGCGACGTTGCGCGATCGACGATCGCAACGGCGTGTTGGGGCTACTCGAGGTGGCTGCGCAGCATCCAGGCATTCTTCTCGTGGACCTGGATGCGACGAGCGCCGAGGTCGGCGGACGCCTGGTCGCCAATGGTCTCGGGCGCCTCCACGACGGAGCGCGCCGCCATGACGATCGTCTTCTGATCGGCGGCCAGGTTCTCGACCATCTGCATCGCCGGGGGCGACCCACGATCTTCCTTCACGGACGCGATCTCAGCGAATTCGCTGTAGCTGCCCGGAGCGCGTGCCCCCACTGCCCGGATGCGTTCGGCGATCTCGTCCACGGCCAGCGCGTACTCCGTGTACTGGGTCTCGAAGAGCGTGTGGAGCGTGTTGAACATCGGTCCTGTCACGTTCCAGTGGTAGTTGTGGGTCTTGAGGTAGACCGTGTCGGTATCGGCGAGAAGCTTGGACAGAGCCGTCACGACCTGATCGTTGGAACTCATCGAGATCTCTCCATGGTTGTGAAGATCTACGGGAAAGTAGATCCCCTGGCTTCGATGTCGAGCGACGCGCCGTGGCACCAACATAGCCTGTCTTCGCAGCGCCCGGCTCGTTCTAGTAGTATTCCGCCCATGCAAGTCCGAGACGCGCGCGCCCGAGAGGCGCTGAAGCAGGCCGAGCAAGCGCTCGAACGAGCCTATTCCCCGTACTCCCGCTTCAAGATGGGTGCGGCGGTCGTGACAGATCGTGGCGCGGTCGTCCCCGGGGCACTGGTCGAGAACGTCTCGCTGGGTCTCGCGATGTGCTCGGAGCGCGCCGCCCTCTTCTCGGTCGTTGCCCAGGGCTTGGGCCGTCCGGAGCTGCTGGCGCTCGTCTCCCCGCGCACTGCTGGCAAGCTCACCTGGCCGTGCGGCGCGTGCCTCCAGGTCGCGCTCGAGCTCGGCGGACCGGATCTTCTCGTGGTCGCCTCGGATGGCGCAGGCGAGGTGGCGGAGGCGCGACTTCAGGAGCTGGCGATGCGGCTCCCATTCAAGGGCTCCCGCTAGCACCATGTCGGCCTCGTCGGAGACAAAACCGCGGCATCTGATCTGGGCGATCCGATCGAAGGTCGAGCTGAAGAAGAACACCTGGCCGTGAGCGTCGAAGAGCCAAGCATCCGCAGCTTGAGCGACGAGCCTCCGGACGACTCGGGCTCGTACGTCCTCTATTGGATGCAGCAGTCGCAGCGGGCCTTTCACAACCCGGCGCTGGAGCACGCCGTGCGGCTGGCGAACGAACGCGACCAGTCCGTGGTGGTTGGATTCGGCCTCTACGATCGCTATCCCGACGCCAGCGAGCGTGCATTCGCGTTCCTGCTCGAAGGCCTGGCGGAGACGGCGGAGGCGCTGGCTGAGAGGGGGATCAAGCTGGTGCTGCGGCGAGGCCGTCCCGATACGGTGGCCCTCGAGCTCGCCAAGGACGCGTCTCTCGTCGTCTGCGATCGCGGCTACCTGCGCCACCAGCGCAAGTGGCGGGCGGGGGTGGCGAGGCGGGCACGGCGCCTGGACGACGTCGCCATCGCCGTAGCGGTAGGCCTCTGCGTGGGCAAACCCGTCGGAATCCTCGTGGCGAGCTTCCTCGTCGTTCGGACGGGGATCGCAACCCTCCCAAGTGGCGTGACCTGGGGGATGCTCCTCGCAGGCGGGCTCCTCGCCGGCATCGGATTCACCATGGCGCTCTTCATCTCCGGCCTGGCCCTCGAAGGAGCGAGCCTCGAAGCCGCCAAGGCCGGAGTCCTCGGCGGATCGGTGGTGGCTGGCGCACTCGGCATGCTGGTACTCGTCTCTTCGACTCGCCCTTCCAGGTGAGAGGACGCCCGCGTCACCTCTCCGACCGGTCGATGAGGAGAGGTTTCCAGGAGCGCCCGCGCAACGCATCCGGCCGAGAAGCCCAACGCCCGCGGTGACGGCCGGAGGACGTGCTTTGAAAGGTTTGGCGTCGTCTCGGTCACCAAGGTGGTCAACGGGCGGTCGGGAGACGGCCGAATCGATCCCGGTTGATGAGCAATCGGATCCAAGTCACAAGTGAAGCGCCGGGCGCGGAACCATTCACGAAAACCGTGGGGATTCCGGACGCATAGCGCGACTGTGACTTGCCCTTATGTTGCCGCGCATGATGTTTCCCGCCGGTTGCGCGCACTTCGTGCGCTGAGCGCCGCGGGGTCATCCTCTCGGCGCCGGCCACGGGGCGCAGGTCAGCGGCGGAAGCGAAGGACGAATGGGAGAGCCTCGGACGCCGAGGATCTGTGGGGACGGCCGACTAACGCATGAGCTTCGAGCTCGATGTCTTACCTGGGTTCCCCCCTCGACTCGGGCGGCTGCGCTGTGAGCGCGAATAGATACGTGTCGTTCTTCCCAATTACCCTTCGCCGAGGCTCTCCGCAGGAGAGTGTGCATGTTCTACGGACTCGATGTCCACAAGGAGTTCCTCCAGGTCTGCGGCCTGGCCGAGGACGGTCAGGAGCGCCGGGACTTCCGCGTCGGCGGCCGGCCGGAGGCCGTCGAGGCCTTCGCCCGGGGCTTGGAGCGCGGCGACGAGGTCGCCCTGGAGGCGACCTTCCACACCTGGGCCCTGGTCCAGATCCTGGAGCGCTACGTCGACCGCGTGGTGGTCGCCGAGCCGGCGCCGCTCAAGGCGATCGCCTACGCGCGGATCAAGACGGACAAGGTGGACGCCCACATCCTGGCGCAGCTCCTGCGGCTCGACTTCCTGCCGGAGGTCGCGATGCCGAGCCGGGAGACCTGGGCCGTGCGCCAGCTCATGGCCCATCGGCGCCAGCTGCGGCGCCAATCCGTCGCCACCAAGAACACCATCCACGCCGTGCTGAACCGCAGCCTCCAGCGCTACCCGGGGAGGTTCCTGTTCAGCCAGAAGGGCTACCGTTGGCTCGCGGAGCTCGAGCTACCGCCTGCCGAGCGCCTGGTGCTGGATCACCAGGCCGCGCTCCTGCGCCACGTTCAAGAGAGCCTCCAGGCCCTCGATCGCGAGCTCCTCGAGCAGGCCCGCCTCCATCCGGACGCGAAGCTCCTGGTCACCATCCCGGGCGTCGATGTCGTCGTCGCCATGGGCTTCCTCGCCGCGATCGGCTCGATCGACCGCTTCCCGAGCCCCCAGAAGCTGGCCGCCTACTTCGGCCTGGTACCGAAGATCCGCCAGTCCGGCGGCACCGCCTACTACGGCCACATCACCAAGACCGGCTCGCGCAACGCCCGCTGGCTGGCGATCGAGGCGGCCCACACGATCGCGCGGAGCAGCTCGCCGCTGGCGGCGACCTACCACCGCATCCGACGCCGCAAGGGCGATCAGATCGCGGTCACTGCGCTGGCGCGCAAGCTGATCGTGATCGTCTGGCACATCCTCACCACCCAGCAGCCGTACCGCTACGCCGCCGTGGAGCGCACGCGGCTCAAGCTGCGCAAGCTCCAGAAGCACGAGCGACATCGCGCCGCGCGGGCACCGCGCAACCTCGACGACGTCTACGCCGAGGCCGGGTTCACGCTCGATGCGCCGGCGAGAAGCGCGCTGCCAAGCGAAGCCGCGCCGCGCTCACGCGCATGCGGAACGAAACCAACTGACCACCACGGGAGAAACCCGAGCCATGGCAACTCGTTGCCGAGGTCCTTGACGAACTCATAGATGCCGTAAGCGATCCCGCCGGGGATCCGATCGACTCGAGGCAGGACTAGGGATCGAGCGGCCCAAGCCTTGGCCGATCCAGCTTCCGTCGCCCGGCCAAGCCCCTGCCAGCGAAGCGTCAGTCCTTCAACCGCCCGGCTGCCGAACCCGCGCCTCCGCGGCGTCTTACTCGTCGCCGTCGCCTGCATCTCGCCGCGCCATGGCGGCCTCGATCCGCGCTCCAACCACCTCCGTGGCCGTGCGCACCGGGTCGTCCGACAGGTGGGCGTAGCGGTGCGTGGTGGTGGCCTGGCGGTGGCCGAGGAGCGCCCCGATCACGACCAGGGAGTGCCCCGAGCCGGCGGCGACGCTGGCGAAGGAGTGGCGCAGGTCATGGATGCGGACGTCGCCGAGCTTGGTGGCCTCGCGGATGCGGCGCCAGGGCTTGCCGAGGTTCACCAGCGGGGCGCCGCGCCGGCGGCCGCGGATCACCCAGGGCGAGTCGTCTGGCTCGAGGTCGGCGAGGACCTTGAGGGCCGGGGCGTTCAGGGGGACGACCCGGGCGCCGGTCTTCGAGTCGGCGAGCCGCAGGCAGCGCCGCTCGAAGTCCACGTCCGCCCAGCGCAGGCCCAGGATCTCGCTGAGACGACAGCCCGTGAAGAAGAGCAGCCGGATGGCGGCGAGGGTGGGGGCCTTCTCGGTGCCGGCGGCCTCGGCCTCGGCCAGGTGCTTGCCCAGCCGGGCGAGCTCGGTCTTGCTGAGGAAGCGCTCGCGCTTGCGCTCCCGGAAGCGATCGACCTGGCGCACGGGGTTGCTGCCGTCGGACCGCAGGCCCCAGCGCTCGGCCAGGTTGAACATCTTCGAGAGCACGGCCAGCGCGCGGTTGGCCTGGTAGGGGGTGCCCGCCATGGCGTTGTGGAGGCGCACGACGTCCGGGCGCTTCACGGAGGCCACCTTGCGGCGGCCGAGGACCGGCTTGATGAAGTCGTCGATCAGGCGCTCGTCCTCGGCGAGGCTGCGGGGCTTCTTGCGGGCCTTGGCGTAGTCGGCGACGTAGCGCTCGCAGAGGTCGGCCACGGTCGGGGCCTGTGCGGCCTGGCGGCGGGTCTCGGAGGGGGCGCCGCCCTTCTGGACCTCGGCGAGCGCCTCCACGGCCAGGGCGCGGGCCTCGGCGGGGGTGAGGACGCCGTAGGTGCCGAGCACGTAGCGGCGGGTGCGGCCGTGGACGCGATCGCGGTACTGGACGAAGAAGGTCTTGCGGCCGGAGGGGAAGACGCGCAGGCCGAAGCCGCGCAGCTCCTCGTCCCACAGGAAGCGCTCGCCCGGGCCCGGCGCGGCCGCGTCCACGCTGCGCTTGTTGAGCTTCGCCATTCCGGGCGCCTCCGCCCCGCGACGCTCTGACCTCGGATTTCGGAAGCAGGTCGGAAGCATCCGGAAGCAAATCGGGGCTTCCGGAAGCATAAGCAGGCGTAGTTCGAGGCTCAACGGAAAACGCCGATTCGAGAGCGATTCTAGCAGGTTGGAGAAAGGGGGCGTCCGCGGGAGTAGAGGCGACGCTCAGATTCGCAATCAGCAGGTCGCCGGTTCGAATCCGGCCGTCGGCTCCACCGATTCTCCCGCTGGCGCGGGGACCTACGCAGCAAGATGGGCTCGGCATTGGCCACCCGTTTCTCCGGCGGAGACGTAAAGAGACGCCCGGAGTCGCCGGGCCGCGCGAGCACATCGGCGAACCCGCGCCTCTCGACCCTGAGGAAGGGGCCGTATACGTCCAGGAGCATCTTCGCGGAGGCCCAGCCACCCTGCCCCTGGATCCACTTGATCGGGGTCCCGTGGGCCATGTGCAGGCTCGCCCGGGTGTGTCGGAGGGCATGGGGGGCTTCGGCGCTCTCGTCTCCGGCGTCGAAATCGGCGACATACACGCGATAAGCAGCGACGGATAGTAGATCCAAGCGGGCTTTTGAGGGAACCTCCAGCTATGACCAATCCCCGGGGGATCTCAGGCTACGACGACCGTAGGCGGGCAGTGAGAATCTCGAATGGCGAGCCATCGCTGGCACGGGGCCGCACGCGGAAGCGGGCCGCGGGCCTGGCAGGAACAGTGTGCGTGGCTGTCCTGGCCCTGGGCTTCGTCGCCACTGACGCCTCCGCGATCGGTGGACAGGTGGGGCTCGAGTTCGCCATCGACGCGCCGTGGCGCATCGAGCCGGTTCACGGCACAGGCGGGCTCGAATACGGATGGATACCGATCACGATCGCCTTCCACGACGCGATCTTTGATCACCACCGATCGACCAAGGCGGCAGTGTTCCTGAAACGCATACATGTGGGCTCGCTCGTGCGCGTCGAGGTGGAGGAGTCCGATCTCCAGCGCGGGAAGTGGGTTTCCCAGTTCGCGCCAACCCAGCTGCGCGAAATCGAGTGGAAGGACTGGATCTCGACGGTCGACGAAGAGCCGCCCATGCACCGCTGCACTCCGAATGTGGATGTGAGCCGCTGCAGGCTGGACATCTCGGGTACGGCGGAGTGGCACGCAGCGCTGTGGTACAAGCCACGCGGACCCGTTGCACCGGGCCGGGACATCCAGCTCCGCATAACCGTCGAGACCGAGTACGGAGGCGAAAAGCGGCGCTGGATCAACCAGCTCGTCGTGCATGCGGGCGAGGCTCCGCTCCCGCGCTTCTCGGAGCACTGGCTCTACGGGGACCTTCACTACCACTCCCAGATGACCGACAACGAAGGCGAGTCTGCGTATACCTACCGCAACGTCGCACGTGCCCTCGGTGCGAGCGGGCTCGACTTCGTCTTCGCCACCGATCACGGGTCCGGCGGCGTGCAGATCGACGGAGCCGTCGAGGCGGGTGGGCGCAAGGGGATAGAGGCCAGGGATCTCAACATCCGGCGCTTCCAGGCTGCGAAGCAGTCGCTCTATGCGGGTGACGGAGCCAACGAGGCGATCGTGAAGGAGGCGGTCGAGTTCGGCCTTGCGCGGCCCAAGGCAGGCTTTCTTCCCCAGGTGTTCATGGGCGTAGAGATCGACTCGTGGCCCGAGATGTCGTACGAAGAGCAGCGCGCCAACGCGATCGCCTTCGGGGCAGGCGCGAGCTACCCATGGGCGGACGTCGAGGGATGCTGGGCCGACAAGGGCACTGCGTGCAAGTCACTCTATTCGGCTTGGCACCCGGAGGCCGACGGTGGTGCCTTCTCGGGGTGCGGCGGGATCCCTGTACAGGAGTGCGTCGACCGGGCGCGGCCCCACCAGGTCTTCATCGTCGATGCTCCTTTGCGACAGCGATTCCGCGTGAGCAAGCCGCTCAAGATCTCGAAGAGGGGCTCGACACTGGGCATCGACTGGCGCTTTCTCGTCCTGGACGAGCAGGGCGCGCCGATCGAGGAAAAGGTTCCCGTGTACGGCGGCGTCATCGAGGACACCGTCGAGTTCCTCTCCTCGGTCATCGGAAGCTTCGAGGTCGAAGGGTCTGGCCGGTACTCGTCCCGACAGCATCTCGTCTACTTCCCCTTCGACGCGCAGCCGAACAACGCGGCTGGCTGGTTGGACGCCGCGACGGGGAAGTTCGGTGGCGGGCAGCGCACAATCGGCAGCCTCGCTGGCGAGATCCCGGGCAAGGGCCGCGCCTTCCTCGCGCATCCGGTCAGCGGGCGCAAGCCGAACGGTGCCGGTCCGAACATGGTCCCCTACTCACGCGTGTCACTGGACCAGGCCTGGGCGTCGCCCGGGATCCTCGGACTCCAGCTGTGGAACGAGAACGATCGCCTGCTTCGCAACTCGTACCATCACGGGGGCTCTGCACCGGTCGGAGGAGCCAACACCAACACCTTCAACTACCGTGTTCCGTTCGGTTTTCCGGCGCGCGTCGGCGAGTACGAGCGCTGGCCCACCGGTTGGTTCTGGCCGACGGTGGAGCGCAAGGCGAATCACCTGTGGGAGGAGCTGTACCACGGCACCTACATCTGGGATGTCTACCTCCGCAAAGGACTGGATCCCCACCAGACCCGGGGGCTTGCCTGGCTGCAACCGGGCGAGCCACGCAAGTGGTTCGCAGCAGGCGGCTCAGACAGCCACGGCGACTTGAACTACCGCCGCCACGGGCGCCCCGATCTCGACCCCTCGTCCGCATCGGGAGGAATCTTCGGTGCGGGCGTGGCGGAGATACGGGGACGCTTCGAGCAGTGGACGGACAACCCGGTCACGGACACGGCGATCGGCAAGCCACGCAATCTCGTCTTCGTCGGACCGCCACAGGGAGCACCCTCGGCGCAGCTCCCCGGTGTCAAGCGTTATACGAACCGGCAGATCATCGATGCGCTCGAGCGAGGGCACTTCAGCGTGACCGACGGACCAGCGCTGCGGGTGGCGATCGATCGCAACCGCAACGGCCTCATCGATGATACAGACTTCCAGATGGGGACCACCTTTCACCTCTACCCGGGAGAAAAAATCCCAGTGCTCGTCGAGTGGTGGTCCACTCCGGAGTTCGGCCCGATCCAACGCGTCGATCTGTACGTCGGAAACCGGAACGAAACCTTCGCGCCAGATGGGCATCTTGCGCCGGGCTACTTCCGCCGGCCGACAACCGGCTGGCCGACCGGGCCCTGGCCTGGACTGCGCTTGCCCGTCGCCAACTCACAGGCGATGTATCACGGCGTCGGCAGCTTCCTGCTGGACCCGGAACAGTTCGGCATCAAACCGGGGAGCGAGCGATTCTACGTGCGCGCCGCAGCGCGAGCGGCGTCCAACAACTACGATGCCTTCGTCTTCGAGGGTGCGAATGGGAGTTGTCCGGAGTCTTCGCTGAGACTGGGCCACTGCGGTGACCGGATCGCCCTGTCGAACCCCGTGTGGGGTGTGCTGATGGACACCTGCCAGCAGGACCCACTGGCCATCGACACGGATGCAGATGGCATGGGCGACGCATGCGACCCCTGCCCGCAGGCGCCGGGGACGAAACCCGGCACGACCTGCGGCAGCTTGCCTCCGCTCCCGTACGGCTGCACGACATCTTGTGTAGGATGGCGAAAGCTTTCAGGATGAGGGCGAGCGTCGTGAGTTTGCCCAGACTAGTTGGGGCAGGCTACGCCGTCCGCCGCGGCAATCGCATCGAGCGAGCAGATACACTCATCGTATTGAGCCGGGCTGAGGTCGTGTATGCTGCCGACTCAAAAGTTGCCCCGCACGAAGCAATGCGGATCATCTGTGTAGGCGGTTGACCGCTCTGGTTTGTGGGGGGCCCAGCGCGCATCACGATCATCGATCCTGGACGTGAGGCCTAGCGTGACCCCGGCTGGGACTCGATCCGAATCGGCTGGCGCGGATTCACGCGAGCGCGGCGGTCGTAGCGCCCCCGGATCACGACGGTCGAACCGTCCCAGGCGCGAGCGGCGGCTTCGGAAAGGTCTCCGTAGGCCGAGTCGTAGCTGCCGTCCCCGCCCGATCGCTTGGCGTCCACGTAGATGCGATTCGTGTAGTGCTTGAACCAGAGCTTGTCCGAGTTGCGATCGAAGGGTTCGTTCTCCATCAGCATGACGTGCAACTGGCCTCGCATCCCGCCCGGGTTGGGCAGCACATCGAGGTCCCAGACGGTCATGCCCTCCGGCTCCTGATTGGACAACAAGCTTACGTCCGTGCTGCTCCCGAGGTCTCCCTCGCAATCGTAATCGAACTTGAACTGCTCCACCGTGCGCGAACTCGCGAGCCGGCGGCCGGTCTCGAGGTCGAATGCGTGAAGGCCTCGATTGGACGTACGGCAAGTCAACCCGTTCAAGAGATAGATCACGCGGCCGCTCGGCGTGATGGCACCCCCCTGCAGGTTCTCCAGGAAGATCGGCTTCCCAACTTCGTCGAGCAGCGGGATCTCCGGATCGACGTGTAGCTCGAACGTTTCCCTTCCCACTCGACTCCAAGTTGGCCGATAGGCGCGCAGACACGAGCCACGTCCCGGATCCTCTGGCGAGGCGGCGTACTTTTCGCAGAGACCGTTGTTTCGCATGCTGTAAACGCGTCCGTCGGGATCCACCGCGACGAAGCCCGCCTGCCCGTCTCCGTTCTCGTGCAGCTGCCCGGGAAAGCCCGCCGATCCCAGGAACCTCAGCCTCTCGTCCGCACTGAACAGAGCCAGCCTGGCCTCCCGCTTGGGCGCCCCATCGACCGGGACGAGGACGTACTTCGCAGCCCCCGTGGTGGGATAGACAGAGATGTCGCCGAAGTGGTCGTAGCCCTCGAGCTCGGAAATCTCCCTCAGACGCGCATAGTGAGTCTTCTTCAGATCTCGATTGAGAGGCTCCGAAAGCGGCGTTCGATAGAGGTATCTCCTCTGCGTGAGATACCAGTGCGTCTCGTCGTGGGAAACGCCGTTGAACCCCTCGCTCCAATCCGTCTCGAAGCCCCTCGGGTTGTCGCCCAGGTACCTCGTAAAGGCTTCATTCGTGGGAAACCTAGCGGACTGCGCGCTCGCCTCGAAAGCCACGGCTGCGGCGAACAGAATCGCGGCCATCTTCACGCCGAAGAGCATGGACCCCTCCTGCTTTGATGCGTCCCATGACCCAACGCCCGAGCGCTAGCGGCCGATCAGTGCTGGGCCGTCCCGGGTCACGACACGAACTCGCTTGCGGAGCGTCACCGGCCCAGAATAGACGCCGCGTTCCAGGGCGAGGACGGAGCCGTCCCAGACGCCCTCTCTTTTCCACTTTCGATTCACCACGTCGGCAAGCGTCTCGCCCCGCGCGACCTCGACGATGCTCGTGAAATGCTTGATCCAGACGGAGTCTTTGGCGCCGGCCAGCTTTCCGCCGACGTATTTGTTCCCCAACAGGATGGCGTGCAGCTGTCCACGTTTCATCTGCGGGTGCAGGTCGGTGACATTGCTGAGGTCGTAGTAAGAGACGCCCTCCGGCTCCTGTCCACAACACTCGACCTTGAACCAGAAGGGTCGATCGTGATGACTCGATCTCCTCAGAAACTTCCACGTCCCGCCGGCCGCCTCGAACACGTTGAGCCTGGCGGCGTCGCAGCTCTGCACCATGCAGCTCTTCCCCGTGAGGAGAAACAGCAGGGATTCGTCGTCGCTGAGGTCGAAACCCTGCCGCCAGTCGTCGGCAAGAAATGGACTCGCACCGTCCTCACGCACGAGCCGGATCTCTTTGGGGCCGGCCGGGTTCATCCTCGTGACTTCACCGTTCAGGCAGCCGCCTGCGGCGACCGCCCGCCACGGAATCTCGTACTCCAGCATCAGGTCTCGGCTCTTCGAGCCACCGTTCGTGGTAACCACCACCCCGTTCTTCCGTACCGCGACAGCGGGTAGCTTGTGCTGCCAGCCGTCCAGAACCGCGAAGGCGTGGGGCTCGATGGCCTCGGCGGGCGTGCCGAAAGCGTCGTCGGGATAGAAGCCGAGCAACGCCGTATCCCGGATCTTCGACGATCCCCTTCCGCTCTCCCACACCTCGCACTCGTGAGCAACGACGATCCATCCGCGACCATCCTGCTCGTGGTAGTCGATGTCGCCAGGGTGGAGGCAGGAAACGCGGAAGTCGCCAGAATCGCGAACTGGATTGCAATCCGGGTACCGACCGAGATCCACGGCGGCCGTCAGTTCGAGCCTGTCGAAGCTGAACTTGTGGCCCAGATGCTCACTGTACGAAACCCGGTAGAGATAGCCCTGGTGCTCGTCGTATCGCGAGAAGTACCAGTGACGGGGGCCGTTGGCGATGCCCTGAAGCAGGTCGTAGTGCCCCCCGCGGTCGTCGTCGGCCGCGCTGTTGCCGAGGTAGAGGTAGGGAGCCTGGTAGCCGGCTCGAACGGGGCTGCGACCTGCCGCCCAGGCCTCCTGCGCCGCGGCCTCCAAGGGCAACAGGATGGCGAGGAAGAGCAGCGAACAGCGGGAAGCGAGCCGGCCGAGTGCCGCCGGAAGCATCCACTCACGCATCACTGCAACGTAACGAGCGCGAGGATGAGCCCGCTGCCCTCCTCGAGGGTTCCCATGGCCTTGCCCAGTACGGCGCCCTGGGCGCGTACGTGGTCGGTGACCTTCATGCAATGGCCCGGCTGATCGGAAGTGGTGAGCAAGTCGCCCGGGCGGATGGCTCCGCTCGACGCGTTGCAACGCACGTGCACGCGACCGCTCAGCGCGACGGAGCGCTGGTTCTCCCGCATGCCTTCTTGGACTCCGAGCAGGAGACCCGCCGCCAGCCCCCCCGCACCGCTGACCACGCCAGCGACGCGACGATCGTAGGCTTCGCCGCTCAGCTGGATGTTGCCCTCGTTCGACGGATCGATCGACACGACCATCCCCGGTTTCGGATCCGCCGCGGAATCTACTCCCTGCGTGGCGACGGCGAAGTCTTCTGCGAGGTCAGCGCCTCCCATCACCTCCAGGACGAGCACCTTCGTCGTGCCGTCGCCCGCCACGGTGAAGACATCGCGCTTCTTCGATTCGTCCCTGGCGTTGATGTATCGGCCCGCGCCAGCGGTCTTCGCGACGTAGAGGACGTCGTTGCCCTTGTTGTTCTGCATGTGGGCTGTGGCCCAGGGACCCTGGCTTTCCAGATAGAGTGCCTGGGTATTGCGCCTGCAGGCCGTGTCTCTACATCCGGCCCCGTCTTCGAAATTGAAGATCGTGAGCTTCGGCTGGCCCGTCTTCGTTCGCGTCTTTGGGTGGAAGGGAGCCTTGATGAACGCGCCGATCTGGACCCCGTCTCCGACGACTGTCATCACCGCGTTCTGATTCTGACCGGGAGGATTGGTATGCTCGAATAGGAGCCCCGACTGGTTGCCACCTTCGGCTCTGCCCAGGAAAGCCCCGGTATAGGCCCTCAGTTGGTCCGTCGAGGACTTGAAGAAGATCGCGTCGCCCCGCGTGGCAACCTGGGACTCGGTGGCCGCCGTCTCAGGCTGATGCTCCGAGTACTCGTAGGTCATCGACGCGTCGGCTTCTTGTGCGGAAGCCTGCGACGCCCCAAGCAACTGTATCGCGCCGAGGAGAACGATTGCGGTGCCATGGGCGAGGAGAGACTGCCGGCAGATCGAGTCGGGATTCATACTTCCTCCAATGGTGACTCAGCGATTTCTCCAACAATCGAGCGAATCGCCGCCGAGAGCGCTTCCCGGCTGGAGCTCAGGGATCCTTGCGCCAGACCAAATACGCGTTTCCGACCCGGTGATAGTAGTCGGAGCCGTACGGGTAGAGACTTCGAAAGGTCCAGATCAGCTGGACCAGATCGTCGCCACGGTCGGGGGCAGATGGGACGATGCCATTGTGCCAGGCACAGGTGATTCCCGGATAGAAATGGTCCAGGAAGACACCATCGCGATCCGAATAGCGTGAATCATCTTCGAAGATGAACACAACGAGCTTGTCGCGCTTTGGGTCCAGTACCGGCCAAAGAGCGCTCTGGCGCTCGTCGACCTGTTGCGGTTTGCACTTATGCCACCTGTCGAGGTCGTACCAACGATTCTCGTCGTTGACGGCGGCGCATTCGTAGCGCCCGACGACGCAGCTGTTGCCCTGCGCCCGTCCAAAGAGCAGGTAGATCTCTGGATCTCCCTTGTACCAGGGCTCCTTGCCATCGAAGATCTTGAGATACTTGATTCCATGCACGGAGTTGCTCGGTATCGCCTCCCGCTCGGGTTGAAGCGGGTTGCCACCTTCGAAGTTGGGCTTCTCGCGCTCCGCGGCCTGGGGTTCGTCCTGTTTCGTAGGCGCGACTGCTTCGTGGCTGCCGTGCTCTTCCATGGCGATCACTAGCACGGCCTGATCGGGCTCTCTTGCGGGATCGAGCCTAATTCTTTTCCCGTTCTTTACCGAGTAGGCCACGATCTCGGAAACGTCTACCTCGTCGCCCATCGGAGCAAAGGCTACGAGCAGATTCCCGTCTCCCTTCCACTTCTCACGGTGTGCCTTCACCGGGAAGTAGAGATCCAATCCATCTGCGTCGGTTTGCGCGCCGCCTGCATTCTCGCCGCTTGCGGTCGCGTTCCGAGAACCAACGGCACGCTCGGCCCTCGAACGGCCCCGGATCTCTCCCGTGCGCTGTTGCAGACGTTCCAGGCCCGGGGGCGCGTTCTTGCCCCTGGTTTCGTTCAGAAAAGCCCCCATCTCCAACAGCTGCTCGCGCTTCTTCGACTGCGCGGTTTCAAGGGGTTCATCGTTGTCTCAGCCGTCCTCGCATCGACCGCGCTGCCCGCTGCGCATGCCCGGGCACAGGGAAGAGGGAACGCGCATCCATCCCCCTTCTCACGCAAGCTGCGATTCGCTTCGACTCCGCCCCGCGAACTGAGTTCATCTGAGCCGGCCCACGGCTCTTCGTCAAACGTTATCTCACGCCTACGAGGAAGAGGTCAAGGGGCGACAGTCTCGATCGCCAAGGGCGAGCATCTTGTCGGACAATGGCCGCAGAGCGAGCGCCGCTGGGCGCGAAACTACCCGCTCCAGACGCAGACGGATCTGAAGCTGGCGTGTTAGGCAGCCAGTTTCGAGCGCTGCCGACAACGGGATCCGATTCGGGGCCGAGTCCTCGGCGCTCGAGGAGCCGGGCGATGCGCCGGGCGACCTGGCCCACCACTCGCCCGACCTCGGCGTCGTCAGGCGGAGGGAGGGGTGGAAGCCCTCGAAACCGCTTCGAAATTTTGTGGAGGCGGCGGGAATCGAACCCGGCCGCGAGCGGCCTAACGACCCCGAAGACAAGGACTCCGGAGCGTGACGCCTTGTCGCCGGTTTGTCGCCAACGTGCGCCTACGCTGGGCCGAAGACCCTGTGGCGGCTTGTAGCTTTAAGGCGACCCTTCGCGGGTGCCTATGCCCGCCCGGACGGCGCCGAGCCCTACGTCGAGTAGGAAAGGAAACTCAGAGACCGGGGCGGCGCGGGCCAGGATCCGGGCTCGGATCGGTCGGCTCCGCCTCGGCAACCCCGGCGACTCGAAGCGGGGGCTACCGAGTCTACTTCGGGCGAGAAGGCGACACCGTCGTGATCCTGCTCTGTGGCGGAGACAAGCGATCGCAGGCGAGAGACATCGAGCGCGCCGACGCGGTACTGGCGCGACTATCGGAGTCAAGACCATGGCAAGAGCTAGAGACTACCGAGACCATCTGGACGAGGTTCTCAAGGACGACGCGGAAGCGGTCGCCTACCTCAACGCCGCGCTCGGAGAAGAAAATCCGGAGGTCTTCCTCCTGGGGCTCCGCGACGTAGCTCGCGCCCGCGAGGGCGGACTGGCGGGCCTGGCAGAGATTGCCCAGCTCAATCGGGAGCACCTCTACCGCATGCTGTCCGAGGACGGCAACCCGGAGCTGCGTAGCCTGGAGGCGCTTCTCGACGCGCTGGGATTTCGTCTGAGGGTCGAGCTCAAGGCGACGGCCTGAGATCCTAGAGTGGCGACGCTCGATGGCCTGGGTCTTCGTCGGGTTGCGGGGGCTGCGGCGGCTAGGGCGAATAAGCAGGCTTCCGAGATCCGACAAGCCCCGAAGTGACAGCTCCCCGTGGGAGATCGGGCTGGGCGGGCCGTAGGCGGCGCCTATCTCTACGGGACCGTCGATACGCTCGCTGGCAGGGAAGTCCTCCTCCTGGATCGACGCAGGCCTCTCGCCAGCCGCTTCCAGGTCACCCCCGTGCCGGGTTCGGCCGTCTCAGCGCTCGTCCTCGCATCCGAACGCAGAACGCTCAGGTGAATGAGCTGCCACGGCAGATACACGCTGGCGAAGAGCAGGCTCAGCTTCCACCTGAGGAACCGGGCGCGTGACGCCGACGCGTGGGACGGTCTCGTCGGCCTCACCTGGATGGTCGCCTATTGGGCGACCCTGATCCCGATGTGGGTGAACCATGTCGTAGGAGTGTTCTCCGCACGCTAGCGCCCGGAGCGAGCGCGCCCTCTTGCGACAGCGGGGCGGACGGGACTCGATCCCGTCGGGGACCTCGTGCCCGCGGTGCAGACAAATTCCTGGGGAGGTTCGACCCCAGGCGGCGCCCAGCCGGTGTCGCGATTGTGGAATATCCTATTCGTCCGGGCGGCGCACCGGGAACTGCCGACGATCAACCATCCGTCGATGGCGCCACGGGCGAAGAGACCGCCGGGACAGGCCACGCGCTCCCAACCCGCAACAGCCACAACGAAGCGCCATGAAGAGAAATGGGCACCGGATTTCCCTTTGTGCTGCTGCCCTGCTCGCGCTGGGCGGATTGTTCGTCATCGGAATCATCTCACTACTCGTCGCCTTCGTGATCCTAGTACTGATCGCGCCAGTCGCGTGGCGCTATGTCCGGTCCGGAAAGCCGGTCCTGATCGAAAACATCATGCTGCTCATCGTTTCCGTGGGCTCGTGTGGCGTCTTCGCGGATCTTGTCTCGAGAAACTTCTACCAAGAGCGACTGTATTATCGACCGCACGAGATGCTCATCGAACGATGGCCATACTTACCCCTGGTTTCCCGCTACAAACCCAATGCGCAAGTGATCCGTCAGACCTTTGGCGATCTGGCCGCGATGTCGACCGACCCGAGCCTCCGGCAGCCACGGAACATCGTGTTCGTCACGGACCCCTACGGATTCCGAAACAAACCGTCGCGTTCGGGCAAGGCGGCCTATGACGTCTTGCTGATCGGGGACTCGTTCGCCGTGGGAACCGGCACGACCCAGGACCATACCTGGGCCAGCCTGCTCGAAAGCGAGTATCACTTGCACGTATACAACCTCGCGATTCCCGGCAGCCCCTGGCAAAGCTACATCAACCTGGCGATGGAAATGCCCCGTCTCGACGAGGCCAACCCGATCATCGTACTCGCACTCTTCCCCGGCAACGACCTGGATGAAGCCTACGGACCCTCTTTCGATACTGCGGACTTGCGCGTTGCAAGTTTCGTCGGTGTCCAGTCGGTCAAGCTGTCGAACTATCGGAAGCGCTCCGTGATCGCGCAATTGTCTAAACGGCTCATTCAGGGCGATGAATCGCACAAGGTTCTGGTCAGGGAGCTCGGGGACGGGAAGAAGATCTTGTTCTACGGACCCTACAACAAGAGAGCCGGCCGCTCCGAGCAGGCACTTCTCGGCCACGAGAATTACCCCAATCTCCTGTTGACGCTCGAAGCCATCAAGGAGCTTTCCGATCGACACAAGGCCACGTTCAAGGTGCTTCTGATCCCGTCCAAAGAAGAGATCTATCGCTGGGTGATCGATAACACCGCGCCAGAAAGCACGGCGACGCAGCCTTCGGGGTTCTCGCGGATCGTCGAGAGATTCTGCCGGTCGCGCGCTATCGAATTCCTGGACTTGACGCCGACCATGACGATAGCCGCGAACGATCTGTACTTGAATTCCAACCGGCTGCTGTGGTGGCACGATGATACGCACTGGAACAGCGAGGGCCACCGGTTCGTTGCGAAGACCGTCTATGAACGGCTCTTGAAGCCGGCGCCTGGACCGGAGGACGGGCTGGGGGGCCGGACCGACGGCAACTGACGCTCTCTGCCGGCGGGTGTCCGCCTTGCGGTTCCGTCCTTTCATCGGCGGCTGCCCCACGGCGACCTTCTGGCTTCGGGGTGGCGTCGCGGATCCAGTTCAGCTCGGCCACCAACAGCAGCGCTTCCGCTCTCGGAGAGAGCACGCGCTCCTCGAAGCGCACGTGCTTCTCGAGAAGCTCGCCGAGCTGGGCCACCGTGTGCTTCGACCACGCGCCGCGCACGAGATCGCGCAGGCGAGCATGGTCATGCTTGGTCTGCTCCGCGAGTCCGGCTGCGCCCGTGGCTCCCAGAGCGGGGAGCAGCCCTACCCCGGCCTCCCATCGGGACGCGGCGACGTCAGGATCGGCCCGTAGCGGACCGCGAGCGACCTCGGCGAAATAGAAAGCTTTCCTTTCGTGCTTACGCGCTCGGCAAACTTCCGGGCCAGCGAGGTCCGACAAGCCCCGAAGTGACAACTCCCCGGGGGAGATCGGGCTGGGCGGGCCGTAGGCGGCCGCTCGAGGAGCGCCCCGACCTCACCTGAACGCTCGCTGGCACGCAACCCAAGCTCCTCGGTCATTCGAAGTCCCTCAGCTCGGGCCAGATCTCATCGATGGATCGCTCGGGTCCTCGCACGACGTAGAGGGACTTATCCGTCAGATACGGCATGCACCAGAGGCAGTCGATGGCGGAAACACGAACCACCTCCCTCCAGTTCTCGAGGAGCGCCGAGCCCGGCTCGGCGACGACGATCATCACGTCGGCGGTGGCGTCGCCAGGGCCCCAGAGCCAGTAGCCGGTGTGACCTCCGACCGCCGGCGGAAGGTCCAGCTCGCGACGGTGAAAGTTGATCGGCCCCGCTTCACCGAAGTGTCCGGCGAGCACGAACGCCTTCTTCCGCTCGTCCGCGGACAGCGTGGTCGCGGCCTCCTCGACGGCGCGCACGACCGCCTCACCGTGAAACATCTGAGCGAAGTGCTGGGGCAGAGGCGATGCCTCGGTGACGTCGACCGTGAGACCGCCGACCCCCAGCTCCTCCAGCGCGCGAGCCAGGCGTTCGGGCGGTACGAGAGAGAACCCGAGCGGTGCGAGGAGGACGGCCATCCCGACCAGCGCAGCGGCCGCGACGGGAGCGAGCCAGACACGCATGCGCGCGACACCCTCGAACCAGACACCCGCTGCGGCAAAGACGATCGGATAGACCGGAGCCGCGTAGTAGGGCTTCGCGGAGCCGCTGACGAGCAGAAGGACGAAGACCGTCCCGAACAGCCAGCCGAGCAGCCGATGTCGCCGGCCGGCCACGCGGAAGTACCAGACGAGCCCCATTGGCCAGAAGGGGACCCCGTTTATGAAGAGCTGCACGAGCAGGAACTCGACCGGGGACGTGTACGTCAGCTGTTTCTCGACTGCCGTGGCGCGCATGAACTCTGCGGTCGCCCAGCCGTTCGAGTGCTGCCAGAAGAGATTCGGGAGAAAGATCAATGCCGCCAGAGCCGCTGCGAGCCACGGGCCGGGCGTTGCGATCTGGCGACGCGCATCGGTCGCCAGCAGGCCCACCGCGAATCCGAGACCGAACCACAGCATGCTGAGCTTGTTCAACAGGCCGAGGCCGAGAATCGCCCCCAAGCTCAGCCAACGGGACGTCGTCGTGCCGCGCAGCAGCTTCGCGATCACCACAGCGGCCGCCATCCATAGGACGAACTCGAGTGAGTTCATCGAGTACGTAGCCGTCACGCCGAAAATCAGCGGAGACGTGAGTGTCATGAGGGCCGCGAACGCCTGAGCCCGGCGTCCACCGCCGAGCTCGCGCGCGAGCCAGCCGGCGAGCACCAGCGTCACGCAATGGGCAAGCGCGGGAAGCAAGCGCACTGCCTCGATCGAGTCGCCGAGCGTCGCCCGCACGAGCCAGAGCAGCCAGATGGACAGAGGCGGATGGTCGACGTAACCGAGCGCGAGATGCTCCGTGCAGTCGAGGTAGTAGTACTCGTCCGTCATGAAGCCGTACGCGCGCGAGCCGTTCGCAAACGCGTACACGGCCAGCCGAGCCCCCGTGAGCGCGAGCAACCAGCGCCAGGCGAGAGGGGACCGCTCTATCTCTCCGCCGCGCGTGGACACGCTCAAGAAAGTACCGTTGCGGAATGCGTTTGGCGCTGGTCTTGGCCGTCGTTCTCGCCGTCGTCACCCTGATGGTGATGTCGGCCAGCGGGCGCTGTGGTCAGCACCGCATGGGCGTACCGATTCCAGAGCAGGGCGACCGTTAAGCGTACGCGCGCACGAGGATCACGGCCATCGCCGTCCACGCGATCAGCTGGACGCCGAAGAACGTCACGCGAACGTTCACCGCCATCACGCTGGTCGAGATCAGGTGCGTCGTCGACTGGCCCACGCGACCGACGAGTGCTGCCAGCGAGGCGGTCTCGAAGGTCGAGTGGCTGAGGCCGGCCAACGCGCCGACGCAAACCAGGGCGCCGAACAGCGGCAGGTACTCGAGCGTGTTGATCTGGGCGCGGTTGAGTCGCCACTCCGCATCGCTTCCGTGCTGGAGGCCGCTCGGAAACTCGTTCGACTTCTTCTTTCCGCTCAACACCTGCGACGAGCGCACGACGAGAAGAAGAAAGGTCAGGAACAAGGCCCAGGCCGCGAATCCCAGCAGGCACCAGAGCGGGGTCGTCATCCTCAAGGCTCCTTCCGTTCGATTGCGAGAGCGCAGCCTAACCCGGGGGCGGGGGAAAGCGGTAGCGACTTTTCAGGGAAGGAACAGGCGCATGAGCGCGAAGGCGACCGCGCCGCACCGGCGAGGAAGTCGCCGTACGTGAGCGGCGCCACGATCGGATCGCGTTTGGCGCCCCCCAATGTCGATCGAGACCTGCCGCAGCTGGTGCGCACCGTTCAGCAGCGCGAGGGAGGCGCGGCATCCCATCCCCATCGATTGCCCAGGTGGCGCACACCTCGATTCTTAGGGTGTCGCCACATAGGACTCCGAAAATTAGCCGTACGTCGTAATCATGGGAAAGCCGTCGCCCAAAATGGCCATACTTGACGCCACCCAACTCCTAAGAGCGACACCTCAACAATATCGGAGTCGAGGGGATCCCTCGGCTTAACGCGGCCTGGCTCAACGCCAATCAGCAGTCGCATCAGCCCAGCGCCTTTGGATGGCTGCCAGGCGCAGTACGATCAGTCCGAGAACGAGCAACAGGGCCGTACCCGGCTCGGGTATGGGCGCGCCGGAATTCAGGGCGCCCAAGGCGGTGATGTCACCCGACTTGGTGCCGAGGTTCACGTTGTAGATGTGTAACCTGATGCGATCCGTTGATGCATCGGCGGCAAGGCCGAAGGTCGACATGTCGAGCTGCACGGCGAAGACGCCGTTTGGATTGACACCGCCGGTGGTGCGAAACCCTGTATCGACCGGAGTAACGGTCTGAAACGCACTAAAGGACGCGCCGTCAAAGACGCTGACCCCGAAGACCTCTCTTGCATCCGGCGTGCCGCCGCCGAGCGGGCCGGAGAGTTCGAAGATTACCAGGTCAGGCCCGGGGCCATTGACGATCACGTTGTTAGTAAACAAGACTTCAACAATGCCGCCTGCCGAGTCTGCACTGTTGATGCAATCGAGTAGATCGCTTCCCGTGAGCGCGGAAGCAATGGAATTTGTCGCGCCGCATAAGCGAATCGAGCCGGATACAAGCTCGGCGTAGTCGGCGAAAGCCTCTTCGCCCGCCGAAAAGGTAAACCCTGCTACGACGACCGGAGCGGCCACCGCTCGAGCTGGTGAGAACGCAATAACCACCGAAAACAGGATGCCGAGGCGCATGCTCCCCTCCATTCGCGTCGGTGAAGGCGATTGGGGGGAACCGGCGGGCATAAGCGTAGCCGCGTGAGGTGGCGGGTCAACGCCTTCGTGCCGCCCTTAAGGATCGCGAGCTCAGCTGCATGGCACAGCTTCCCGTCCCGAGATCATGGCAAGCTTGCTCAGACAGAGACGTCGACCAGCTCTTGGTTGATGCTCGGGGGAAATCGGCTCGCCGCGCTGGTTGACGCCTTCCGAATACGCCACGATCGCCTCTTGGACGTTCGCGAGGGCCTCCTGGCGCGTGGCCACCTGGCTCACGCATCCCTGAAGAAGGGGCACCTGAACGACCAAGACCCCGTCCTGCAGCGCCTAGACCGCTCAAGAGACTATACGCCTGGGCTTGTCCCTCGACTGGCGTGCCAGAAGGCGAGCACATGCACACCGTTTGCTGGTTGCGCGGTAGTAGAGGTAGTACCGGAGGCGCGAGAGACACACCCGCCGGACCCCGGCAAGCCTCGCGTTGCGACCGGGCACCCCGATACCGGGCTGAGCTGCGATGAGAGCAAAGGCCTCCGCGAGATCCTCGGCGAAAGCTTCCAGCGCCGCCGGCCTGTTTGCACGCCACCACTCGGCTGCGGCACGGATCTCGGCGCTGGCTCGGCGGGTGACCGGAACAGAGGCGGGCAAGGCCACAGCTACGAGCGGATCTGACGGAGGACCTTGGAGCCTTCAAGAAGCGCGCCGGAATCTGCCTCCTCAATCGAGGCGAGAAGCTCCGCTTCGAGGTCGGGGAGAAGCTCGGAGCTCTCCTTCTCGTCGCGGACCAGCACGATGACGCGGTGGCCTTCCTCGAGGGGTTCGCCTTCGAGCTCGATCTTGCCGGAGACGACCGAAGGTCGTATCGATTGGCTCGCCCAATCCACCATCATTCTTGACCGTCAGAGAATCCAGCCCGTGCACTCGGTAGGCGGACTCCAGCTCGGCCGGAGCGCGCTCGGGTGCGGACACGATTGAATCGCCGCTAGACCACGGGCGCCTCGGCGCGGCGGTACAGGTGCCAGGCCGGGACCGAGAGCAGCAGGTAGCAGGCCGCGCCGAGCAGCAGACAGGCCCGGATCCCGAGCGTCATGCCGATCACGATCGAGCCCAGGCTCCCCAGGACGCCGAGCGCTCCGTTCAAGCCCCACATCCAGGACTGGACCACCGGGCTCCGGCTGCGCAGGCGCGCCAGGCCGATCGGGAAGAAGGCGCCCAGGCTGAAGCCGATTGGGAAGGTGAAGCCCACCACCACCGCCGCGCGCACCGCCAACGGCGCCGCCATCGTGGCGTCGATCGCCCCCTGCACCGCGAGCGCCCCGGCGGCGATGCACAGCGCCGCCAGGGCGGGAAGCCACGCCAGTCGCCACGCGGGCGCCGCCGCGATGCGATCCGAGGCGAGGCTGCCGAGACCGGTGGCGAGGATCATCGACATCAACGTGATCGCCATCGAACGGATCGGGTGGCCGAGCAGGATGGAGAACTTCTGGATCAGACCGATCTCCACCAGCATGAAGCCCAGGCCGATCAGCGAGAAGTAGCTGGTGGAGGCCACGAAGGTCCGCGTCTCCAGTCCGTGCCGCCGTCCGCGCACGAGGAGCGGACCTAGGATCGTGGCCGCCGTCAGCAGCAGCACCACGAGCAGCAGGCCCACCAGGGTCTGGGTGGCGCGCAGGTTGCCGACGACCACGCCGCCCATCAGCTCGTCGGACAGGCTGCGCCAGGCCGAGAGCTTGAGCATGTTGAAGAAGAACGGGCGGTCGTCGCTGCTGGCACTCAGGTCGAAGTGGGGATGCCGGGTTGCGGCGGCGAGACCCTCCGCGCTGCGGGCCTCGAGGATCCTGCGCAGGATCGGATCCTGCGCGGGCTGCCCGGGCAGGGCGACGGGCGTGAAGCCCTCCTGCTCGATCACGGCGCGCAGCCTCCCGAGGTCGGCAGGTGACAGCGGATCGCGACCCACGAGCAGGGTGGAGACGACCCCGGCGGTGGCGAGCACCAGATGGTCGGACGGGTTCTCGCTGCCGCGGGCCAGCAAGGTATCGACGGCCAGCGAAACAGCACGCGCCGCCTCGCTGATGCGACGCGGGTGGTAGTAGCGGGAGAGCGCAAAGACGCCGTGCGGATTCAGACGCTCCAGGAACGTGTTCCAGGCCTCGCGCGTGTAGAGACCGTTCTCGGTCAGGCTCATGGCGCCGGCGCTGGTGGACGCGAAGGTGTCGATCAAGGCCATCTGGATCAGGTCGAAGCGCTGATCCGTACCCGCCATCCAGCTGCGTCCGTCGTCGTGCACCAGGGTGACATCGTCGCGGTCCACGAGGCGGGTGAAGCCGCGGAGTCGCTCTCGGAGCAGGTCCACGAGGATCCCGTTCACCTCGATCCCGACGACGCGGTCGGCGCCGAAACCGATGGCGGTGAGCAGGTCGCGTCCGCCGCCGACGCCGATCACGGCGATCGCGCCCCGGCCGCGGATCTGGTGCCCGAGACTGGTCACGTCGTGGCGCACCCAGCCGACGCTCTTCGGGTCGCCGTCGAATCGGGTCGCTGCGGTATACGCGGCCCCGTCGATCTGGATGGACACGCTCCGAACTTCGGGCAGGCGCCCGGTGGCGAGCGTCCGGCCCGGCCCCCAGAAGAAGGGCGCCGCCTCCTCACCCTGCCAGGCGACCACGCGCGAGTGGTTGTTCCAGCGGTCGAGCACGACGTTCTGGGTCGGGACGGGCATTCCATTCATGCGCGAGACCCAGATCAGGTCGGGGTACGTGGCGCTGTTGGCGACGGCGAGCGCGCCGAGCAGCAGCGCGAGCCCGGCGGCCGGCCGCGACGCCCGGCCCTCCACGCCCACGGAGAAGGCCAGCGCCGCCACGGCCGCCCCGGAGCCGATGGCGAGATAGGTGCTGCTCGGGTCGAGGACGCCCAGCAGCGAGACCGCGACCAGGCAGCCGAGCGCGGCCCCGAGCAGGTCGAAGCCGTAGATACGCCCGGTCGGCAGCGGCGTCTCCGTGAGCGCCACCGCCACCACGACGCCCGCGAAGAAGAAGGGCAGCCCGGCCAGTCCCACCGCCAGTGCCAGGGTCGCCAGGTCGGCGGACCACGGGCGCACGGCGTCGGGAAGCCGCAGGGAGATCAATGCCACGTGACAGAGCGGCAGGCTGAGCGCAAACCAGAGCGAGTGCGAGACCAGGACGCGACGCGTCCGCTGGGGGCTGGGGACGGGAGCCCCCAGGTAGACGTACAGGCCTGCGGCCGTCATGCCCAGCATCGCCAGCGAGATGGAGAGGAAGGCCAGATGGTACCAGGTGAGCACGCTGATGATGCGCGTCGCCACCACCTGATGCACCAGGGTGCAGAGCGTGATCAGGAAGACACCCAGGTAGAACGCGGCGGGGCGTTGCACCGACCGGACCTCTTGCAGGGTTTCCGTTGCCTCTCGCGCCACCTAGCATACTCGAGAGGAGAGACGACATGTGGACGGGACCGCGCGTCGTGGCGCTGGCTCTGCTGGCGGTGTTCGGGGTCTTCTGGGTCTGGTACGGCGGGAGCGGCGAGCCGCTGACCCGACAGGAGGCCGAGGCCCTGCTTGCCGCCATGGAGTCGCACGCCCAGGAGCGGGGCCGAGCCGACCCCGAGCTGGTGGAGTCGCTTCGCGCCCTCGCCCAGCAGGACGACGGTGCCGAGTTCTTCATGCTGAACCTGATGCGCTACCGGGAGAAGGCCGTCTATCCCCCGGGCTACGACTACGACGACGACGTGCGAGCCGCCGCCGACCGCTACGACCGGCTGATCGCTCCGGCGTTGCTGCGGCGCGCGGCGCTGCCCGTCTTCCTGGGCGCCCCGGCGGGCACCTTCCTCCAGCCCGAGGGCGCCGACGTCTGGGACGACGTGGCCCTGGTGCGCTATCGCAGCCGTCGCGACCTGCTGGAGATGGCGGTGGAGCTGAGCGCCCGGGACGTGGTCGTCCACAAGTGGGCATCGATCGAGAAGACGCAGGTGTTCCCCGTGAAGTCCCGCTTCGATTTCGTGTTCGTGCGCAGCGCAGTGGGGGCGCTACTGCTGGGGATCGCCGGCCTCTTCAAGCTGCTCTGGGTCTGGAGGGCGCATCGGGCCGTCCGCTGAGGATCGCCACCCGTCGAAGTAGGAGGTCCCCTCCTCGACGTCGGTCTTCTCGAATGGCATCTCCTACGGCTTCTTCGTGGAGGGAGGCACGGTTCAGTTGGTGAATCGCCCCAACGGCGCGCCGGATCTGACCTTGCGCTTCTCGGACGACGCCATCGGCCTCACCGACTTTACGGATGGTCAAGACGATTCGTTCGACCTGATCACTCCGTTCTTCCTGGCTCCGATCGAGGCGTTCTTTGCGGGCCAGCCGGTGCCCCCTGGCCTGCCGAGCTTCGTCCACACTTCGGGGTTCCAGATGAGCTTCAACCCGACCGCCTTCGACGCGGCCACGCTGCCGGGACCCGGCGCCGGCCCCGCCCCAGGGCGAGGCCGAGTAGCCCGCTGCCCAGGAGGAGCGCCGTCGCGGGCTCCGGCACCAGGATCGCCACGCCGAGGTCGATCTGGCTGGCCGAGTCGCCGCCGATCCCCTCCACGGCGAAGTCGTCGCCCGCCAGGGTGTCCGGGTTTCGGGTGCTGCGGAAGGAGAAGCCGCCCAGCACCCCGTCGATGGGCACGTCTGCGCCGGGATCCAGCGAGAAGTAGTCGAGGTCATCGATCAGGGGAGGAAGTGGCGCGAAGTAGAGCCAGTCCACCGGGGCGTTGATCACGCTCCCGCTGGTCAGGCCGAAGACGCTATTGCCCTTGAGGACGTTGAGGCCGCTCAGCGCCTCGCTGCCACCCTGGTTGTCCACGATCAGGTTGTACTTGAACAGCCCCCCACCGAGATCGTTCACGCTGTAGCGAACCAGCGGGAGGGCGAGCGCGCTGGAGCTCGCGGCGACCAACGCCATCGCGCCCAGCAGCGCCACCACCCCTCGCGATCGACGCAGCATGGCATTCTCCTTCGGGACCCCGTGCTACGGCGTCACCGTCAACTGGAAGGCGGCCCGGTTGTCCTCTCCGGTGCCCCCGGCCAGCACCGCCGAGGTGTCGGCGTCCTGGACCTCGAACGTGGCCACGGTCCCGGTCTGGGTGGCGGTGAACGCGATGTTCGTGGGGACGCCATTCACCAGGGCAGTGCCCGTCCCGCTGGCGGAGAAGTCCGCGCCGGTCTGGGTGGCCTCCAGGGACGAGAACGAGACCGCCTGGACCAGGGTCCGGGTCAGGTAGTTGAAGGCCTCGAGCTCGCCGGTGACGCCGTCCGCATCGGTGAACGAGCCGGGATCCGGCGTCGGCACCAGGCCGTCCAGCTCGAGGCGCACCATGGAGACCGCCGTGTTGACCAGGAACTTGCCTCCGCCCAGCAGGTCCCAGCCCCGGCACGGACAGTCCGCCACGCACTGGAAGAGGTCCTCCTCCACCGCCTGGCAGTGGTATCCGGACGCCACGTCCAGCGGAGCGCCCGTCTCGGGATCGCACGGGGCCAGGAGGTCGTCGCACTCCGGACCGGAAGCGGCCGGGCAGCCGACGACCGCACAGGCGCCGCGGCTGCTCTGATAGCCCTCGAGGGCGTCGCAGAGCGCCTCCACCAGGGGGCCCCGGTCCTCCATGGAGAGCTCGTGTTGGGGATCGTCGTTGCCCTCCCGGATGCACTCGCACACCTTGGAGAGGGATTGCGGCCGGACCACGCGCGGGTCGTCGTTGGTCGGGAAGCAGCCCTTCTCCTCCTGGATGGCGGCCTGGTCGCAGCGGTCGGTGGCGATGATGCAATCCGGGTTGCCGTTGCTGCCTTCGGATCCGTCGAAGGGATCGATCGGCTCCGAGTACTGCTGGGGCCCGTGCGAGACGTGGCAGGTGAGCCCGTTGCTGTTGCAGCCCTTGCTGTCGTTGGTGCTGATGACCGCCGTCTCGTCGATGGCCATGAAGGGCCCGGGCACGATGTGGATGTCGGCCATGCGCATGTTCCCATCCACGTCGACGGCCTCGCCGATCTCGATGCGTTCACTGCCCTCGTCGCTCGGACACAGCAGGTAGGACGGCATGAAGAGCGGCGGGCCCGGGCAGGTGAGGAGCACGCGGGGCATCTGGCACTCGCCGGTGAAGCAGGCCGGCTGGGCGCTGATGTTGCTCATGGTGAGCGTGATCGTGCACTTGGGCGGCAGGCACTGGACGGTGTCGGCGCTGGTGGCGTTCGGGTTGCCCGCGAGCCGGGCGTTCACGCAGCGCACGAAGTCTTCGATGCTGCGCACGTCGTCGGGCTCCACCGCGGGGGGCGGGGCGCAGTTCAAGGCGAGCAACGTGGGCACGAGCCCGGCGGCCAGCACGAGGCAGCCGATGGCGAAGAACGTGGCCTGGATGCGGGGAAACGCGCGCGCAGGGAATCGTTTGCGCCCGACCATCGCCTCTCCTTCCTCGAGACACGACGAGTGCCGAACGGGATCGGATACAAGACCGCCAGGCCCGGGAAGCGGGCGCGTGGAAGCTCGGCAGGAGCACCACCGGCGACGGGCGGATCGATCGAACGAGGTGCGTTGCGCCGGTGGTCGGCGCGATCGCACGATCCCCTTCCCAAGGGTCGGCCGGGCGGATTTTCCCACGGCGTTTGGCAGGAAGACAAGCGGCTTCCGAGGGCAACCCCTCGAGCCTGTGGCCCGCGAGGTCGGGAGTCGACGCTCCCGGGGACAGCTCCGGCGGGGCCCGGGCGCTCCGAGGGGGGGGCGGCCCCCGGGGGGGTCAAAGAGTGGCCCGAATGGTTATTGACTGACTTAACCGGTCATGTATCCTGACCCCATGGCCCGCCCCATCCCCAAGGACCGCTTCCACGTCCTGATCGAAGCCGCCTCCGCCGTCTTCCTCGAACAGGGCTACCGGCGCACCCAGATGGCGGACGTGGCCGCGCGCCTGGGCGTCGCCAAGGGCACCGTCTACCTCTACGTCGAGAGCAAGGAAGCGCTCTTCGACGCCGT